>JAMLJD010000099.1 GCA_023953775.1 Rhizobiaceae bacterium | reverse complement strand
TGTTGGCCGCACGTGGACCGGTGCGCCGTAGAGCCGCGCGGATACGCGGTCAGCTCGCGAGCGCGCGGGGCTCCAGCGTGTCGATGTTAAGGAGGCTGCGCATCTCCGGCTTCGACTTCACGAGGTCGTCGATCGTGTAGCCGGAAAGAACGTCGAAAAAGGCGCCGAGCGCCTTGCGCAACGCCTCGTTCAGCGCACAGGAATCGACCAGCGGGCAATCGGTCGAGTCGGTCTCGAAACACTCCGCCATCGCGAAATTGTCTTCTGTGACCCGCACGACGTCGAACAGCGTGATCTGGTCCGCCGGACGGCCGAGCTTCACGCCGCCGTTCCTGCCGCGAACGGTCTCGACAAGCTTGTGCTCGACCAATGGCTGCAGGATCTTGAACAGGAACAGCTCGGAAAGCCCATAGGCGCTGGCGATCTCCGGTATGCGGCTCAGATTGCCCTGGTTGGCGCCGCAATACATCAGAATGCGGATCGCGTAGTTCGTCTGTCGCGTCAGTCGCATCGTGAGCCCCTTGCTGGTCCTTCGGCCGACTATGGACCCCACATTAGAACAATTCCAGAGTGTTTGACAAATAAGATGACCCGCATCTTCATATTATTTTTGCCGCGATGCGATCGCGCCTGACCTCACGCGACGTCAGCAGCCGGCAGGGCGCTCGGTCCGCCGACCGCCTTGCCTTTGCACGCGTTCTCGCAATTAATGCGGGAAAAGGGAGGAGCATCGATGGCGGCTTCGAACGCGCAGAACCTGATTCCCAGCCCGCCGGGAAAGCCGGTCGTCGGCAACATGCTCACGGTCGACAGCGACCGGCCGCTGCAGAGCCTCATGGAGCTCACGCGCGAATACGGGCCGATCTTCCGCCTCAACATGATGGGTACACCGCTGGTCATCGTGTCGGGCGCCGATCTGGTCAAGGAAATCTGCGACGAGGAGCGGTTCGACAAGGCGGTGCGCGGCTCGTTGCGCCGGGTGCGGGCGGTGGCGGGCGATGCGCTGTTCACCGGCGAGACGCAGGAGCCCAACTGGGCCAAGGCGCATCGCATCCTGCTGCCGACCTTCAGCCATCGGGCGATGACCAACTATTTCCCGATGATGCTGGATATCGCCGGGCAGCTCTGCCTCAAATGGGAGCGGTTGAACGTCGACGACGAGGTCGACGTGGTGCACGACATGACCGCGCTGGCGCTCGACACGATCGGCGTCTGCGGCTTCGACTACCGCTTCAACTCGTTCTACCGCCGTGACTACCACCCGTTCATCGATGCGCTGACCCGAACGCTCGAAACCTGCATGATGCAGCGCGGCCTGCCGTTCGAGAAGGTGATGCTGCGCGGCCGGCTCGAGCAGCTCAAGAAAGACGTCGACTTCATGAACGGGCTGGTCGACGAGATCATCCGCGAGCGGCGGCGCGGCGGCGGCGACCAGAGCCAGAAAGACCTGCTCAACTTCATGCTGGCGGGCGTCGACAAGCAGACCGGCGACAGCCTCTCGGACGAGAATATCCGCTATCAGATCAACACATTCCTGATCGCCGGTCACGAGACGACGTCGGGTCTGATGTCGTTTGCCATCTACTTCCTGCTCAACAATCCCGACGTGCTCAACAGGGCCTATGCCGAGGTCGACCGGGTGCTCGGCCGCGACATCGCCGTCGCGCCGACGGTCGCTCAGGTCAACCAGCTCGAATACGTCCAGCAGATCCTCAACGAATCGCTGCGGCTGTGGCCGACGGCGCCGGCGATCGGGCTCTACCCGTACAAGGACGAGGTGATCGGCGGCAGATACAAGATGAAGGCCGGAACCTTCGTCACGCTGCTGACGCTGATGCTCCACCGCGACAAGAGCGTGTGGGGCGAGAATGCGGAGACGTTCGATCCCGAGAACTTTTCCCGCGAGGCGATGGCGCAGCGGCCGTCCTGGGCCTTCAAGCCGTTCGGCAACGGTCAGCGCGCCTGTATCGGACGGCAGTTCGCCATGCAGGAGGCGACGCTGGTCCTCGGCATGATCCTGCAGCGGTTCCAGCTTTTCGATCACCAGAACTACAAGCTGAAGATCAAGGAAACGCTGTCGATCAAGCCGGATGGCTTCAAGATCCGGGTGCGTCCACGCCCGGATCTGAAGCGAAGCGCGCTGGTGCCGGGGGCAGACGTCGAAGGCGTCGGCGACACGGTGCGTCCGGAGACCGCGGCCAAGCGGCCGAGCCACGGGACGCCGCTTACCGTGCTTTACGGATCGAACCTCGGCACGACCGAGGAGTTTGCCCGCGACATCGCCCAGTCGGCGGAGCTCAACGGCTTCGAAACCACTCTGGCCGAGCTCGACGACTATGCCGCCAGGCTGCCGGCCGATGGCGCCGTGGTGATTGCGAGCGCATCCTACAACGGCGCGCCGCCCGACAATGCGGTCAAGTTCATCGACTGGCTGGAGGCGGCCACGCCGGGAGCAGGCAAGGGCGTTCGCTACACGGTGTTCGGCTGCGGAAACCGGGACTGGGCGTCGACCTTCCAGGCAACGCCACGGCGCATCGACGAGGGGCTGGAGCGCATCGGCGCCCAGCGGATTGCGCCGCGCGGCGAGGGCGATGCCCGCGAGGATCTCGACGGGCAGTTTCAGGACTGGTTCAAGGGCCTTTTCCCGGCCATCGGAGAGGCACTCGGCCTCGATATCGACTTTTCCGATCAGGCGGCGGCGGAACCGCTCTATTCGATCGAGATCCTCGACGGGAAAGCCGGACATTCAGTGGCAGGGCAGGCGGGCGCACGGCCAATGAAGATCCTCACGAACCGCGAGCTTCAGAACAAGGCAGGCGCCGCACCCTCCGATCGCTCGACCCGGCACATCGAAGTCGAACTGCCGGAAGGCGTTTCCTACCGGCCGGGAGACCATCTGTGCATCGTCCCGGTCAATGGTCCCGAACTGGTGGCTCGCGCCGCCGAGCGGTTCGGCCTGTCGCCGGACACCGCGATACGGCTCAAGCCTACCGAAGGCCGGCACAGCCCGCTTCCTGCCGACACTCCGATCCGGCTCGGGGCGCTGCTTGGCGATTATGTCGAGCTTCAGGCCGTCGCCACGCGCAAGGACATCGCAATGATGGCCGCGCATACGCGTTGCCCGAAAACCAAGCCGATTCTCGAGGAACTGGCCGGCGAAGGGGAGAAGGGTGCCGCGCCCTACATGGCCGAGGTGTTCGCCAAGCGGAAGTCGGTGCTCGATCTTCTCGAGGAGTTTCCGGCCTGCGAGCTGCCGTTCGGCGTCTATCTGGAAATGCTGCCGGCGCTGGCACCGCGTTACTATTCGATATCGTCGTCGCCCAGGGCCGACGGCAATCGTTGTGCGATCACGGCGGGTATCGTCGAAGGGCCGGCGCGTTCCGGAAACGGCCTCTATCGCGGCGTCTGCACCAGTTTCCTGGCCGGCAAGGGAGAAGGCGAGACGGTCGACGCAGCCATTCGCGAGACCAAGGCCGGGTTCCGTCTGCCTCAGGATCCCTCGACCCCGGTCATCATGATCGGACCGGGCACGGGGCTGGCGCCGTTCAGGGCATTCCTGCGCGAACGCGAGGCAATCAGGGACGACGGTGGCGACCTCGGCCCGGCGGTATTGTTCTTCGGCTGCCGCCATCCCGATCAGGATTTCATCTATCGCGACGAGCTGGAGGCGATGGCGGCCAAGGGGCTGATGACGCTGCACACCGCGTTCTCGCGCCTCGACGGCCAGAAGACCTATGTCCAGGACCTTATCCTGCGGCATCGCGACGATGTCTGGCCGCTGATCGAGGCCGGCGGGCATATCTATGTCTGCGGCGACGGCAGCCGCATGGAGCCGGACGTGAAGCGAGCGCTGACGCGGCTTCGGATGGAAGCGACGGACTGTTCGCCGGAGGAAGCGGATGCCTGGATGGACGAGATGACGCGCAGCGACCGTTACGTTCTCGACGTGTGGGCCGGCGGGTAGGTATTTTTTCGATCTTGAAAATTATTGTGCGCTGCACAATATAGCGCGCGTCGGGTTGCATCGACTCGGGGAGGACCCACGAGGAATGCGACACATGAACGGAAACGCTACACACGACCTCCATCCGAATGGCACCATCAGGCAGCTCAGGCCGTCCGATGAAAGACGGTTCCGCGAGCATCTGCTGAGGCTCGACGCGGAAAGCAGGCGCGACCGTTTCAACGGCCCGACCAACGATCATTTCGTCAACGCATATGCGGACCGCTGCTTTCACGATGGCACGACTGTCGTGGGCTATGTCGAGGACGACATGGTTCTGGGCGCGGCGGAACTGCACGAGAGGCCGGAGCTCGATCCACCGACGGCCGAAATCGCCTTCAGCGTCGAGCGTACCCTGCAGCACAAGGGCATCGGCAGCCATTTGTTCGAACGGCTGATCGCGCATGCTCACGCTCTCGGCTACAGCCAGTTGCGCGTGACCACCCACCCGCAGAACGAAGCCATGAAGGCGCTGGCCCGCAAATTCGATGCGCGGCTGACGTTCGATGACGGCGAGACGGTCGGGCTTATCGAGCTTCGTCCGCAGCCGGAAATGCTCTTCGGCGGCGCTCGTCCGGTCCTGTCGCAGGGGACTTCGGGGTAGGGACGGCAGCCCGGTAGGAGCAGCTTGCGGCCGGTGCCTGGTGCGTTCCGGTGGATCGCGGATCGCTTCGCCATCGAAGTTACAGAGCGTTCAGGAATGGCAGGAAACGCTCCAGATACGAAAAAGGCCCGGATTTCTCCGGGCCTTCTTGCGTTACGCGGTACCTGAAGGGGTTCAGGCGGCCTTGTCGGTCGAATAGACCTTCGAGAACTCGCCCTGCACGGTCTTCGCACCGTCGGCAACCATCGTGCGGGCCTGCTCGGCGGCACCCTTCACGCGGTCGACATTGGCGCGGAAGTTGTCGCGGACGAAGTCGGCCTGAATCTGGATCGCTTCGTTGAGCGACTTGGCGCCGGCAACCTTCTCAACCGTATCCAGCGAATGCTGAACGTTGGCGAGCGTGGCGTCAAACAGGCCGCGAACGACGTTCGCGTAGCCGCCGACGAAGGAGGTGGCGAGCTTTTCGGCGCTGCCGGTCACGGTCAGGGCGCCGTTGTGCGCCGCTTCGGCGCGTTCCTTGGCGGTCGTGGCGCTGCGCTTCACGAAATCGCGCGCCGCGGCGGGAACTTCCATCTTGCCCTGGACATTTTCGATCGCGTCACGGACCTGGTCGAAATAGGTCGTGGCGGCGGATGCATTCTGCGTGGTCTTCTTGGTCATCGGTTTTCTCCATCCTCATCTTGAGCGGTGGTTCTCCCCGTTCACCATTGAACCGGGGCATGGCAGTCATATAGGAGTGGCTATTGTGCATTGCAACATGAAATTATGGTGCGGTGCAAAAAAGTTGACGGGAGAGAGGCAAATCGTTGGATTTGCCGGGGAAAATCGCCATATGCCGAGGCATGGAATGCGGAAAGGGCGCCGAAACGGTGAAAAAACGGACCCGCATTGACCCATCTTCGCAAGACACGGGACAGCTTCAGGTGACGTCAGGCAGCGATCTTGTTCCACAAAGCGCCGACGACCGGGCGAAGCTTGCCGCGCTGAAACGGACCAAGTTTCTGGCAACGGGCGCGCTTGCGCTGTGCCTCCTGGTCTTTCTGGCCGCCCGCGCGCTCGAGGGGCGGTGGCCGGCGCTCGCATTCGTCGCCGCATTTGCGGAGGCGGCCACCATCGGCGGGCTGGCGGACTGGTACGCGGTCGTGGCGTTGTTCAAGCGGCCGCTCGGTCTGCCGATCCCCCATACCGCGATCATTCCGTCGAACCAGGAGCGGATCGCCGACAATCTCGGCCAGTTCATCGAAAGCAATTTTCTCGCCGAAGGGCCGATTCGCGAAAAGCTCGAGCAGGTCGATTTCGCGCAGCTCGTGTCCGAATGGCTCGCCGATCGTGCCCGCGCGGAGGAGCTCTCGCGCTTCATCACCCGGCTGGTGCCGCAGATGCTGTCGGCGGTCGAGGGCTCGGGCCTGCGCGATTTCGTCACCGGGCGCGCCATCGACCAGCTCGAGAAAGTTCCGATCGCACCGCTTGCGGCAGACCTGCTGGCCGCCTTCACCGACGACCGGCGGCATCAGAGGCTGTTCGACGAAATGGTCAAGGTTTTCGCGCGTTTCCTGTCCGACGAGGAGGCGCTCGGCGTCATCCGTGACAAGATACGCAAGGAACTGCCGACGCTCGCCAACCTCTTCCGCGCGGACGCCTATCTTCTGAACAAGATCGTCGCCTCGGCCGGTTCGCTGATGGACGAGGTGAAGGCCGACAAGGATCATCCGCTGCGTGCCGAATTCGACCGCTTCCTGCACGGCTTCGTCGACAAGCTGCGCAAGTCGAAGGCCTACGCATCGCGGGCCGAGAAGCTGAAGCATGATTTCCTGGCACGGCCGGAGTTGCGCGTGCTCGGCGAGGAGATGTGGGCCGGCCTGCGCGGCTTCATCGAGCAGGACGCCAGGGCCGACAATTCGCTGGTGCGCAAGCATCTGGCCGGCCTGCTGGTCGATATCGGTCGCCAGCTCGCCCACGAACCGCAGATACGGGCCGATATGAACCAGGGCTTCGTCGTTGCCCTTGCCGCCTTCGTCGAGAAGCAGAAATCGGCGGTGTCGGCGTTCATCGCAGAACAGGTCAAGAGCTGGGATCTGGGCCAACTCACACGGCTGATCGAGCTCAATGTCGGCCGCGACCTGCAATATATCCGCTTCAACGGCATGCTGATCGGCGGGATTGCCGGTGTAGTGCTCTACATCGGCGAGCTTCTCGTGTTCGGCAATTGAAGCCGGCCTGCCGCTGACCTAAGATTTCTTCCAGACGGCATCGCATCGGGCGGTGGCGCGACGGGAGGAGACCATGGCCAAGAAACCGGAATCCCAGAACTTCGTCGACATGTTCGCCAATCTCGGCAAGGACCTGAAGTTGCCGAGCGTCGACGTCGAACAGGTGATCGAGCATCACCGGAAGAACCTCGAGGCGCTGCAGAAGTCTGCGAGCACGGCATCGTCCGGTGCGGCCACGGTGATGGCACGCCAGCGCGAGATGCTTGAAGAGACGCTGCGCGAGATCACCGACATGGCGCAAAACTATCGCGCGCCCGGAAATCCGCAGGAATTGATGGCCAAACAGGCCGATTTTGCGCGACGCTCGCTCGAAACCGTGATGAAAAACACCAGCGAAATGGCGGAACTCGTGCGAAAATCGAGCGAAGAGACCGTCGATGTGCTGCGTCAGCGCATCCGCGACGGCATGGACGAGATCCGCTCCAGCTACGAGAAACGCAGCTGATCTGAACGCGAGGGTCTCGCCCACATGACCGACCGGCCCGCAGCCCAGCCGGCCTCTCCCGGCCGGCTGCGCCAGATGGAGATCTACGTCACCGGCGTCGGCGGCGCCAGGCCGACCGTTCCGGTGGCGCCCGCGGCGCTCGAGGAAAAGGCCGCCCGCGCGATGGGCGCGAAGGCCGCCGCCTACATCGTCGGCGGGGCCGGTGGCGAGGCGACCATGCGCGCCAATCGCGCGGCCTTCGAGAAGTACCGCTTCGTGCCGCGCGTGCTCAACGACGTCGCATCGCGCGATCTCTCGGTCGAGCTGTTCGGCCGCCGGCACCGCGCGCCGGTTCTCCTGGCGCCGGTCGGCGTGCTCGAGATGGTCGACCGCGACGCCGACCTCGCCGTCGCGCGGGCGGCGGCCGCGGAACAGACCTGTTTCGTCTTCTCCAACCAGGCTTCCGTAGAGATGGAGCGCTGCGCGGCCGCGATGGGCGACACGCCACGATGGTTCCAGCTCTACTGGTCGAGCGATGACGAGTTCGTCCGGTCGGTGGTCAAGAGGGCGGAGGCCTGCGGCTGCGAGGCGATCGTCGTGACGCTCGACACGACGCTTCTCGGCTGGCGGCCGCGCGACCTCGACCTTGCTTCGCTGCCATTCCTGCGCGGGCAGGGCCTCGCGCAATATCTCTCCGACCCGATCTTCCGCGCCAAAATACCCGAGACGCCGCCGGACACCGGCGTCAAGCCGAAGGGCATCGGCGTCGTCGCGGCGGCGGCGAGCCTGATGCGTAAGGGCAGGCAGTTCGGCCTGTCGATGCAACAGGTGCGCGCGGCGGTCGCCTATTTCACCGCAACCTATTCGCGCCCGGATCTGACATGGGCGGACATCGAGCGGCTACGCGGCATGACCAGATTGCCGATTCTTCTCAAGGGCGTGCGGCATTCGGCTGATGCGGCGCTTGCAAAGAAACACGGCGTGGACGGGATCGTCGTGTCCAACCATGGCGGACGGCAGGTCGACGGCGAGATCGCGACCATGGACGCGCTGCCGGCGGTGGTCGAGGCAGCCAAGGGGATGCCGGTGCTGCTCGATTCAGGCGTCCGGTCGGGCGCCGACGTCGCCAAGGCTCTGGCCTTGGGCGCAACGGCCGTGCTGATCGGCAGGCCCTACGTCTACGGGCTGGCGCTGGCCTCGGAGCAGGGGGTGCGCGAGGTCATCCGCAACATCGTCGGCGAATTCGACCTCACAGTCGCGCTGTGTGGCCTCAACAGCGCCGCCGCGCTCAACCGCGACTGCCTCGAACCAATCTAGATAAACTCAAGCCCGGGCCGGGTTCGGGAAAACCATGCCACGGACGCCGGTCCGCTCGAACTTGGTCCATTCGCCTTCAGGCTGCGACAGCCTGTCAGCGATGGCGTGGACGGCGGCCGGGTGGTGGCCGAGGCCGCAATGGCTGCCCTCGACCTCGATGTTTTCGGCCAACGGCCCCTCGCGCTCCATGCAGGTCTGCCAGGCGCAGATGCCGTCGGTACGGCTGT
>JAMLJD010000098.1 GCA_023953775.1 Rhizobiaceae bacterium | reverse complement strand
TACGACCGTCTGGTGCGCCCCGACAGGATGATCGGTCCGACCTGACGTCGTTCACATTTTCGTGAAGGTCGCACCGGGATTGTCAACCAATCAAGAACGCAGCGTTCGCCGGTTCCGGGCTCGCCTTCAGCGCGCAATCGCCTATGTTCGCGCAACCTTTCTCGAACACGGAACAGCACCATGTCCAACACACTGCTTCTGATCGGCCGCATCCTTCTGTCGGTCATCTTCATCATGGCGGGCCTGTCGAAATTCGGCAGCATCGAAGGCACCGCCGGCTACATCAGCTCCGTCGGGCTTCCCGCGGGCGTCGCCCTCGCATGGCTTGCGGCGATCTTCGAGACGCTCGCCGGCGTCGCGATCCTGATCGGCTTTCAGACCCGCATCACGGCCTGGCTGCTCGCCGCCTTCTGTGTCTTCACCGCGGTGGTGTTTCACTACGCTCCCGCCGACCAGATGCAGATGACGATGTTCATGAAGAACATCGCAATCGCGGGCGCCTTCCTCATCCTGTCGGTTGCCGGCCCCGGCGCATTGTCGGTCGACGCGCGGCGCGGCAACGTTCCCGCATTCGCCTGACGGGACCGGCCTTCACATGATCGGACCCGGGCTTCGGCCCGGGTTTTTTGACTGTCCTGTCTTGCGCGGCCCGGATATCGTGGCGCCCCGGGAGGACGGCAACCATGACCGCGACGGCGTTGCTGGTTTCAAGGCTGTTGATCGCCGCGATGTTCGCGGCCAGCGCCTGGGCGGTATTCTCCGACATCGATGCGGCGACCGGCTATTTCGCGGGGCTGGGCATGCCGCTGCCGCGACTGGTCGCCATCAGCACCGGCATTTTCGAGGCTGCGGGCAGCGCTCTTCTGGTGTTCGGCTTCCAGACGCGACCCGCGGCCGTCGCACTGGCGCTGTTCAGCATCGCCGCGACCCTCATCGGCCATACCGCCCAGGGCGACGGCGATCCCATGCTGGCCTACATGCACCAGCAGGCACTGTTGAAGGATATCGCAGTGGCCGGCGGGCTGATCGCTCTCGCCATCGCCGGCGCCGGATCGCTGTCGCTGGATGCACGCTCCCGGCGGCAACGAAGGACGTGACGGCACGCGCAGCCGAAGAAATCAGGCTTCCTGCCAGCCATATTTGTCGAGAAGACCCTCGATATAGTCGGCAGCGTCGGCGCCCTTGAGCGACTGGTTCCACAATCTGCTCGAGATTTCCTCGTGGAGGTCGACGGCTTCCGGCGCTGCGGTGATCAGCGCCACGCCGAGACGCACATTGGGCTGCTCGCCGAGCCGGAACGGGCTGATGGCAAGAATCGACCGGTCAGTCTGCCGGAAGACCTGGAAGCTCGTCGCGGGAACCGCTTCCAGAACGATGCCGATCTGTACACCGATCGGCTGTTCGCGCAGCAACCGTACGATGAACTCGATCTCGCGCCGTGCCATCTTGCGGCGCTCCTCGACCTTTGCGGGGTCGAGATCGTGTCGACCCATCAGGCCGTGGAGGAGGAACCGCTCGATGTCGGCCGAGGCGATGAGGCTGGCCAGGAGCGGCTTGCGCTTGCGGAATGCCGCCTTGCGCTGCCGCAGAATGTCCATCAGCGTGTCGACCGAAGCGAGGGACTCGGCATAGTCGGCGCTTTCCTGCGGAACCGACTCCTTCAGCACCATCTCGAGCATCGCGTCGTAATCGTCCGACGTGAGGAGATAGGACACCGGTCCGAACAGGCCGATGATCTGCTCGCATTCGAGTTCCATCTGGCGCATGCGCTCGAAAAACGCGGCGGCCGTGTCGACATATTCGATGCCAACGCCGAGCAGGCTCGGCAGCGAGACGCCGAGTACCTCTGCGATGTTGGTAAGGGTCTCGATCTTGCGAATCTCGCCCTTTTCGGCACGGTAGAGTGCGGCGCGCGAGATGGATAGCTTCTGAGCCAGCACTTCGGATGAGATTCCCCGACCGATCCGGAACGCGCGAAGGCGCGCGCCGATATCGCTGAGGCGGACGAGCGAGTTCGTCGCCGGGGACAGTACCTGTTTCACGGGGGTCTTCCAGTTCTCGATGTTTTCGCCGTGCCATCTCGGTTCAAATCAAACCGCAAATCAAGCCATCAGCCGGCTGTCGACGGGCCAAGGACCGCTAAAAAGTGAGGATTCTTCATTAATAATAAAGATTCACGATGAATCACAACCTTGGCGAGAGATTGCCCTCCAAATCGAATTCATACGCAGATTCAGCAACTTAAAAGAGCATTTTTTTTCAAGCGAGGCGGTTCGTCCGCGCGCAGTCAATTTTGAGACACGAATCGCTCCAATCAGCCTAGCGACACAAGGCCCAAGCCGTAACCGAGCATTCTTCGATGCAACGCCGGGCGTGTATTCAGCCTTGCCGGTCTAGATGTCGAGATTGGCCACCGAGAGCGCGTTGTCCTGGATGAACTCGCGGCGTGGCTCGACCTCGTCGCCCATCAACCGGGCAAAAAGCGAATCCGCATCTGTCGCATCCGTCACGCGGACACGAAGCAGCGAGCGTGCGTCCGGATCCAGCGTGGTCTCCCAGAGCTGCTCAGCGTTCATTTCACCGAGGCCTTTGTAGCGCTGCATCGTGAGGCCCTTGCGGCCGGTCGCGAAGATCGCGTCGAGCAAGGTCAGCGGCCCCGAGACGGTCTCGCGGCGATCGCTCCGCCTCAGGACAGGCTGGCGTCCGTATATCTCGTTTAGCCGGGACGCGAAGCGGCCAAGAGCCCGTGCGTCGGCTGACCCAATCAGACCGGAATCCAGGACGACTGCATCCTTGACGCCGCGCACCGTACGCTCGAAGACATAGCCGCCGGCCCCCTCGTTGGACGGGTTGACGCGGCCCTGCCAGCCCCGCTCGGTTTCCTCCGAAATCATGTCGAGCCGCGCGGCGACCTTGCCGGCGGCCTCGGCGGCACGGCCGGGATCGGCAAGCGTCTCCACGTCGAGCGCACCGGCAATCGCCGCCTGCTCGACCACGCTTCTGTCGTAGCGCGTATGGAGGCCGCTGATCAGCGACCTGACCGTCAGCGCATCCTCGATCACCGCGCGGAGGTCCGATCCGGTCAGCGCTTCGCCGCTCGACAATTCCAACACGGCCTCGTCCAGACCGGAGGTGATCAGGAAGTCCTCGAAAGCCTGTTCGTCCTTGATGTACTGGACCGATTTGCCGCGACTGACCTTGTAAAGCGGCGGCTGCGCGATGAACAGGTGGCCACGCTCGATGAGCTCGGGCATCTGACGGAAGAAGAAAGTGAGCAGAAGTGTACGGATATGGGCGCCGTCGACGTCGGCGTCGGTCATGATGATGATCTTGTGGTAGCGCAGTTTCTCGATGTTGAACTCGTCCTTGCCGATGCCGGTGCCCAGTGCAGTGATCAGCGTGCCGATCATGTCGGAAGAGAGCATGCGGTCGAAGCGGGCACGTTCGACATTGAGTATCTTGCCCCGCAGCGGCAGAATCGCCTGGTTCTGGCGCGAGCGACCTGATTTCGCCGATCCGCCCGCCGAGTCACCCTCGACGATGAACAGTTCGGACTTCGCCGGGTCACGTTCCTGGCAATCCGCCAGCTTGCCCGGCAATGACGTGATGTCGAGCGCACCCTTCCGCCGCGTCAGTTCACGCGCCTTGCGCGCGGCTTCGCGTGCTGCGGCAGCCTCGACAACCTTGCCGACGAGGACCTTCGCCTCGGCCGGGTGTTCCTCGAGCCAGGTGCCGAGCGCCTCGTTGACGAGGCCTTCGACCACCGGGCGAACCTCGGACGAAACCAGCTTGTCCTTGGTCTGCGAGGAGAATTTTGGATCCGGCACCTTGACCGACAGCACCGCTGTCAGACCTTCCCGGCAATCGTCGCCGGTCAGCGAGACTTTTTCCTTCTTCGTCAAGCCGGATTGCTCGGCGTAGCCGTTCACCTGGCGCGTGAGCGCACCGCGAAAGCCCGCAAGATGGGTACCGCCGTCGCGCTGTGGAATATTGTTGGTGAAGGCGAGCACGTTCTCATGGTAGCTGTCGTTCCACCACATCGCCACTTCGACCGTGATGCCGTCGCGCTCTGCGGAAATCGAGATGGGCGCGACGATCAGCGGCTTCTTGGCGCGGTCGAGATATTTGACGAACTCGACCAGCCCACCTTCGTACAACAGTTCCGCCTGCTTGACGTCGGCGTGGCGGCGGTCGGTCAAGACGATGCGCACGCCGGAATTCAGGAAGGCGAGTTCTCGCAGCCGGTGCTCGAGCGTCGCATAGTCGAACTCCACCATGGTGAAGGTCTCACTCGACGGCATGAACGAAATCTCCGTGCCGGTTTCACCCCCGGCATCGCCCGTGACGGCGAGCGGAGCATCAGGCACACCGTGGGTGAAGCTCATCTCGTGGATGCTGCCCTTGCGGCGGATCTTCATCTTCAGCCACACGGAGAGCGCATTGACGACCGATACACCGACACCGTGCAGGCCACCCGAGACCTTGTAGGAGTTCTGGTCGAACTTCCCGCCCGCATGCAGCTGGGTCATGATGACCTCGGCCGCCGAGACACCCTCGCCCGAATGAAGGTCGGTCGGAATGCCGCGACCATTGTCCGTGACGGTGCAGGAACCGTCGGGATTGAGCGTGACGGTGACCAGCGTGGCATGGCCGGCGAGCGCCTCGTCGATCGCATTGTCGACGACCTCATAGACCATGTGATGAAGGCCCGAACCGTCATCGGTGTCGCCGATATACATGCCCGGCCGCTTGCGCACGGCATCCAGGCCCTTGAGAACCTTGATGGATTCAGCGCCGTATTCAGCTTCTGCGCCGGGTACGTTGTCTGGCGTATCGGTCATGAAAATCCGTTTGTCTGTGCCGCTGGCCCGCACCACGCGGCGCTCGCCGAATCAGGCGCGAAAAGATAGGCTAAATATAGGCTTTCAAGGGTGGTTTTCCAAGCAAACCACCTCCCAAACCGGGTCAGTCCCCCACGTCAATGGCAGGTTGCAGGCGGCAGCGGAACAGCCGCTGGGTCGGGCGGGATGAAGTTCGCCCGCCGGCGCTTCAGCTCATCGCCCCGCCTGGGATCTTCCGGCTATGCCGACGTGTCGCACAGGAGGGGACCGAGCAGGTCAATCACGTCGTCATCACGCCGGGCCGACAAGCCCATGCGGCCGGTCGGAAGCAAGGTCTTGGGTTGCCGTAGTGACGAACCGCATGACTACCGGCTGCCGAGCACCGCAAGCCGCAGGTCGATCTGACGGATCATGTCTCCGTCCCGGCCCGGCAGGCGGCCCTGCGCGACAAGCTCCTCGACGATCTTACGCGCCCTGAGCAACTGGGCGCGCGGGTCGCTCGCCACGGGGGCGAATTCGACCAGCGCGATGACCAGATCGCGCTGCCAGAGCGTGTTCGACGGCTGGCGCGCGGCCAGCTTTTCGCGGATGGCGAGGCATTCGGAAAGCGCGGCGCTAGCTTCCGCTACGCGACGGAGTGCCAGTCGTATATTGCCGATCTCGGCAAGGGTGATCGACAGGTCGCGCTGCCAGTCGCTGTTCGAAGGATCCGAACCGGCGAGGCGGCGCATGATGCCGAGGCTCTGCTCGTAATTTTGCAGCGCGCCAGCAAGGTCGTCCCCGCTGCGCAGGAGATCTGCGACCTTTTCCAGCGCGATCGACAGATCGCGCTGCCAGTCGCGGTTGTTCGGGTCTAGATCGGCGAGCACGCGAATGCCTTCGAGGCTCGCCCGGTAGGCAGCCAGCGCGCCATCGGCCTTGCCCATGTCCCGCAACGCATTGCCGATCTTGCCATCGCTGACCACGAGATCGCGGCGAAGCTGGGTGTCGGTGGGATCGCGCGCGAGCAGCGTCTCGATGATCGCCTTGCCCGAGCGGTAAGCATCGAGCGCTTCCGTCGCCGACCCGCGATCGCGCAACATGTTGCCCAGATTGTCGTAGCTGACCGACAGATCTCTGGCGCGTTCGGGGTCGTCGCGGCGCGCATTGAGGAGCTGTACTCGTGCTTCGAGGCTGGCGCGGAACGCCGTTTCCGCCTCGTCGAAGCGTCCGGTGACACGCAGCAAGTCGCCGAGGGCATCATAGGTGACGGTCAGGTCGCGCAGGGCGACGGTATCGGCGGGATCGGATTCCGCCAGTTCCAGCTTGACGGCGAGGCTGTCACCAAATGCTGCAAGCGCGCCGTCGAGGTCGCCCGCCGTCATCAGCGCAGCGCCAAGCTTGTCCTGGACGATGGCGCGGCTGCGGCGCCATTCCCCGTTGCGCGCCATGTCGTCAGGCGCGGCGTCGAGCGCTTCGATGGCCGCACGGAAAGCCTCGAGCGCGGCGGGAAGATCACCCAGAGCGAGCCGTGTGCTGCCGAGACGCGAGCGTGCGATGGAGAGGTCGTGGCGGTAGGAGGGTTCCGAACCGACACGTGTGGCCGCATGGTTTTCGAGGGCAGCATAGGCCGTTTCGGCAGCAGCGATGTTGCCGACCGTGACGTAGGTGTCGCCGAGGGTCTGGAGCGCCGCCAGCGAGCGGTCGAAGTCGCCTGCCGGAATATCGTTGCCTGCTTCAGCAAAGAGGGCCACCGCCTTTTCGAGATCCGTGACGGCGAGGTCATAACGCAGTTCGGCGCGGGCGGCACCGCCCGAAACAAAACGGGTCGCTGCCTCCGATAGGGTGCGTTCGACGTAGTTGGCCTTCAATTCCGAACGGGATGCGGCGTCGATCACGGCAGCCTCGGAAAGAAGGTCCCGGGCGCGTTCGAAGACGCCCCGCGCCAGTTCGCGTTCGGCGTCGGCTCGCAACTGCGTCACCCGGGGATCGTTCGAGGCAAGACGGCTCAGTTCGTCGCGGACGCTGACATAGTCAACCGCCGCCTCGCGCAGCCGCTCGGCTAAATTGGTTCCGTCCGTCTTCTCGCCGATCACGGCGGCGTAGAGCGGCGCGAGCGGCATGTCGTAATCGCCAGCGATGGTCTCGACCAGATCGCGGCCTGCCGGGGTCACGTCGGCCATGGCCAGAAGCAGGCGCTCTCGCTCGGGAAGCGCCTCGTGCACCGTCGACGCGAAGAAGACACGCGGCAGACCGCTTTCGACATAGGGAAGCTGGTTGCCGCGCGTCGCGTCGTAGACCTCCTGCTGCACCAGCGTGAGCACAGAGCGGATCTCGAGCCCATCGGTGGCGAGATACTTCACGAGCGCGGCGGTGAAGGGCGAATGGCCGCCCTCGCCGTCCGATGCGGTTTCGCCCGGCGCGGCAGCGAAGGCATAGAGCACGTGTTCGGAGCGCCCCATGCGACCGAGGCCGGCCGTCACGCCCTGCGGCAGGTCCGGCGCATCGAGCCGCTGCGCGCCCCGGCCGCCCCCCGCCGAAGCTGGCGACAGGAAGGGGTCTTCGCGACAGGCATCGAGCACGATCAGCACCGTATCGGCGACAGACAAGGCCGTGTCGCGCAGGTCCTCGAGCGGCAGTGCGGTATTGCTCAGGGCTTCGGCCGAGGATCCGTCGGCATCGACCGGCAGCAGCAGATTGTGACCACCGGTTTCAACGCCATGACCGGCGAAGTAGATGATTGCGACATCAGCGCCGCGCGCGTCCTCGGCGAAATCCTCAAGCGCCCGCCGCATGCGCCTCAAATCGCGGTCGGTTTCCAGAAAGACCTCGAAGCCGAGGCCCTCAAGCACGTCGCGCATGGCGACGGCGTCGTCGACGGCATTGTCGAGTGGTCTCAGCGTCTCGTAGCGCTCCGCACCCATGACGAGCGCGACCCGGCGTTCGGCCAATGCCGCGCCGGCCATAAGGACGACCGCGACGACAACCACGATGCGCAGCATGGCGATCCCAAGCCCAGGGTGGGCGGACAGTCCCACGCGATTGCGGCGCGCGCAAGGCGTGCGAGACGTGGACGAACGTGACGGCGGCACCTACATTCAGGTCAAGCCGGAGCCTGCCATGGACACCAAACCCTCGCCCTTCGTTCCGCCCGCGCCGACGCCGCGAACCAGCCCGCCATCGCTGCTGCAGATGATACGGATCGTCTACAACAACCCGCTGGAGCTGTGGGGCGAGCCCTCCTACAACGAGCGCTGGATCTCGATTGGCACCGGGATAGGCGGCCCGACAGTGATTGCCAACGATCCCGCGCTCATCAAGCATGTCCTGGTCGACAATGCCCGGAACTACCGGATGGCGGCCGTGAGGCAGAAGATCCTGCGGCCAATCCTGCGCGACGGGCTGCTGACGGCCGAGGGCGAGGTCTGGCGCCGGTCGCGCAAGGCAATGGCGCCGGTATTTACGCCGCGGCATATTTTCGGCTTCGCGCGGCCGATGCTGGCCCGCGCCAGGGAATTCGCCAACCGCTACGAACAGGAAGGCACGGTCGATCTTGCCCGCGACATGACCGGCCTGACCTACGACATTCTCGCCGAAACCCTGTTTTCCGGCGAGATCGCAGGTGAACCCGGCACGTTCGAGAAGCAGATAGACAGGCTGTTCGAGACCATGGGCCGCGTCGACCCGCTCGATCTGTTGCGCGCGCCCGACTGGCTGCCGCGCTTCACGCGGATCCGTGGCCGCAACACCATGGCCTATTTCCGCAAGATCGTGGCCGACACGATGGAGATGCGGCGCGATCGCATTAAACGGACACCGGACGATGTGCCGGAGGACTTCCTGACGCTGCTGCTGCGCGCCGAGGGCCCGGACGGGCTGACGCGGGGTGAGATCGAAGACAACATCATCACCTTCATCGGCGCCGGCCACGAGACCACTGCGCGTGCGCTGGGCTGGACACTCTACTGCCTCGCCGAGTCGCCCTGGGAACGCGAGCGGGTGGAAGCAGAGGTCGATGCGGTGGTTGCCTCCATAGAGGACCCGTCGAAGTGGCTCGAGGCCATGCCGCATACACGCGCCGCCTTCGAGGAAGCGATGCGGCTTTATCCGCCGGCGCCATCCGTCAACCGCGAGGCGGTCGAAGACGAAAAGTTCGGCGAACTCGAGATCAGGCGCGGCACGCAGGTGCTGGTGATGCCCTGGACCGTGCACCGGCACAGGCTCTTGTGGGACCAGCCCGATGCGTTCATGCCCGAGCGCTTCCATCCGGGACGACGCGACGCAATCGACCGCTATCAGTACCTGCCCTTCGGGGCCGGACCGCGGATTTGCATCGGCGCGAGCTTCGCCATGCAGGAGGCGATGATCGCGCTCGGTGTTCTGATGTCGCAGTATCGCTTCGACACACTGCCCGAGACGGACCCCTGGCCGGTTCAGAAGCTGACGACACAGCCGCGCGGCGGATTGCCGATGCGTGTCAGCAAGAGGACCGCGTCCGCTCATTGATGTCCGGTGCAGGCGGCCCGAAACGGACCGCCCGCACCTCGATCACCCCAAGACGAACGGAGATTCGTGGCGTGCGCTCCCGTGGACGAAGGCGTCTCTTTAGTTTAGATTAGTCTAAATCCGGAGACTCTTCATGGACAGCAAGCCGTCGCCCTTCGTCCCCGCCGCACCGACGCCTCGAAAAGGTCCGCCGTCGACGCTGCAGATGATACGGATTGCCTACGTCAATCCGCTTGAACTCTGGCAGGAGCCTTCCTTCAACGAACGCTGGACATCGAGGCCCGGCATGGGTGGGCGCCCGGTCGTGATCGCCAACGATCCGGGCCTCATACGCCACGTGCTCGTGGACAATGCGAAGAACTACTGCATGTCCGTAATCCGGCAGAAAATTCTGCTCCCGATGCTGCGCGACGGCCTGCTGACGGCGGAAGGCGAGATGTGGAAACGGTCGCGCAAGTCGATGGCGCCGGTGTTCACGCCACGCCACATCTCCGGCTTTGCCGGGCCCATGCTCGAACGAGCGCGGATTTTCGCGACCCGCTACAAGGACGGCGGGACGGTGGATTTTTCCGACGATATGACGAACCTGACCTACGACATCCTCGCCGAAACGCTGTTTTCGGGCGAGATCGCCGGAGACCCGGTCGGGTTCGAAAGACAAGCAGCGCGGCTTTTCGAGACGATGGGGCGCGTCGACCCGCTCGACTTTGTTCGTGCGCCGGACTGGCTGCCACGCTTCACGCGGATCCGAGGCAGGAAGACCCTGGCCTATTTCCGCCAGGTCGTGGCCGACACGATGGAGATGCGGCGGAAGCGCATGGCGCGTGATCCGGATGGCGTGCCGGAGGATTTCCTGACGCTGCTGCTTCGCGCGGAAGGTCCGGAGGGACTGTCGGCCGAGGAGATCAAGGACAACATCATCACCTTCATCTTCGCCGGCCACGAGACGACGGCCCGCTCGCTCGGCTGGACGATCTACTGTCTCGCCGAGGCACCGTGGGAGCGCGAGAAGGTCGAAGCGGAAATCGACCATGTCGTGGCGACCGTCGACGATCCGACGCAATGGCTCGACGCGATGCCGCTCACGCGCGCCGCATTCGAGGAGGCGATGCGCCTTTTTCCGCCGGTGCCGTCACTCAGCCGGAAAGCAATCGCGGACGATCGCTACCAGGATCTGGAGATACCCGCGGGCGCTCAGGTGGTGGTATCGCCTTGGACGGTGCATCGCCACAAGCTTTTCTGGGAGCAACCGAACGCTTTCATGCCCGAGCGTTTCCATCCCGGCGCGCGCGACAGGATCGATCGTTGTCAATATCTGCCTTTCGGCATCGGTCCGCGCATCTGCATCGGCGCGAGCTTCGCCTTGCAGGAGGCGATGATCGCGCTTGGCGTGCTGATGTCGCAGTACCGCTTCGACACGCTGCCTGAGACCAAGCCCTGGCCGGTGCAGAAATTGACGACGCAGCCACGCGGCGGGCTCCCGATGCGGGTCAGCAAAAGGAATGGTATCCGGCATTGATTTCTGGTGAAGGAATTGTTAGATTTCCTTTCGAATGAAATTTATGTCGCCCCGCATGGCTGTCACCGAACTTTTTCCGGACGAAACTCCTTCCAAGCAGGCGGTCGCCGCGAAGGCGTTGCTGCGGGCCGCTGAATTGCTCGGCATGACGGCGAAGGAACTCTCTCCGGTCGTCGGGCTTTCCGAGGCGAGCCTTTCGCGGCTGAAGAAGCCTGAAGGCAGCGCGGCATTGTCTGGTAAGGCCTATGAACTGGCCCTGCTGTTCATACGGCTCTATCGATCGCTCGATGCGCTGACCGGCGGCGACGACAGCGTGTCGAAACGCTGGCTCCGGGTCGAGAACCTTGCGCTGGGCGGGGTACCGGCCGACCGGATCAGGACCATTGACGGGCTGACGCATGTCCTTGCCTATCTGGACGCCCGACGCGCTCCGCTCTGAAGCCCGCGCGACAGCCGGCGAATGCTGGCGTCTCGTCGAGGCCCAGCATAGAATCTCGACAATGAAGCTTGTCGACACGCTCGACGAACAGGCGCTTCTGGAAGCGGAACTCGAACGGACCAAGCCGCCGGGCCCGCCGGAATGCCGGCGGCTCTCATACCTTCTGGCGACACCGTTCCGCTACGGCCGCTATCCCGGCAGTTCGC
>JAMLJD010000097.1 GCA_023953775.1 Rhizobiaceae bacterium | reverse complement strand
CGCGCTGCATCAGGTGACCGCCGGCATTGTCGACGATCAGCGTGTGCGGCGCTCCGTGGCTTGCCAGTTCCCAGGACGTCAGGAACGCGCCCTGATTGCGCGGGCGGGTCTCGTCGACATAGACGTGGACCGGGATCCCCTCCTCCATCGCGATGTAGATCGGCGACGTCGCGGTGCCGTAATCGACGGTTGCCAGCCAGCCGGCATTGCAGTGCGTCAGGATGTTGACCGGCTCGCCCGGCTTCTTGCCCTTGGCGATCTTGCGGATGATCTCGAGCCCGTGCCGGCCGATGGCGCGGTTGAGTTCGACGTCGTCATCGGCCATGTCGGCCGCGCGGGCATAGGCGGCCTCGGCGCGACGGGCGGGCGCAAGTGGCTTGAGCGCCTTGCGCATCTCGTTCAGCGCCCAGCGCAGGTTGATCGCGGTCGGCCGCGTCGCGTCCAGCGTCTCCCAGGCCGCGTCGAGGGCTGCATCGGACGGGTCGTCGCGCATCTGCAGCGCGATCCCGTAGGCCGCCGTCACGCCGATCAGGGGTGCGCCGCGCACCCACATGTCGCGGATCGCGGCCGCCACCTCGGGCACCGTATCCAGCGTCACGACACGGAACTCGTGCGGCAGCCAGCGCTGGTCGATGATGTCGACCGAGCGTCGGTTCTCGTTCAACCAGATGGTTCGGAAATGGCGTTCGCCGACCTTCATGTCTCTGTTTCCCTGTTGGCTGCTTTTCCTGCGGCTGTCAGGCCGCGTCAGTACGGCGTGTCGCCGCCATCGATGTTGATCGCCTGACCGCGGATGATGACCGCGGCGTCCGACAGAAGAAAGGCGATCACCCGTCCGACCTCTATGGGCTGGATGTGCCTGCCGAGCTGCGCGGGGTGCATCGTGCCGTAGAGCGCCTCTTTTTCCTGCGCGAGGCGCGGCGCCAGGAAGTCGGCGACGCTCTTCAGCATGTCCGTCGCGACGCCGCCCGGACAGACCGCGTTGACGTTGATGCCCTTGTCCGCCCATTCGAGCGCCAGCGAGCGGGTGAGATTGATCACCGCCGCCTTGGAGGCGTTGTAGCCCGCCATGTTCGGATAGCCGACCTTGCCCGCGTTCGAGGCGACGTTGACGATCGATCCGCCGTCCGTGAACAGCCGGGCGGCCGCCTGCGACGTCAGGAAGACGCCCTTGACGTTGACCGCGAGTTCCAGGTCGAGCCCGGCCGCCGTCGTCTCCATGGCCGGCCCGAGGCGCACGACGCCGGCATTGTTGACCAGGCCGTCCAGCCGCCCCATCCGGGCCTTCAGGTCGGCGAGCGCTGCCTCCGTGCTCGCCGGATCGGTCACGTCGGCGACGAGGCCCACAACCCGATCACCCGCATCCAGCGCGCCGGCGGCCGCCTCGATCTTCGTCCGGTCGAGATCCATCAATCCGACCCGACCGCCCTGTTCCAGAACCGCCTCGGCGATGCCGCGCGCGATGCCGCCCGCGCCGCCCGTAACGGCGACTACCCTGTCCTTCAACACACCCATCTCGATACTCCGTCTCGTTTTTGTCAGGTCGGGCCGGCTCACCAGGTCGGGCGGGCCATGACGCCGCCATCGACCACCAGATCGACGCCCGTGATCCACCGCGCCGCGTCGGAGGCGAGGAACAGGCAGGCGTCGGCGATATCCTCGGGCCGGCCGAGCCGCTTCAGGGCGGCCGCCTCGTTCCAGCGCTCGACGCCGGAAGGCCAGGCTGTCTCGATGCCGTCGCGATGGATCAGGCCCGGGCAGACGCAATTGACGCGCATCCCGTACTGGCCGAACTCCATTGCCGCCGCCTTGGTGAACATCAGGAGAGCCGCCTTCGACGTGGCGTAATGGCCGTGGCCCGGCGCGGGATTGTGTCCCTCGATCGAGGCGATGTTGACCACGGACCCGCCCTTTCCGGCGCTGCGCAGTTCACCAAGCATCGCCTTGACCAGCAGGAACGGCCCGGCAACGTTGGCCGCCATCATCGCCGACCAGTCCGCCTCGGTGACGTCTTCCAGCGGCTTGGCCGGCTGGATCCCGGCATTGTTGATCAGAATGTCGGCCGATCCGAAACGGTCGGCAGCCTCGGCAATCAGTTTCGTCGCGCCCGCCTCGGAGGAAATCTCGGCCTGGACGGCGAACGCCTTGCCGCCGGCACTCTCGATCGCCGCGACCACCGCCTCGGCTGCTTTGGCGTTGGCGTTGTAGTGGCACACCACATTGGCCCCGGCTTCGCCGAAGCGGCGGGCGATGCCCGCGCCGATGCCGCCGCTTGCGCCGGTAACGATCGCGGTGCGGCCCGACAGGTCGAGCAGTTTCGCGACGGCAGGAATCGTATCGCTCATGTCCTGCTCCCTCAGGCCCGCGCCGGCAGCGTCGGCAGCAGTTCGGCGAGGATCGACTGGATCTTGACCCCGCATTTCAGGGCCTCCTTCATGATGTCCTCGATGGTGTCCGGCTGCTGGTCCGGGCCGCCGGTCGCCGTGTTGGTGATGGCGGAGATGCCGATCGTGCGCAGGCCGACATGGGCCGCGGCGATCACTTCGAGCACCGTGGACATGCCGATCGCGTCGGCGCCGGCGCTGCGCTGGAAACGCCGCTCGGCATTGGTCTCGAGCTCGGGGCCCTGCACACCGCAATAGATGCCGCGTCGTACCGTGACCTTGGCCCGATCCGCCGCTTCCGCAACCAGCTTCAGCAGTTCGCGGTCGTAGGGCTGCGACATGTCGGGGAAGCGAATGCCGATCGCGTCGTCATTGTGGCCGGCAAGCGGGCTGCGGCCGGTGAAGTTCAAATGGTCCTCGATCAGCATGACGTCGCCGCCGCGATAGTCGGCGTTGAGCCCGCCGGCGGCATTGGTGACGACGAGCGTCGGCGCGCCGAGCCGCTTTAGGAAGTAGACGACCATGGCGATGTCGCGCGGGTCCCATCCCTCATAGATGTGGAGACGCCCCTGCATGGCCACGACACGGCGGCCGAACAGCGAGCCGATGACGAGCTGGCCCTTGTGCAGCGGCGCGGTCGACACCGGAAAACCGTCGATCTCGCCATAGGGGATGATGACCGGATCGTCGATCGCATCGGCCAGGTGGCCGAGGCCCGAGCCGAGGATCAGGGCGATATCGCACGGCGCGCCGAGGCGCGATTTCACCGAGGAGTATGCCCGCTCGACGCGCGCGGATTGGGTTTCAGTCGTCATCGATCGTCCTTCCATATCGTGAATTCAGGCGATGGTCGCCTTGATCTTCGGCGCGAGGCTGCGGACCTCGTCGAGCGTCCCGGCAATGTCGAGGCGCGTCAGCGCCCCGTCGCGCACCACCTGTTCTCCGGCCAGGAAGACGTGGCGGACGTCCGACTTGTTGGTCGAGTAGACGAGGTGGGTCATCGGATCGAACATCGGCACGGCGTGCGGACGGTTAACGTCCACCATCACCATGTCGGCGAACTTGCCGACTTCCAGGCTGCCGAGACGGTCCCCGGCGCCAAGCGCCTTCGCGCCGTTGATCGTCAGCATGTCGAAGGCCTGGCGCGTCGAGATCAGGTCGGCACGGCCTGTGAAACCCTTGTGGATGGTCGCGGCGAGCCTCAGCGCCATCCACATGTCGAGGTCGTTGCCAGAAAGCGGTCCATCGGTTCCGAGCGACACGTTTATGCCGCGCTCCAGCATGTCCGGCACGCGCGCGAAGCCGGAGGCGAGCTTCATGTTCGACATCGGATTGTGGGCGACATGCGCGCCCCTGGCGGCAAGGATATCCAGCTCCTCGTCGTCGAGGTGGACGCAATGCGCGAGCACGGTCCGTCCATCGATGCAGCCGAGGTGGTCAAGGTGGCGCACGACCGACCGGCCGTAGCGCGACGTGACGTCGTCCTGCTCGAAGCGCGTCTCGGCGCAATGGGTGCAGAAGATGCCGCCGCATTCATGCGCCAGGCCCCAGGCGGCCTTGAGGTTTTCGGGGCCGACCGTGTAGGTGCCGTGCGGCATGGTGGCGGCGAAAACGTCGTCCGCATCACCGAACTCGTCGAAGAAGCGCCGGGCTTCAGCCACGCGCTCGTCGATCGACAGCGCCGTGACGCCGGCCGGGTCGAAGAAGATGCCGCCGGTCGAGACGCGCATGCCGACAGCGCGCGCCGCCTTCACGGTCTCGAACGGGTACCAGAACATGTCCATGACGGAGGTGACGCCGCCGAGGAGCAGTTCGGCGAAGCCCAGCACGCTGCCCAGATAGGAGGTGCGCGGATTGAGGATCGCCGCCTCGGCCTTCCAGACGGTCTGGAGCCAGGGCTCGAGCGGCAGGTCCTCGACCAGGCCGCGGAACAGGCTGTCCGCCGCGTGGCAATGGGTGTTGACGATGCCCGGCATCAGGATATGGCCGCCCCCGTCGACGACCTTCGTCGCCCGCTCCGCGATCGGCGCGATGTCCGCCGACGATCCGATTGCCGTGATGCGGCCCTTGTCGACCGCCACGCCGCCGTCGGCGATGATCGAACCGGCGCTATCGGAGGTGACGACGAGGGCATTTCGAATGACGAGATCGGTCATGTCCGGCTCTTCCTGTACCACCACGAGATCGCCGTCAGCACGGCGAGCGTTGCAAGATAGGGCATCATGTCGGTGAACTGCTGCGGCATGCCGAGGCCCTGGACACGGAACGACAGGCTGTCGACCACGCCGAACAGAAGCGTGATGAAGAACAGCGGCCACGGCCGGCCGCGCGTCAGGAGCACGGCGACGATCGCGATCCAGCCCCGGCCGGCGCTCATGTTCTCGACGAACAGATTGACGTTGGCGATCGACAATTGTGCGCCGGCAAGGCCGCACAGCGCGCCGCACATCATCAGGGCCAGCAGCCGCACCTTGTCGGGGTTGACGCCTCCGGCCTTGAGCGCGGCCGGATTTTCGCCGGCGGCTCGGATGCGAAGGCCGAGCCTGTGGCGGGCAAAGAAGACATGCGCCAGCGCGACGAGGATCAGCGACAGGTAGAACAGCGGCGACTGGCCGTCGAGCAATGGCCCGAGCACGGGGATGCCCGCGAGCCCCGGCATATGGACGGCGCTGAACCCGGCGATGTCGGGGCTGTTGAACGTGCCGGTCACGTCGAAGATGACGCGCAGCAGATAGGTCGTCAGCCCGGCGGCCAACAGGTTGATGGCGATCGAGACGACGATCGCATCGCCGCCGCGCCGCAGGTTGAACTCGGCGAAGACGACGCCCATCGCAAGGCCGGCGAGCGCGGCGCTCAGGGCCCCGACATAGGGCGATCCGGCGAAGTAGGCGCCGACGACGGCAGCGAACGCGCCGGTCAGGATCATGCCCTCGAGGCCGATGTTGAAGACGCCTGCCCGCTCGCAGATCGCGCCGCCGAGCGCTGCGAGGAGCAACGGCGTCAGGAAGCGCGGCACGGAGGCCAGAAATGCAGGGTCGAGGAGGAGATCGAGCATCCGGACCTCCTACTTTTCGCTCGACGGCGGCGAGAGCAGCGCACCGGAGACGCGGCTTGCGACGAACAGGATGATGACCGCCTGCATGACTAGTGCGATCTCCTTCGGCACTTCGGCGGCGCGTTCCATGCCCGCCGCCCCGGTCTGGATCGCTGCGAAGAAGAAGCCCGAGATCGGCACCAGCCACGGGATCATGCCGACAAGCAGGACGGCGATGATGCCGGTCCAGGCGTAAAGCGGCTGCACCAGCATGCCGTCGACGTAGCGGTGGTGGATGCCGAACACGGCAATCGCCCCGACGAGGCCTGCGATCGCTCCGCTCATCGCAAGCGTCTGCAGCGTCAGCTTCGTCACCGGCAGCCCGACCGCGCGGGCGAAATCGCCGGACAATCCGTTCAGCCGCGCGTGATAGCCGTGGGTCGTCTTGTAGCTGTAGACGATGGTCGCGACTGCAACGACGGCCACCAGGAGGATGCCGATGTCGAGGCGTACGCCCGGGAAGTAGGGCAGCCAGGTCTCCTGCGGCACGAGATGCGACTGCACCATGCCGGATGCCACGTCGCGGAACGGATGCGCCACCAGATAGGATGCGATGAAACGGATCGGGAAGTTGAGCAGCAGCGAGCCGACCAGCAGCGGCACGCCGACATAGACCTGCAGCACGCCCGCAAGCAGTGCCCATGCCGCGCCGGCGGCCATGCCGGCGACGATGGCGGACGCCAGCACCAGCAGCGGCGGCCCCGGCAGCATGATCGCGACCAGCGCCGAGACCAGCCCTCCGGCGATGAGTTGTCCCTCCCCGCCGATGTTGAACAGTCCGGCCCGGAAGCTCAGCATCACGGAAAGGGCCATGCCGATGATCAGCGTCGAGCGGCTGAGCGTCGCCATCAGGAAGGCAAAGCGGCGACCGCCGAAGGCGCCGGAGAAGAAGCCCTGGATCGCCTCGCCGAAGGGCGCGCCGATCAGCAGCATCAGGCCGAACAGTATGGCGAATATCCAGGCCAGCGTGGCGGTCCATGCAGCAAGGTCACCGCTGAGAAGCTTGCCGGCGCGCGAGCTCATGCCGCCTGCCTCGCGTCAGACCGGGACGTCATCAGCCGGCCGATGCTGTTGCGGTCGGCCTCGGCCGCCGGCACCGGCTTCGACATCTGTCCCGAATACATCACCAGCACGCGGTCCGAGAGGCGCAGGACCTCGTCGAGCTCGGTCGATACCAGAAGCACGGCATGGCCGCTGTCGCGCATGCGCATCAACTCGGTATGGATCATTTCGATCGCGCCGATGTCGACACCCCAGGTCGGGTTCTCGGCGATGACCAGCGCGGTTTCGCGCGACAGTTCCCGGCCGACGACGAGCTTCTGCTTGTTGCCGCCCGACATGGTGGATACGAGCGAACCGGGGCCGCGGACCTTGATCTGGTAGCGCTCGATCAGCGCTTGCGCGAACTGTACCATCGCCGAGCGGTCGAGAAAGAGGCCGCGCGAGAACGCGCCGACGTCGTCGCGCCCCGCATTGGCGTTTTCCGCCACCGTCGCGCCCAGCGCCAGCCCGACGCGCTGCCTGTCCTCGGGAATGTAGCTGAGGCCGGCAAGCCGGCGCGCGCCAACGTCGAGCGCCTCGATCCGCCGTCCTGCCAACTCGATCGTTCCGCCGGCCACCGGCCGCAACCCGGCGATCGCCTGGATCAGCTCGGCCTGGCCGTTGCCGCTGACGCCGGCGATGCCGACGATCTCGCCCTGCCGGATATCGAATCCGAGCGGTCCGACCTGCGTGCCGGAACCGGCGACCCGCAGGTCCTTCACCGACAGGACGACAGGTCCCGGCTCGCGTGCGACCGGCCGGATCGGCGGCGGCAGTTCGCCACCGACGATCTCGCGGGCAATGCGATCCTTGGAGGTCTCCGCCAGCGGCAGCGAGGAGACCAGCTTGCCGCCGCGCATGACGGTCACGTGATCGGCGATCTCCATGACCTCGTCGAGCTTGTGGGTGATGATGACGACCGACTTGCCGGCCGCCGCGAAGCTGCGCAGGATCGTGAACAGACGGTCCTTCTCCTGCGGCGTCAGCACTGCCGTCGGCTCGTCCAGGATGAGCACGGAGGCGTCGCGGTAGAGCATTTTGAGGATCTCGACGACCTGCTTCTGGCCGACAGCGAGGCTGCCCACCCTGGCGTCGAGGTCGATCGCGATGCCGTGCTGGTCGAAGCCGCCGGCGAGCTTGCGCCGCGCCGCCGCGAAATCGACGAAGCCGAACAGCCTCACCGGCTCGCCGCACAGGACGATGTTCTCCAGAACGGTCATCTCCTCCTGCAGCATGAAGTGCTGGTGCACCATCCCCAGCCCGGCGCGGATCGCGTCCTGCGGCGATGCCCACCGCCGCTCCTTTCCGTCGACCTCGATGCGGCCCGCCTCGGGCCTGATCAGCCCGAACAGCACGTTCATCAGGGTCGATTTGCCGGCGCCGTTCTCGCCGACAACGGCAAGGATCTTGCCGGCCTCGACCTCGACCGACACGTCGTCGACCGCGACCTGCGGGCCGAAGCGGACGCGGATGCCGTGCAATGCCGCATGCATGGGATCAATCGCTCCTCAGTGTGCGCCGTCCACGCCATAACAGAACAGCAAATGACATTTGTCAATCATGTTCGACAAATTCTATTTTAGGCCGCTCAATCCCCAAAACGGGGCACAAAAAAGCCGCCGATGCGGTGCACCGGCGGCCCCAGGCTGAGCGCGAAGGCTACTTCGCCATCATCGGATCGGTGAGCTTCAGCGTGCCGTCGGCGATCTGGCCGCCGACCTCGCGCATCTTTGCCGCGACGTCGGGGTGATCGGCGATCAGGCACTTGCTGTCGGCCATCCCGCCTTCGTCCAGCGCGATTGCCGAGACGCCGCCTTCCTTGATGCCGAGCGTGGTGAAGATCTTCTTCTCGCCGGCCAGGATCGCGTCCACCGCGGCAACCAGCGCGACGTCGACCCGCTTCAGGCTCTGGTCGACGATGAGGCCCGGCATTTCGGGACAATGGTTGACGTCGACCGAGAAGACCTTGAAATCGCCTTCCTTGGCCGCTTCGAACACGCCGAAATCGCCGCCTGCGGTCGCGGTGTAGATGTAGTCCGCGCCGGCCGCGTTGAGCGCGACGGCCTGCTCCTTGGCGCGAACCGGGTCCGCGAACGGGTTCTCGCCGCCGACCCAGCGGACCTCGACCTTGGCGTCAGGGTTCACGGCCTCCACGCCCTGGGCGTAGCCGTCCGTGTAGCGGTGCAGGAACGGGATATCGAGCGCGCCGACGACGCCGACCGTGTTGCTTTCGGTCAGCAGGCCGGCGGCCACGCCCATCAGGTAGCTCGCCTCATACTCGCGGAACACCGCGCAATGGACGTTGTCGGGCTGGTTCTCGATGCACTGGTCGACGATCAGGAACTGCGTATCCGGCGCGGTCGGCGCCACCTCCTTGACGATGTCGGCGAATTCGAAGCCGAGCATCACGACGATCCTCGCGCCCTCATTGACAGCGGCGTTGACGTTCTCGATCCGCTCGGCCGCGGTCTTGCTCTCGTAGGTCTTGACGTCCATGCCGTGCTTCTTGCCGGCCTCTTCGATGCCCGTCTTGCCCATCTTGAGGAACGCATTGACGCCGAGCGCGTCGGGCGAGACATAGACAAGAAGATCATCGGCACTGGCGGGCACGGCCGCCATCATGGCGGCGATGGTCGCGCCGGCTGCAAAGTTTCTCAAACCACCCATAATTGTCTCCGTTCTGCGGTTGCGCGTAGGAACGCGGCTTGGTCAAGGACGAGGGATCGTGTCCGGCGTGCCGCGAAAGCGGGTGAGATGCCCGACGGCAACACTATCCGACCGATAGCCTTTGACAAGCAGCGCGATCTTGAATAGCATTTGTCAACCTATCTTGACAAATTCTATTTCTATCGGCTTCCGGAGCACTGCACAGATGACGGCCAGCTTCTTCACGCCTGCCTCGGACCGCGGCGAATTCTGGACGACCGAGCGGTGTCATATCACGGAGCTGCACAATTGTGACGCCTCGCCCGAGACCTCGCTCGCCGTTGCCCGTGTCGAGGCGGGAGTCACCACCCAACTGCACAGGCTCGACGGCATCTGCGAGCGCTACATCGTGCGCCGTGGCGAGGGCATTCTCGAGGTCGACGGCGTGCGCCAGCCGCTGTGCGTCGGCGACCAGGCGGTCATCCCCCCGGGTGCCGCCCAGCGTATCGAAAATACCGGTGGCGGCGACCTGGAGTTCTACTGCCTGTGCACGCCGCGTTTCGTGCCGTCGAGCTATGTCGACATGGAAACCGACACGTCGGAAGGCCGCCAATGACCAGATCCGTCGAGCCTATCGTCCACAAGGCCGCCTGGCTCTACTACACCCACGGCCTGCGGCAGGAGGAAGTGGCGGAACGGCTCGACATCTCGCGGGCATCCGTCGCGGCCTATCTGAAGAAGGCGCGCGAGGTCGGCGTCGTCAACATCTCGACCTCGACGGAGCTTTTCAGCGCCGACTCGCTTGCCCGCCGGATCGAGGACCGGTACGGCCTCCAGTCCGTATGGGTCACGCCGCAGGGGCCGGGCGAAATCGAGGACGAGAGCCAGATCCCCGTTCTCGGGGCCAGCGTGTTTCTCGAACTCGTGCGCAAGGATGACCGCGTCGCGGTCGCCTGGGGCAAGACCGTCTACCAGATCGCCGACGTCATGCCGTTCGCCGACCTGCGCGGCGTCACCGTGGTGCAGTCGTGCGGCAATCTCGGCGCGCCCTATTCCTACCGCCCCGACGAGTGCACGATGGAGATCGCGCGCCGGCTGAACGCGAAGGGCATCAACCTCTACGCGCCGCTGGTCCTGTCCACCGAGGACCTCGCCGGTCAGCTCAAACGGGAACCGGTGATCCGCGAGCAGCTCTCGGGCATCTACGACTGCACGCTGGCGCTGTTTTCCGTCGGCAGCATCGACGGCGACAGCCATATCGTTGAATGCGGAGCGCTGACGCGCGGCGAGTTGCGCGCCCTGCGCGAGAAGGGCGCGGCCGGCGTCATCGCCGGCCAGCTCATCGACGGGGCGGGCCAGATGCTCGACTGCGCCTACAACCGCAGGCTCATTTCAGCCGACCTCGACGCCATCCGGGCCATTCCCCAGCGCCTCATGGTCGTCGGGCAGGACAACAAGCTCGGGCCGCTCCAGGCGGCGCTGGCCGGCGGGCTGGCGACGCATCTCGTCGTCACCCATTCGCTGGCTGAAAAGCTGCTGGCGGACACGCCGGACGCTCCTTCCACGTCACAGGATTGAAGACCGATGAAAAACCTCTGGAACGACGCCGACGCCGAGCAGCTGGTGAAGCACTATGCCGAGAGCAATGTCGGCCGCGATCTGGCGCTGCGGGTCTACACCACCCGGCTGCTCGGCGGCGATCCCCGCCTCGTCCTGCACGGCGGCGGCAATACGTCGTGCAAGATCGCCGTCACGGATCTGCTGGGCGAAAGCTGGGACGTGCTGTGCGTCAAGGGCAGCGGCTGGGACATGGCGGTGATCGAGCCCGCGGGCCTGCCGGCGGTCAAGCTCGCACCGCTCCTGAAAGCGCGGTCGCTTGAAAGCCTGTCCGACGAGGACATGGTCGCGCTCCAACGCGCCAATCTGATCGATCCCGGCTCGCCCAACCCGTCGGTCGAGACGCTTCTCCACGCCTTCCTGCCGCACAAATTCGTCGACCACACCCATTCGACCGCGGTTCTGGCGATCGTCGACCAGGACAACAGCGAAGAGCTGAGCCGCGAGGTCTTCGGCCCGAAAATGGGGTTCGTGCCCTATATCAAGCCGGGCTTCGATCTCGCCAAGGCGGCCGCCGACATCTTCGACCGCGACCCATCCGTGGCAGGCCTGATCCTCGACAAGCACGGCATCTTCACCTTCGGCGACACCGCCGAGGACGCCTATGGCCGCATGATCGACTATGTGACCCGGGCGGAAGACTTCATCGCCGCGCGGCAGAAGACGCATACAGCTGCGTCCATTCCGGCGTCGCTTGCCGCGCCCGAGGAGATCGCGCCGATCCTGCGCGGCGCGGTGGCGTTTGCCCGCGGCGAAGGCGGCTATGACCGCTTCGTCGTCGATTTCCGCACCTCGGACCGGGTCAGGCAGTTCCTGTCGCGCGCCGATCTCCAGCGACTCGCCGACACCGGCGTCAGCACGCCCGACCTCTCGATCCGGATCAAGACGGGGCCGATGGTGCTCCCCTCGCCCGCCGCCGGCGACATCCCCGCTTATGCCGAGCGCGTGCGCGACGTCGTCGCGGCCTATGTCGCCGACTACACCGACTACTTCACCACCAACGATGCCCGCGACGACGTCAAGCGCACGATGCTCGATCCGATGCCGCGCCTGGCGCTGGTGCCGGGTCTCGGCATGTTCGGTTTCGGGCGCACGCGCAAGGATGCGCGGATCGCGTCGGACGTCGGCGAGATGTGGATCGAGGCTGTTGACGGGGCCGAGGCGGTCGGCCGCTTCAAGCCCCTGTCGAAGCCGGAACTGTTCGAGCTCGAATACTGGTCG
>JAMLJD010000096.1 GCA_023953775.1 Rhizobiaceae bacterium | reverse complement strand
GGGCTGAACGGCGCCGTTTGGCTGACTGGCGACAACGCTGATCGACATGACGAAATCACTCCCTGCTGGCTTCTGATAGGATCTGCGAAACTGAACGCGCGGAGGCGTCGTGACGGTCTCGCCGCCTGATTGCATGTCCGCGCGGGGAAATAGCGGCGACAACGGTCCCGCTAGTCGGTGCCGGAGTATCGAGGATCGCTTCGATCATACGGCTCGCCTGTGCCGAAAACCGCTTGGATCATTAATGCGGCAACGACAAGAGATTGACATTTATGTCTCTACGGTATCAAAATTTCGGCAGTTATCAATATTTAGATTTTGATGCGAAGCAGTCGGCGATAGATGCGAGGTTGAGATGGAAGTCAGGATCGTTGAGCAGACCGAAGAGTGCGATATTCTGAACATTTGGGGCCGCTTCAAGCTCCGCGTCTTCAGGGTCGAGCATCGGCCGGAGCAGTTCGCGACGGTAAGCGCCATCTATCTCGGCGACCTCGACGACAATGCGATCGTCCGCGTCAATGGCGCCTGCATCACCAGCGAGTCCTTTGGCGACACGCATTGCGACTGCAAATGGCAGCTCGACGAGGCATTCCGGATGATCACCGAGGCCGGCAACGGCCTGATCCTCTACACGCCTGACGAGGGTCGCGGCATCGGCCTTTTCCACAAGGTCCGCACGATGCGCCTGCAACAGAAACAGGGTTACACGACAGCCGGCGCGTTTCGCGACCTCGGCTTCCATCAGGACGAGCGCAACTATCAGATCGCGAAGCCGATCCTGCGCTGGTTCGGTCTGAAGAAGATCAGGCTGATCTCGAACAATCCTGATAAGATCGAGCTGATGGCCGAAGCCGGCCTGGACGTGACGGAGGTCATCCCCGTCGCGGCAGTCCATTTCTCGCATTTGCTGCCCTATCTGCGCTCCAAGCGCGACGAATTCGGTCACCTGATCGTGGTTCCCGACGATCCGGTTCCCGTCCGGGCTGGAAACGGGCCGGCGCGGGCCGATAGCCAGCGAAGCGACGGCTGATACGTCCGATGGCCATCGATCTGGACCCCGCCGACTACGCGCTGTTCTGGCGCAAGCCGGCACGCCGCGAAGGCATGCTGGTCGCGATCTGCGGCTTCGACGGAACCGGCAAGACCACCCAGGTCGAACGGCTTCAGGGTACGCTTGAAGGCCGCGGTGTCACGGTCACCCGGACCCGCCAGCCGACCGACTGGTACCGCAACGAGCCGGTGGTCAAGTCCTACCTGGCCCACGGCACGGCCGCCGACGGACGTCTCCTGACGCTTCTGTCGGCGGCCGACCGCCGCCGCAACATCGTCGAGGTCGTCGATCCGGCGCTGGCCGCCGGCGGTACCGTGATCTGCGACCGCTACGTGTTCTCCACGCTCGCCTTCAACGTCGAGCGCGGCGTCGATGCGCTGTCGATTGTCCGCTACAATGTCGATATCCCAAAGCCGGACCTGATCGTCTTCCTCGACCTCGAGCCCAAGATCGTTCTCGACCGGATCATGAAGCGCGACAAGGGCAACCTCGCCTATGAGGAGCGCGATTTCTCGCACGTCACCCGCGTCCGCGAGAACTTCCTGGCGATCGCCGCGCTCGACCCCGACATCGTGGTGCTCGACGCGACCGAGAGCGCCGACGCGATCGAGCGTCGCATCCTCGAACTCCACGACGCGGCGCTGGTCCACTGATGCCGGCGGCGGCGCGGGACGCCTGACGATGGCAGGCCGGATCACCTTTCTTCGTCATGCCGAGAGCGCGGCGAATGCCGGCCTCAAGACCGCCAGCAACGCCGAAGGACCGCTGAGCGACAAGGGATATGCGCAGGCCGCCGCGTTTGCCGAACGCATGGCGAAGCCCCCCGACCTTCTGCTCGTCTCCCCGTTCCGCCGCACGCTCGAAACCGCCGCGCCCATTCGCGAGCGGTTTCCCGGGCTGCCCTGCGAGATCCGCGACGGACTGCATGAATTCGTCTACCTGTCCCCGGCCCGCTTCAACGGCACCGACGCGTCGCAGCGCGCTTCGGCGATCGCCGACTACTGGGCGGCGATGGACCACGGCCTGAGCGACGGGCCGGATGCCGAGAGCTTCGCCGATTTCATGGACCGGGTGCGCGGCGAGCTCGACTATCTCGGCGCGCTGCGGGACGCCGACATACTTGTCGTGTCGCACGGCCAGTTCATTCACCTCGCGCGCGAGCTGAACGCGATGCCCGACATCGCGCCGCACGAGATGATGCCGCGCTTCCATCGCGAGTGGAAGGCTGCACAGATCGGCAATGCCGAGACATTCGAGCTGACGCTGCGCGAAACCGCGCTTCGAGGCTGAAGCCTCAGGCGCCGACCGGTGGCCGGAGCCGCGTCTCGAGAACCAGCGATACGAGGATCGCCGCGGCGGCGACGCCCAGCGCCACCGGCACGCCGCCGAAAAGATCGCTGAGAAACCCGGTCACCAGGATCACCGCGGCCATCCCGGCATAGGACAGCGCGTAGAACATGACCATCGCCGTGGCGATCTGCGTATCGTCCGCCGCCAGCAGCATGGCGTTCTGCGCCCTGAGGAAGGTGATCTCGAAGAAGGCCAGAAACAGGAAATAGCCTGTCAGGGCGACGATGGGCGAAGACGTCATCCACGGCATCACGCAGAACAGCGCGGTGGCCGTCATGCCGGCCGGCAGCGGCACCAGCCGCCGCCTTTCCCCGGTAAGGAACGTCGCCACGACGACGGTGCCGACGAGAATGCCCGCGACGGCGGACAACTGAAACACGCTCGACTGCGACGCCGTCAGCCCAAGCCTGTCCATCGGCACCAGCGTGCGGGCGATCTGGTGATAGCCCTGGAACAGGGCCGTGCAGGCAAAGACATAGCCGAGCGCGTAGCGCAGCGCGGCATTCGTGCGCAGAACCGTCGCGGCGCGGGCGAGCAGCCTGAAGTCGCGATCCTTCGCCGCGGCAGTGTCGTCGCGCAGGGTCAGCCCGAGATAGCAGCAGATCGAAAGTGCGAGCAGGCCAGCCGCGACGAGGCCGATGCCGCCGATAGAGAGGCGTTCCACGATCAGCGAGGCCAGCACGACACCGGCGGCATTGCCGAGATAATGCGGCGCGGCCAGCAGCGCGTTCGACCGCTCCACGACGGCAGCCGGAAAGTTGATCTTGATCGCCACCCCCCGCGCCGACTTCATCAGCGCTTCGGTGAAGCCGCGCGCCAGAAGCAGAACGAAGACCAGAACGATGTTGTCCTCGGGCACGAAGCCAATCGCGATCACCACCAGCAGCGCCATGCCGTCGGCGATGAGCAGCACCCGCCGCGGCGGGTGCCCCCGGCAAAGCCGCTCGATGAAGCCGGACAGGAAGATCGCGGCCGTGAACTGGGCGACGAAAACCAGCCCGGCATCGAGCGCCGAACCCGTTGCCGCGTAGATCTTCAGCGACAGGCAGACCAGAAGCATGTTGCCACCGGCCATGGTCGAGAACATGGCGATCCACAGCAGCCAGAAATTGCGCCGGATGTCCGGCGCGGCGTCGACGACGGCCGTCATCGGGTGAGTGTCACGCCAAGACGCCGCTCGCTTGCCGTCCACACCGCCTCGACGGCCTCGCGCACCGGCGTCCCGTCCTCGACGCGGAGCTGAAAGCGGCCGGCGATCTGCTCCGGCTTCACAGCTTCACCGGGCTTCACATAGGTCTCGTAGAGCACCAGATGCCGGCTGATCTCCTGCGCCGGCGGCTCGCGGTAGTCTTCCGCGACCGTACCCGCCTCGAACACCTGCAGGCGCGACGAGGCGACCTGCCGGCCCGCCGGGATTTCGGGAACGGTGACCGGTTCTCCGAGATGGATGGCGAGCAGCTTGTCGTGGATGAAGTCGCCGGTCGTGAAGTCGTAGACGAAGGGCATGGAGCCCCCCATCAGGCGTGGATTCGCTTCCACCAGCTTCGGGCCTTCGCCGGTCAGGATCATCTCGATGTGGAACAGGCCGATCCCGAAGCCCAGCGCCTCGACGACGCGATGCGCATAGTCGATGCACGCGGCCCGATCCTCTGGACCGAGCGAAGCCGGCATGATCGATCCGAGCTCGATTGTTTCGTCATGCGCCGCCTGGATGCGTTCCGAGACCATGAAGTCGAAGAAGACGCCGTCGCGAAGGCCGACTTCCACCGAAAGCAGCGGCCCCACCAGAAATTCCTCGACGATGAACGAGGTCGAAATCCGCTTGCGCATGTCGGCGTCGAGCGCCGCCTGCTCGGCCTTCATGTCCTCGATCGTCGCCGGCAGGGCCGCGCGGGTCCGCACGATTCGCGCCAGCCGGCTGTCCGCCGAGGTCGTCGGCTTGATCACCACGGGATAGCCGATCTCGTCCGCGAGCGGCCCGACCGCGTCGAGGCTGGCCGCCCGACGCGACTGGGCGGAGGCCAGACCAGCCGCACGCATGGCTTCGCGCAGCCGGTGCTTGTCGCGCGCGCGGCGCACGGCCTCATGGGGCGTGAAGCCGAGCCCGAGCCGCTCGGCGGCGTAGGCCGTCGCCTCGATCGTGTATTCGTTGAGGCTCAGGACCGCGTCGAAGGGGCGCCGGGCGTGCGCGGCGGCGAGCGTCGTCGCCACCAGCTCCCGGTCGGTCGTGTCGTCCAGCGGAATGATCTCGTCGAGGCTCGCCATCACCCGGTCGCAATACTCGTCCTGCCGGTAGAGCCGGTAGCCGTTCGACTGCAGGAAAGTCACCCGGTGGCCGTGCAGCTTCGCGCGCTCCAGAAGGCGCAATCCGAGACGGCTGGAATCGTTGATCGCCAGATTGGCCATGCGGCGGCGCTCGCTCCCTCTCTCTCACGCGGCATCGGTTGGCCGCGTCGAAAACGGATGATGCAATTGCCCCGTTTCCGTGGCAAGGGTTCCGGTTCAAAAATGAGACGAAACCGCTGGGGAGGGAACGGATCGATGGATGTCACGTCGGGAGCAATCGCGTTCGGTGCCGGGCTATTGCTGGCGCTGGCCCTGTCGCTGGCGCCGGGCCGGCGGTTGCAGGCGCTGGTCGTCGCATCGCAGACCGGCCGCGCCGCCACCGCACGACTGCTGGCCGGCTACGGGATATCGGAGGTCGTCTACGCTGCTGGACTGACAGTGGCGGCGCTGGGATTCGCCCTCTTGCCGGAGAGTTGGCACGCATTCGGAATCCTTGGCGCAGCGCTGTTCTTCGTTGCCTTCGCGGCGTATCAGCTCGTCAGCCGGTCGTGGCGCGGCGTCCCCGACGGGGTCGCCCTGCCCGCGGGCATACCGCAAACGGCAGTCTCGGCATCATCCAATGCCGGCATATGGTTCGATATGCTGTTGCCGGGCGCCCTGCTGGCGGCCGCACTTGGACCCGCCCGGAACGCCATACCGCTTGTCGCGACGGGCTATGTCGTCGGCGCGATGGCCTGCTATCTGGCCGTCGTCGCCGCGGCGCGGACCGCGTGGTTCCGCCGCGATCCGCAAATCTTCTGGCGTCCCGCCGTCGGCGTGATGGTTGCGGCCGGCGCCGCGCTCGGGATCGCGCTCGCCGGCATCGCATTGCCGATGTGGTAGTCAGATCGTTTCGAGCATCAGCGCCTTGATCGAATGCATCCGGTTCTCGGCCTGGTCGAAGACCCGGCTCTGCGGACCTTCGAACACGGCATCGTCCACCTCGATCAGTTCGGGATATTCCCGCGCCACCTCGGTTTCCAGATCGTGGAACGCCGGCAGGCAGTGCATGAAGATGGAATTGGCGCGGCCCGTCGCCTTCATGACGTCCGGCGTCACCTTGTACGGCTTGAGCAGCCTGATCCGCTCCTCGACGGGAACCTTCTCGCCCATCGACACCCAGACGTCGGTGTAGACGACATCCGCCCCTGCAACGCCGTCGCCGACCTTGTCGGTGATCGTGACGCTGCCGAGCCTTTCGGGCGTATTGTCGTTGATGTCGGCCATCATGGTTTTGGTCGGCTGCAGTTCCGCGGGCGCCACGATCCGCAGATGATAGCCGAACTTCAACGCACCGATCGCCAGCGAGGTGACCATGTTGTTCCGCCCGTCGCCGAGATAGGCGATGGTGAGGCCGGCGATCGTGCCGAACTCCTCCTTGAAGGTCATGACGTCGGCCAGCACCTGGGTCGGATGGTGTGTGTCGGTAAGACCGTTCCAAACCGGAATGCCGGCATGCTCGGCAAGCTGTTCGGCGACCTCATGCTCGAAGCCGCGAAAGGCGATCCCGTCAAACAGGCGCCCGACCAGCCGGGCAAAGTCCTTGACGCTCTCCTTGTGGCCGAACCGGATATTCTCCGCCGGGAAGAACTGAAGATGCGCGCCCTCGTCATGCGATGCCACCACGAAGGACGTGCTGGTGCGGCCTGACGGCTTCAGGAAGATGCCGCAGATGTTCCGGTTTTTCAGGCCGTGATTGAAGATCCGCGCCTGCTTCAGCTTCTTGCAGTCGATAGCCCTGTCTATGAGCCGCACGAGTTCCGGGCTGGTGAATTCGTTCAACGTCAGAAGACTGCGGTTCTTGAGGTTTTTCGGCATTGTCGCCCCTTGTTGGATGACGGGTCGGGTTTCGAACGGGATGGTCGCAAGCTACCGGATGACGAAGGGAACCAGCGTCCCCGCGCGCATGACCGGAGTGTGCTCGAATTCGCCGACGCCGACCAGCCCAGGTATCTCGCCGTTCTCCGGCAGGTCGAGCAGGGTCGGATCCATGTGGTATTCGAGCCGGAAGCCCGACGGCGTCTTCTCGAAGACGGTCCGGGGCTCGGGGACGTGAATCGACTTCTTGGCCGTGACCCGGTCGGCGCTCCGGTCCCAGTTCCATTCCCAGGGATAGCCGGCAATATCGATATGGACCCGCGTGTTCGGCCCGCGCGACAATGTTTCGCCCTCCACCACCACGGCGATGTCCCGGTCGTCGCGGCGGATCGAGATCGCGGCCGGAGCAGCGGTGTTCGGCCGGTCGAGGATGTGCGTATTGCCGCCCGGCGATGTCGGCGCGCCTGTCGCCTCGATGCTGATGCGCCCTTCGCCTTCCGCGTCGATAGCCAGTCCGCCGAGCGCGGAGACCACCTGCGCGGTCGGTATCTTGCCGGCTATGAAGTTTTCGAAACTGTCGGGCAGCCGGGCGAAGAAGCCGCCCCATACAGCGCGCGGGAACTGCGAGAAGAAGTCTTCCTCCGATGAGGCGGACGCACCAAGCGCCGTCGCCAGCCGGTCGTCCCCGGTGAGCTGGAGCAGTATCCGCGCCATCCACCGGACTGCCTGCGTCGCATGGGTCTTGTCGGCGAAGGCCAGCAGCCGCTGCGGCGAGAAGCCCGGCTGGGAAAGATAGTCACCCATCTCCGCGAGATCGCCGAACTTCAGCGTCGGCTTCGCGCGCACCGTGATCGACGAGAAGGACATGAAGTCGCGGAAGCAATGGGCGCATATGATCAGAACCGAGATGGACGGATCGGGTACGTGCACGCCCTCGACGCCGAACACCTCGGCGGGAAATGCCTGGTCGGTAAGATCCTCGAATGTCAGCGGACTGACCTGGAGTTCGCCCCGGTGCAGGATGGCGTCGCCCTGCTCGCGGCCGCGCCCCTGCCAGGCCGCGGCGTCGCCATCGAGTGACCAGATCGGATAGTGGGCGTGGAGGTCGATGCCGACCCCTTCGATCCGCGCATTGATGATCTCATGCGGTGATACGTTGCGATATTCGGTCACCTTGTCGGCCCGCATCGCCGCAGCCAGCGTCTCGGGATCGTCGACCAGGATATCGATGTCGAGGGTCCTGCGGACATGGTCCGGATTTCCCGTATAGGCGAAGCAGGCCAACCCCTTCATGGAGATGATCTTCTCGCCATGCGTCAGGTAGCGGTCGTGAATTGCCTTGAAGGCCGCGCTGTGCATTTTGACGAGTTTCAGGTTCTCCGCCTGCTGTTCCTCGAGACCGGCCAGAAGCGCGTCGCTTGCCCAGTCGGGCCTGGAGTTCCTCAGGCGCGCCAGCAGCCGGCCCGCCACCCGGTGGTCGAAGCACAGCTTGAGCAGCCGCTCGTCGGAATGGCCGCCGCGATAGCCTTCGCCTGGCTTTGCTCCGACCGCCCACGCCAGGAAGCGGGCGTCTTCCGTCACGGTTGCGCGCATGGTTCAATCCTCCAGCCGGTTGTTGAGGGAAAAATGCTGCGGCCGCCGCGTCGCCGGGATGATGACGGCGATCAGCAGCAGCGGGATCGCGGCAAAGGCGGCGAGCACGAGCTCGGCACCCGCGCCGAACGCCGCGCCGGCCGTGGCCGGGGCCGCCGCGCGTGCGATGCCGTTGACGCCGAGATTGTCGCCAAGGAGACGGCCGACCTGACCCTGGTGCAGATCGACCATCCAGCTCGTAAGCGTGGTGCGGATGGCGCCGCCTCCGACCGCGACGAGAACCGCCGCGCAGACCGCTGCCACGGGCGCCAGCGAGATCGCGGCGACAATCAGCCCGGTCGAGATGAGCGCGAGCAGCACGATATTGATGCGAAGCTGGTCGAACCGGCCGACGGCGACCGGCGCCACGAGCTGCGCACCGATCTCCAGAAACCCGATCAGCGAGATCAGCACTGCGGCGAACGAGACTGCGATACCCTGTTGGCCCGCCTCCGCGCACAGGAGCAGCAGCACCGGGAACGCGGTCGTGGCGCAGCGCGACAGGCCGCTTGTCGCGAGCAGCGCCATCACGCCCGGCGTGTACCTGTCCCGGACCGGTGCCGGCTTGCCGCCCGCGGGCCGGGCGGCGTCTGCCGGAATCTCGCCTTGCCGGCCGAAGGCCGCTATACCCGCGAGCGTCAGCGTCATGACCGCGACGGCGAGCAGGAGCGTGTCGAGTGGCATGATATCTTCGAGAACGAGGAGTGCGGCAAGCGGACCGAGCGTCAGGCCAAACCCGGTCGCCACGGCGAAACTCGAGATGAAGGTGGCCCGGTGGCGGCTGTCGCCGCCTGCCATCGCCATCAGCAGCGTCTGCACCGCGACCGGCGTGCCGACCATGATGCCGGAGAGCCCGCGATTGCCGATCAGTCCGATCCACGACGGATCGAGGCACAGGGCGGCCAGGAACAGCGCCTTGACGCCAAGCGTCAGGCCGATGATGGCCCGCGCCCGCGACAGCACCACCACGCGCGCCCAGGCGAAGGAACCGATGGTCAGCAGGATGCCGTTGAGGGTGACGATGATGACCCATTCGCCCGGCGCAGCGCCGGCATTTGCGGCGAGGCGCGGCAGAAGCGGTATGACCATCGCGACGGCGAAGCCGTCGAGCAGTGCGACGAGATGGAGTAACGCGATGCCGGGACGACGGAGTCGGCTGAGAAGGTCGTTACGGGCGGCGATCCATGCCATCAGCGGCAACCGTTCAGGTTGTTTCCGTCCTTCACGATAAAACGAAGGTTGTATCGTAACGGGCAATTATCAAAATTTGCACTATTTCCAATTTTTCGAACACAGTGCAGAATGTATCGATTATTGACACATACTGCGGTTTGGCGATGATGGAAATGGCGGCACCGGGAAAAAGTTGGTTCCGGCCCGTCGCAGCAGACCGAGACCACCGCGCCCTGGTTACGAGGACCGAAGGCGGCCGATGAACATTCTCCTGCTTGGACAATATGCGCCGGAGCTGATCGAGGCGCTGAGGCACAGCCACAAGATCGTTCAGGTCGAGAGCGGACCGATCGACCGCGCGCTTGCCGACGCCGAGATCATCGTCATGCGCAGCCATCTGGATCTGACTGCCCGGCACATCGCCGCGGCACCTGATCTGAAGCTCATCATCAAGGCCGGCTCCGGCTTCGACAATATCGACATGGAGGCCGCGAGGCGGCGCGGCGTCGAGGTCGATGCCGCGCCCGGCGGAACGCAGGCCGTTGCCGAGCACGCCGTGACCATGCTGCTGGCGGCATGGCGGGAAACGCAGTTCATGTCCGACGAACTCCGCGCCGGCAACTGGAGCGTCAGAGGCCGACATCGGCCTCAACTTCGACCAGCAGGTGCCGCTCGGCATCCTCGGCTTCGGGCGCATCGGCCGCCGCCGCCGCCGAACTCTGCCTCGGCCTCCCGGATTCTCGATCCTCATCCACGATCACAACCCGAACACGCCCGAGAAGATCACCGCCAATGCGGTGCGCGGAACCTTCGTGCCGCTGGCGACGCTTCTGGAGCGCTCGCAGGCCCTGTCGATCCATCTTCCGCTGAGCGATGACACGCGTCTGCTGCTCGGCGGGCGCGAGCTCTCGCTCCTCCCGCGCGGCGCCGTGCTGGTCAACACAGCCCGCGCCGAGATCGTCGCCCGCGGCCCGTTGATCGAGGCGTTGCGCAGCGGCGCGATCCGTTCGGCCGCGCTGGATGTCTACCACCACGAGCCGGTGGACCGGGACGACGAACTCCTGAAACTGCCGAACGTCCTGTGCACGCCGCATATCGGCAGCCAGACGCTCGACGCGATGAATACGATAGCCGAGCTCATTCTGGCGCGGATCGCCGAGTTCGAGCGCCACCTCGAGGAGATCGACGAGGCGGTGCAGCGCTCGCAGATCAGGGTCGGGAACGACAATGTCTCCTTCATGCATGACTAGAGCATCGCCGGAACAAGTGACGTCACCTCGCGTGGCCGAAGTGCCGGAAGGCAGACAGGACGGGACATGTTCCTGCCCCCGCCCGTCGGGAGCATGGTCCAGGATCGGGAGCGGCATGTGAGCGATTGGGCACTCATGGCCGGCAGTGGTGGCGGCATCGGCCGCGCCGTCGTCGACGCGCTTCTGGCGACCGGGACAAGGGTTGTCGGTTACGACCGCTTTCCCTCGCGCGATCCGCGCCTCGCGGGCGAGATCGAGGCGGCCGGCGCCAGCCGGAACGCGGTCCGCGCCGCGCTGGCCCCGACCCTGGTCGAACTCGGCGCGCCCGCCATCGGCGTCGTCTGTCTCGGAACCTACCGGCGCATTCCTTTTGCCGACTATGACGACGAGACGTTCGACGAGATCTTCGCCGACAATTTCAAGGCGGCATTCTGGATCGCACAGGCGCTCGTCGAGGCGATGGCGCCGGCGGGAGCGGGGCGCCTGATCCTGGTCTCCAGTCAGGCCGCGGCAACCGGTGCCGCCGACGCCGCCTATGCCGCCGCGAAGGCGGCGACCGTTGCGCTCGGCAAGTCGCTTGCCCGCGACTACGGCCCCTCCGGCCTGCGCATCAACGTCGTCGCGCCGGGGCCCGTCCATACCCCGATGTCGGCCGGCGCCATGTCGCCCGAACGCATGAAGTTCTACGAGGACCAGATTCCGATCCGCCGCTTCTCCTCCGCCGACGAAGTCGCGGCCGTAATCGCCTTTCTCGCGACCGGGCCCTGCGGCAGCGTCAACGGCGCGACGTTCGATGTCGACGGCGGGCTCGTGAGGCGCTGACGCGCCCTCCGCCTCCGCGGTCACAAACGATCCCGGTGAGCCACTCCGGTGGCCACTGTTTCTTTTTTGCGATTGATTCCCGCCTGCCGCGATCGGCTGGATTTCAGCCCTGCACACGCCCTCCAGCCATGGCCGAAGACCACGGTGGATGCGCGCTGCACCCGGCATTCGGGCGGCGTCCCGGACCGCCATATGTCACAGACATACAAACCATAAGATACTGCTTTTACAACATTTTTCGGTCTACCCCACGACAGGCTTCGCGGGCTGCTAGCCGTCGGATCCAGCGCTATCTCGAGGATCCTTCACCGGCTTTTCAGTCAATCGAAAAAATATGACGATCGTTCGATATTGAGACAAGAACGCAAATTTTGAGTCTTTTGCGACATTATGTTGACAGCCGTATCAGTTTTTGGAAATAATCAATAATCGGTTTAAACGTCCGGTTGAGCAGTCGAGGAAGCGGCGTGAAAACAGGTGTTGCGAAAGCGCGGTTCGGTTGGAGGAACACCGGTTCCTCGCGGATACGCCGCGGCTCGCTGCCCTTTCCCGCACGAGACGACATGACGCCGGCCGCCGGGGCCCCGGTCTGGTTTCGGG
>JAMLJD010000095.1 GCA_023953775.1 Rhizobiaceae bacterium | reverse complement strand
AGCAGAATGGCGAGCGCGACGAAGATGCCGGTGGTGCCTTGCGGCAGAATCACCAGCGCGACCGCCGCGGCGATCGCAATCAAAGCTGAAATGGAACCCATGAGCCTCTACCGCTAAGCTGCCGGTCCGCGTCGAGCGCGGACCGGCATGTCGAAGGAAAGGCGGCTGGTCAGTTGCGCGGCATGTAGCCGAGATCACGCCAGCGCTTGTAGCGGGTGCGGAACTCCGACAGCGACTTCCAGGCCCGGTCGAAATCGGCGTCCGCCGCTGCTTCGGCCGTGACGACTTCCGTCCATGCGCCTTCGAGCGTGTCGAGGATTTCCTTCGGCCAGGTGTGGATCGTCACGCCTTCGGCCTCCAGCTTCTCGAGCGCGCCGAACTGGATCGCCTCGCCTTCGGCCAGACCGTTGGTGATCGCCGCGTCGCAGACGGTCTCGATCTGAAGCTGGGTCGTCTCGTCGAGCCCTTCCCAGGTGTCGAGGTTGATCATCAGGTCGAACAGGGTCGATTGCTGGTGCCAGCCCGGGAAGTAGTAATGCTTGGCGACCTGGTAGAAGCCCAGATTGAGGTCAATCGCGGGCATCGAGAATTCAGTCGCGTCGATGGTGCCGAGTTCAAGCGCGGGGAAGATGTCGCCGCCGGCCAGGAGCTGGGTCGACACGCCCATCTTCTCCATCACCTTGGCTCCAAGTCCGAAGAAGCGCATCTTGAGCCCCTTCAGGTCGTCGACGGTATTGATCTCCTTGCGGAACCAGCCCGATGCCTCGGGCGCGATGATGCCGCAGTGGATCGAGTGGATGTTGCTCTTGTGGTAGATCTCGTCGAACATCTCCTTGCCGCCGCCATATTTGATCCAGGCGAGATATTCGCCCGCCTCGGGGCCGAACGGCACGGCGGCGAAGAGCTGCAGCGAAGGCACCTTGCCGGCCCAGTAGCCCGGCGTCGACCAGCCGGCCGCGACCGCGCCCGACGACACGGCGTCGAAGACCTCCAGCGCCGGTACGATGGCGCCCGGTTCCTGGAACTCGATCGTCACGGCGCCGTCGGTGACGGCGGTGACGCGCTCGGCGACCCATTTGCCGAGCGTTCCGAGCTGCGTCAGCGAGCCCGGATAGGTCGATTGCATCTGCCAGGTTTCCTGGGCGCCAGCGGCGCTGATCCCGAGGGTGAGCGCCGCCGCAGCGACACTTGTCATCACAAGTCGTCTCATCACATTTCCTCCCGTTGTGGAACGTCCGTACGCCACGAACCGGGCACGCTTCTCTCCGCGCCTGCCCCGCCCGCACCCTTCGAGCCGTCCGTCTCGCCATCGATACCGGCGGTTCCCCAACCGCCCGGCCGATAGGCATGGCGGCAGGTTGCAACAGCGCGCGCGCAAGCGCAACCGCTTCTTTGGCATTGCACCGGCCTGCGCGAGCGATCGCGCATCGCCCACGCGGCCATGCCCGACCCCGCGCCAACTGGTCGCTTTGACCAACCCCGCCGGCTTGCCTATCTCATGGACGATGCCCCGGAGATGATCGATGGACCCGCTCATTCTTTCGCGCATCCAGTTCGGCGCGAACATTTCGTTCCATATCCTGTTTCCGACCATCACGATCGCGCTCGGGTGGGTGCTGCTGTTCTTCAAGCTGCGCTACACGGCCACGGGCGACGGCGCCTGGATGCGCGCCTATTTCACCTGGGTGAAGGTCTTCGCCCTGTCTTTCGCGCTCGGCGTCGTTTCGGGTGTGACGATGAGCTTCCAGTTCGGCACCAACTGGCCGGGCTTCATGGAGACCGTCGGCAACATCGCCGGGCCGCTGCTCGCCTATGAGGTGCTGACCGCCTTCTTCCTCGAGGCGGTGTTCCTCGGCATCATGCTGTTCGGCTTCTCGCGCGTCGGCAACCGCATGCACACGCTGGCGACCTTCCTGGTCGCCTTCGGCACCACCATGTCGGCATTCTGGATCCTGGCGCTGAATTCCTGGATGCACACGCCCACCGGCTTCGAGATGCGCGACGGCGTCGCCTACGCCACCGACTGGTGGGCCGTCGTGTTCAATCCCTCCTTCCCGTGGCGGCTCGTCCACATGCTGCTCGCTTCGGGCCTTACGGTGGCCTTTCTCGTCGCCGGCCTGTCGGCGTTGCGCTATCTGGCCGGCGATCGTTCTGAGACCATGTGGAAGGCGCTGCGCACCGGCGTCGGCATCGGGGCAGTGCTGATCCCGCTGCAGATCCTGGCCGGCGACCAGCACGGCCTCAACACGCTCGAACACCAGCCGGCCAAGATCGCCGCGATGGAAGCGAACTGGGAAACCCGGACGCATGTTCCGCTGGTTCTGTTCGCCTGGCCCGACGAGACGACGCGCGAGAACCTCTACGAGGTCACCATCCCGAGCGGCGCTTCGGTGATCCTCGGCCACAGCCCTTCGGCCGAGGTGCCAGGGCTCGACCGGTTCGAGGACAACCATCCGCCCGTCGCGCCGGTTTTCTTCGCCTTCCGCATCATGGTCGGGGTCGGCGTGCTGATGCTCCTGGTGTCGTGGAGCGCGGCCTACTTTCTCTACCGCCGCCATACGCTGCCACGGCCGCTGGCGATGCTGATGGTCCCGATGGCCCTGTCCGGATGGGTGGCGGTGCTGGCCGGCTGGTACACGACGGAGATCGGCCGCCAGCCATGGCTGGTCCAGGGCGTGCTCACCACCGAGCAGGCGCTGGGGCCGGTGCCCGGGTCGCATGTCGCGTTCACGCTGAGCGCCTATCTCGCGCTCTACGCGATCCTGCTTGTCGTCTATCTCGGCGTGCTCGTCACGCTCGCCCTCAAGGCGGCGAAGGAAGGCGATGAGGCACCGCTGCCCGCCGTGCTCGGCCGTGCGCTGTCGCAGCCGGTCGCCGGAGAATAGGGATGCAACTCCATGACCTATGACTGGGACACACTTCTTCCGCTGGTCTTTGCCGGGCTGATGGGCCTGTCGATCCTGATCTATGTCGTGCTCGACGGTTTCGACCTCGGCATCGGGATCCTGTTCGCGGGCGCCGACAACGAGGAGAAGGACGTGATGATATCGGCGATCGGCCCGTTCTGGGACGCTAACGAGACGTGGCTCGTACTCGCGGTCGGCCTCCTGCTCGTCGCCTTCCCGATCGCCCACGGCATCATCCTGACTGCGCTCTACATCCCCGTCTTCCTTCTCCTTGTCGGCCTGATCCTGCGCGGCGTCGCGTTCGACTTCCGCGCCAAGGTCCCCCAGCGCCGCAAGTATCGCTGGAATTTTCTCTTCATGGCCGGTTCATTGCTTGCCGCGCTCGCGCAGGGCTACATGCTCGGCATCTACGTCCTCGGTCTGGACTTGTCGCCGGCGGCGATCGGCTTCGGGGCGCTGGTGGCCGTCTGCCTTGCCGCCGCCTATGCCGCAATGGGCGCGGCGTGGCTGATCTACAAGACGGAAGGCGAGCTCCAGAAGAAGGCGGTAGTCTGGCTGCGCTCGGCGCTGATCTTCACGGCCGGCGGCATGGCCGCCGTGTCGCTCGCAACCCCGTTCGCAAGCCCGCGCATCTTCGACAAATGGTTCGTGTGGCCCGAATTCGCCTTTCTGGCGCCGCTGCCGGTCCTGTCGGGCATGCTCTTCCTGCTGCTTTTCCTGATGACCTTCCGGCTGCCCAAGCCCGGCGACCGCCATGCGCTGCTGCCGTTCCTCGTCCTCGCGGCGATCTTCGCGCTCGGCTTTGCCGGCCTTGCCTATTCCTTCTACCCCTATGTGGTGCCGGACCGGCTGACGATCTGGGATGCGGCATCGGCGACGGACAGTCTGGCCATCATCCTTGTCGGCACTCTGTTCGTGCTGCCGGTGATCATCGGCTATTCCTTCTACGCCTACCGGGTGTTCGGCGGGAAGGCGACGGATCTCGGCTATCACTGACCGTTGCGGCCGGGGCCGGTGGCGGCGATGACTGCCCTGCCCCGTCCGCCGACCGCGCGGAGCTTGTCGGGATTGCGCACCACGTAGATCGCCCGGACCAGTCCCGCCTCGTCGAGGTCGAACGCAAAGGTCTGGTCCAGCACGCCGCCGATCAGCACCAGCATGCCCGGCGCATCGTTGATGTCGGCGTGCGTGACGGAAACTTCGCCCAGCCCCGTGCTCTTGGATGCCACACCGACGAGAAACCGCGCCACTGCGTCGGCGCCGTGGATGACGTTTCGCGCCGCGAGCACCTTGCCGCCGCCGTCGGTAACGAGTTCCGCGTCGGCGGCGAGCATCGCCTTCAGCACACCGGGGTCGCCGGTTTCGACGCTGACCTTGAGGGCGTCCGCGAGGCGCTCGACATCGAGGGCGCTGGGCTTGAAGCGCTGCCTGGCCTCTGTGAGGTTGCGGCGCGCCCGCGATGCCAGCTTGCGGCACGCTTCGGGTGAGCGCGCGAGGACCTCGCCCACCTCCTCGAACGGCAGGTCCCACAGATCGTGCAGGAAGAATGCCGCGCGCTCGGCCGGCGACAGCCGTTCCAGCGCCCGCATCACTGCGAAGGAAATATCGAGTGCTGTATCGCCTTCGCCGGCGGCCGGCTCTCCGACGACCGGCTCGGGCAGCCATTCCCCGACATAGACCTCGCGGCGGTGGCGCGCCGATTTCAGACGATCAAGGCAGAGCCGCGTGACGATCGTCGACAGCAGGCGGGCAGGTTCGCGCGCCGGCGGCGCGCCCTCGAAGCGCAGCCACGCCTCCTGCACCACGTCCTCGGCATCCGCGACGGAGCCGAGATAGCGGTAGGCGAGCCGCGTCAGCCGCCGCCTGTGCTCAAGAAAGACCGGCAGCGATGCGGTGGTCGGCATCGACCCTCATCCCCTCTGTCCCGCCATGCCGGGCGATCAGGTCACGCACCACCGGCCGGCAGGTGGCCGCATGGCCCATTCCGCGCTTGTAGAGCGGATAGAATTGACCGGCGACGACCGCGGCCGCAAGCCCCGGCATCGCGCGCTCGCCGAACCGCCGGCGGGTTTCGTCGACGATCTCGACCAGCTCTTCGGCGTTGTCGATCACCGCGTCGGCAAAACGGATCGCGAGCGCGATGTCGCCACGGGCATCGCCATGCCCCAGCACCGGCAGCAAATCGGCCGGCGCAATGCCCGCCTCCTCTGCCATCTTGACGGTGAGTTCGAGGCAGGGACCGCAATCGGCACGCATCGCGGAGCGCACCTTGGCGGCGAAATAGGCCTCCGTCGGCGCGGCGAAGCGATGGGCTAGAAACGTCGACGCCAGCATCAGCTTGAGGCCGCCGCGGGCATCCGCATCGACCGTGTCTGCGAGATAGCCGGCGTCGTAGCCGTAATGCCGTTCGAAGCCGCGGATGCGGTTCTTCAACAATGCCGTGATCATCGTGTTTGCTCCGGTAGGGCGCCGCGCGGCAGCGCCAGAATGGCAGGAGGCAGCAGACCCGGCACCAGGATCAGAGCCAGGTCGCGCAGGCCGGCCGTGGCCGTGGTGCCGTGCAGCGCCATCTCGGCCATGTGCAGGGCGGCATGGCCGCCGAGGAATGCCGCGCCGGGCCACAGCACGGCCCGGTTGCCGCCGGCGCCCAGCACCAGCGATACGCTCGCGGCGAGGAAGGCGATGCCGATATCGTGAACGAAATGCGGATTGAACGGGCCGGTATAGGCGACGTCCGGCACGGTCGCATACCAGAAATCCGGCGCGGCCAGCATGACCGCGCCATTGGCGCCGTGGAACAGCGCGAGGGCGTAGAGAACAAAGCGCATGGTGCACCTCCTCCCGCGTTGACGAGGCAGGGCGGTCCCGTGTGACATGAAAAATGCGTTCGGCGCGGAAAATCGCGCCGCTGCTCCCGCGCCGATGCGGAACCGTTTCAATCTCGCCTGATCTTGCTCTAGAAGGCAGCGTCACCGGACGCCGCGCCCATGGACCTGCAGCTCGCGATCATCGTCGCACTGACCTTCGTCATCCACCTGATCGGCACGCTCGCCTACGCGTTCCGCATCGCCGGCGTGCGCACCGGCAACATCGCCATCGCCTTCTCGCTGTTCAACATCCTGGTGCTGGTGTCGCGGGTGTCGAACTCCTTCCAGGGGCCGTTCCTGGCCAAGCGGGTCGAGAACACCATCCACGCGCCCGGCCTGCACGATCTCGCCTTCGATTTCGCGCTGGTGCTTGGCGCCGCCTCGGCCGCCACACTCGCCGGCGGGCTGCTGATCCCGACCTTCCAGCGCTATTCGACCGTCGCCGTCGAGGCCTTCCGCCGCCGCCGCTCGGTGCCGCTCCTGATGCTGCGCGCCGCGACGCCGCGCGGCCTCGCCGTGCTCTCCGAATCGGTCTCGATGCCGCGCTACGCCAATCTCAGGCGGCTGCGGCTCGGCGGCGCGGTGCCGGCCGGCGTCGTCGTCCTCAACGTCATCGCCACCGCCCTCTGGACCGTCGGCGTGCTCGCCGCGATCTATGCCGGCTCGCTCGACCCGGACTTCCGCGTGACGGCCGCGACGCTCTCCTCGGTCATCAACGGCATCGCGACGATCGCGCTGTTCCTGATCGTCGACCCGTACCTCTCCGGCCTCACCGACGATGTCGTGGCGGGCCGCGCCAGCGAGGCCGATTTCCGCCGCGCGGTGATGTGGATGGTCGCGAGCCGCCTCGCCGGCACGCTGCTCGCCCAGGCGCTGCTCGTGCCCTCCGCGCTGCTCATCGTGTGGGTGGCCGGGCTGCTGTGAGCCGCCCCCGCGCCTGCCGCCATTTGCCGCTTTGCCTTTCGCGCCGCCCCTGCTACATGCCGCGCCCATGACGACACCGCTCAAGAACATCCGCAACTTCTCCATCGTGGCGCATATCGACCACGGCAAGTCGACGCTCGCCGACCGGCTGATCCAGGCGACCGGGTCGCTGGAGGAGCGCGAGATGAAGGACCAGGTGCTCGACGCGATGGACATCGAGCGCGAGCGCGGCATCACCATCAAGGCCAACACGGTGCGGCTCGAATACGACGCCGCCGACGGCGAGCATTACGTGCTCAACCTAATCGACACGCCGGGCCATGTCGACTTCGCCTACGAGGTCTCGCGGTCGCTCCGCGCCTGTGAGGGCTCGCTGCTGGTGGTCGACGCCTCCCAGGGCGTCGAGGCGCAGACCCTCGCCAATGTCTACCAGGCGATCGACGCCGATCACGAGATCGTCGTCGTGCTCAACAAGGTCGACCTGCCCGCCGCCGAGCCCGACCGCGTCAAGGAGCAGGTCGAGGACGTCATCGGCCTCGACGCCTCCGACGCGCTGATGATCTCGGCCAAGACCGGGCTCGGCATCCCGGACGTGCTGGAGGCGATCGTCAAGCGCCTGCCGCCGCCGCGCGACGGCGACGCGTCCAGGCCGCTGAAAGCCATGCTGGTCGATAGCTGGTACGACGCCTATCTCGGCGTCATCGTGCTGGTCCGTGTCATCGACGGCGTCATGAAAAAGGGCCAGCAGGTGCGCATGATGGGCACCGGCGCGAAATACGGCATCGACCGCGTCGGCGTCATCACGCCCAAGATGGTGATGGTCGAGAGCCTCGGCCCCGGCGAGCTCGGCTTCATCACGGCCTCGATCAAGGAGGTCGCCGATACCCGCGTCGGCGACACCATCACCGAGGAAAAGCGCCCCACCGACACGCCCCTGCCCGGCTTCAAGCCGGCGCAGCCGGTCGTCTTTTGCGGCCTGTTCCCGGTCGACGCCGCCGATTTCGACGATCTGCGCGCCGCGATGGGCAAGCTGCGCCTCAACGACGCCTCCTTCTCCTTTGAAATGGAGACCTCCGCCGCGCTCGGCTTCGGCTTCCGCTGCGGCTTCCTCGGCCTGTTGCACCTCGAGATCATCCAGGAGCGGCTGGAGCGCGAGTTCGACCTCGACCTGATCGCCACCGCGCCATCCGTCGTCTACAAGCTGGCGATGACCGACGGCTCCGTGCGCGAGTTGCACAACCCGGCCGACATGCCCGACGTGGTCAAGATCGCGCATATCGAGGAGCCGTGGATCCGCGCCACCATCATCACGCCGGACGATTATCTCGGCGCAATCCTCAAGCTCTGCCAGGAGCGGCGCGGCGTCCAGGCCGACCTCTCCTATGTCGGAAAGCGCGCCATGGCGGTCTACGACCTGCCGCTCAACGAGGTGGTGTTCGACTTCTACGACCGGCTGAAGTCGATCTCCAAGGGCTATGCCTCGTTCGACTACCAGCTCACCGACTACCGCGAGGGCGACCTCGTCAAGATGTCGATCCTGGTCAATGACGAGCCGGTCGACGCGCTCTCCATGCTGGTCCACCGCCAGGCGGCAGAAAAGCGCGGCCGCGCCATGTGCGAGAAGCTCAAGGACCTGATACCCAAGCACATGTTCAAGATCCCGATCCAGGCGGCGATCGGCGGCAAGGTGATCGCCCGCGAGACCATCTCGGCGCTCCGCAAGGACGTGACCGCCAAATGCTATGGCGGCGACGTCACGCGCAAGCGCAAGCTGCTCGAAAAGCAGAAAGAGGGCAAGAAGCGCATGCGGCAGTTCGGCAAGGTCGAAATCCCGCAGGCCGCGTTTATCGAGGCTCTCAAAATGGGGGATTGATGAGCCGATGGCGCCGAAGCCACTGGTTCTGACCCTTCATGCGCTGGACGCGGCGCAGGAACGGGAGATCGATCGTGACTGGATCGAGCGAACTGCGCTCGAGCCGGAGTGGACCGCGCCCGATCCACGTCGCCATGGCGTCGAGCGGCGCTTCCGTTCGATTCCGGAAAACGGCGGACGCATCCTCCGCGTCGCATGCGTTGAAACCAGCGCGGAACTCCGTATATTGACGGCATTCTTCGATCGCGATGCAAGGCGACCGCAATGACCCCGACGATCAAATACCGGCCTGACGACAACGCGGCCTATATCCGCATTTCCAGCGCCAAAGTGCAGGAAAGCGCGGAGGTGTCGCCCGATGTCGTGTTCGACTACGACGCCGAAGGCCGCATCGTCGGAATCGAGCTTCTGGACGCCAGCGCCCAGTTGCCCAAGGACGCGTTGACCGAAGCCGCGTAGCGTTACCGTCACGAGACTCGGACCCTCCTGGCCCCGCGCAAGGAGGTGACCGCCAAATGCTGTGGCGGCGACGTCACGTGCAGACGCAAGCTTCTGAAAAGCAGAAAGAGGGCGTTAAGCGCCTGCGGCAGTTCAACAAGGTCGAAATCCCGCAGGCGGCGTTTGTTGAGGCGCTGAAGATGGTGATCGAAGCATGCAGCTTGAGAAGAACGGTCGCCTTTGACCGACTTAGGATGGTGAAGGGGTAGGTGTTAACCTTCACGCTCCTGATCTTCGCTATGTGTCACTGTCTAAGCGGAATTGTCGAGCAAACAACCTTGTCTACAGCGTTCGTAACACCCGCCTCGGTCAAAAGCGAAACCATTGCCAACCGTAACTGGCTAGGGAATTCAGTCGGCCCAATAATAACTCGGTTAATTAACTTCGATAATTCTGCACCTACAAGGCCTTCATCGGGGTAATCCTTAAAGGGGATACTGTGTACTATTTGCGGAACACCGTTAATCAACTGTACGCTGGCCTCAATCCTGTCCGAATTGTGTAGCATGGGGGCATACACAATGCGCCACTCTCTCTCTTCCGCGAAACCTTGATGCTTGGTGCACAATACAGCTAAACGAAAGCAGTGAAACAATCGATTTATCAGTTCTTGGCGTCCGTCTCTCAGTAAGCCATCCCTGTTCGCCGCAATATTATCTGTAACCTTACCGAATTCATGCTCAAAGGCCGCGTGCGACAGGTAGGAAACTGGCGATGTCAGCGCTGGTAACGCATCGGATGTCCCCAAAAATACCGTCGGGTTAAGTACGACTGCTACTCCGGAGGAGCCACCGTAGGCTCGCCACATTGACAAGCGTCCCAAGTCATCTTCGCCATCGTCATGTTCCGAGAGGCATGTTATGAACGTGTCCGCGCGAAAACTGGGTACCCAACCATCAACAAGTTTGGCAAGCTCATCAGCTACGCCTTCAAACATCCCTTCCACAAGAGCCTTAAAGCGGTCGCCGGTTTTGCTACGCCAAGCGTTTGCAAGACAGCTAGCTCCATGTTCGATTTCCATGAAGTCGTTCATGACGGCTGCGTTTCGGAGCCTCATGCGGCCTGATCGTATGATGTGGAACGCGGCCTCTGCGCTGCAGTAATGGACAAACCTCGTGCCATTGGCGAGCATGTACTGGTATTTTTCTACCGCGAAAGGGTGAAAAATCGTGAATTTCCTTAGCTCTTCAGGTGACATGAGCACGGAGGTCCTTCGCTTGTGACTATGCTTTGCAAGTAAGCGGCTAACGGCCTGTCAATGTGGACTGAGGTATTTCACACAAGTGACGCAATATTACGAGGATCGGTTAGCGAAACAAATCGAATAGCAAGGCTTTCGAGCGAACGGGTGCATTTGGCCAATCACCAAGGGCTAGGAGCTACGGACAGTTGCTGCGACAAAATTGGCTATTGCAACGCGGAATGAATCACGACCACCACTACCCCCAACAAAAACTTTATCCCCGCCCTCGCCACCTCCCTTATCCTCCTCCGCAGTTCTTCTCGCGGGAACGCCGATCATGACGGTGGACGTGCGGAGAGGAGCCGGCGCCTCCGTTCCGGCCTCGTAAGCCGGAGCCGGGGAGGCCGCGCCCAGAGGTTCCTCCCCGGCGACTACGCGCCGGGTGTGCTGGAGCGAGCACGCAAGCTCCGGCCCGCGACCCGGGAGACATCCCGGCGAAAGGCCGAAGCGCAACGGAACGGACGCGGACCGAAATCGCCGGACGGGCGGTCCGAGGACCGCGCATAACCAGAAGCCGAGCGATCCCCGGACCGCCCGTCTTCCCGACATCCGAGAACAGCCAGACGCGGCGGCGGGCGTGGCAAGGCTCCCGCGCGCCCGGAATCCCCGGAAGAAGTCCCCGACAAGGAGGGAGACGCGCCGTTGTCCCGTCACGATGCCCGACGCCCCGACGCAACCCCGACAGGAGACCTTTCCCGATGCCCGACACTTCGGCGCAGGAGATTCCCCCGGTACCGGGACTATCCCCTCCGTGAGCGCCGGTCGCGACCGCGGATCCTCCCCCGCGCGCGGGGGAGGTGCTCCGAAGGAGCGGAGGGGGCGCAATGACGCCCCTGCGCCCGTCACAACCATCAAAGGAGACCGCCCCATGACCGACACCCCCGCCTGGCTTGACGATCCCGACGCGCCGATCGAGCCGGAGCTCTGGCTGCCCAAGCCGCACGACGAGGTGACGCCGGACTACCAGATCGTCGACACCACGCCGTTCGCCGACATCGCGCTGTTCCGCGTCGTGCACCACCCGCCCTCGCCGGGGCAGACGGCGGCGCAGGTCGAGGCCTCGCGCCGCGGCACCGAACGCCACTATCTCAAACTGTCGATCAGCCGCCATCTGGCGCGGATCGCGGCCGGCGCGCTCGGCTTTCCCGCCCGCTGCACCCTGCCCGTGTGCCGCCGCGCGAGACGGTGCGCGGGCAGCCGCCACGAATTCGACTGGTCGTTTCCGGGGCCGTGGATGCCGCCCTGCGGTGCGACGTCGCGCCAGGTCGAGCAGATCCGCGCCCACACGCGCGCCATCCAGGCGGACTGGGTCATCGCGCGGCTGGAAGATGCAAATGCGGCCGAAAAAGCAGCGAATTCTTAAAGGGATGCGCGCGACAATGCGGCGGCATGCAAAGGAACCGGAACACGCGATGATCGACTGGTCGGCACGGGGGCGCGCGCGGGTCTGGGCGCTGACGGCGCTCGGCACGGCGGCGTGCATCGCCGTCGCCTTCGCGGTCGACAGCTATTCCTTCGAGACCGGCCGCTGGCGCTGGGGCTCGGACCCGCTCAACAATTTGCTCATCCCGCTGATCCTGGCGCCCCCCTTCTTCTTCGTCCTGCTCGACAAGATGCGCCAGCTGGCCGTCGCGCATCGCGAACTGATGACGGTCGCGGCGACGGACGGGCTGACCTCGCTCCTCAACCGGCGCGCCTTCACCGAGGTGGTCGACGGC
>JAMLJD010000094.1 GCA_023953775.1 Rhizobiaceae bacterium | reverse complement strand
GCGCGGCGCATATACGCGCCATGTTCGAGGAACTGCGCAATACCGGCCCGGGAGAGCCGCATCACCTGAGGCTGAACACGCTGATCAGGTTGCGCTGGCTGGCGATCATCGGCCAGAGCGCGGCGGTCATCGCGGTTGCCTACTGGCTCGAGTTCCCGCTGCCGGTGATGCTCTGCTTCGCGCTGATCGCGACGTCGGCCTGGCTCAATCTGTTTCTCGCCTTCCGCTATCCGACGGCGCACCGGCTGGAGCCGTTCGCGGCGATCGGCATCCTCGTCTTCGACACGTTCCAGCTTGCCGGACTGCTTTACATGACGGGTGGGCTGACCAACCCGTTCTCGCTTTTGATGACGGTTCCGGTGGTTATTTCCGCAACCTCGATGCCGCTGCGCTGGACCACATTGCTCGGCCTTCTGGTCGTGGCGCAGGCCACCGTTCTGGCGTTCTGGCACCTGCCGCTGCCATGGTTCCCCGGCACGATGCTGGCGATGCCGTTCATCTACGTCGCCGGTGTCTGGCTTGCCGTCGTGTCGTCCATCGCCTTCACGGCGATCTACGCCTATCGCGTCGCCGAGGAGGCCCGTCTTCTGGCGACCGCCCTGGCGGCAACCGAGCTGGTGCTTCAGCGCGAGCAGCATCTGTCGGCGCTCGATGGGCTCGCCGCTGCCGCCGCGCACGAACTCGGCACGCCGCTGGCGACCATCGCGCTCGTTGCCAAGGAGATGGAGCGCGCGCTGTCCGACGACGAACGCTTCCGCGAGGACGTCACGCTGCTGCGCTCGCAGAGCGAGCGCTGCCGCGGCATCCTGAAACGCCTGACCAGCCTGTCGTCGGAGGGCGAGGCCCACATCAGCCGCATGCCGCTCACCTCGGTGATCGAGGAGGTGATCGCGCCGCATCGCGACTTCGGCATCGACATGAAGCTGGAGCCCGGGGTCCGGAACGGCCCGGAGCCGGTCGGCCGCCGCAATCCCGGCGTCATCTACGGCCTCGGCAATCTGATCGAGAACGCGGTCGATTTCGCCCGTTCCGCCGTCACCGTGCGCTGGCGCTGGAGCGAGGAGGCGGTGGCGATCGAGATCATCGATGACGGTCCCGGCTATCCGGCCGAAATCATCGACAGGATCGGCGAGCCCTATATGTCGAAGCGCCAGGCCGATGCGGGCGGCGGTGGCCTCGGCCTCGGACTGTTCATCGCCAAGACATTGCTGGAGCGTTCCGGCGCGTCGCTCGGCTTTTCCAACGCCGGCGGCGAGGGCAAGGGCGCCATCGTCACCATCAATTGGCCCCGAGCCGCCTTCGAGCAGACGCATCGCCAATCCGAGCCGGCCTTTTGATCCGGTTTCGTTGGAAATGGCGTCGGTTTGAGCTTAGATAGTGCGTAAAATGACAAGAAGACGGGTGCCGAATGAGCGATTCCGATAATTCCGCGGTCGATTTGGGCGACGATTCGACACTTTTGCTCGTCGACGACGATCGCCCGTTCCTCACCCGCCTTGCCCGTGCCATGGAAGGACGCGGCTTTACCGTCGACACCGCCGAAAGCGTGGAGGAGGCGGTCGCAAAGGCACGCGCCAACCCGCCGGCCTACGCGGTCGTCGACATGCGTCTGGGCGACGGCAACGGTCTCGACGTGGTTGCCGCCATCCGCGAGAAGCGCGCCGATTCCCGCACCATCATCCTCACAGGCTACGGCAATATCGCCACGGCGGTCACCGCGGTGAAGCTTGGCGCGGTCGACTATCTCGCAAAGCCGGCCGACGCCGACGATGTCTATGCCGCCCTGACGCGCCAGACCGGCGAGCGCGCCGAGCCACCGGAAAACCCGATGTCGGCGGATCGGGTCCGCTGGGAGCATATCCAGCGCGTCTACGAGATGTGCGACCGCAACGTTTCCGAGACCGCGCGGCGGCTTTCCATGCATCGCCGTACGCTCCAGCGCATCCTCGCCAAGCGCGCGCCGCGCTGAAGAGCGCTCAGTCGGCCTCGCCGTCGAGTGCGGGAACCGGAATGCCGGCCACCTCCGCGGCTGTCAGCCGCGCCGCGCCGATGCGCGCGATCCTCAGCGTCAGGGCCTTGCGCGCAGGCGCGGCAAGCCTGTGCTCCGGCGCCTCGCGCAGGATCTCCGCTCCGTAGCCGTCGGAAAGGATGAAGCCGCATTCCGGCGGGAAGATCGACGCGTCGACCGCCGGATGCGTCGCGAAGAAGAAGCGGTCGCAGAACAGACGGTATTCGGGCCATTTCCGGTCGGTCCGGAAATCCTCGATCGATGTCTTGATCTCGACGATCCAGATGTCGCCGCGCCGCGTCACCGCGACCAGGTCGGCGCGCCGTCCGTTGGCCAGCGGCAGTTCGGGCAGGAGCGCCGCGCCGTGTTCGGTGAGCAGGCGTTGCACGCCGCGGCGCACGATCATCGCACGGTCGGACTGGCGTCCGTCGGCAAGGGGGTTGATGGCGAGCGGCGAGACGATGGGCATCCCAAATCATGCCATGGTCGGCTTGCGCTTTGAACCCGTCGCTTTGTCCGCTCCTGCCATGTCGTCGAGGATCGGACAGTCGGGCCGGTCGTCGCCATGGCATGCCGAGATCAGCCGTTCCAGCGTTCGCCGCATCGCCTCGAGTTCGGCGATCTTGGCGCCGATCGCGTCGACATGGCTGACGGCGATCGCCCGCACGTCCTGGCTGGCGCGGTGCCTGTCGCGGTAGAGCGCCATGAGTTGCCGGCATTCGTCGATCGAGAACCCCAGCCCGCGGGCCCGCCGCAGGAAGGCCAGGCGGTGGACGTCGTCGCCCGAATAGTCGCGATAGCCGTTCGGCTTGCGATCCGGCGTCAGGAGTCCGATCTCCTCGTAATAACGGATGGTCTTGGTCGGAAGTCCAGACCGGTCAGCCGCTTCGCCGACATTCATCGTCATCTCCATTGCGTGTCCGTGGCCGCCCGTCTCCGGCCCGCGACCTGTTGCGGAAATACCATATAGGCGCACTCATGAACTGCCGTAAGGGCACTTACAGCGGGGATTTATCTTGGCAAACGCGTTCCTGCCTTTAATGATAGTGGCGAAAATGCGGCTCGAATCGGGCCGCCATTTCCATGGGATTGTCGGGAACACGGTATGAGATTCAAATCGATTGCATTGGTCGTGACGCTGGGGCTTGTCCTCGGCGCCTGTACGACCGGGATGATGATGGCCGATTACGGCTCCCGGAAGGACGCCGGGTACCAGCTTCCGGCCATTCCGATCCAGAAGGTACCGCAGAAATATCATCGCCAGATCGTCAAGTACTCCACCAAGGAGAAGGCCGGAACGATCATCGTCGACACCTCCGCCAAGCACCTCTATTTCGTCCTGCCGGAAGGCAAGGCGGTGCGTTACGGCATCGGCGTCGGGCGTGAAGGTTTCGAGTGGAAGGGCACGACCCGCATCGCGATGAAGCGCGAATGGCCGGTCTGGACCCCGCCGCCGGCGATGATCAGGCGCCAGCCCGAACTGAAGAAGTGGGCCGGTGGCCAGCCGCCCGGCGTGTCCAACCCGCTCGGCGCGCGCGCCCTGTACCTCTATCGCGGCGGCAGCGATTCGGGCTACCGCCTGCACGGCACGCCGCAATGGGCCTCAATCGGCCAGGCGATGTCGTCGGGCTGCATCCGGCTGATGAACCAGGACATCATCGATCTCTACGAACGGGCCGATATCGGCGCGAAGGTGATCGTGAAATAGGCGGACCGTCTCGGCAACATGACTGTCTGACAAAAGAAAACCGGGCCCTGTGCCCGGTTTTCTTGTTTCCAGCCTGTGGCGAACGCTATTTTTCGATTGCGTCAGGCGACCTGTTCGACCTGCTGCACTTCCGGCACGAAATGGCGCAGCAGGTTCTGGATGCCGTGCTTCAGTGTCGCCGTGGAAGAGGGGCAGCCCGCACAGGCGCCCTTCATGTGCAGGAACACGGTCCCGTTTTCGTAGCCACGGAAGGTGATGTCGCCGCCGTCCTGCGCCACGGCCGGGCGCACCCGCGTATCGAGCAACTCCTTGATCGTCACGACGATTTCGGAATCCGCGGCGTCGAAGAACTCCTCGTCCGCCGGCCGCTCATCGCCGTCCTCGCGCACCGCCATCACCGGCGCACCAGACATGAAGTGCTCCATGATGGTGCCCAGGATCGCCGGCTTGAGATGCTGCCAGTCGGGGCCGTCCTTGGTCACGGTCACGAAATCATAGCCGAAGAACACGCCGGTCACGCCCGGAACCTCGAACAGGCGCGCCGCCAGCGGCGAGGCCTCCGCGGCCGTCGCGGCATCGCGGAAATCGGCGGTGCCTTCTTCCAGAACCACTTTTCCCGGCAGGAACTTCAGCGTCGCCGGATTGGGGGTCGCTTCCGTCTGGATGAACATTGCCGGTCTCCGCTTCGTCTTCTTTGGAATAATTCTAAATAGGCCTGAAAAAGCGGCCGTTCAAGCGGTAAATGGCGACGCTGGGGACGGCGATCAAGCGAGGCTTTCGATTTCCTCGTCGCTCAGGCTGTGCGGGACGACGGTGACCGGGATCGGGAATGCGGCGCCCTTTCCAGCGATCGAGGACACCAGCGGCCCCGGCCCCTCCTTGGCGTTGCCGGCCGCGAGCACCAGGATCGCGATATCCTGGTCTTCCTCGATCAGCCCGTGGATCTGCTCGGCGGGCTTGCCTTCGCGGATCACCAGTTCGGGCTCGATACCCAGCGCGGTGCGCAGCTTGGTCGCGTGGGCATCGAGTGCGGCCTGGGCGTTGGCGGTCGCCTCGTCGCGCATGATCTGCTCGACGCCGAGCCAATGCTGGAAATCGCCGGGTTCGATCACGAACAGCATCACGACCGCCCCCCCTGTCGAGGCGGCCCGCCGCGCCGCATAGGCTACGGCGCGCTCGCATTCGGGGGTTTCGTCGATGATCGCCAGGAACTTGCGGCGATGTCCCGCTTCGCGGCTCAGGCGTTTTGAGACCATTCACATTTCCCGGTGCGTCGTTCTTCGCGGCTGCGCCGGCGCAATCTGCCATTGGCGGAACCGGCGGGCAAGCCGGTCCTCACCCCTGCAAGAGCCCGATGATGTCGCGCACGTCCTTCATCGTGGCCTCGGCGAGCGAGGAGGCGCGCTCGCCACCTTCTCTCAGCACGCTGTCGATATAGCCGGGATCGGCCATGATCCGGCGCATTTCCCCGGCCACGGGCGCCAGCTTTTCGACGGCGAGTTCTGCAAGGGCCGGCTTGAACGCCGAAAACTGCTGCCCGCCGAATTCGGCCATCACATCGGCCTTCGATGTCCCGGAAAGCGCGGCGTAGATGCCGACGAGGTTTTCCGCCTCGGGCCGGCCTGCGAGGCCCTCGAGCTCGCCGGGCAGCGGTTCGGGGTCGGTCTTGGCCTTCTTGATCTTCTTCGCGATCGCGTCGCCATCATCGGTCAGGTTGATGCGCGACAGGTCCGAAGGGTCGGACTTGGACATCTTCTTGGTGCCATCGCGCAGGCTCATCACCCGCGTTGCCGGCCCCTCGATCAGCGGTTCGGTGATCGGGAAATAGCCGTTGACCCGTTCCTCGCCCATCTCGATCTCGACGCCGAGGCCCAGCGTGCCGATCCGCTCCGAGAAATCGTTGTTGAACTTGATCGCAATGTCGCGGGTCAATTCGAGATGCTGCTTTTGGTCGTCGCCAACGGGCACATGCGTCGCGCGATAGACCAGGATGTCGGCGGCCATCAGGCTCGGATAGGCGAGAAGGCCGAGCGAAGCGTTCTCGCGGTCCTTGCCGGCCTTGTCCTTGAACTGCGTCATGCGGTTCATCCAGCCGATGCGCGCAACGCAATTGAAGATCCAGGCGAGCTCTGCGTGCTGCATGACGCGGCTCTGGTTGAAGACGATGTGCTTCTTGGGATCGATGCCGGAGGCCAGGAAGGCGGCGGTGATTGAACGCGTCTGGTCGGCGAGATCCTCATGCACGAGCTGCGCCGTCAGCGAATGCAGGTCGACGACGCAATAGATGCAGTCGTGGCTGTCCTGAAGGGCAACGAACTTGCGCAGCGCGCCGAGATAGTTGCCGAGGTGAAGGTTGCCTGTCGGCTGGACGCCGGAAAAGACGAGTGGTTTGAACGAGCTCATGGCGGGGTTCCGAAGCTGGTGGAGGGCCTCGTTGAAGGCGAGGGCGAATTTGCGCCGCGCTTATGGACGAGGCGGCCGAAAGGTTCAAGCGATTCCGGCGATGACCACGGAATCCGCGCCCGTTCAGTCCGCCGGTCGGCGACGTCGGCGCATGAAGCCGGCAAGTTCCCTGCGGTCGAGGCCGCCCGTCACCAGAACGATGGCGAGATAGGCGATCGCGGCGGCCGCGATGATCGCGACGACCGTGACGAGTTCCAGCAGCGTCGAGCCGCTTTCGATATAGTCCTGGAGAACGATCGTCAGACCGAAGGTCAGCGCGCCCATGGCGGCGCTCGCCAGCACGATCATCGCGACCCGGCGTAGCGTCAGCGCCGACGGCCGGTAGTGGCCGCGATGCAGGAGGGCGCCGATCAAGAGCACCACGTTGATCCAGCCGGCGATCGACGTCGCCGCGGCGATCGCGACATGGCCGTAGACCGGGAAGAGCAGCAGGCTCGCCACGATATTGACGACGACCGCGACGATCGAGAACCACATCGGGGTCTTCATGTCCTCGCGGGCGAAGAATGCCGGCTGAAACACCTTCACGAGCACGTAGGCCGGCAGGCCGGCTGCGAAAGCGGCCAGTGCCGAGGCCGTCAGCGCGGTCGTGGTCTCGCTGAAGGCGCCACGTTCATAGAGCAGGGCGACGATGGGCCCGGGGATGACCATCATCCCGACGGCCGCCGGCAGGGTCAGCCCGAGTGCGAATTCCAGCGAGCGGTTCTGCAGATGCTGCACCTCGTCCGTCGCGCCGGCTTTCAGGGCCCGCGACAGCTCCGGCAACAGCACCACGCCGATCGCGATGCCTATGACGCCAAGCGGAAGCTGGCTGATGCGATCTGCGTAGTTGAGGAGCGCGATCGCGCCGTCCTGTGCCGAGGCGATGATCTGGCCGACGAGAAGGTTGATCTGGGTGACCCCACCAGTCAGTACCGCCGGCCCCATGAGAATGAGTAGCCGCCTTACGCCCGGCGTCAGCCGCGGCGCGGTCAGGCGCATGGAATAGCCTTCGCGCCGCACGCCCCAGATGAGAAAGAAGAGCTGCGCTACGCCCGAGGCGAACACGCCGACGGCCAGCCAGATGCCGGTCGTCCGCTGCGGCACGCCGGCCTGCAGCGCCGTCGCGAGTACGCCGATCAGGATGACGTTCAGGAGCACCGGCACGAAGGCGGCGAGGAAATAGCGCCGCATCGAATTCAGCACGCCGGACAGCATCGCCACCAGCGACATGCAGAACAGATAGGGGAACATGACCCGGGTCATTATCACCGTCAGGTCGAACTTCTCCGGCGTATCGGCGAAGGCGGGGGCGATGATCGTGCCGACGAGGAACGGCATGAAGATGATCGCGATCGCCGACAGGAAGAGCAGGACAACGACGAGGACAGACAGGACCTGCTCGCCGAACCGGCGCGCCGCCTCTATCCCGCCGCCCTCGAGTTCCTTGGCAAAAAGCGGGATGAAGGCCGTGTTGAAGGCGCCCTCGGCGAAGATGCGGCGGAAGAGGTTGGGAAAGCGGAAGGCGGCGTAGAATGCGTCCGCGACCGGTCCCGCGCCCAGCGCCGCGCCGATCAGCGCCTCGCGTACGAAGCCGAGAAGCCGGCTTGCCATGGTCGCGCCGCCGACGCTGGCGAATTTCTTGACGAGGCTCATGGACGGTCGGTCATCCTGCGACGGCGGCCTCTATTCGGCAGCGGCGGACTGGCGCGCCTTCGCGCCGCGCGACTGGGTACCGTTTTCCAGTGTGGCGATCAATCGCGCCTGGATGCTCTTCATCCGCTCCGTATTCTCGACCTTCTGGCCCGTCAGGTCGTTGACGTAGAACGTGTCGATCACCTTTTCGCCGAACGTGGTGATGTGCGCGGATGCGATGTCGAGCGACAGGTCCGAAAGTACGCCGGTGATCTCAGACAGCAGGCCCGGACGGTCGAGGCCGGAAACCTCGACGACGGAAAACCGGTTCGACAGCGTGTTGCGCACCTCGGCCTTGGGCTCGATGCGGAACGCGCGGGCGCCGCGCTTCGGCTTGGTGCGTTTCTCGATCATCTCCGGCAGCCAGGTGCGGCCCGCAAGCACGTCCTCGATCAGCTTGCCGACGCGGGCGCCGCGGCGTTGTTCGTCCTCGTCGCGGTCGAATTCGCGGTTGATCAGGATGGTGTCCAGCGCCCGCCCGTCCGAGGTGGTGAAGATCTGCGCGTCGACGATATTGCCGCCTGCCGCCGCGCATGCGCCGGCGATGACCGAAAGCAGGCGCGGGTGGTCGGGTGCCAGCACGGTGATCTCCGTCACCGCCTCGAAGCCGTGGGTCTTGACCATGGTCGCGAGCCGCTTGCCCTCGGCATCGGCCGCGCGCACGAAGGCCGCGTGGCGAAGCTGGTCGGCGAAATCGACCGTCATCAGGTAGTTGCCGTAGTGCAGCCCGAGATAGCGGTCGCGCTCGGCTGCCGGCCAGTCGGCGAGACCTTCGGCCAGCCGCGCCCGCGCATTGGCGGTCCGCTCTGCGCGCCCGACCTCGGAAAAGCCGCCTGTGAGCAGCATCTCGGTCTCGAAGTAGAGCGTGCGCAGGAGCTGCCCCTTCCAGCCGTTCCACACGCCGGGGCCGACGCCGCGTATGTCGCAGACGGTGAGGACCAGAAGCAGCTTCAGCCGCTCGACCGATTGCACGACATGGGCGAAGTCCTCGATGGTCTTGCGGTCGTTCAGATCGCGCGTCTGCGCGGTCATCGACATTGTCAGATGCTCTTCGACAAGCCAGGCGATCAGCTCCGTGTCGGCCGCCGAGAAGCCCATATGCGGGCATAGCCGCCGGGCGATTCGGGCGCCGGCCACGGAATGGTCTTCCGGCCGTCCCTTGGCGATGTCGTGCAAAAGCAGCGCGACGTACAGCACCTCGCGGCGATGCTTGATGTCCGGCAGGATCGAATGGCTGAGCGGATGGGATTTGCGGCCGTCGCCATGCTCGATCTCGGCCAGCACGCCGATGCAGCGCAGGAGATGCTCGTCGACGGTGTAGTGATGGTACATGTTGAACTGCATCATCGCCACGACCTTGTTGAAGTCGGGGATGAGCTTGCCCAGCACACCGGCCTCGTTCATCCGGCGCATGTTGAGCTCGGGATTGCGGTCGGACGTGAGCACGTCCATGAACAGGCGGTTGGCTTCGGCGTCGCGCCTGAGGTTGCGGTCGATGAGCTTCAACGACCGCGTGACGAGCTGCATGGCGTCGGGATGGAACTCCAGCCCGTGCCGGTCGGCGAACCAAAACAACCGGATGATATTGACCGGGTCGCGCTCGAAGACCTGGTCGTCGGCAACGTTGATGCGGTGGTTGTCGGTGACGAAATCCGACGTGCCGGCAAGCTTGCGCCGCCGCCGCGAGAAGGTGAGGAAGATACGGTTGAAGCCGGGAACGTGCTTGGCCTGCTCCTCCTCCAGCGCGGCGCAGAAGATGCGCGTCAGGTCGCCGACGCCCTTGGCGGTCAGGAAGTAGTGCTTCATGAAGCGTTCGACGGCCGACAGGCCGGGATGGCTCGTATAGCCCAGCCGCTCCGCGATCTCGCGCTGGATGTCGAAATGCAGCCTTTCCTCCGCCTTGCCGGTGAGGAAATGCATGTGGCACCTGACGGCCCAGAGGAAATCCTCGGCCTTGCGGAATTGCAGGTACTCCTTGCGGGTATAGACGCCTTTCTCGACCAGCTCCTCGCTCGTGCGCACCCGGTAGACATACTTGCCGATCCAGAACAGCGTGTGCAGGTCGCGCAAGCCGCCCTTGCCGTCCTTGACGTTCGGCTCGACCAGGTAGCGGCTTTCGCCGGACTTCTGGTGCCGGTCGTCCCGCTCGCCCAGCTTGGCCTGGACATATTCGGTCGCCGTGCCCTCGACCACCTCCTTGATGAAGCGCGGCACCAGCTCGTCGAACAGCGCCTCGTCGCCCCAGATGTAGCGCGCCTCGAGGATCGACGTGCGGATGGTGATGTCGGTGCGCGACAGGCGGATGCATTCCTCGATGTTGCGCGTCGCGTGGCCGACCTTCAGCCCGAGATCCCACAGCATGTAGAGCATGTATTCGGCGACCTGCTCGCACCACGGCGTCTTGCGGTAGGGCAGGAGGAAAAGCAGGTCGATGTCGGAACCGGGCGCCAGCGTGCCGCGCCCGTAGCCGCCCACGGCGACCACTGCCATGCGCTCGGCCGCCGACGGGTTCTTGGCGCGATAGACATGCGTGACCGCGAAATCGTGCAGGGCCCGGATGATCTCGTCCATGAGATGCGACAGGCGCGCCGCGCAGGCGGTTCCGCCGCCGTCTTCCATCAGCATCGCTTCGGCCCGCGTCCGGCCCTCGGCCAGCGTGTCCTTGAAAAGCGCCAGCGCTTCGGCCCGGATCGCGGGCGCCGACCCGTCGCCGTCGCTGCCCGCCGTCAGCGCGGTGAGCGCGGCGCGCAGGCTGTCGCCGTCGACCATTTCGGAAAGCTTGAGGGGGATCTTCGCCATGTCGCCCGGGCTGAAACTCTCGGCCCGGCTCTATAAACTGATTTGACGGCGATGGATACCGGCCCGCCGCCGCCCGAACCCCCAGCGCTCACGAACTTCCGTCGTCCCCGGCATCGGCGTCCGGCGTCACTTCCGGCGCGACGAAATCGAGCATCATCCGCGCCCGGCTGCGCACACGGCCGCTGAGGTCCTCGAGCATCGGCGCAAGCGTATCGGCCAGCGTCGCATCCCGAAGCCGGCCCGCCAGCCGGCAATAGCGGCGGAACTCGCGCTGTCCCCGGTTCCGCGCGGCATCGACGACGATCGCCCGGACGCGGACCCGTTCGTCCGGCGACAGCCGCGCCGGCTTGAGCTGGTCGAGCATCACTTCCTTCATGTAGCCGGAGCGGAAGAACATCGGGTCGAGTTCCAGGAAGGTGAGGACGAAGTCGCGCAGCGCCGGATCCGCTTCCATCGCAGCGGCGCTGCGGACCCGCGCCATCTCGCCGTCGAAAGAAGCGCTTCGCTGGCGGAACGCGGCGGCGGCGCGTTCCCACGCCTCGATGCCGCCCTCGCGCTTGTGCCGGTTCGCGAAGGTCTCGTGGACCGCCTTGTGCAGGCGGTCGATCTCCTCGGCCCTGGCGAGAATGCCCGCCCGTCTGTCCCGGCTGCGTAGCTTCTTGTCCGGCATCCGCCGATCATACAGCGTCGTGGCGCCCGATGGGAGGCGGTCCTCACGGCCTCGTGACGGGCAGAACGGCGCAGCGCCGCGGTTCCGCGACCCGCAGGCGGCAACAAGTCCCGGCTTCGATCACATGACGGACGAGCAGGAGTGAACAAGCGTGACGCGCGCGGCGCCGGTTCCCGGGAATAGGGTCGGCATCGGCGGCGCGACCGCCGGCAACGCGAAACAAGGGGATTTGCGATGATTTCGAGGACCATGGTGGGACTATCCGCAGCGACGCTGCTCGCTCTGGCGCTCGGCACGGCGATGCCGGCCGCCGCTGCTCCGGCCGCCTGCGCCGACAAGATGGCGGGCGACGGCATGATGAAGGACGACAAGGGCATGGCCAAGGATGCCATGGCCGACGACAAGATGGCCGATGACGGCATGATGAAGGACGATGACGGCATGGCGAAGGATGCCATGGCGGACGACAAGATGGCCGATGACGGCATGATGAAGGACGACGACGGCATGGCCAAGGATGCCATGGCCGACGACAAGATGGCCGACGACGGCATGATGAAGGACGACAAGGGCATGGCCAAGGACGCCATGGCCGACGACAAGATGGCCGACGACGGCATGATGAAGGACGACGACGGCATGGCCAAGGACGCCATGGCCGACGACAAGATGGCCGACGACGGCATGATGAAGGACGACGACGGCATGGCCAAGGATGCCATGGCCGATGGCAAGATGGCCGATGATGGCATGATGAAGGATGGCGGCGGCATGATGATGGCCGACTACACCGTCAAGAAGGGCGACTCGCTGTGGGAGATCGCGGCCGCGACGCTGTGCGACGGCGCCAAATATCCCGAGATCGTCGCCGCCAATCCCGACGCGATCGGCAGCGACATGATGGTGATGCCGGGCCAGGT
>JAMLJD010000093.1 GCA_023953775.1 Rhizobiaceae bacterium | reverse complement strand
CCTGCCCGACATCTTTCCAGGACTCGGACTGCCGTCGCTCGGCTACTGGTGGGCGCTCGTGCTTGTGCCGATCGGCGTGGGTCTGGTCGGCGCGCTCATGGAGCGGCTGTTCATCCGCAGGGTCTACGACCTCGAGCATGCCTACGGCCTTTTGCTCACCGTCGGTCTCGCCATGGTGATCGAGGGCATCTTCAATGTCGGCTATGGGGCCGCAGGCCAGCAATACAGCATCCCCGACTCGCTGCGCGGCGGCATCAATCTCGGCTTCATGTTCATGCCGCTCTACCGCGTCTGGGTGATCGTGCTCGCGCTCCTCGTCTGCTTCGCGACCTGGTACGTGATCGAGCGCACCAAGCTCGGTTCCTACCTGCGCGCCGCGACCGAAAATCCCGACATGGTGCGCGCCTTCGGCATCAACGTGCCGCGCATGCTCATGCTGACCTACGCCTTCGGCGTCGGGCTGGCCGGGCTCGCCGGTGTGATGGCCGCGCCAATCTACCAGGTCAGTCCGCAAATGGGCCAGTCGATCATCATCACCATCTTCGCGGTCGTCGTGATCGGCGGCATGGGATCGATCTTCGGAGCGATCGTTACCGGACTGATGCTGGGCATGATCGAGGGCCTGACCAAGGTCTTCTACCCGCAGGGCGCGACGACCGTCATCTTCATCATCATGGCGATCGTGCTGGTGTTCCGTCCCGCCGGCCTGTTCGGCAAGGAGACGTCGGCGCATCACCCCTCCGACATCGCCTCCGCGCGGCCGGGATCGGTTCTCGAGAACGGTCGCCTGTGGCTCATCGTGCTGGGGGTCGGCGGCGCGATCCTGCCGTTCGTCGTTTATCCGGTCTTTGCGATGAAGATGCTCTGCCTGGCACTCTTCGCCTGCGCCTACAATGTGGTGTTCGGCTATGTCGGGATGCTCGCCTTCGGCCATGCCGCTTTCTACGGGTCCTCGGCCTATATCGCTGCATATACGGCCTCTAGCTGGGGCTTTCCGACCGAGCTGGCCATCCTGTCGGGGGTCGCGGTGGCGACCGGGCTCGGCGCGCTGTTCGGCTGGTTGGCAATCCGCCGACAGGGGCTCTATTTCGCGATGATCACCCTGGCTCTGGCGCAGATCGTCTATTTCTACGCAATCCAGGCGCCCTGGACGCATGGCGAGGACGGCATCCAGTCCGTGCCTCGCGGACATTTGTTCGGCGTAATCGATCTCAACGAACCGCTGAACATGTACTTCTTCGTGCTCGCGATCTTTCTTGCCGGCTTCGCGGCGATTTACCGGATCGTTCGCTCGCCGTTCGGGCAGGTTCTGAAGTCGATCCGGGAAAACGAGCCGCGCTCGACGTCGCTGGGCTATTCGACCGATCGTTTCAAGCTGATCGCATTCACCTTGTCGGCGGGGCTTGCAGGGCTCGCAGGCGGTACCAAGGCGATCGTGTTCCAGATTGCCTCGCTCGCGGATCTCTATTTCATGACCTCGGCCGATGCGCTCCTGATGACGCTGATCGGCGGTGTCGGCACACTGCTCGGGCCGGTGGTCGGCGCCATCGTGGTGGTGACCATGCAGAAGGAACTGGCCACGCTCGGCAACTGGGTGATCGTCGTGCAGGGCGTGGCCTTCGTCCTGTGCGTGTTGTTCCTGCGCAAGGGCATCGTCGGCACCCTTGAGGACTATCTCGGCCGCCGTGAGGACCGGCGTCGGCTTGCCGCCGCGCGCGGTAATGAAGGCACCGGAGAGCCGATGTCTTCGCGGCTCGATGCCGAAAGCGCGTCCTGATGGCTCCGCCCAAGGCGCTTGTTGTCGGCGCGGGTCCCGGGCTCGGCGTCGCACTCGTCAGACGATTTGCGCAAGGCGGCTGTGAGGTCGCCTTCTGTGCCCGGCGGGGCGCGGCAATCGACGCCTACCAGGCGGAGCTGGATGCCGAAGGACTGGCGACCAGGGGCTTCGTTGCCGACGCGTCCGACACCGCATCGCTTGACCATGTGTTCGACGCCTTCGGGTTGCCGGAGGTGCTGATCTACAATGCGGCGATCATCGAGCCGTCGCGCTTCGTTACGCCATCGGGCATTTCCGAAGCGCAGTACGGCAATGCGGCGGGCTGGACGGCGCACGGCGAACCGGTGACGTCTGACTATCTCGTCGACAGTTTCAGGACCAACGTCGCGGGCGCGCATCATGCCGCGCGTCGGGCCGCGCCGGCGATGATCGAACGCGGCAGGGGCACGATCCTGCTGACCGGCGGCGTGCTCGCCTTCGGCCCATGGATCGAATGGGGCGCCGTGTCTCTCGGCAAGGCGGCGCTGAGAAGCCTCGGCCATTCGCTGTTCAAGGAACTGACGCCCCATGGCGTGCAGGTTGCGACCATCGCGATCCACGGCACGATGGCGAAGGATACGCCCTACGATCACGACCGGGTCGCCGATGCCTACTGGCAGGTGCACGAACGACCGGTCGGCGAGTGGGAGCCGGACTATCACTTCAAGCCGGGCGCCGACGATGGCGCGGATCCCGACGCATGAGGGCGCCGGCGATCTCGTTTGTCGGCCGAAATGCGCTCGTCACGGGCGGGGCGAGCGGCATCGGCGAGGAGACGGCCCGGCTGCTGGTCCAGCTTGGCGCGACGGTCGTTCTTGCGGACAGGAACGCTGAGGAGCTTCCGCAAGCCATGCGGCGGGCCGGCGCGGCCGCGACGGCGTGCGGCGACGTCGCCGACGAGGCGGATGCCGAGCGCATGGTCGCCGAGACTGTCGCGGCGGTCGGCGGCGTCGACCTTGTCGTCAATGCCGCCGGTATCGGCGACGATCTCGTTCCGGTTCATGAACAGGAGCCGTCGCGCTGGCGTCATGTCGTCGACGTCAATCTGTGGGGCACATACCTCGTCTGCCGTGCCGCGGGTCGCCGGATGATGTCGGCCGGGGGCGGTTCGATCGTCAATGTGTCGTCGATCGTCGGCCTCGATGCCTTTCCGGGCCGTTCTGCCTATGGAGTTGCGAAGGCGGGCGTCGGTCATCTGACCAAGACGCTGGCCTGCGAATGGGGTGCGGCAGCCATTCGCGTCAATGCCATCGCGCCGGCATACACACGCACGCCGATGGTTCAGGCGCTGCTCGACCGGAGGGTCTTCGATCCGACGCTGATCGAGGAGAGGACGCCGCTCGGCCGCTTTGCCCTGACGACGGAAATGGCGCAAGCCGCCTGCTTCCTTTTGTCGGACTGGGCGTCCTACATCACCGGCGTCGTGCTGCCCGTGGACGGCGGCTGGAGCGCCTATGGCGCGGCCGGCGCCGTGACCAGGATCAGGACGGGCGAGGGCTAGGGCCAATCGACATTCAGGTTTCGGGCGTGGCGCGTGCCGGATTTCGTCCGTGAACAGGACAAAGCCGCGGGTCGTATCGGCAATACGGCCAAGGCTTTTGACGCAGTCACGGCCGGAATCCGCCGCGTCCCGCGGGATTTGGCGCAAATCGCCCGGTTTGGCGTCGCGAAGGCTTGAAAGGGATCGGCCCTTCCTGCGCCTTCGCTCCTGAAACCGGACGATTTTCGACCAAACCACGCTCCAAACCTGAATATCGACTGGCCCTAGTCGCCTTCGCGGGCCGTCAGCGCCGCCTGTACTTGTCCAGCCCGCCTTCCCTCAGCGCCTCCACGAGGTCGCGCTTGCGGATCTTGGCGGCCTCGACCGGCATGTCGTCGATGAATTCCACCCGGCGCGGCGCCTTGTATGCCGAAAGCTCCTCGCGGCACCATATGCGCAGGTCCTCCTCGGAGGCATCGGCCCCTTGCGCGCGGACGACGACGGCGACCGGAATCTCGCCCTTCTCCTCGTCCGGTGCGCCGACGACGGCGCACATCGCAACGGCCGGGTGGCGATAAAGCGCGCTTTCGACCTCGAGCGGATAGATATTGTGGCCGCCGGTGATGATCACGTCCTTCTTGCGGTCGACGATGAACAGGAAGCCGTCCTCGTCGACATAGCCGAGATCGCCGGACTTCCAGCCAAGCGCTGTGAAGGCCTCGGCGGTGGCGTCGGGATCGTTCAGATAGCCATCGGCCACGCAGTCGCCGCCGATGATGACCTCGCCGACCTCGCCCTGCGGCAGCGGCTTCAGGTCGTCGTCAACGATCACGATGCGCGACGACCCGACCGGCAGTCCCGAGGAGCCCGGCTTGCGGATGCCGGCGGTCGGCTCCATGACGTTCTGGCCACAGGTTTCGGTCGCGCCGTAGACCTGGGCCACCTTGACGCCGGAAAACTCCTCGAACTTGCGGATTACCGGCTGAGGCACCGGCGATCCTCCCGTCGTGCAGATGCGCAACGACGACAGGTCGTGCCGGACGGCGTCATACTCGTTGACCATGTAGACGTACATGGTGGGCGTACCACCGAAATAGGTCGCGCGGTAGCGGCTGATATCGTCGAGAACCTTCTGCGTATCCCAGCGCTCGCGCAGCACGATCGTGCCGCCGGCGTAGAGACAGAGATTGAGGGTGACGGTGAGGCCGAAATTGGTGAACAGCGGTACGGCGCAAAGATAGACCTCGCGGCCGTAGCGGGAGCGATGCGAGACCATCATGTCGCGCAGTGTCGACAGTATCGCGAAATGCGACTGCGCCGTCCCCTTCGGCGTACCTGTCGTGCCTGAGGTGAAGAACAGCGAGGCGATGTCGGAATGCGCGCACGCGACATCGTCGAACTGCGGCTCTGCTTCAACCATCAGCCGGTCGAGATCGTCGTCGCCGTTGCCGCCGGCAACGAGACAATGCTCGAGCCTGGAAAACTCGTCCCGGATCTCCGAGAAATAGGTGTAGGTCGAACTGTCCGCGATCAGCGCCTTCATGCCGGCCTTGTCGATCACCTTGCGCAGTTCGGCGTGGCGAAACATGGCGCTGACGGGCGACGGGATCGCCCCCATGCGCTGGCAGGCCCAGAAGCCGACGGCCATCAGCGGGTTCGACGGCAGGTAGAGTGCGACGCGGTCGCCCTTTCCGATACCGCGTGCCGACAGCACATTGGCCAGCTTCGCCGTGCGGGCGCCGAACTCGCGATAGCTGATCGTCTCGCCGTCCGTCACGATGAAATCGCGATCGGGAAGGAGGTCCAGATTGCGCGCGAGCATCGCGCTCAGCGTTTCCATCGATAGTCTCCGCGTGAGTGGCAGCGTGGCGCGTGCATCAACATGTCACCCGGCGGCTGCGTCATCGTCCGATGGGACTAACGTACCATTCCGATTCATGAAATCAGGATGCCGCTGTCAACGGGAAGCTGATGTCCGGTCGTGCGGCGGGATTCATCGCCGGCCAGGAAAAGCACGGCGTTGGCGACGTCGATCGGGTCGGAGAATCCGAGCAGATAGGCCTCTTCCTGCTTCTTCAGGTGCGGTTCGCGCGCGAAGAACGCCTTGACGCGCTCGGTCGTGACCGCGCCGGGCACCACGACATTGACCCTGATCCCGTCGGCAGCGAACTCCACGGCCATGGAGCGCGTCAGGGCAATGATGCCGCCCTTGGCGGCGGTGTAGGCGTCGCGGTTCGGGATGCCCATCGCGCCGACGATGGACGCGCTGTTGATGATCGAGCCCCCGCCCGATTGCTTCATCAGCGGGATCGCGGCGCGGCTGCACAGCCATGTGCCGAAGAGGTCGAGCTTGATGCAGCGCCAGAACTCGTCGAGCGGCGCCTCGGTCAGCGGACCGTCTTTCGCTGTCGAGCCGCCGGCATTGTTGAAAAGCACGTCGAGCCTGCCGTGGTGCGCAAAGGCGGTGTCGAACGCCTTCGACACGCTGTCAGGCTCGGTGACGTCGCATTCGACGAACAGCGCGTCGCCGCCCGCCGTCCGGATATCGGCTGCGATGGTCTCGCCGCGCTCGACGCTGCGTGCTGCAAGCACGGTCTTGGCGCCATGGCTTGCGAGATGGCGCGCGGTCACCTCGCCAATGCCGCCGCTTGCACCGGTGATGAATGCGACCTTGCCTGACAGACGCCCCATGCCTTCCTCCGCCGTGCTGTTCACCATGCCGTCGCGCCACCGTCAATCGGCAGCACCACGCCCGTTACCTTCGCCGCCTCGTTGGATGCGAGATAGAGTGCGGCCGCTGCGATGTCTTCCGGGCGGGCGGCACCGAGAAGTTGCTTCTGCGCCAGGGGGAAGCGGCTCGTGTCGCCGCCAGAGGCGGCAAGGACCCGTTCCGTCATCGTGATGCCCGGTGCGATCGCGTTGACGCGGATGCCGCTTGCTGCGTGCTGGCGCGCCAGAGCGCGGGTGAGGGCGGAAATGCCACCCTTCGCGACAGTATAGAAGTCGAGATCGGGCAGTCCGATGCGGCTGACAACCGACGACATGTTGACGATCGAACCGCCGCCGTGGCGCGCCATGACGGGAATGGCGGCCCGGCAGGCCAGAATTGTTCCGAGCACGTCAAGCCGCATGACGCGCCACAATTCGTCAAGCGGCGCGTCCACCAGACTGCCGTCGCGGCCCGATGAGCCGCCGGCATTGTTGTGAAGCACGTCGATGCGGCCGTATTCCCGAATGCCTGCCTCGAAGGCTGCGGCGACGCTTTCGTCCGAGGTCACGTCCGTTCGGATGAAGCGCGCCTTGCCGCCCGACGCGACGATCTCGCCGGCAGCCGCGGCGCCGGCTTCTTCCGCGATGTCGAGGAGCACCACGCAGGCCCCCTCGTGCGCAAACAGGCTGGCGGTCGCGCGCCCGATGCCGGACGCGGCGCCGGTCACGAATGCGGTCTTGCCTTGGAGCCGGCCCATGCGCGCTACCGGGCCGATGCCGCTCTCAGGCCGGCAATGCGGCCGAAGATGAGCGCCATGCCGACGAAGGTTCCCGACATGTAGCCGGTGCCGTGAAATCCGCCGGTTACCTCGCCGGCGGCGTAAAGTCCGGGGATGGGTTCGCCGAAGACGTCCTGCACGGCCATGTCGGTGTCGACGGCCAGCCCGCCGTTGAAATGGGTCGTACCGGCACGGCAATGCACGGCATAGAAGGGCGGCTCCGCGATGGGGGCAAGTTGACCGGCTTCCCCGACGAGATTGGTTCTGCCGAAGGCGGGCGTCCTCCCGGCACGCACTGCCTGGTTGTAGGCGTCGACGGTCGCCGTCGTTTCCGTCGCGTCGAAGCCGAGCGGGGCGATCTTCGCGCCGAGCTCGGTCATCGATTGGGCGCTGATCTCGTCGAACCCCGTGAGCACTTTCCCCATCATCGTCTGAGCATAGGCGTCGCGCATGCGGTGATCGTAAATCTGGACAAAGTCTGCGCCGGGCTGCGCAAGTGCGGCCCAGCAAGTGTCGATATAAAGGTCCGATTCCCGGCAGAAGCGCTTTCCCTCCCGGTTGACGGCGATTGCACCCGAATAAAGCACCATCACGCCCTTTCCGGTCGCCGGATCGGTGGGCGCGGTCGGCGCGACGCCGGCCGTCATGTACGTCGTGCCGGCGCCCAGCGCCATGCCCATCAGGAGGCCGTCGCCGCGCGAGCCTTTGCCGGTCAGGGGCAGGATCGCATCGGCTCCAGGCCTGCCGAAATTGCGCGTGAGTGCGGCATTGCGCGTGAACCCGCCAGTCGCCAGCACGACGGCCTTCGCGTGGAGCGACGAACGCGCCTCGCCGCTCTCAGCGACGACACCGCGCACGCGGCCATCGTTGTGGATCAGGCGCTGCGCGCGCGTGGACGTCATGAACGCGACGCCGCGGTCGCGTGCTGCCGCTTCCAGCAAGGTGACGATCTCCGCGCCGCCGGTCATCGTCCTGCCGCTGAGCTCGTGCGCCCATGGCTTCGACATATGGGCGAACTGGAAGGTGCGCACGAAGCGGATTCCGAGTTCGTCGAGCCGCTTCCAGGTGGCGGATGCCTCGTTCGCATAGAGCCGCGACAGATCCTCGTCGCAATCGTGATGATGCGAGTCCAGAAGGTCATGCAGGAACTCGGTCCGGGTGCCAGGCTGGAGAGGCGTTTCGCACAAGGCGACATAGGCGCCCGAAAGCCGTGTGCTGCCGCCGATCTCGGCTTCCGATTCCACGACGAGGACGGATGCGCCAGAATCCGCCGCTTCGACCGCCGCCGCCAGTCCGGCCGCGCCGGAGCCGACGACGATCACGTCGGCGGCGGGGTCGATGTGCTGGCTCATTCGGGTCCCGCGATGTGTCTCATGGCACTATGGAAAGGCAACGGGCGGTTGGGTGCCTCGTCCGAATGGATTATCGTCGGCAGCGGTGATTTACGTCATACGCTGACCGGGGCATATCCTGACCGATACAGCGTAATTTCCTCGGCTGAAGCGATGCCTTGGCATTTTTTTCGACGATCGAAACGGGGGAATTTGGACCGCTCGGCGAGTGTCACCGCGGAGGCGTCGAGCGACGCGAGACTACCGTGAGCGAGAAGGTGGCGGAGAGAGAGGGATTCGAACCCTCGATACGGTTTCCCGTATACACGCGTTCCAGGCGTGCGCCTTCAACCACTCGGCCACCTCTCCGCAGCGCGCGGGCCACAGACCCGGCGCGCGGGTCTCATCTAGTTGATCCGGACCGTCATGCCAAGCCGTGTTCGCCAATCGTTTTCGCAGTTTTCCGTCGGTCTGCAGTTCCCGATTGACAGCGTTGCATGCCGGTGCGCTTGTTTAGCCGCGCAGCGCTTGGGATGGGCCATGGGCGACGGTGATCAGACTTCGACGGTCGACGGCGGCGGCGGACGCAGGGCGCCCGACAGGGTGTGGGTGCTTCCACCGCTATGGGTCCTGCTGACCATTGCGGTCGGCCTCTACGACATTCCGGCCAACTGGCATCTGACCTACGACATTTCCATGCCGGACGAGGTCGTGACGTGGGTCTACGCGGACATGGCCCGCGCGGTCGTGAACCTTCTGTGGGGCGGTTGGCTGATCGGGCTGGCGCTGAGGCGCGCAAGGGCGTTTCTGCGCGCTTTCGCTCTGTGGCAGGGCGCCAACATCCTGTGGGAGCTGGGACAGCTCGCCTTCATCGCGATGAGTGACGTCTTCGTCTTCACCGCGCATACGGTGTTGTGGTCGGGCGGCTACATACTGGTCGGGCTCGCGCTGATCTATCTCACGCGACGCTCGAGGCAGGTCGCCGCCGGCTATGTCGCGGACGGCACGGCGCGGCCGCCGACCGGTGTCTACGTGATCAACGCTGTGGTCGGAGCGGTGATCGGCGGCGCGCTTGGCGCGATCGGCGGCTTTCTTCTCGGCGGGGGCATCGCGACGGTGACGGACATGAGTTGCTTCGAGGGAGCCTGCGGCTACTTCGCGGCCCTTATCGGCTTGCTGGGCCTGGTCGTAGGTGTCGGCACGGGAATATGGCTCGCCATCCGGTTCACGGGACGCCGGCCGAGTCCGGGGACCTGACGCGTCGGTCAAATTCGTGTTAGGCGATTGCCGACGCCCGGATGAGGCCATACATCAGGCCCATACCGAAGACAGGTCGAGAACCAGATCCGGGGCGCCGCACATGATCCGTTTCATCTTCCGCCTTCTGGCGACCCTCGCATTGGCGATCGCCGTGATCATGGCGGTGCTCGATGCGACCCGATCGATCGCCGCCGATGCGCTGGTCCTGACGCCGCTCGGCACGAGCTGGTATCTCGTATCGCCCGAAACCTTGAATCTGGCGCAGGCGCTGACCCAGCGCTACCTGCTGCCGCAGATCTGGGATCCGGTGATGATCTACATTCTCAACCTGCCGGGATTTGTCGTCTTCGCGGTTCTGGCGCTTTTGTTCTACGCCATCGGGCGCAAGCCGGCCTCCCGGCGCCAGTTCGCGCCAGAACGATGACCCGGCCAGCGCTCCATCCAGAAGGGAGTTTCCGATGTTTTTCCTGAGCGACATGCTGAACAAGAAGCTGAAGCTGCCGGCCGAGTCGGAGGCATTGCCGGGCCGTGCCGCACCGATCCCGACGGTGAGCCGCCACCACGTCTCGGAACGGCCGATCAAGGGACCGTTTCCCGAAGGACTGGAGGCGGTCCAGTTCGGCATGGGCTGTTTCTGGGGCGCCGAGCGGCTGTTCTGGGAGACTGACGGCGTCTACGTCACGGCAGTAGGCTACGCTGGCGGCATCACGCCCAACCCGACCTATCAGGAGACCTGCACCGGGCTGACCGGTCACGCCGAGGTGGTGCTGGTCGTCTACGATCCCAAGGTGGTGTCTTTCGGCGATCTTCTGAAGATCTTCTGGGAGAGCCATGACCCGACCCAGGGCATGCGCCAGGGCAACGACGTCGGCACGACCTACCGCTCGACGATCTACACGACCACAGACGAGCAGTTGCGGCAGGCACTGGCGTCTCGCGACGCCTACGCGGCCGCGCTGAAGGGTGCGGGCGGCAGCAGGATCACCACTGAGATCGCGCCCGCCGGCGAATTCTACTACGCCGAAGCGGACCACCAGCAATATCTGTCGAAGAATCCGTACGGCTATTGCGGCCTGAAGGGCACCGGCGTCGCATGCCCGATTCCGGCGGCGGAGCAGCCCGCAGCAGGGTGAACCACGTTTTCCAAAAGGTCAAAATTCCGCGTGAATTTTGATCCGTAGCATGCAACAGTGGGTTTTGAGCGGGGGCCGGGGGTCCCTGCCTTGCCACGTCCGGACGACGAGGTTCAGCGCCGCCGGGCGTCGGAACGAAAAGTAAAACAAACCGACAGGGTGTGGATCACATGAAGCGTATCGTTCTTGGCCTTCTGGCCGCAGCCGCAATGTCCGCTTCGGCATTTGCGCAGGATATCAGCCCCGCCATCATCTACGATCTCGGCGGAAAGTTCGACAAGTCCTTCAACGAGGCGGCCTATAACGGTGCCGAGAAGTTCAAGTCCGAGACCGGCATCGAATATGTCGAGTTCGAGATTTCGAACGACGCACAGCGCGAGCAGGCGCTGCGCCGCTTCGCTGAAAACGGCCGCGATCCGATCGTCATGGCCGGCTTCTCCTGGGCCGCGGCGCTCGAGAAGGTCGCTGCGGAATTCCCGGACACCGACTTCGCGATCATCGACATGGTCGTCGACAAGCCGAATGTCCGTTCGGTCGTCTACAAGGAGCAGGAAGGCTCCTACCTCGTCGGCATTCTTGCCGCGATGGCATCGGAAACCAAGAAGGTCGGCTTCGTCGGCGGTATGGACATTCCGCTGATCCGCAAGTTCGCCTGCGGCTATGTCGGCGGCGCCAAGGCGGCCGGTGCGACCGAAGTGTTCGAGAACATGACCGGCGACACGCCGGCAGCGTGGAACGACCCGACCCGCGGCGGTGAGATCACCAAGTCGCAGATCGACCAGGGCGCCGACGTGGTCTATGCTGCGGCCGGTGGTACCGGCATCGGCGTTCTTCAGGCTGCGGCCGATGCCGACAAGCTGGCGATCGGCGTCGATTCCAACCAGAACTACCTGCAGCCCGGCCATGTCCTGACCTCGATGCTCAAGCGCGTCGACGTTGCCGTGTATGACGCCTTCATGGATTCCAAGAACGGCGAATTCTCGTCGGGCATCAACGTGCTCGGTCTCGCCGAGGACGGCGTCGGCTATGCGGTCGACGAGCACAACGAGGCCCTGATCACCGACGAGATGAAGGCTGCCGTCGAAAAGGCCAAGGCCGACATCATTGCCGGCACGGTCGAGGTTCACGACTACATGTCGGACAATGCCTGCCCGTACTGAGCGACGTCTCCTGAGAATCGAAGCCGCCGGGGAAACCCGGCGGCTTTTTTCGTGGCGCAACCGGAACCTTCAACCTGGCGGTGACGCTGTGCGCGCCCGACGCTAAGACCTGCGTCTGATGTCTCTGTCCGATTCGACCAGCCCAGCCGGCCCAAGACGCCTTGCCGCGCTCGCCGCGCTGCAGGTTGCCGGGGTTTTCGCCGGCGCCCAGCTCGGCAAGATCGCGCCGCTCGTCGGCTGGTACCGCGACGAGGCGGGCATGTCTCTGGTGGCGATCGGCTTTCTGACCGCCATCCTTGGCTTCTTCGTCGCCATAGCCGCCCTGCCGACCGCGTTTCTCATCGACCGTTTCGGCAATTTCCGCTCCTTCGTCGTCTCGTCGGCGGTGCTCGCGGTCGGCGGCATCTTGCTCGCACTCGCCGACGGCTCGGGCCTCGTCCTGGCAGCCCGCTTCATCGAGGCGCTCGGCTATCTCGTGATCGTGATCTGCACGCCGGCATTGCTGGCGAACTATTCGCCTGACGCGCTGAAGGCGCCCATGCTTGCGATCTGGGGCGGTTTCGTTCCGATCGGCTTCGCCATCGCGGATTTCTCCGCGGCAGCCATGCTGCCCGCCTACGAGCCGCCGCTGTACCTGCTTGCGGTGGCCGGCGCGTTCACGATCTTCGCGCTGCTGGCCATGCTTCTGACGGCGGGGCTCGCGCCCCTCGACGTACCGGAGCGATCGGAGGGCGGGCAGCGGCTGATGGCCTCGTTCTCCCCGGCAGTGCT
>JAMLJD010000092.1 GCA_023953775.1 Rhizobiaceae bacterium | reverse complement strand
GGCGGGGTGCGGATCGGTTAGAATTTTCTTAAATATTGGTTAATCGCGGCCGGGTCCGTCCGCGACATCGTTCGAAGGGTGGAAGTCATGTGGGTGCTCGTTCTCGGCCTGGTGCTGTTTCTCGGTCCTCATTCCGTGCGCATCGTAGCGCCGGGCCTGCGCGACGGGTTCGTCGCCAGCCGCGGCGAGGGGCCCTGGCGGGGCCTTTATTCGCTGGTGTCGCTCGCCGGCTTCGCGCTGATCGTCTGGGGATACGGCATGGCGCGGCTCGAGGCACCGCTGCTCTACGAGCCGCCCGCCTGGATGAAGCACATCAACATGGCGCTGATGTTCTTCTCCTTCGTCGCGCTCGCCGCGTCGCAGTTCCCGCCCGGCCGCATCAAGGCCGCACTCAGGCATCCGATGCTGGTGGCGGTGAAGATCTGGGCCTTCGGGCACCTGCTTGCCAATGGCGACCTTGCAGCGCTTCTGCTGTTTGGCGCATTCCTCGCCTGGGCGGTGCTCGACCGCATCTCGCTGAAGCGCCGCGGCGACATGGGCCCCGCGCCGGGGCCCGCCAAATGGGACCTCGTTGCGATCGTGGTCGGCGCCGTTCTCTATGCGCTGTTCGTCTGGAAGCTGCATGTCTGGCTTATCGGTGTCCCGGTCGTGTGAGCGGCCGAATCCGGCATGCCGAATCGCTGTCGCGCCCCAAATCGCCGCGCGGCCCCTTCCATGCCGCGTGATTTCAGCTAAAACGCTGCGCAAAACCTGCCGGGCGCAATTCCGGCCGGTTTAGAGAACATGGTGACCCGATGTCCGACGACAGTTTCATCCGCGAAGTCGACGAAGAGCTCCGCCAGGACCAGTTCAAGTCCCTTTGGGACCGCTTCGGTGCCTATATTCTCGGCGGCGCGATCCTCGTCGTGCTGGTCACCGCGGCTGTCGTCGCCTACCGCTACTGGGACGAGACCCGGGCCAACGCCGCCGGCGACGCGTTTTCGCAGGCGCTGACGCTCGCCGAGGAAGGCAAGCAGGACGAGGCGCTCGCGGCCCTGCGCGACCTCGAGGAAAACGGCTACGGCTCCTATCCGGTTCTCGCGCGGCTGCGCGCCGCGACGGTGCTGGCCGACCAGGGCAAGAACGACGAGGCGGTCACGGATTTCGATGCGGTTGCCGCCGACAGCTCGGTTCCCGATTCGATCCGCGACATGGCGCGCCTGCGCGCCGCCCTGCTTCTGGCCGACCACGGGACCTACGAGGACGTCGCCCAGCGCGCCGAGCCGCTGACCGGCGACACCAATCCGCTGCGCCACACCGCGCGCGAGGCGCTCGGGCTCGCCGCCTGGCGCGAGGGCCGCACCGCCGACGCGCTCGACCTGTTCGGCCAGCTAACCGACGACGAGCAGGCGCCGCGCAACGTTCGCGAACGCGCCAAGCTGATGGCCGAGCTGATCCGCGGCTCCGGCGCCGGCTCCTGATCGGCGCCAATGTCGTTCATCGTCGCCATCGTCGGCCGGCCCAATGTCGGGAAGTCGACGCTGTTCAACCGGCTGGCCGGCCGCAAGCTGGCGCTCGTCGACGACACGCCGGGGGTGACCCGCGACAGGCGCGTCCATGCCGCGAAGCTGTTCGACCTGCGCTTTGACGTCATCGATACCGCCGGCTTCGAGGATGCGGCCGCGGCATCGCTAGCCGGGCGCATGCGCGCCCAGACGGAGATCGCCATCGGCGAGGCTGACCTCGTCCTGTTCGTCGTCGACGCCAAGTCGGGGCTGGTGCCCGACGACACGACCTTCGCCGACGTGGTGCGCCGCTCCGGCAAGCCGGTTGTTCTGGTTGCCAACAAGGCCGAGGCGCGGGGTGCGCGGGCGGGCTTCCTGGAAGCCTGGGAGCTGGGCCTCGGCGAACCGATCCCGATCTCGGCGGAGCATGGCGAGGGCATGCCCGACCTGCGCGAGGCGATCATCGCCACGCTCGGCGAGGACCGCGCGCTCGCCCGCGACGAGCCGGCACCCGCCGAGGCCGAGCCGCTGATCGGCGAGGACATCGAAGATCCCGATTCCGAGATCGACCATTATGACGAGACCAAGCCGCTGCGCATCGCCGTCGTCGGCCGCCCCAACGCCGGCAAGTCGACGCTGATCAACAGCCTGATCGGCGATGAGCGGCTGCTCACCGGACCCGAGGCCGGCATCACTCGCGATTCGATCTCCGTCGACTGGGTCTGGAAGGACCGGCGCATCAGGCTGTTCGACACCGCCGGCATGCGCCGCAAGGCACGGGTCCAGGAAAAGCTGGAGAAGCTGTCGGTCTCGGACGGCCTGCGCGCGGTGCGCTTCGCAGAAGTGGTCGTGATCGTTCTGGACGCCACCATTCCTTTCGAGAAGCAGGACCTGCAGATCGCCGACCTGATCGTGCGCGAGGGCCGCGCGCCGGTCATCGCCTTCAACAAGTGGGACCTGATCGAGAACCGGCAGGAGGTGCTGTCCGACCTGCGCGAGAAGACCGAGCGGCTGCTTCCCCAGATCCGTGGCGTGCAGGCCGTACCGGTGTCCGCCGAGACGGGCAGGGGCCTCGACAAGCTGATGGAGGCGGTGCTGAAGACGCACCGCGTCTGGAACCGGCGCGTCTCGACCGGCCGGCTTAACCGCTGGCTGGAAGGCATCATCTCCCATCACCCGCCGCCCGCCGTCGCGGGCCGCCGCCTGAAGGTGAAGTACATGACGCAGGCGAAGACCCGGCCGCCGGGCTTCGTCCTGTCCTGCTCCAAGCCGGAGGCGATGCCGCAATCCTACGTCCGCTATTTGTCGAACAGCCTGCGCGAGGCGTTCGACATGCCGGGCGTGCCGATCCGCATCGCGCTCAGGACCTCCGACAACCCCTACGCATCCCGCGCGGCGAAGCGCACGCGCAAGTAGGTTCGGCAGCCCTCTGCGGCATCCTGCCGCTCCGACGATGCGTGCCGTTTCGGGTCAAATTCCTGCCACAAGCCGGCCGTTAACGGACCTTCAAGGTTAATCATTGATGTTGGGGACAAGTGGGAACAGTTCGTGCGTTCTGGAGGGTATCGGTGCGTCGACGAGTTTTGCTGCGGCCGCGAGCCGCGGGCGTTGAGAAGCGTTCTTTCCTGGCCCCTCTGGTCATCGGTCTCGGCATCTGGGCCGGCTTTCCGACGGTAGCGGCCTATCAGGACATGACCGGCATGATCTCGGGCAGCGAGTCGGCCGCCATTCGCTGGAAGGCGGTGGTCAAGCGCTCCGTGGCCGGCTCCATCCACAAGGCGGAGATGCCGTTCGTCGACGCCGACATCACCACCGGCACGATCTCCGGCGCCGGTCTCGACGCGCCGGGCATCGGCGCCGTCGCGTTCATGGACAAGAACGGCGTTCCGAGTCAGACCCCCGACGAGGCGCGCGTCAACCGGCAGGAAAAGCAGGGCCGGGTGGTGCAGGTGACGCCGGTGGCACCGCCGAAGAAGTTCAATGCCGGGTCGGTGTTCGAGCGCAGCAGCTCGCTGCTCGACCCGGGCGCGGACCGCGAGATGGCGATGGCCTTCGTCGATCCCGACATCAAGGGCAAGGAGGTTGCGATCGCCGCCGCCTTCCACGCCAAGCAGCCGCCCCGGGCCGGTCTCGGCGTGCCGGCCATGCTGGCCTCGCTCGTCACCAGCGAGAAGGCCGACATCCTGGCGACCGCCTATGCGCCGGCAGAGCCGGACTACGCCGTCGCCTCGCCGTTCGAAAGCCTGATCCGCGAGGATAAGGATCCCTATGGCGGCCGCTTCGTGCCGCCGCTCGGCGCGGGCGATCACGCCTGGATGGGCAAGCCGCTGCCGGCATCGGTCTTCACGTCGGGCGAGCAGGAATGCCTCGCTCAGGGCATTTATTTCGAGGCCCGCGGCGAGAACCTGAAGGGTCAGGCCGCCGTTGCGCAGGTGATCCTCAACAGGGTCCGCAATCCGACCTATCCGAACACCATTTGCGGCGTCGTCTACCAGAACAAGACCTGGCGCAACCGCTGCCAGTTCTCCTTTGCCTGCGACGGCGCGCGCGACCGGGTGCGCAGCCCCGGCCACTACCGCACCGCCCAGGACATCGCCATGGCGGTGACGGCGGGCAAGATCTTCATCCCCGAGGTCGGATCCGCGACCCATTACCACGCGACCTACGTGCATCCGCGCTGGTCGCGCACGATGGAAAAGATGAAGAAGATCGGCCTCCACATCTTCTACCGCACCCATGGCGGCGGCTGGAGCTGAGCGGCGCCCGGCCCGCCTTTTGGCGTGGCAATACCGGCCGATTCCCGCAAACGGCCCGAATATCGCCTCCGCGCGCATTGTCGCACATTGTTAAATAATTGAAATTGAACGGTGTTTTGCCGTTCCGTGTGCGCCCGCCCGTGGCTTGACTGGCGGCAGCGCCCTAACTATGTTGCGCGCGACTTTGCACGGGCAGACTGACGGCCCGTCCGGACAAGGAGGTTGCGATGGGAAACGGATCGCGGCCGGACGATGCCGGAAGGGATCGGGACCGCGACGGCGGACCCGGCGCACGTGACGAAGACCTCGACCGGCGCAAGGCCGGGCTCGAAGCGGCGCTTGCCGCAAGACGGTCCAGCCGGCGGATCGAGGGGAATGGCGCGCAATCGGGCGGCATGGCTGGTTTCGGCAATGCGCTCCGCCTCTCCAGCGAGTTCATCGCTGCGATCGTGGTGGGAGCGGGCTTGGGCTGGTTCATCGACCGTCTGGCGGGAACGTCGCCCTTGGGGCTGATCGTGTTCCTGCTGCTCGGTTTCTGCGCCGGGGTTTTGAACGTCCTCAGGACGGCCGGGCTGGTTGCCGACGCGGGCTCCAGGACGGGCGGACCGAAGGGACCGCCGCACGCAAACTGACGCGCGACGCGCGTCTCGAAAATCGAGGGGGGCCGGAGTGGCCAACGATCCGATCCATCAGTTCCAGATCGCCAAATGGATTCCGATCGAGATCGGCGGACTCGACTTCTCCTTCACCAATTCCGCGGCCTTCATGGTCGCCTCGGTCGTCGGCGCCGGCGCGTTTCTCTATCTCACGACGTCGAGCCGCGGCCTGGTGCCCGGCCGGCTGCAGTCGATCTCCGAGATGGCCTATGAATTTGTCGCCTCGATGCTGCGCGACGCCGCCGGTTCGCACGGAATGAAGTTCTTTCCGTTCGTGTTCTCGCTGTTCATGTTCGTCCTGGTCGGCAATCTGCTCGGCCTGTTTCCCTATTTCTTCACCACGACGAGCCACATCATCGTCACCTGCATGCTGGCGCTTCTGGTGATCGGCACGGTGATCGTCTACGGCTTCATGAAGAACGGGCTCGGCTTCCTCAAGCTGTTCGTGCCCGACGGCGTTCCCGGCATCCTGGTGCCGCTGGTGGTGCTGATCGAGGTGATCTCGTTCCTGTCCCGGCCGATCAGCCTGTCCGTCCGTCTCTTCGCCAACATGCTGGCCGGGCACATCACGCTCAAGGTCTTCGCCGGCTTCGTCACCTCGCTCACGGCACTCGGCGCGGCCGGCATCGCCGGTTCGATCCTGCCGCTGGCGATGACGGTCGCCATCACCGGCCTCGAATTTCTCGTCGCATTCCTGCAGGCCTACGTTTTCGCGGTCCTGACCTGCATGTATCTCAACGACGCAATCCACCCGAGCCACTAGGCGCGGACACTCTTCACCGGCGGTTCGCCGTCAATCCTGAGTTCGAACAAACACGGTCCACAAGGAGTTTCGACATGGAAGCAGAAGCAGCAAAGGCAATCGGCGCGGGCATCGCCTGCCTCGGCATGGGCGGCGCGGGCATCGGTCTCGGCCACATCTTCGGCAACTACCTCGCCGGCGCGCTGCGCAACCCCTCGGCAGCCGACGGCCAGTTCGGCCGCCTGATCTTCGGCTTCGCGGTGACCGAGGCGCTCGGCATCTTCTCGCTGCTCGTCGCGCTGCTGCTGCTCTTCACGTAAGAGCGGCTTGCCGACAAGCACTCCGGCCGCGATCCGCGCGGCCGGCCGGCCGATCGAGAGGTAAGGCATGTTCGTGTCACCGGCTTTTGCCGAGACCGCCGAGAAGACGGCGGGAGAGGTTCATACAGAGGTTGGCGTGGCCCAGGAAGAGGGCCATGGCGAGGGGAATTTTCCGCCCTTCGACAGCTCGACCTTTCCGTCCCAGATTCTCTGGCTGGCGATTACATTCGGCCTCTTCTACCTGTTCCTGAAAAAGGTGGCGCTGCCGCGCATCGGCGGCATCCTGGAAGTCCGGCGTGACCGGATCGCCCAGGATCTCGATCAGGCCGCGATCATGAAGGAAGAGGCGGACGCCGCGATTGCGGCCTACGAGCAGGAACTTGCCGACGCCAAGGCCAAGGCCAACGTCATCGGCCAGGAAGCGCGCGACGCGGCCAAGGCCGAAGCGGAGGCTGAACGCCGCAAGGTGGAAGCCGAGCTCGACGAAAAGCTGTCGGGCGCGGAAGAGCGCATTGCCGGCATCAAGGCGTCGGCGCTGAAGGATGTCGGCGTGATCGCCGAGGATACGGCAACCGCGATCATGCAGCAGCTCGTCGGCCGCGCCGACAAGACCGCCATCGCCGCCGCGGTCAAGGCCGAGCGCGGGTAGGAGGGCACGATGGACGCCACATTCTGGGCCACGGTAGCCCTCTTCATCTTCATCGGCATTCTCACCTACATGAAGGTGCCGGGCATGCTCGCCCGCTCGCTCGACGAGCGCGCCGAGCGGATCCGCAACGAGATCGAGGACGCCCGCCGCCTGCGCGAGGAAGCACAGCAGCTTCTCGCCGAATATCAGCGCAAGCGCCGTGAGGCCGAGCAGGAGGCAGCCGACATCGTGTCCGCCGCCAAGCGCGAGGCCGACATGCTGCTCGACGAGGCGAAGGCCCGCACCGAGGAATATGTCGCGCGCCGCACCACGCTGGCCGAGCAGAAGATCGCCCAGGCCGAGCGCGACGCCGTCAACGACGTCCGCGCCCGCGCCGTCGACATCGCAGTCGAGGCTGCGCGGTCGGTTCTTGGCGACAAGGTGGACGCAAAGCTGAGCGCCGATTTGTTCAAGAGCTCGGTCGAGCAGGTCCGTACCAAGCTGAACTGAGCGTCAGCGGACGAACCGGTCCGCGACGCCGCCCTCGACCACGTTCCCGAAAAGCCATCGGCATTCGGGCGGAAACATGGTCCGCACCATTCATTCTTGAGCATTCTTGTGGCGCGAGGTGGCATTACCTGGCGCCGCAACCTCGTTATTTGCGGAACGGGGCGAAGGAAAGCCGGTGCAGGCGCCGCATCGGGCCAAAATCGGCGATCGCTGCCCGGTGCGCGGCAGTGGCATAGCCCATATGCGCGTCGAACCCGTAGCGTGCGTCGACCGCCGCGCAGCGCGTCATCATCCGGTCGCGCGTCACCTTGGCAACGATGGAAGCCGCCGCGATCGACTGCGAACGCTGGTCGCCCTTGACCAGCGCACGGCCTTCGCAGGCAAGGCCCGGCGGAACGTCGCGGCCGTCGGCCAGCACGAGACGGGGCGCGATGCTGAGCCCCGCGACCGCGCGGCGCATGGCTTCAAGGCTGGCGCGCAGGATGTTGGCGCTGTCGATGCCGGCGGCCGAGATCGAGGCGGCGGACACGGAAAGCGCCGTTTCGAGGATCGTTTCGAAGATGCGGGCGCGGTCGTCCGGGCCAAGCCGCTTGGAATCGTCGAGCCCGTCCGGGATGCGGTCCGGGTCGAGCACGACCGCCGCCGCGACCACCGGTCCGGCGAGCGGGCCGCGGCCGGCCTCGTCGGTGCCCGCGACCGGCCACCGCTCGCTTTTCATGGCGCGCAGTTCGACCGAGAAATCGGGCCTGTCGGGCATGTCGAAAAGAAAGGGAGAACCGGAAACCGTGCGACTCATCGTGCGGCGATGCTTGCATCGGTTCCGGTTCTCCGCAAGCCCTTCCCGGCCGTCAGGGGCGGGGGCGCGGGAAGGTCCGTCGGCCAGAGGGGGGAACGGGACAGGCCGGCGGAATTCTTGGTGTCCGGGCGATGGTCGGCCCGGCAGGTATCAGTGCCTCACAACAGCGACAGTTGCTCGCCCTGGCGTGGCGGCGGCGAAAACAGATCGGTGCGCAACTGCGACCGCTGGGTGTTGAGGCCGAGCCGTCGCGCGGCCAGTTCGAAGCGCCGCCCGATCTGCCAGGCGTAGGGACCGGTGCCCTTCATCCTCTTTCCCCACTCGGCATCGTAGTCCTTGCCGCCGCGCATCGAGCGGATCAGCGACACCACGTGCCGGTAGCGGTCGGGATAATGCCGCAGCAGCCATTCCTTGAAGACCGGGCTCACCTCCCACGGAAGGCGCAGGATGATGTAGCCCGCCTCGCTCGCGCCGGCCGCCCGGACGGAATCGAGTATCCGCTCGATTTCCTGGTCCGTCAGCCCGGGAATGACCGGACCGAGCATCGCGGAGGTCGGGATACCCGCGTCGCTCAGCGCGCGGATCGCCTCCAGGCGCTTCGCCGGCGTCGCGGCGCGGGGCTCCATGGTCCGCGCGAGGCGGCGGTCGAGCGTCGTCACCGACAGCGCCACCTTGGCCAGTCCGCGCGCCGCCATCCGCGACAGGATGTCGATGTCGCGGACCACCAGCGCCGACTTGGTCACGATGCCGACGGGATGGTTGTGCGCATCGAGCACCTCGAGGATCTCGCGCATGATGCGCCACTGCTTCTCGATCGGCTGGTAGGGATCGGTGTTTGTGCCGATCGCGATGGTCCGCGGCTGGTATCCCTCCTTCGCCATCTCCCGTTCGAGCAGGCGGGGTGCGTCGGGCTTCGCGAACAGCTTGGCCTCGAAGTCGAGCCCCGCCGACAGCCCCACGAAGGCATGGGTCGGCCTGGCGAAGCAGTAAACGCAGCCATGCTCACAGCCCCGATAGGGATTGATCGAACGGTCGAAGGAAATGTCGGGAGAATCGTTGCGCGTGATGATGGTCTTCGGCTTCTCGATCTGCACTTCCGTCTTGAACGGCGGCAGATCCTCGAGGCTGTTCCAGCCATCGTCGAAGACATGGCGGGTGAAGATCTCGAAGCGGCCGGACGGATTGACCCCGGACGCCCGGCCGCGCCGCCTGTCGGGGGCGATGCGCAGGCCGCTGTCCTCGACCACCGCGTTGGCGAGCGCGGAGCGTCCAGCAGTGAATGCCGCGGCGTCGGCGCGCGCGATCGTTTCCATCTCGTTCTCCATCCGGTGAAAGGGGGCTGCAACGCCCGTCCGTCATGAATGTATTCCTATCCTTGAAGTGGGAACAAAGCAAGAACTTTTTTCATTGTGCACTGCAATACTGGCAATTTCGCCGGCTATCGGCTATTGCGGGTTTCATGCTGTCGGTGCTGATCGAGACCCGGAATGACGAGGATGCGCTGGCCCGCACGCTGGCCTCGCTCGTCGGCGCCGCGGTGGAGGGTCTCGTGCGCGAGGTCATCGTCTGCGATGCCGGGTCAACCGACCAGACCCACAAGGTGGCCGATCATGCCGGCTGCCATTTCCTGACCCGCGCGCCGCTGGCGAACGCGGTGCGCCAGGCCAAGGGCGACTGGCTGCTTCTGATCGAGCCGGGCGCCCGCCTCGACGGCGAATGGATGGGAGCGGTCGTTGCCCATCTGTCGCAGACGACCCAGCCGGCGCGCTTCACCAGGGCGCGTGGTTCCGGCCGTCCGTTTTTGTCGCGCGTGTTCACGCGGCGCAATCCGCTCGCCGACGGCGTGGTGATCAACAAGGCCCAGGCGCTGTCGCGCGCCGCGTCGGGGGCAAACGCGCGGGCGATGGTCCGGGGGCTGTCGATGAAGCGGCTGAAGGCCGAGATCCAGGCGGCGCCGCACCGCTGACATGCGGACCGGTCAGGCGGATCCCTTGCCGGTGCGCCGCAGATGCTCGTCGAGCCGCGGCATGATCTCCACGAAATTGCACGGCATGTGGCGGTAGTCGAGCTGCGCCTCGATGATGCCGTCCCAGGCGTCGCGGCAGGCGCCGGGCGAGCCCGGCAGCACGAAGACGAAGGTGGCGTTGACGACGCCGCCGGTCGCGCGCGACTGGATCGTCGAGGTGCCGATCTTGTCGTAGGAAATACGGTGGAACACTTCCGAGAAGCCGTCCATGCGCTTCTCGAAGATCGGCTCGAGCGCTTCGGGCGTTACGTCGCGCCCGGTGAAGCCGGTGCCGCCGGTGGTGATCACCACGTCGACGGCCGGATCGCGCGACCAGCCGAGCACCGTGTCGCGGATCTTGTCCTTGTCGTCGGTCACGATGTCGCGCGCGACGAGCCTGTGTCCGGCCCTTTCGATGCGCTCGGCAAGCGTCGTGCCGGATTTGTCGTCGGCGAGGCTGCGCGTGTCCGATACGGTGAGGACGGCGATCCCCACCGCCACGAATTTGCGCGTCTGCGCGCTTTCGGCCATTTGTCAGTCTCCCGAGGCGAGCGTGGTGGTTGCCGTCACGAACCAGCCCGGATTGTTTCGCCGGATCGTCACCGCCGCGATCCCGGCATCCTGGACGGTGGGAAAGACACCGTAGCACGTGGCGCCGGAGCCCGACATGCGCGCGAACCGCGCACCGGTCGCGGCCAGCGCGTCGAGAACGTCGTCGATCTGCGGTGCGATCGCCCGCGCCGGCGCCTCGAGGTCGTTGCGCGTAGAGGCCGCGAGCCAGTCGACGAGGATATTGCTGTCGGCCACGCTCGGCAGTCGGGGAAGGGGGGCGTTGTCGCGGCGTCCAAGTGCTGCGAACACGGCCGGTGTCGTAACCTCCACACCGGGGTTGACCAGCACGAGCGCAAGCGCCGGCAGGCCGGCAACCGGCTCGATGATCTCGCCGATTCCCTTCGCCACCAGCGGATGCCCGGCAAGGCACATCGGCACGTCGGCGCCAAGCGCTTGCCCGACGGCGGCAAGGTCGCGTTCGCCCATGTGCAGGCCCCATAGCTGGTCGAGTGCGACCAGGGTCGCTGCGGCGTCGCTCGATCCTCCGCCGACGCCCGATGCCGGCGGCAATGTCTTCTCGAGCCGGATCGACACGGGTGGCGTTGGCGCATCGACGGCGGCACGCAAGGCGTCGCGGGCCTTGAGCACGAGGTTGTCTGGCCCGCCCGGAACCCGCGCGCCATAGGGTCCGTCCGTCTCGAAACCGTCATGCGCGGCCGGCTTCACCGAGATCGTATCGCCGAAGTCGGCGAAAACGACCAGAGTCTCGATCGTGTGGTAGCCATCGTCGCGCCGGCCGGTAACGTGCAGCGCGAGGTTGAGCTTCGCGCGCGCCCGGCGCGTGATGGTGGCAGGCATGGCGGCGCGGGAATTCAGTCCTTGGCGATCCGGTATTCGCCGGTCTCGGGATCCTTGACCAGCGTGCCCATCGCCTGGGTCTCGCTCTCGCGGCGCATGCGCTTGGCCTTCGCGGTCACCTTCTCGGCCTCGCGCACGAATGCCTTGTAGCCGAAATAGGCGGCGACGCCGACCACGGCGAAGAATATCAGTTGCGGCATGTCAGTTACCTCCCCATCCGGGATGGCGTTTCGGACAGTCTAGCCGTGTTCGCCGTTCCGTCAAAGCCCGTAGCGGCCCCATAGCGCGCGCTCTTCCGCCGCATCCGCGACGCCCGCTGCGGCATTGGCGGCGATTTCGGATGGAAGCGAGCCGGTGCCGAACAGCCCCATGCGCCGCCCGAACAGCCCGCGCGGCGGGGTGATCAGCTTCAGCCGGGTCTTGGCGCCATAGGTCGCCTTGAGATGGGCGCGCATGTCGCCCAGCCCGTCGACGAGCCCCAGCTCGAGCCCGCGCTTGCCCGACCAGAAAAGCCCGGTGAAAAGGTCCGGATCGTCGGCGAGCTTGGCGCCGCGGCGCTCTTTGACCAGATCGATGAACGTCTCGTGCACTTCCAGTTGCAGCGCCTTCAGCCGCTCGACGTCTTCCTTGCGCTCCGGCTTGAACGGATCGAGCACCGCCTTGTTCTGTCCCGCGGTGTGGACGCGCCGCTCGACGCCGATCTTCTTGATCAGCTCCTGGAAGCCGAAGCTGGCCGAGACGACGCCGATCGAGCCGACGATGGAGGACGGGTCGGCGATGATCTCGTCGCCCGCCACCGCGATCATATATCCGCCGGATGCCGCGACGTCCTCGACGAAGACGATCACCTTCTTGTTCTTTTCCGCCGCGAGGTCGCGGATGCGCTTGTAGATCAGCCGCGCCTGCACAGGCGAGCCGCCCGGCGAATTGACCGAGATCGCGACGGCGGGGGCGTCGCGAAACGCAAATGCCTTTTCGATCAGCCCTGCCGTGCTCGCCAGCGAGAGGCTGGGCCGCAGCGAGCTTCCACCGGCGAAGATGCCGCCATGCAGGCGGATGACGGGGATGGTGACGGCGTCGCTGCGCATCGATTTCGGCAGCAGGCGGCTCAGGGCTTGTCTCACTACGGTGGGCTCCAATTCGTTCGTTCCCATGTAGGGTGCGCGCGCGCCTGCGCAATAAGGCCGCCG
>JAMLJD010000091.1 GCA_023953775.1 Rhizobiaceae bacterium | reverse complement strand
AAGGGTAGGGTCATTGTTTTTCTCCCTGCAAGGTTGAGGTTCAGGCGAGGGCCGGCTTGGCAACACGCGCCGTAATCGTGCGCGCGATGAACATGCCGGCCAGCATGGCAAGAATGAAGATGGCGGTCGGGGCGAAGCCGATGCCGAGCGCGGGAATGGCGCCACCCGGGCAGAAGCCGGCAATACCCCAGCCGATGCCGAACAGAGCCGAGCCACCGACTAGTCGACCGTCGATCCGGTTCGTCCCGGGCAGATAGAACGACGTGTCGAAGACCGGCTTGGTCGCCGCGCCGAAGAGGATGCGATAACCGATCGCCGCGACGGCGAGCGCGCCGCCCATCACCAGGATGAGGCTGGGATCCCAGCTACCGGCGATGTCGAAGAAATTGACGACCTTGGCCGGATTGGCCATGCCGGAGATCGCGATCCCCAGGCCGAACACGATGCCGGCCGCAAATGCTGAAATTGCACGCTTCATCGTTCAGGCTCCGATCATGTGACGCATGACGTAGACGGTGGCGAAAGTGGTCGCCATGAACACCGCCGTCGCCGCGATCGAACGCGGTGAAAGCCGGGCCATGCCGCAGACGCCGTGGCCGCTGGTGCAGCCGGAGCCGAAGGTGACGCCGACACCTACGATCAGGCCGCCGATGACCAGAAGCCCGGTCGAAACCGGCACCGCGAACGGCACCGTACCGCCCGCCGCCACCAGTGCGACCGGCGCGAGGATCGCGCCCGCCAGGAAGGCGAGACGCCACGAATTGGCTGTGTCGAAAGGCGAGAAAACGCCGGACAGGATGCCCGTCATTCCCGCAATGCGTCCGTTGAATGCCATGAGGATGACGGCGGCGAGGCCGATGAGAATGCCGCCGAACAGCGACAGATAGGGGGTGAACTCGGTTTCCACTCGGTTGTCTCCAGTGTATCTCCGGCTTGCAATCAGCCGGTTGATCGGCTATATATGATAATATATTCATATGTTCAAGACCAAAGATCGAGACCGATGAAATTCCAGATGGACATATCCGAGATGGAGGCATCGGCCGGCGATGCAGCCGAGCTTCTGACGGCGATGGGCAATGCCAACAGGCTGTTGATCCTGTGCAACCTGCTCGGCAACGAGATGCCGGTCCAGGCTCTGGCGGACAAGATCGGGATGAGCCAGTCCGCGCTTTCGCAGCAATTGTCGAAATTGCGGGCGATGCGTCTCGTGTCGACGCGTCGCGACGGCCGCACCATCTTCTACCGTGTTGCATCCGCCAAGGTGGAACGCATTCTGGAAACGCTCTACGGCATCTACTGCGCGCCGGCGCAGGTGCCGCGGCCCGTGCCGGAAGAAGCAGCCTGAGGTTCTGCGGCCCGGTCGCCTTTTCCACCTTATGCGGCGAACAACCCGCCTTTCTCAGCCAGAAGCCGCATATGGTGGCCGCTATCGCCGAACAGCGTGTCGATCATCGTCATGCGCTTGAAATAGTGCCCGACGGCATATTCCATCGTCATGCCGACGCCGCCATGGAGCTGGATCGCGTTCTCGCCGACAAGCCGTCCGCCACGCCCGATCTCGGCCTTCGCAGCATGCATCGCCCGGCCGCGTTCCTCTGCGTCGTCGCTGTCGGCCATCATCGTCGCGTACAGCGTGATCGACCGAGCCTGTTCGATTGCAACGAACATGTCGACCGCCTTGTGCTGGAGCACCTGGAACGCGCCGATCGGCACGCCGAACTGCTTGCGGACCTTCAGATAGTCGACCGTCAATTCATGCATGGCGCCCATCACGCCGACCGATTCGGCGGCGAGCGCGGCAATCGCCGTGTCGACGACCTGCCGCACCAGCGGCATGCCGTTTTCCGGGTCGCCGAGCACCATCGACGCCGGAACCTCGACATTGTCGAGGACCACGTCCGCCGCGCGCTGGCCGTCCTGGGTGGGGTAGCCTCTCCGAGAGACGCCCGCAGCACCGGCGTCTACGACGAACACGCCGACGCCGCCTTCCTCGCGCGTCCCGCCGGCGGTGCGCGCTGTCACGATGATGCGATCGGCGCTGTCGCCATGCAGCACGACCGACTTTGCGCCGGAAAGGACGTATGTGTCGCCTGACTTTTTCGCGGTCGTCTCGACATGGTGGAGGTCATAGCGCGACTGGCGCTCGGTATGGCCGAAGGCGAACTTCAGCGATCCCTCCGCAATCGCCGGCACGAACTCGGCGCGCTGGTCGTCATCACCGCCAAGCCGCACGAAGCCGCCGCCCAGCACGGCCGTGGTGAAATAGGGCTCGAGCGCCAGCGCTTTGCCGAGCGATTCCATCACGATCATCGTCTCGACGGCACTGCCGCCGAGACCGCCATCATCTTCGGCAAAGGGCAGGGCCAGCAGGCCCATATCCGAATAGGCCTGCCACATGTCCTGACTCCAGCCTTCCGGTGCCGCCATGTGCTTCTTGCGGGTCTCGAAGTCGTACTTGTCGGCCAGCAGCCGGTCGAGCGAATCCTTCAGGATCGACTGCTCTTCGGAAAGATCGAAATCCATGCGTTCCCCTAAAGCCCCAGTACCGCCTTGGCGATGATGTTCTTCTGGATCTCGTTCGAGCCGCCGTAGATCGAGACCTTGCGGAAATTGAAGTAGCCCGGCGCGGCGGAGGCGGCGTAGTCCGGCTCGATCGGCGGTTCGTTCGATCCCTCGATCGCGTCGCGGTGATAGGGCATCGCATGCGGCCCCATCACCTCCATCAGCAGATGCGTGGTCGCTTGCTGGACCTCCGATCCCTTGATCTTGAGGATCGAGGATGCAGGATCCGGCCGACCGGTATTGCCGCGTTTGGCGTCGGCCGCCACGACGCGGAGCTGCGTCAGCTCCAGTGCCTTGAGGTCAATCTCGACGGAGGCGAGCTTCTCGCGAAAGCGTTCATCCTCGATCAGCGGCCGGCCGCCGGACATTTCCAGGGCGGCGAGCTCGCGGATGCGCGCGATCCGCTGCTTCGACATGCCGACCCGCGCGATGTTGGTGCGCTCGTTGCCGAGCAGGAACTTGGCGTAGTCCCACCCCTTGTTCTCCTGGCCGACGAGATTTTCCACGGGAACCCTGACGTCGGTCAGGAACACCTCGTTGATCTCGCGGCCGCCATCGATCGTCACGATCGGCCGCACTTCGATGCCTGGTGTCTTCATGTCGATCAGCAGGAACGAGATGCCCTCCTGCTTCTTGGCATCCGTATCGGTGCGCACGAGGCAGAAGATCCAGTCGGCATATTGCGCAAGCGTGGTCCATGTCTTCTGGCCATTGACGACATAGTGGTCGCCGTCGCGGACCGCGCGCGTCTTCAGTGACGCCAGGTCCGAGCCGGCGCCCGGCTCTGAGAAGCCCTGGCACCACCAGTCGTCCAGATTGGCGATCCGCGGCAGGAAATGTTTCTTCTGCTCCTCGGACCCGAATGTGTAGATCACGGGCCCGACCATGTTGACGCCGAAGGCGAGCGGCTGCGGCGCTGGCCACCTCTGCGTCTCCTCGAGGAAGATGTACTGCCGCATCGGATCCCATCCGGTGCCGCCATACTCGGCCGGCCAGTGTGGGACGGCCCATCCCTTTTCGTTGAGGATGCGCGACCACAGCACAAGGTCGTCCTTGTTCATGTGCTCGCCGTCGATCAGCTTCTGCCGGATTTCCGCCGGCAGCCTGTCCTTCAGGAAAGCGCGTACCTCGTCCCTGAACGCCAGTTCCTCGTCGGTGTAGCGAAGATCCATCTCGTGCTCCTCGGCAATGTGTCCTGGTTCAGTTGATCTCGAGCAGGCCGGCAGCGCCCATGCCGCCGCCGACGCACATCGTGACGACTGCGTATTTGACGCCGCGCCGCTTGCCTTCGATCAGGGCGTGGCCGGCAAGGCGCGTGCCACTCATGCCGTAGGGGTGGCCGACCGCGATCGCGCCGCCGTCGACGTTCAGCTTGTCGGGGTCGATCCCCAGCCGGTCGCGGCAGTAGATCACCTGAACCGCGAATGCCTCGTTCAGCTCCCACAGCCCGATGTCGTCGACCTTGAGGCCGTGCCGTTCCAGCAGGCGCGGCACGGCGAATACCGGCCCGATGCCCATCTCGTCCGGCTCGCAACCCGCGACGTTGAAGCCGCGGAAGATGCCGAGAGGCTCCAGACCGCGGCGTTCGGCCTCCTTTGCCTCCATCATCACGCAGGCTGACGCGCCGTCGGAAAGCTGGCTGGCATTGCCGGCGGTGATGCAGCCGCCCTCGCGGACCGGCTTCAGCCCGGACAAACCCTCCAGCGTCGTCTCCGGACGCGGCCCCTCGTCATGCGCGATCTCAACGTCCTTGTGGCTGATCGCCTTGGTCTCCTTGTCGACCACCGCCATCCGCGCCTTGATCGGTGCGATTTCGGCGTCGAAGCGACCGGCTTCGCGCGCGGCGGCCACCCGCTTCTGGGATTGGAGACCGTACTCGTCCTGCCGCTCCCGGCTGATGTCGTAGCGCTTCGCGACGACCTCGGCCGTGTCGATCATCGGCATGTAGATTTCCGGTTTGATCGCCATCAGCTTCTCGTCCATCAGGCGGAACGTGTTGCGATGGTCGTTCTGCACCAGGCTGATCGATTCCATGCCGCCGGCGATGCCTGCCTTCACACCGTCGTTGCGGATGGCATTGGCAAGCAGCGCCATCGACTGGAGGCCCGAGGAGCATTGCCTGTCGATCGTCGTCCCGGCGACGGTGACGGGCAGTCCGGCCGTGACCAGCGCACGGCGCGCGACGTTCAGGCCGGTCGCGCCTTCCTGCATCGCGCAGCCCATGATCACGTCCTCGATCTCGCCGCCGTCGAGGCCCGAACGCTTCAGCGCGTGTTCAATGGCGTGGCCGCCGAGCGTTGCGCCCGGCGTGTCGTTCAGCCCGCCGCGATAGGCCTTGCCAATCGGCGTGCGGGCGGTGGAGACGATAACGGCTTCTTTCATTCCATGAGTCCCTTGGCTGGTTCAGGAAGCCCGCGCGGCCTGGTGCCGGGCGGCCTCTTCCTGCTTGAGGTCGATTTTCGAGAGTTTTCCCACCGGCGTGCGCGGCAGCGCATCGCGAAATTCAAGCGCGGCTGGCATTTCGTGGCGGCCGACTCGTCCGTCGAGAAATCCGCGCAGCTCATCGAGCGAGAAGGGGGGGGCGCCGGTCCTGAGTTTGACGAAAGCCTTCGCAGCTTCGCCGCGATAGCCGTCCGCTATGCCGATCACCAGCACCTCCTCGACATCGGGATGCTCGTAGATCGCCTGCTCGACCATCTGCGGATAGATGTTGAACCCGCCCGAAATGATCATGTCCTTCTTGCGGTCGACGATGGTGAAGAATCCTTCCTCATCCATGAAGCCGATGTCGCCGGTCAGGAACCCCCCATCGCTGAATGCGGAGGCATTCTCCTCGTCGCGGTTGAGGTAGCCCGCGGTGACGTTCGGCCCGAAGACCCGCAATTCACCGGTCTCGCCCTGCGGCAGCACGCGCGACGGATCATCGAGCGCGACCACGTCGAGATAGATGCCAGGCAGGGGAACGCCGATGGTTCCGACCTTGTCCGGCCGGGTCGTGGGAATATTGGTGCCGGCGGGCGAGGTCTCGGTCATGCCCCAGCCGCCGAGAATGTCGTGGCCGGTCGCCGCCTTGAGCCGCTTCGCGACCTCGACGGGCATCGGCGCGCCGCCGGACGCGCAGTAGCGCAGCGACGACAGGTTTCGTTTTTCGAAGCCCGGCGTCGCGGCGATCGCGATCCACATCGTCGGCACGCCGGGGAAGCTCGTCGCCCCGGCCTCGATTTCGTTCAGCGCGGTTTCCGGGTCGAACCGCGTATGGACGACGAGCGTCTGGCCATTGCGGACGCATCTCAGCATCACAGCCGTCAGCGCGTAGATGTGAAACAGCGGCAGGAAGAGGAGGACGCGCTCCTGGGCCTCGCGCATCAGGCCCCAGGCGTCGAACCACAAATCATAGCTCGAAACGGCCGTCGAGAGATTGCGATGCGTCAGCATCGCCCCCTTCGGCATGCCGGTGGTGCCACCCGTATATTGCAGCAGCGCGAGCCGGTCGGTTCCGAAGGACGGCAGCGCAGCCGGGCGGTCATTGTTCGCGACAAAATCCGCGAAGGTCTCGACATGATCGCCCTCGGGCATCGGCCCCGTCATCGGCGACTGCCCGAAAGCCGCATCGTCCCCGACAATGATCCGGTCGACCAGTCCGGCTTTGGCAAGTTCGGTCGCCTTCATGGCCATCTCGCCGATATTGGTTGTCACCAATAGCCGCGCGCCGCTGTCGGCGAGCTTGTGCAGGATCACCCGCGGGCTGTCGAGCGGGCTCAGATGCACCACCGTACCGCCAGCCTTCAGGACGCCGAAGAAGGCGGCGAAATGGTAGATCGTGTTCGGCAGCAGGAGTGCGACGCGCACGCCTTCGCCGACGCCCGCCGAGGCGAATGCAAGCGCCGCCCGCGAGACCTCCTGGTCGAGTTCGGAAAAGGTGAGCGTCGTGTCGCGGAAGATCACCGCCGTCTTGTCCGGCCATGTGCCGGCCGCATCCTCGACGACCGAGTGGACCGGAAAATCCTCGAGCGGCGCGTCCGGAAGGAGCCCTTCGGGATAGGCGTCGCGCCAGGGATATGTCCGCTCCATGCCCATCGTCACGCCGGCCTTGCCGAAAAGCTGCCGCCCGACGCGGCCAGCCGTTTGAGCAGACCGGCCGGTTCGAAGACGGAATTGCCGGTCTTGCCGTGCCAGTATTCGAGACGGTCGGCGATCTTCTTCAGCCCTTCGACATCCGCCCAGAACATCGGCCCGCCCTTGCCGATCGGGAAGCCGTAGCCGTTGGTCCAGACGATGTCGATGTCCGACGGCCGCGCGGCGATCTTCTCCTCGAGGATCCGCGCGCCTTCGTTGATCATCGGATAGAGCGTCCGTTCGGTGATCTCCTCGTCCGAGATGGCCCGCCGGTTCACGCCGAGCTCGCGCGCCTTGTCCTCGATCAGCCGCTCGACCTCGGGGTCGGTCTTCGGGGTGCGCGATCCCTCTTCATAGAGATAGTAGCCCTTGCCGGTCTTCTGCCCGTAGCGGCCCATCTCACACAGCGCATCGCCGATCGCCGCGGTCTTGCCGAGCGACTTGCGATTGCGCCAGCCAATGTCGAGGCCAGCGAGGTCGCCCATCGCGAACGGCCCCATCGGCCAGCCGAAATCCGTGAACACCTTGTCGACCTGGGCCGGCGTCGCGCCTTCGAGCAGCAGCGCCTCGAGTTCGGCCGAGCGCGACGACAGCATGCGGTTGCCGACGAAGCCGTGGCACACGCCGACCACGACCGGCACCTTGCCGATACGTTTGGCGACCGAGAGCGCGGTCGCCAGCACGTCGGGCGCGGTCTTCTTGCCGCGCACGATCTCCAGCAGCTTCATGACATTGGCCGGCGAGAAGAAGTGCATGCCGAGCACGTCCTCGGGCCGGTTCGTCATTGCCGCGATCTCGTCGACGTCGAGATAGGACGTGTTGGACGCGAGAATGGCTCCCGGCTTGGCGACGGTGTCGAGCTTTCCGAACACTTCCTTCTTGATCGCCATCTCCTCGAACACCGCCTCGATGATGATGTCGCAGTCGGCGAGGTCGGCGTAGTCGGTCGTGCCGGTCAGGCGGCCGAAGCGCGCGGCCTTCTCGTCCTCGCTGATCGAGCCGCGCTTGGCGGAGATGGCGTAGTTCTTCTCGATGGTGGCGAAGCCGCGGTCGATTGCTTCCTGGTTCATCTCGAGAACGGTCACCGGAATGCCGCCATTCGCGAACGACATCGCAATGCCGCCGCCCATCGTGCCGGCGCCGATCACCCCGGCTTTCCTGATCTCGCGCGGCTTGATGTCCTTGCCGACACCCTCGACCTTGGCGGCCTCGCGTTCGGCGAAGAACAGGTGGCGCTGGGCGCGCGACTGAACGCCGGTCACCAGACCGATGAAAATCTCGCGCTCCTTCTTCAGCGCCTCGTCGAAGGGCAGCTCGATGGCGTTGCGTACGGATTGGGCGCAGGCAATCGGCGCCTCGAGCCCGCGGGACTTCTTGGTCGCCTCGGCGACCGCCTTTTCGAAGCCTGCCATGTCGCTGCGTGCGGCCTCGACCTTCTCGTTGCGGTCGCGGATCGCCACATGCGGCCCGCCTTCGGTCGCTTTCCTGCTGGCGAAGGCAACGGCTTCCGCCACGAGGTCGTTTTCAGCAACGGCGTCCACCGCCCCGATTTTCAGGGCTTCGGCGGCGCCGATCGGCGTGCCCGAAACGATCATTCTCACGGCCTTCTCGGGTCCGACGACGCGGGGAAGCCGCACGGTTCCGCCCGACCCGGGAAGAAGGCCCAGCTTGACCTCCGGAAGCCCCACCTTGGCGCCCTTGTCGGCCACCCGGTAGGCGCAGGCGAGCGCCAGCTCGAACCCGCCGCCGAGCGCGGTGCCGTGGATCGCGGCGACAGTCGGCTTCTCGATCGTTTCCAGCAGCGCGCAAAGCTCCGGAAGCGAAGGGCTTTGCAGCGCCTTCGGCGTACCGAATTCGGTGATGTCGGCACCCGAAACGAAGGTGCGTCCCGCACATGCGATCACGATGCCCGCGACGGCTGCATCGTCGCGCGCGGCAACAAGTGCCGCGTGAAGCGGCTCGCGGAGATGGTGGCTGAGCGCGTTGACCGGCGGATTGTCGAGCGTGACGACGGCGATGTCGCCATTCCGGGTCGTGGTAACGTAGTCGCTCATCCTTGGTCCTTCTTGAGTTCGAACTCGATTGTCCCGCCGGGTCGTCAGGCCGCGACGGATCTTGAGAGGAAATCGCCGATCAGCCTCGCGGTCTTTTCCGGCTGCTCGATACAGGGAAGGTGACCGGCCCCCTCGACGATTTCGAACCGCGCGCCGTCGATCAGGTCGGCCGTCGAGCGCACGAGGTCCGGCGGCGTCGAGCCGTCCTGGTCGCCGACGATGCACAGCGTCGGCACTTTGAGCGCCCGCGTGGATTCGGTGAGGTCTGCGTCGCGCAGCGCCGCGCAGGTACCGGCATATCCGTCGGTGTTGGTGCGCGTCAGCATCGCCACGTATCCGACGAAGTCGGGGTTGTCGGGCGAACGATAGGCAGGCGTGAACCACCGTTGCATGATCGCGTCGGCCATGGCGACGATCCCCGGACCGTTGGTCTTGTCGATCCGGTCGTTCCAGAACGCTTCGTCGCCGATCTTGTGCGCGGTATCGCAAAGAACCAGCGCCGACACGAGATCCGGCCGCATCGCAGCCAGTCCCTGGGCGATCATCCCTCCGACCGAGAGGCCGACGACGGCCACTTTGGGTATGTCGAGATAGTCGAGGAGGCCGGTGAGGTCGCCGACATGGTCCGTCATCGCATAGGGCTGCGGGGTCGCTTCCGAGAGCCCATGCCCGCGCTTGTCGTAGAAAACGAGCCGGAAATCCCGTTCCAGACGTTCCGCGACCGCATCCCAGATGCGGAAATCCGTGCCGAGCGAATTCGAGAAGACCACAGCCGGCTTTTTCGCCGGGCCGCGAAGATCGTAGTGGATCACTACGCCGTTCACGCGCGCAAAGGCCATCCGGCCATCTCCTCCCTGAGACATACTACCGAGTATGTTGCAATCGGCGCACGCGGTCAATCGGCGATTTCCACATCGCCGTCGACGGCGGAACCGGTTCGTCCAATCTCTCTACCGCTGTCCGGGGCCTCGGTCGATCCGAGCAGGCGTCGGAATTGTATTGACTCGAACGTTTCGTAGTGGATTAGTTGTGAAACAATTGTTTCGGTAGCCATCTTCGGAGTCACCATGGGCATGCCGATCGAGGCCGTCTGGCGCCGGATCGAAAGACGCTACGAAGATCTTACGCCGCAGATGCGCAAGGCGGCGCGCTATGTGCGGGGAAACCCGCAGGACGTGGCGCTAAACTCGCTTCGTGCGCTGGCGCGCCATGCCGATGTTTCGCCTGCCGCGATGACGAGGCTGACGCGGGCGTTGGACTATCCGAGCTTCGATGATTTCCAGGCGGCTCACCGGGACTGGCTGACGCGGGCGGCGCCCGCCGCGTTCTCGGGTAAGGCGGGTGAGATTCTCGCAATGTCGCAAGGCCGGGATGCCGAGGATGCATTGCTCGATGGCGTCGCCAGCGCTGAAAAAGCCAATATCGACAGTGCATTGTCGGTGTCGCGTCGCGATCCGCTCCGGCAGGCGGCGGACCGCATCGTTGCCGCCCCTGGTCTGGGGATCGTCGGCATCAGAAGCTGTTTCCCGGTCGCTTTCAGTTTGCACTACAGCCTGTCCTTGTTCCTGTCGAAGGCACGGCTGCTCTCGGGCACCGGTCGCCCGGTTGCGGATGAGCTTGATCTGCTCGCGCCGGACGACGTACTCGTGGCCGTCACCGTGGCGCCCTACAGTCGGCAGGTTGTCGAGATCGTCGATCATGCTGCCCGGCGCGGCATCGGTGTGATCGCCATCACCGACGACCATCTCTCTCCGATTGCCCGCGCGGCCGAGATCGCGCTGGTCAGCGAGAACCGCGGCCCCTCGCATATCGCATCACCGACAGCTCCCATAGCCATCGGTCAGGCGCTCGCGATGCTTGTCCTTGCGCGCGCCGGCGAGGCGGGGTTGGAGACGATGCGAAAGCGCGAAGCGATGCTCGAGGCGACGGATGCCTACCTTAACGCAACAGGAGCGGTGGCCGGATGAACGAGATCACCAGCATCCTGCATCGCGATCCCGCCCGCCCGCTGGCCACCGCCGTTGGTGGCGAGGGTCCCTATGTTATCGATTCCGGGGGGCGGCGCTATCTCGATGCTTCGGGCGGTGCGGCGGTGTCCTGTCTTGGTCATTCGCATCCGAAGGTTATCGCCGCGATCAAGGCTCAGCTCGACCGCATCCCCTACGCCCATTCAGGTTTCTTCACCAACGAGCCTGCCGAGGCGCTCGCCACGCACCTGATCGAACGCGCGCCTGGCCGGTTGAGTCACGTCTATTTCGTGTCGGGAGGGTCCGAGGCGAACGAAACGGCGCTGAAGTTGGCGCGGCAATATCACTACGAGCGTGGCGAAACGGAACGACGACACTTTATTGGCCGCCAGCAGAGCTATCACGGCAACACGATCGCGGCCTTGTCGGTCGGTGGCAATCCTGGCCGCAAGGCGGTCTACGAGCCCATCCTGCTGCCGGCGAGCCACGTCGACCCCTGCTACGCGTACCGCCACAGGCGCGACGGCGAGACCCTCGAAGATTATGGCCTGCGCGCAGCCGATTCCCTCGAAGCGGAGATCCTGCGCCTCGGACCGGATACCGTGGCGGCGTTTATCGCCGAAACGGTCGTCGGCGCGACGGCCGGCGCGGTTCCGCCGGTGCCGGGCTACTTCCGGCGCATCCGCGAGATCTGCGATCGCTACGGCGTGGTGATGATCCTCGACGAGGTGATGAGCGGCATGGGCCGCACGGGAACGCTCTACGCCTGCGAGCAGGACGGCGTGGTGCCCGACATCCTGACCTGCGCCAAGGGTCTCGGCGCTGGCTACCAGCCGATCGGGGCATGCATCATGTCGCGCGACGTGCATGACGCGATAACCGGCGGGTCGGGAGCCTTCCAGCACGGCTTCACCTATATCGGCCATGCGACGGCGTGCGCCGGTGCTCTGGCTGTCCAGCGGGTCATCGAGGAGGAGGGGCTTCTGGACAATTGCCGTGCCATGGGAACGCTGCTCGCGGAGCGACTTCGCGAGGCGTTCGGTGACCACCCCCATGTCGGCGACATCCGTGGGCGCGGCCTCTTCGTCGGCATCGAGTTCGTCGCCGATCGCGAGACGAAACAGCCCCTGGACCGAACCCTCAAGCTTTTTGCGCGCATCAAGGCCGCCTCTATGGAGCGCGGCCTTATGGTCTATCCCGGCGGTGGAACCGCCGACGGCGTGTCGGGCGACCATGTTCTGGTTGCGCCGCCCTTCAATATCACTCCCGACCACGTCGACGAACTGGTCGACAAGCTGTCGGGTGCGGTCGCCGCGGCTGTCAGGGAGGCCGGCATCCAGTGAACGCCGACTGGCCATTTGCGATCGCCGTGGCGCCGAATGGCGCCCGCCGTACGAAAAGGGATCACCCGCGGCTCCCGATCTCGGTCGACGAGATCGTCCGCGATGCCGCCGAGGCGCTGGACGCCGGAGCGGCCATGATCCATCTCCACGTCCGCGATCGCGACGGCCGGCATGTCCTCGACGCCGATCTCTATCGCGAAGCGATGAAGGCGGTGCGTCGCGAAACCGGCGATCGCCTTGTCTTCCAGATCACCACCGAGGCCGTAGGGCTCTACAGCCCGGCTGAACAGATCGCCATCATCGACACGGTGATGCCAGAATCCGTCAGTGTCGCGCTGCGCGAGATTGTGCCCGACGGTGCATCGGAAAAGGCCGCGGCTGCACTTTTCGAGCGGGCCTGGCGCGCCGGAATGTTGGTCCAGATCATCGTCTATGATCCCACTGAACTGATGCGCATCGCCGATCTTGCCGCGCGCGGCGTGATCCCGACGGCGCACCCTCCCGTGCTCGCGGTGCTCGGCCGGTATTCCGGGACCGGGGCATCCGAGACCGAACTCGAGGCCTTCCACGCCGGTGGAATCTCGGCATACCCGTGGATGCTGTGTGCATTCGGACCGGGTGAGGCAGGGTACATGGGCAAGGGCGCGGGCGCCGGGTCTCATGCCCGTGTCGGCTTCGAAAACAACCTTCATCTGCCGGACGGTTCGACGGCGTCGAATAACGCCGCCCTCGTCGCGGCCGCCGCCGAAGCTGCTTTCGGAACA
>JAMLJD010000090.1 GCA_023953775.1 Rhizobiaceae bacterium | reverse complement strand
CGAACGGATCGCGGAGGCGCGGGTCTCCTATGGCGGCCGCGGAAGGCTGACCGAGGTGCAGCAGCCGTCCTACGGCCAGCAGATTCTCGATACGGTCCTGCCGTTCTGATCGCCTAGAGAGAAAGGACGCGAGACGTGGCCGCCGCGGCGCAAACGGAAGAACCGAGCAAGGGTCCGTCCCTGGTCATCCAGATCGTGCTGCTGCTGGTGCTGACCGTGGCGGCGATCGGTGCCGGCTGGTTCTCGGGCGGCATGCTGGCGGGCGAAAGCGTGCCGGCGTCTGCCGATGCGCACAAGGCCGCCGGCGCCGGCGAGGATGACGGGCATGGCGGTGCGAAGAAGAGCGGACATGGCGATGACGAGCGTCCCATGCATGTCGGCGAGCTGACGCCGAATATCCTTTTGATCGACACGATCACGACCAACCTCGCAGCACCAGCCGACATCTGGGCGCGGCTTGAGGTCTCGCTGGTGTTCACCGGTTCGCCCGATGCCATGACCGCGGAGGCGATCCATCAGGACTTCCTCGCCTATCTCAGGACGGTCAAGCTGCACCAGATCGAGGGCGCCAGCGGCTACCAGCATCTCAAGGAAGACCTGGCCGAGCGCGCGCGGATACGCAGCGGGGGCACGGTGAACCAGATCCTGGTCCGCACCCTGTTGTTCGAATGAGGCGGCTGCTGCTTCTCGTGCCTGCGCTGGCGGTCCTGACGACCGCCGGGCACGCGCAACAGCTCGACCTCGGCAATCTCGCCGGGAGCGCCGACGGCACCACCGTCGGCTATATCATCCAGCTTTTCGGCCTGATCACCATCCTGTCCGTGGCGCCCGGCATCATGATCATGGTGACGAGCTTCACGCGCTTCATCATCGCATTCTCGATCCTGCGCGCCGGCATCGGCCTGCAGACGACGCCCGCGAACCTGATCCTGATCAGCCTGGCGCTGTTCATGACCTTCTACGTCATGGCGCCGACATTCGACCGGGCCTGGAACGAGGGCGTCCAGCCGCTGATGAACAACGAGATCACCGAGGCGCAGGCGATGGAGCGCATCGCCGACCCGTTCCGCCAGTTCATGGGAAACAACGTCCGGGCCAAGGATTTCGAGCTGTTCGCCGATCTCGCCCGGGAGCGCGGCCAGACGGTCGATATCGGCGAGAACGCCGACCTGCGGGTTCTGGTGCCCGCCTTCATGATCTCGGAAATCAGGCGCGGCTTCGAGATCGGCTTCCTGATCGTGCTGCCGTTTCTCGTCATCGACCTGATCGTGGCGACGATCACCATGTCCATGGGCATGATGATGCTGCCGCCGACCGTGGTTTCATTGCCGTTCAAGATACTCTTTTTCGTCCTCATAGACGGCTGGAATCTGCTCGTGGGAAGCCTCGTGCGCTCATTCTTCTGACCGCGCTTGAGCGGCGCTGCAGATTTTCCCGGCCGGTTATCGGTTTGGTAGGAATTCCCCGCCATAGTCGCCACAAGAATGGCGGGTTGATCTTCTGTTTGTGATCATTGGCATGATGCCGCTCCGCCATACCGGTCAAGCCCGGTATGTCAAAGAGTGTGTGAGTAACCGTAAGGGTTAGTAAACATGTCGAGTATCGTTACCAACGCGTCCGCGATGACGGCGCTGAAATCCCTCTCCATGACCAACAAGAACCTCGAGATGACGCAGGCGCGCATTTCGACGGGTCTGCGCGTCAACGAAGCCAGCGACAACGCTGCTTACTGGTCGATCGCGACCACGATGCGTTCGGACAACAAGGCGCTTTCCACCGTTCAGGACGCTCTCGGCCTCGGCGCCGCGAAGCTCGACGTTGCCTATACCGGCCTCAACCAGGCGATCGAGGTCGTCGACGAGATCAAGGCCAAGCTGGTCGCCGCGACCGAGCCGGGCGTCGACAAGGCGAAGATCCAGTCCGAAATCACCGCCCTTCAGTCGCAGCTGACCTCGAATGCGGGCGCTGCCTCGTTCTCGGGCGAGAACTGGCTGTCGGTAGACTCTTCGGCCGCCGACTATGCCGCGACCAAGTCGATCGTGGCGTCGTTCACCCGCGCTTCCGACGGTTCGGTCTCGGTCGGCACGATCGACATCGACATCACCTCGACCGAGCTGTTCGACGCGAACGACCAGTCCGGCATCCTTGACACCGAGTTCACGACGACGGGCGCCGGTGCGGTCACCGTGTCGGTCTCGACGCTGGACATTTCGGCCGCCGGCCTTGATGCCACGGATATCGCCGAGATGATCAGCGCAGTCGACTCCGCATTGACCTCGATGGCGACCGCCGCCGCCGATCTCGGCGCGTCCAAGAAGCGCGTCGACCTGCAGAAGGACTTCGTGTCCAATCTTCAGGACGCGATCACCCGCGGTGTCGGCCAGCTCGTCGATGCCGACATGAACCAGGAATCGACCCGCCTCCAGGCGCTGCAGGTTCAGCAGCAGCTCGGCATCCAGGCGCTGTCGATCGCGAATTCCAATTCGCAGTCGATCCTGTCGCTCTTCAGGTAAGCCGCTGCCGGCGACAGCCGGCCCCTTGGCTACAAATCGGAACGGGCCGCCCTTGGGCGGCCCGTTTTTTCGCCGTGAGAATGCCCCGGCCCGCGCTCCGGCCTCCTGTATTTAACGCTCCATTAACCACGTTCAGCCTAATCATGGTTAACAGCCGGCTTACACGAGCCGATTGCCGGTACTCCGGACCCGCCGAGACAGCTCGGCTTCCGCTGAACCGCAGGGTACAGGACTGTCGAGAGAGAGGTTGGTTCCGTGGCAAGTATCATGACAAACGCGTCGGCGATGACGGCGCTCAAGTCACTGGCAAATACGACCAAAATGCTGGAGACGACGCAGGGCAGAATCTCTACCGGCCTTCGCGTGGCGGAAGCGAGCGACAACGCCGCCTACTGGTCGATCGCGACCACGATGCGGTCCGACAACAAGGCGCTCTCGACTGTTCAGGACGCTCTCGGTCTCGGCGCCGCCAAGCTCGACGTCACCTATACAGGGCTCAACCAGGCGATCGACGTCGTGGACGAGATCAAGGCGAAGCTCGTGGCCGCGTCCGAACCCGGTGTCGACAGGGGCAAGATCCAGTCCGAAATCGCGGCGCTGCAATCCCAGCTCGCCAGCAATGCCGGTGCGACCTCCTTCAGCGGCGAGAACTGGCTCTCGGTCGATTCCGGCGTAGCCGGATACTCAGCGACCAAGTCGATCGTGTCGTCCTTCACGCGCGCCGCTGACGGAAGCGTCGCGGTGTCGACGATCCAGATCGACCTCAACTCGATCAAGCTCTTCGATGCCAACGACCAGTCCGGCATCATCGATACGGAATTCACGACGACGGGCGCCGGCGCCGTCACTGTGTCGATCTTCACGCTCGACATCACGGCGGCCGGTCTCGACGACACGGACATCGCCGAGATGATCAGCGCGGTCGATGCGGGCCTCAACAATCTCGCGACCGCGGCCAGCGATCTCGGCGCGTCCAAGAAGCGCGTCGACCTCCAGAAGGACTTCGTCTCGACCTTGCGCGACGCCATCACGCGCGGCGTCGGCCAGCTCGTCGACGCCGACATGAACCAGGAATCGACGCGGCTCCAGGCGCTTCAGGTGCAGCAGCAGCTTGGCATCCAGGCGCTCTCGATCGCGAACCAGAACGCGCAGAGCATTCTTTCCCTCTTCCGCAGCTAACAGACATCGGGCGGACGCAGTTCCGCGCCGTACTGGACACGGGCCGCCTGAGGGCGGCCCGTTTCATTTTCGCACAAGCTTCGCGGGCTAGTCTCGGACAACCCTTCCTGTCCGGGACCCGTACCGTTGCCTGAACAACTGCAGAAAATCATCGACAATCTAAGTCAGTTCGGGCCGAAGAAGCTGGCCATCATGGGCGGGGTCGCGGCGCTGGTCATGGCGATTATCGGCGTGGCTTCGTTCTATCTAAACCGCCCCGCCTACGAGACCTTGTATGTCGGGCTCGAGCGCTCCGACGTCAACCAGATCGGGCTCGTGCTGGGCGAGTCGGGCATCACGTTCGATGTCGAGTCGGACGGTACCTCGGTTCTGGTCGAGGCCGGAAAGACGGCGCAGGCGCGCATGCTTCTGGCCGAAAAGGGTCTGCCGACAAGCACCAATGCCGGCTACGAGCTTTTCGACAATGTCGGATCGCTCGGCCTGACCTCCTTCATGCAGCAGGTCACGCGGGTGCGCGCGCTGGAAGGCGAAATCGCACGCACGATCCAGTCGATCGCCGGGATCAAGGCGGCGCGCGTCCACATCGTGATGTCGGAGCGCGCCAATTTCCGCCGCGAGGAGCAGCAGCCGAGCGCCTCGGTGGTAATCCGCACGTCCGGCGTCAATGCCGAGCGCAGCGCCAATGCGATCCGGCATATGGTGGCCGCGGCGGTGCCGGGCCTCAACGCGGACAAGGTGACGATACTCGACGCCAGCGGCGAATTGCTGGCGGCCGGCGACGACCCGGCGAACAATGCTGCGAGCCGGTCGCTGACCGTCGAACAGACCGTCGAATCGCAGATCGAGGAAAATATCCGCCGCGCGCTGTCGCCCTATCTCGGGCACGAGAACTTCCGCGCAAGCGTCCGGGCCGAGGTCAATACCGACGTTCGCCAGATCCAGGAGACGACCTTCGACCCCGATTCCCGCGTGGAGCGCTCTGTTCAGGTCGTGAAGCTCGCCGAGCAGGCCAGCGAGCGCTCGTCGTCGAGCCCGGCAACCGTCGAGCAGAACCTTCCGGATGCAACCCCGGAAGCAACGACCGGCCCCGAATCCTCCGAGCAGAGCGAGCGTCGCGAGGAAACGACGAACTACGAGCTCAATTCGAAGCGGATCGAAACCGTCAGCAACGGCTACACCGTCGACCGCCTGTCGATCTCCGTCGTGGTCAACCGGGCGCGCCTGACCGAGCTTCTCGGCGCCAACGCCGCACCCGATGCGGTCGACGCGCGGATCGCCGAGATCAGGAACGTCGTCGCGTCGGCGACCGGCTTTACGGAAAACCGGGGCGACCTGATCAACGTCGCGGCCGTCGAGTTCATCGACGGGCTCGACGGCGCAGATGCGAGCGAAGCGGGCATTCTCGATTCGCTTGGCCAGCATGCCGGCACGATGATCAACGCGGCCGCCTTCGTCGTCGTCGTCTTCCTTGTCGTCTGGTTCGGGATTCGTCCGATGACGGCGGCGCTGACGGGATCCCAGGATATCGCAGCCGAAGATGCGGCCGGCGAGGCCGCGCCCCGGTCGCTGCCGAACCTGCAGGGCCAGTCCGCGGCCATCTCGGATGCGGCGCGGCCTTCCGGTTCCGGCGCCGAACCGGCCCCCGCGCCGGGCATCGACGATCTGCACAAGCGTATAAGGCCGGGTCCGCAGGAACGCCTGGCGCGGATGGTCGACCTCAATGAGGAGCGCACCGCGCAGATCCTGCGCAAATGGTCGAGGCAGGAAGCCGCATGAGCCCGGCCATCGCCCTGAACGACATTCTGACTGATTTCGGTGCCCCGGTCCGCAAACCGCAGGCCGTGCAGGAGCCGGCACCGGAACCGGTCGCGGAGGTCGAGCCAATCGTACCGCCGGCGCCGCAGTTCGATTTCGAGTCCGAAATGGAGGCGCGGCAGGCCCGTCTGGCGGAGCGGCTCGAAAAGGAACATGCCGAAGCGCTCGAAGCGGAACGCCATATCCACAAGCAGGAGATGGAACGCTTTGCCGCCCAGTACGGCGAGAAGGCGGCGGCGCTGATCGTTGAACGGCTCGGCGTCCTTGAGACCGAAATATCGAGGATGGCATCGCAGGCGGTGGCGCGCATGCTGGCCGCCATCCTGAGCGACGACCTCCAGAAACGCTCTCTGGACGAGTTGCAGCGTGTGATCCGCAACGCCTTGACCGACAACGAGGCGGTGGGCATCCGCATTCACGGGCCGTTGTCGCTGTTCGAGGCGGTGAAGCCCGCGCTTGGCAAGCGCGCTGAGCAGATCGCCTATGTCGAGTCGGCGGGCTTCGACCTGACCGTGACGATCGACGAGAGCATCTTCCAGACGCGGATGGCGGAATGGTCTGAGGCGCTTACCGAGGTGCTGAAGTGAATTATTCCGACGGCGAAGACGGCAAATCCGAAATCGTGATCGTGCGCCGTGGCGGCAACGGCGAGGACGAAGGCCACCATGGCGGCGTCTGGAAGATCGCCTTTGCCGACTTCATGACGGCGATGATGTGCTTCTTCCTCGTGATGTGGCTCATCAATGCCGCCAACGAGCAGACCAAGGCTGCCGTGGCGAGCTACTTCAACCCGGTCAAGCTGGTCGACCGCAATTCCAACCGCAAGGGCCTGGACGACGTCGGTGAAGGTCCGCAGTCGAGTTCATCGACACCCGACGAAGCGGAGAACACCAACGACAAGCCGCCCGGCAAGCGCCGCTCCCTGTCCGGTCCCGCCGACGAGCAAAGCTCCTTCGACCTCGCGGAGGTCAAGGAACATTCCGACGCCAACCTGTTCGCCGATCCCTATGCGGTCCTGGCGGAGATCGCGGCCGAGACGGGAAAGCTGCAGAACATCTCCTCGAAAGGCGAAGGCGGCGCGCGTGAGGCCGGTCCCGCGACCGGCGCGTCTGGCGGCGAGTCCTATCGCGACCCGTTCGCTCCCGACTTCTGGTCGAAGCAGGTCGCGACGCCGGAAAGCGACTGGCCCGAGACTTCCGGCGCGTCCCAGGAGGAAAACCTCGACGACGAGAAGAGCATAGAGCAGGAAATCGCCGAGATGCTCGAACGCAAGCCGGAAAAGGACAAGGCGGAGAAGGACAAGCAGGAACAGGAGATGGCCGCTGCCGAGCCGCAACCTGCTGCCGAGATGCCGCCGGCCGCCGAGCCCCGCAAGGGCGATCGGCTGGAGGCTGCAAAGAAAGCAGCGCCGGACGAGACGGCAACGGAAAAGGCCGCCGCGACGGCCGAAGAGGTCAAGCGCCAGATCCAGGCACTGTTTTCGGAAGAAGGCGGCCTGAAGGACCAGATATCGGTCGTGCCCGTAGAAGGCGGCGTCCGGATCGAGATAACCGACGCGGTGAGCGACGGCATGTTCGAGATCGGTTCCGCCGTTCCGCGTCGCGACATGGTTCTGGCGATGGAGAAGATCGGCGCGGTCCTGGCCAAACGGGGCGGGGCGGTGACCATCAACGGCCACACCGACGGCCGGCCGTTCCGCAGCCGTGACTATGACAACTGGCGGCTTTCGAGCGCCCGCGCGCAGTCTGCCTATTACATGCTGGTCCGTGGCGGGCTGGACGAGAAGCGGGTCACCCACGTCTCGGGCTTCGCCGATCGCAAGCTGAAGGACGCCGAGCATCCGTTCGCCGACGTCAACCGGCGGATCGAGGTCCTGCTGGAGGTGGCGGGATGAACGTCGCGCTGCGCTGCCTCACCAGTCTCGCGCTGGCCGGCGTGACGGTTCTCGCGGTCTCGACGACATCGTCGGCGGCGCTCGAGCCGTACCAGATGGTACGCTCGCTGCAACTCGTTCAGGATCGCATCGCAGGCGGCGACCATGCCGCGCTACCGATGCAGCGCAAGCTGCTCGAGATGATCGACACGCGGCTGGCCAAGGCCGAGCCGACCGAATTCGAAGACGAGCGGAACTTCGACGCGCTGCTGATCTATTCGATGAGCGGCGGCAATCCGGAAACCCTGCGCGCGGTCGCCAAGGGGCTCGAGCTCGAGGATCGCCAGAAGATCCTGGTCTATGGCCTGCTCGACTATCTCGACGGTAATTCGAAGCGGGCGCTCGCCTGGCTGAGGCGGGTCGACACGGCCAAGCTGCCGGCCGACGTCATCGCCTTCCTGTCGCTGGTCAAGGGGTCCGTCGTGGTCGGCGAGGACGTGGAAGCGGGACTGCGTCTGTTCGACGAGGCGCGTCTTCTCAGCCCCGGCACGCTGGTCGAGGAGGCAGCACTGCGCCGGTCTGTGGCCGCCAGCCTGCAGACCCACGATCCCGACCGCTTCCTGCGTAACTCGAGCCAGTATGTCCGCCGCTTCCTGCGGTCGCCCTATGCGGCGCAATTTGCCGACGGGTTCGTGGACGGGGTGGTGGCGTTGCTGGAGACCATTGATCTCGCACGCGTCGAGAACATTATCGCGGAGATGACGGCCGAGCAGGAGAAGGTGATCTACCTCCGTCTTGCCAGGCGCAGCGCGATCGAGGGCTATCCCGAGCTTCTGGCATTCGCCTCGCGCCATGTCTCGCCCGAAGACGCCTCGGACGATGCGGCGACCGACCAGCGCGCCGTTCTCTATTCCAGCATCGCCTCGGTGACCTCCGAGAATGTCGGCGAGGTGCTCGCCCGGCTTTCGGCGATCGACCGATCGCAATTGTCCGGCAGCGACAAGCGGCTTCTGGATGCCGCCCGCGCGATCGCAAACGAGGTCGTGTCGCGGCCCCGGGTCGAGCCGGCAATGCCCGAGCCAGACATGCAGGCCGGTGAAGAGATCGCGGCAGCGCCCACGGAGAAATCCGCCGAGGCGGAACAGCGTGACACCAGCAAGCACGACATGACCCCGACCCGTGAACCCGAGATCGTTACCATGCCTGAAGAAAAGCCGGCGCAGCCGGCGCCAGAGGACGCGCTCGCGACCGATATCCGCAAGCGGCTCGATGCCGTCGATGCATTGCTCAAGGAGACGACGCGATGACCGAGGCGGTGCGCAACGGGCTTCTCGCGATCGACATACCGAGGGGCAAGGGCCGTGGTCTCGATCAGAAGATGGAGGCCGGCCATTCGTTCAGGGCGACGCTGGAGTCCCATCCCGACCGGGCCGTCGCCGGTTCTATTCGAGACGGCGGTGGTGACGAGCCGCGCCAGCATCCGCTGCTCGGCAAGCTGGCCGATCGGGCTGCCTCCGCCTCGGAACCGTCTGCAAGGGGCATTGAGAACGCGCTTGACCGCTATCTGGCCGCGCTCTCGGCGCGGGGCCGCGATGCGAACACCGTCAAGACGGCGATGCCGGACATGGTCGACAGCCGGTTCCACGGCCAGGAGCCCGAGACGGGCGTGAACGCGAAGCCTGTAGACTGCCGGCTCGGCGATCCGGATGCAATTGAGAGCAGGCTGGTCGACTGCGACATCAAGGAAGGTGCAACCGCCAAGCCGAAGGCCGACAGCGAATTCGATGCGCCGCCGCCCGCGAAGCTGGTGGACTGCACGCTCGAGACACCGCCGCCGGACGACTCGCCCATCGACTGCAGGCTCGAGAAAGCCGAGCCTCCGAAGCCGGACCTCGTCGACTGCGAGCCGGACACGGCGATCGTCGATGTCGACGCTGCTCCCGACGATATGGACGTCGTGGATTGCGCGATAGATCCGGGCAAGGACGCGGCATCCACGGATGCGACGGCTACCGGCGGCATGCCGCAGCAGGTCGCCGCGTCGGCGGATATCAAGACCGTGAACGAGGAAGCCGGCCACTCGTCGGCGGCGATGCCGGCTGCCGCCCGCATGCCGACGGAAGGTCCCGCCGTTGAGCGCGGCAACCGGAAGGCCGGTCCCGCGGTAGCCGACACGAGACGTGCCCCGGAAGCGGCGCAGCGCGATTCAGCGGCTCCGCGAGACCGGATCGCGGCTCAGGGCCTCGCAGCCGCTGATGGCGATGCACCCGCGCAGGAGCCTGTTCGTTCAGGGTTCCGTTCGGGAGGGAGCGACGATCCCGGAGCGGGGCGGCAGAAAACCGGCGGTGAGACAGTCACGCGCCTTGCCGATCCCGCGGCTGGAAAAGTGACGGTGGTCAGCGCCCAGACAAGCCCTGCTTCCGTCGCTCCGCCTTCGCCGGGCATCACGACGGCCGCCCTCGTGTCCGCGATTTCGGAGGATCCCGGGGTCCAGAGTTTCGTTTCGGCGCCGGTCGACGCCGCGGAGCCTGTCAATAATGGACGCAACGCGCCGGTTCATTCGCTCAAGATCCAGCTCAACCCGGCCGAGCTCGGCACGGTGACCGCAAACCTGCGAATGACGGGCGAACAACTTGAGATTGAAATCAAGGTGAGCACGCCGGAGGCGCACCGGCACCTGTCGAGCGATGCCGACACAATCGTCAGGGCGATGCGCTCGCTCGGCTATGATGTCGACCGCGTTACCGTCACGCAGCAGTTCAGCGCCGCGAACGGTCAGGCCGGAGGCAATGGCGGCAGGGACGGTGCGTTCGCGATGCTGGGTGGCGGCGAGCGGCAGTCACACGGCGCGGGAGGCCGCGACGGCGGCGATGCAGGGCCTCGGGGCAATGGGAAAAGCGATGGCCAGGTCCGCCAGGATTCTGCTCGCGGCGGCGTTTATATCTAGCCTCGCAGCGGGTAACGCCTATGCTGCGGGCAATGCCTGCGAGGCCGAAATCATCAGGGCGTCGGCCAAATACGAGGTGCCGACAGGCATCCTCTATGCGGTCGGGCTCACCGAAACCGGCGTTCGCGGCAGCCTGCAGCCCTTCGCGCTCAACATCGAGGGAAAGGCCGTGTTCGCCAGGTCACGGGGCCAGGCGCTTCGCGCCTTCGAGCAGGCGCGCCGGAACGGCATGAAACTGATCGACCTCGGCTGCATGCAGATCAACCATCACTATCACGGCGACCAGTTCGCGAGCCCGGCCGAGATGCTCGACCCGCATCGCAACGTCGACTACGCAGCGCGTTTCCTTGCCAATCTGAAGCGCAGTCACAAGAGCTGGTCGATGGCCGTCGCGCGCTATCACGCAGGCCCGAATAACGACCCCGCGCAGAAGCGCTATGTGTGCCGCGTGATCGCCAATCTGGTTGCGACGGGCTTCGGCAAGTGGACCGCAAACGCCCGCAGCTTCTGCAATTCTTGATTGCATTTAGCCGAATTAGTTACGCCAAACGTCCTCGCGTACGGCCTGTAGAAAAGCTGTGGAAAAATGTGATCCGCCCATCATTCGGCGTTGCCTGATACCTCAAATTCGAGGTGCGAGAAATGGCGGTTGTGCACGATTCGGTGCTGCGGTTACGCCTTGTACCAGCAAATCATGCTGGTGATTCGGAGGGCGGGCCGATGATTGTGATCGTGGATGAGCGCGATCTTGTAAAAGAGGGGTATCATTCGCTTTTTGGGCGCGAGGGCATCGCAAGTGCCGGCTTCGGCGCGAATGAATTCGGCGAATGGGTCTCCAGCGCGGCGGATGAGGACATCGGATCCGTACACGCATTCTTGATCGGCGAGTGTGAAGGCGAGGCGGTTTCGCCGCGCAAGATCAGGGGCAGAAGTGCCGCGCCGGTCATCGCGCTCAGCGAACAGCACTCACTCGATAACACGCTTCGTCTCTTCGAAGCCGGCGTCGACGACGTCATCCGCAAGCCCGTCCATGTCCGCGAGATCCTCGCCCGCATCTCGGCGATCCGCCGACGCGCGCAGGAACAGGATAGCCACATCGAGATCGGCGCGATGCGGATCTTCATGGACGGCCGCGATCCCGAAATCGACGGCCAGCCGCTGCCACTGCCACGGCGCGAGCGCCGCATCCTCGAATATCTGGCCGGAAACAGCGGCCGGCGTGTCACCAAGAGCCAGGTTTTCAACGCGATCTATGGGGTCTTCGACGAGGATGTCGAAGAGAATGTCGTCGAAAGCCATATCAGCAAGCTGCGCAAGAAGCTGCGTGAGAAGCTGGGCTTCGATCCGATCGATTCCAAGCGGTTCCTCGGGTACCGGTTGGCGTTGTGACCCCCTGCCGCCAGGCGGCATTGTCTCGTTTCCGTCCCGAACCACGGAACACTCCGGACAATACCGGTCCAGTCCGCCATCGAGCCAGCTTCGCGCAAGTCAGAACGCTTATCCTCGGTCCAATCGGCCTATGCCATGAGGAGAAGTTTCGATGAGCCTTTATGGAATGATGCGCACCGGCGTTTCCGGGATGAATGCCCAGTCCAACCGGCTTGGTACAGTCGCGGACAACATCGCCAACTCCAACACCACGGGCTACAAGCGGGCAAAGACGGAATTCTCCTCGCTGGTGATCCCGAGCGAAGCCGGTAGCTACAGCTCGGGCGGCGTCAAGGTCTCGATCCGCAACAACATCTCCAAGCAGGGCGTCCTGCAATATACCGGCAACACCAGCGATCTGGCGATCAGCGGCGACGGCTTCTTCATCGTTCAGGACCAGAGCCAGTCGCCGTTCCTCATGCGCGCCGGCTCGTTCGTGCCGGATGGCAACGGCAGGCTGGTCAACGCGGCCGGCTTCTACCTGATGGGCTATTCCAGCGCGGACGGCGATCCCTCCGTCGTCACCAATGGCTTCAACGGTCTCGAAGTGGTGAGCATCGCCAATTTCGAGCTCTCGGCCGAACCTTCGACGCAGGGCACGTTCACCGCGAACTTCGACGCCGACGAGGCGATTGTCGCGGCCGCGAACCTTCCATCGGCAAATGCCGCGACGGCGGAATATTCGCACAAATCGTCGATGGTCGCCTATGACGACCTCGGCTCCGAGGTGCTCCTCGACCTCTACTTCACCAAGACGGCAGCGAATACCTGGGAGGTCGCGGTCTACAACCGCGCCGATGCCGCACCCGGGACCACCTTTCCGTATACCTCCCCGGCCCTTGCGACCGAGACGCTGGATTTCGACGGAACGACCGGCCGCTTGCTGGCCGCCAGCGCGGACGACATAACGCTCACCGTTCCGGGCGGCCAGTCGATGACGATCACTCTCGGCAGCATGAGCCAGTTCGCCAACCCCTATACCGTCTACACCTCGTCGGTGAACGGCAATGCGCCGGCCGAAATCGAGACGGTCGAGATTGCAGGAGACGGCACGGTCTTCGCGCAATATGAAAACGGCTCGACCAAGGCGCTCTACAGGATCCCGCTGGCGACCGTCCAGAGCCCGGATCAGCTCCAGGTGCTGCCTGGCAACGTATACACGCAAGGCTCGGAATCCGGCGACATCCGC
>JAMLJD010000009.1 GCA_023953775.1 Rhizobiaceae bacterium | reverse complement strand
ACACGATCTCGGGCCGGAGGGCTTCGACAATGATTTCGGCTACGGGCTGATCGACACGGCGGCGGCGATGGAACGTGGGCGGTGATGGCCCAAGCCGTCGTTTGACAACCGCCAACCCGCTGCCATAATCCGCACCGGTCCGGCCCAACAGGCCGGAAATGGGACGAATACCGGTGCATAACCCGTTGTTTGCGAGGCTTATTCTTCTGTTTGTCGCGACGCTGGTCTGCGGCATCGGCAACGCGTAGGCCGAGGGCAGGGTGGCGCTGGTCGTCGGCAATTCGGCCTACCAGAATGTCGGCCAGCTGCGGAACCCGAAGAACGATGCCGAGGACATGACCGCAAAGCTGACAGGGCTCGGCTTCGAGGTGTTCGGCGGCACCGATCTCGACCGGCGCGGGCTCGTGCAGGCGCTGATCCAGTTCGGCCGGGCCGCCGAGACGGCGGAGGTGGCGCTGTTCTTCTATGCCGGCCACGGGCTGCAGGTGAACGGCGAGAACTATCTCGTGCCCGTCGACGCCAATGTCGAGTTCGAGGCCGAGATCGCGCTGTCGCTGGTCTCGCTCTCCGGCGTCATGCAGCAGATGGATCGCGGCAGCCGCACCAATATCGTGTTTCTCGACGCCTGCCGCGACAATCCGTTCGCCAAGCAGCTCGCGCGCAGCATGAACCGGTCGGCCGAGTCGCTCCAGAAGGGCCTCGGCCGCATCCAGTCGGGGCGCGGCACCTTCATCGCCTTCGCCACTCAGCCCGACAACGTCGCCTCCGACGGCGGCGGGCGGAACTCGCCCTTCACAACGGCGCTGCTGAAGAACATCGACAGGCCCGGCCTGTCGATCTCGGATGTCATGATCGAGGTCCGCAACGAGGTGATCGATGCGACGGGCGGCAACCAGGTGCCGTGGGATTCCTCGTCGCTGACCGGCCGGTTCTCCTTCAGGGACGACGTCGCCCAGAGTACCGGGAACGGCCAGATCCCGCCGGTTGCGCCATCGACGCCGGTGTCGTCGGAGAGCGCCGCCTTCGAGCAGGCATCGCGGATCGATACGTGCGGCGCGTACCAGGCGTTCGAGAAGCGCTTTCCCGACACCTTTCAGGCCGAGCTTGCCCGCGAGCGGATGAAGGCGCTGTGCGAGGCCGACAAACCCGCCGCGCCGCAGATCGCGATGGTGACGCGGGCAGCGCGGCCCGAGGGCATCTGCGCGGAGCGTGGCGACGGCGTGAACTATTGCGTCTCCTCGGTGCTGCCGCCGATCAAGGCGAACCGCTACGACCCGTCGATGCTGTTCGACGGCAAGGGTGCGACGGCCTGGGTCGAGAACCGGCCGGACGACGGCGTCGGCGAGTTCATCACCATGCATTTCGACCGCGAGCGCCCACTCGCCGGGTTCGAGATCAGCAACGGCTACGACAAGGACGAGAACACCTGGGTGAACAACGGCCGCATCGGGCTGATCGACGTCATCACCTCCGACGGCCGCAGCTTCACCGCCGAGCTTCCGGACGTGCGCGGCGGCAACCGCTTCGATTTCAGCCAGCCGATAGCGACGTCCTCGCTGAAGATCGTCATCCGGTCGGCGGTGGCCGGACGCAAGTTCAAGGACACGGCGGTCAGCGAATTGTCACCGATTTTCGCGGATTGAGAGGGTCTATTTGACCGGAAAATCGAACCGCCTGGACGAAAACGGCTCATTCTGAAGCGTAAAATGCCACCATTCGGCGGCATAGTTGCGAAAATTCGCGTCCCTCATCAGCGCCACGAGCCGCCGGCGGTTCGAGCGCGCATTTTTTCCGACGGCCGTGGTGGCGGTCGCGCTCTTCGGATCGAAACAGTCGAAGCCGGTTCCGAAGTCGAGGGTCGCGGTATCGCCGGCGCCGCAGCCCGGGTCCACGGCCGGACCCTCCAGCGGCGCGATGGCAAGGTCGACGGTCGAGCCGCGCGAATGCGCGGAGCGGCTGCCGACATAACCCTTGCGGATGAGGTCGGACCGGCGCGTCTTCGGATACCAGCGGGGATCCGAGGGACCGCCTTCGCCGACCCAGCCGACCATGTCCGCCACGGCGCGTTCCGGCCGGTAGCAGTCGAAGACGACCAGTGTTTCGCCGTGCTCGCGCAGCCGGTCCTGAACGGCTTTCAACGCCCTGGCGGCTTGCTCCGTGAGAATGCAGACGGGAGTCTCGTAGGCATCGAGCTTTCGCTTGATGAAATTGTAGGGGCCGGCATAGCGGATGTCCTGCCGGATGGTCGGGTCGATGTCGGCGAGCCGGACGAAGCCCTCCGGCAAGGGGGCCGGCGCTTCGGCGCGGCCGTGGGTCAGGCCGGCCGACACAAAGAGCGCGGCGGCGAGCGCGATGGTGGTCGATCGGCGGGGCAGCAGGTTGTTTCGGGTCACGCGCGGTCCGTCACTCGACGAAGACCTTGACGCTCGCGGCCCGCCCGGCGGCGTCGATCACGGTGAGCCTGGAAAAGCCGGCACCGTCGGGTTGCCAGCGGCTGGTGCGGCGGCGCGACAGTTCGGCGAGCGGTTCGCCATTGGCGAGCCAGCGGAACGGTGCCCGGCCGCCCTGAAGCTTGAGGACCAGCGGCGAGGCGTCGCCGCCGGCGGCGCCGAGGTCGATCCGCGCGCCATCTGGCGGGAAGACGATGGCCGGCGCCGGCTCGACCGACTTGCGGGTGATTTCGCGGTCAGGGCTGACGAATTTCGCCAGCGTGACCGGCAGGTCGGCGCGGGCCTGGCGCAGCGCGCCGGCGGGTGCGCGCGGCAGCGGCTCGATGCCGACGCCCGAGCGCTTGAAGGCGGCGAACAGGATCGGGGCGGCCGATGTGTAGCCGGAAAGGCCGGGGACCGGCGCACCGTCGGCACGGCCGACCCAGACGCCCAGCACGTGGCGGCCGTCGAAGCCCACCGACCATGCGTCGCGATAGCCGTAGGAAGTGCCGGTCTTGTAGGCGATGCCGAGATGCGGCGCGCCTTCCGGCGGGGTGACGCCGGACAGTATGTCGGCGATCTGCCAGGCTGAGCGCGCGTCGATGACTTCGCCGCGCCCGGTCGCGCGCCCGTCGAGGGAGAGGCGCACGGCGGCGCCGCGGTTCGGCCATGCCGTGTAGAGCTGGACGAGGTCGCGCAGCGTCAGGCCGACGCCGCCGAGGCCGATCGCCAGACCGGGAGCCTCGCCGGCCGGCAGGGAGGCGTCGACGCCGCCGGCGCGAAAGCGGGCCAGCAGGCGGGCTGGGCCGATGGCGTCGAGCAGCCGCACGGCGGGGATGTTGAGCGACATCTGAAGGGCGTGGCGGATCGACACGTCGCCCTGGAACTCGGTGTCGAAATTGCGCGGGCGGTAGCCGCCGAAGCTTGCCGGACGATCCTCGATGATGGTCTCCTGCGCGACCATGCCCTCTTCGAAGGCGAGGCCGTAGATGAACGGCTTCAGCGTCGAGCCGGGCGAGCGGACCGCCCTGGTCATGTCGACCGATCCGGCGCGGCGGGCGTCGAGGAAATCGGGCGAACCGACCTCGCCGATGATTTCCCCCGTGCGGGCGTCGGCCATCACCAGCGCGACGGACACTTTGGGGCCGAGCCGTTCGGCGGCCTCGCGCGCGACAATCTCCAGACCTTCCTGCACCGGCCGGCGGATCGAGACCTCGTGGCGTCGTTTGCCGGGACTGGCGGCGAGCACGTCGCGGGCGACATGGGCTGCGAGCGCGGGCAGGTCGCGACGGCCGGCCGGCACGGCGAAGCCGGAAGCGCGCGCGACTTCCGCCGCGTCCAGCAGCCCGGCGTCGGCCATTCGTGCCAGAACACGGTTGCGGGCGGCGAGGGCATTGTCGCGATGGCGGTCGGGCCGGCGCGCCTCGGGGGACTGTGGCAGGGCGACGAGCAGTGCGGCCTCGGACAGCGTCAGGCGCTTCGGCTCCTTGCCGAACCATGCCAGCGACGCCGCGCGCACGCCTTCCAGATTGCCGCCATAGGGCGCAAGCGTCAGATAGCGGCGCAGGATCTCGTCCTTCGACAGCCGGCGCTCGATCTGCCAGGCGCGGGCGATCTGCCTGAGCTTGGCGGAGAAGCTGCGCTCGCGGCGAGGTTCGATCAGCCGTGCGAGCTGCATGGAGATGGTGGAGCCGCCCGATACGATACGGCGATTGGCGATCAGTTGCCCTGCGGCGCGGGCAAGCGCCATGAGATCGACGCCGCCATGCTCGCGGAAACGCCGGTCCTCATAGGCGACGAGCATGTCGAGGAACGCGCCGTCGATATCCTCGAGGTCGACATCCATGCGCCAGCGGCCTTCCGGCGTGGCGAAGGCGCGCAGGAGAAGGCCGTCACGGTCGACAACCTCCGCCGAGAGCGGCGGCGGATCGAGCGGCGGCGGAAAGGTACGGTCGAGCGCGTCGGCTGCCCACAGCGCGCTGCCCGCCGCCAGGGCGACGGCAGCCGCGCCGAGCGCGGCGGCCCTCAGTCGCCTGAACGCCCGCCGGCTCACCGTGGCGCGACCACTTCCATCAGGCCCGACGCGGTGCGCGCCGAGAATTGCGGACGGTACATGTCCTCGACGCTGGCCGCCGGGTGCACGTAGACGCCGGGCGTGACGGCCCGCACGACATAGGCCATGACCATGTCGCGGCTGCTGCCCTGGGTCCGGTCGAACGCGGCGACGAACCGGTCGTTGCGGAACTCGGTGTGGGCCGCATCGGTCTGGCCGAGCCAGTCGAAATTGGCGAGTTCGGCACTGCCGACGAGGCGCGGATTGTCGATCTCGAAACCGGCCGGCAGGAGATCGGTCACCAGCACGCGCGACGGCCAGGCGTTGAGCTCGGTCGCCTTGAGCACGACGACGAAACGCTCGTTCTGCGGGGCCTCGCTGATGTTGGCCTCGGTGCCGTCGAGATTGTAATAGGCGCGGGTGATGGTGAAGCCGTCACCGCCGGCCGGAAGCGGCTCGGCGGGCGCGGCGACCGTGGTCACCACAGCGTCGACCGGATTGGCGCCGAGATTGCGCACGGTGACAGGCGAGGCGACGAGCTCGGCGCCGGTCATGCGGCGGGCATAGGAGCCGGTATGCGGCGCGCCGTCGACCTCGAGGCGGATCGCCTCGCTGCCGGCCTTGATGGCGCGTGCGGCAAGCAGCATCCAGGCTTCGTCCTGGGTGCTGAGATAGCGCGCCTTTTCGCGGGTGGCCGAGACATAGCTGATCATCTGCGGGATCAGGGCCGGGGCAGGCCGCGTCTCCGCAGCAAGCGCCAGCATCGCCGCCCCGTCGCGGAGCGCGGAGCCGTAGTCGCCGCGATAGATGTCGTGGCCGTTGCCGGATTCGGCAAGCCGAAGGGCTGAGCCGAAGGCACGCTCGGCGCGCTGGCTGTCGCCGTAAAGCGCCAGGGCGGCAGCGATCTGCGCCCGCGCCATGGGGCTGGCGAACTCGTCTATCCTGGTATCGGCATAGTAGCGCAGGTCGCCGACCGAGGCCTTGCGGTTGCGGGCGAGCACGTAGAGCGCATAGGCGATCTCGGTGCCGTTGGCCTTGACGTCGTTGTTGTAGGAGAGCTGGTTCTGCAGGTTCTCCAGCGCATGTTGCATCGCCTCGGCGGGCACGTCGTAGTCGAGCTCGCGCGACCGGGTCAGGAAGTCGGACACGTAGGCGTCGAGCCAGAGATCGCCATAGCCGGGACCCCAAAGGCCGAAGCTGCCGGACGAGGACTGGTAGGACAGCACCCGCAGGATGGCCTTCTGGACACGGTCGCGCAGGGCCGGGTCTTCCTCCATGCCGGCCGCGGAGGAGAGTTCGCTGACATAGAGAAGAGGCAGCGCACGGCTGGTCGTCTGCTCGGCGCATCCATAGGGGTAGCGGTCGAGCGACATCAGCAGCGAGGGAATGTCGAAGGCCGAGACCGACGACACGCCGAGACTGACAAAGGCGCCGTCAAGAATGCTGTCGGCGAGGAGTTCGCGGTCGATGGTGATCGATCCGCCGTTCGCGGCGAGCTGGAGCGTGCGGCGGGTCGTGACCGGCAGGGCGCCCGGCCTGACCGGCAGTGCCATCTCGTGAACGACCTGGGTGCCGCTCTCGTGGACCAGCGTCACCGTGATACCGGCATCGCCGGTCTCCGTCGCGGTGACGGGAAGCACCACCGCCGTGCGCGCGCCGGCCGCCAGGTCGATCGTCTGCGGCGCGTCGGCCGAAAGCTCGACGCCGCCGATCGTCGCGACATTGACCTGCCAGACGCCGGCCGGGCCGTCGGTGTTGGCGATGTCGAGCCGGATGCGGCTTTCGTCACCGGGGGCGAGGAAGCGCGGCAGGCCGGCGGTCACCACGACGGGATCGCGGATGACGACGTCTTCCGACACATGACCAACCGCCTTCTTCGTCCAGCCGACCGCCATGATGCGCGCCGTGCCGTTGAACTGGGGCAGGTCGAACGTCACCGTGGCGGTGCCGTCGGGGCCAACGCGGACCGGTCCCTCGAAATAGGCGACCAGCTCCTCGGTCGGCGGGCTGCCTTCCGACGCCATGCCGCCGTCGCCGCCCGAACGGATGCGCCCGGCGGCACCGGCCGAGCCGTCGATCAGCCGGCCGTAGATGTCGCGCAGTTCGAGACCCAGACGGCGCTGGCCGAAATACCAGCCTTCCGGGTCCGGCGGCGTGTAGCGGGTGAGGTTGAGAATGCCGACGTCGACGGCGGCCACCGTCACATAGGCGGCCTCGCCCGCGTCGAGCCCGGCAAGCGTGACCGGGATCGTCAGCGGACCGCGCGGCATGGCCTGAGCCGGCGCGCCGAGCGCCATCTCCAGCTTCCGGTCGCCGGGGTCGACGGCCAGCCATTTCACGCCGATGGCGCGGTTGGGCATCCGCGTCTCGACGCTGCCGCCGGGACGGAAGAGTGTCGCCGTGACGTAGGCGCCGGCGCCCCATTCGGCGCTGACGGGGATGTCGACGGTGCCGCCACCCTCGGGAATGTCGGCGGTGAAGGTGTCGAGCAACCGGTCAGCGCCGACCGCGACGAGCAGCTTGCCGGCGAAGCGCGGCGAGACCTGGAGCTTCGCGACGTCGCCGACCGCGTAGTTTTCGCGGTCGAGTGCGATTTCGAGCGCGTCGGGGGTCTCGGTCGAAGCGGATTCGACATACCAGCCGGCGGTGAACTCGACGCTGGTCGCCGGCCCGGTCGGGTCGGCGGTCTCGATCTCGAGGCGGTAGCGGCCCCAGTCGACCGGGACGGAGATCGTCGCTTCCTCGCCGACGGTGGCCGCGATGTGCCCGTCTGACACCGCCTGGGTGAAGGTGACCGGCTCGTAGTTCCACGAGCCGTTCTGGCGGTACCATTGATAGTTGCGGACGATCTTCACCACCGACCAGTTGAGGCCGGCGAGGCTGATGCGCTGGCCGTTCTCGTCGGCGGCGATCACCTTGAACTTCGCGATCGAGCCTTCGGGGACCTCGTTGCCGGAGAAGTCCGGCCGGATGCCGATCATCTCGGTCTCGGGCGCGATCGACAGCTTGACGTCGCGCTCGACCGCGCGGCCGCCGGCCTCGCGCACCCGGACGACGACCCGCGCCTCGAGAAGCCGGGTGGTGGAGGGGACGTCCTCGATGGCGACGTCGATGGTCGCCTTGCCGTCGTCGTCGAGGACCGGCAGGTCCGTCAGGTCGAAGCGGCTCGAGGCGTCGGACTCCTCCTCGTCGGCGAGGCCGAACAGGTAGCCGGGGAAGGCGGACCAGGCGCGGACCGGCGAAATCGCCACCTCGCCCTCGACCGCGAGCCCCGCCGCCGGCGCGCCGTAGAGGAAACGGCCGTCGACCTTGACCTCGGCCGTCTCGCCGAGCGCGATGCTGTCGTCGGCGGTGGCGAGGTCGAACTCGATGCGATCGGGAACGAAGTCCTCGACCAGGAACTGCTTTTCGGCGACCGTCGCGGCCTTGGGATCGGTGTAGACGCGCATGGTCCAGGTGCCGCGCATGGCGTTGGCCTGCAACGCCAGATCGACGGCATGGCCGCCGGCCGAATCCCGGGCACTGACGATGCGCCGGTCCTCGACGCCGTCGGGGCGGCTGAACACGAAGGTGACCGGCAGGTTCTCGATCGCCTCGGACGTGTCGCTGCGCAGGAGAATGGCGGCGTGGACGGTCTCGCCGGCGCGGTAGATGCCGCGCTCGGTCCAGGCGAAGGCGTCGATCGCGCCGGGGGCGGGGCGTCCGGTGACGCCGCGGTCCGACAGGTCGAACCCGCCCTGCGTCATGTCGAGGAAGACGAAATCGGCGGTTCCGTTCTTCGCGGTGACGGTCGCCGGCGCCATGCCGCCGTCGCCGCGGGCGAGGCCGGGCGTGAAGGTGGCGCGGCCCGCAGCGTCGGTGACGGCCGTGCCGAGCACCTCGTTGTTGCGGGCGAGCAGGGTGAGCTCGACGCCGGCGAGCGCTTCGGCCGTGTCGAGCGAGCGGGCGAAGACGTTGAGGCCGTCCTCGCCGGTATATGTCGACAGGCCGATATCGGAGACGACGAACCATTGCGTCGCGCGGTTCTCCCAATATTCGGAATCGACGTCCTTCGGCTGCGCGGTGAGCACGTAGATGCCGGGATCGCGCTCGGGCAGCGCCTCGTCGACGGGGAAGGAGGTGACGACTTCCTCGTTGAGCGCGTTCTGGATGTCGATCTCGCCTTCCCAGACCGGCTGGCCGAGATCGTCGGCGATCTGGCTGACGTCGTAGCCGTTCAACTGGCGCAGGAACTGGTAGCCGGTAACGAGCCGCGACAGGGAGCGCTCGCCGACGCGGTGGAGCGAGAGCTTCGCGCCGGTGGTGTTGACGCTGACCAGCGGAATGCCGCGCCGCGCCTTGCCGGGCAGTACGAAATCGTCGCCGGTGAAGCGGACGGAGGCCGGCCGGTCCTGGATGTAGACGGACAGGGTGACGGGCGATTGCAGCGTCTCGCCGATGGCGGCGGGCAGGCCGGAGCGCAGGGCGACCCGGTAGTGGCGGCCATGCTGGAGCCCCTCGACGCAGAGCTCGCGCTCGCGCGCCTCGAGTGCCGGCGGCGCGGCATTGTCGAGGGTCACGAAGGTGGCGTAGTCGACGCCGGTCTTGACCAGATCCTCGGAGAACTGGACGCAGATGCGCGGCGAGGCGGTGTCGGTGTCGACGGAATGGTCGACGACGCGGAAGCCCTTGCGGGCGCGCAGGTCGAGATAGGCGGCGCGGACGGCTGCGTCATCGACGAGGAGCAGGCTCGCCTCGTAGGCCTGGAGGGCGGGCCGGTACATGGCGCGGGCCTCGAGCGTCTCGGCCATCGTGGCCAGGACCTCGGCGCGGGCGCTGGCGGTGCGCGACAGGATGTAGCCGTTCCAGACGGCCGAGCTGGCGTTGCGGCGCAGCGTCGCGACATCCTCGCCGCCGGCGGCGGCCGCCGCGAGATCGGCGCGGGCGAGGCGCGTCCAGATCGACCAGTCGTCGGGCGAGATGACGAGCGCGGAGGTGTAGGACTGGATCGCCCGGCGCGGATTGGCGGCGGCGAGTGCCGCGTCGGCGTCCTCGATCAGGAAGGCGAGGCCATAGCCCTCGGGGGCGGTCGAGGCCGTGACGCGGGCGCGGAACTGGCGTGCCTCGTCGACCATGCGGGCGGGGAAGAAGTCGAGATCGGCGGGGGCGCCGATATCCGGCTCGCCGGTGAGTGCCACGACCTTGCCGGCGATCGCGCCGGCAAAGGGGTTGAGCGTGTTGTAGTCGGATTTGAGGAAGCACCAGCGGGCGCGGGTATTGTAGGTGAAGGCGCGGCAGGCCTGGTCGCCGAGACAGGCGCTCTTGCACTGGTCGAGCGAAACGTCCTTCTCGGCGCGCAGATCGAAGCCGAAATAGTCGCTGTCGGCCGTGGTCTCGATGGCGCGCGCCGTCTGGGCGAGCGCGGCCGGCGGCAGCATCGCCGTCAGGATCAGGCCAAGAAAAAGTGAAAGATAGCTGACAGCGCGCATCGACATGCGATCCTCCTATGCGGCTGGCGTCCCCGCCCGATTCATCAACCTTTGCCCGTGGTTGTCAATCGCGCGAGCGCCCCCATATTGCCCATCGATCGGGTTTCCCTGCCGACCCCGCCATGGTAAGCCTGACCAAGGCGGCGGCGTAAGTATGGCAGTGGGGCCACGATCTATCCGAAAAGTGACGACGGCATTGTGTCGCCTTTACGGCTGGTGAAAAGCTTCATTCCAATTTTAGGATTAGCCGGTACGCTCGACGCATGCAGCATCTGAAATCGCTTCTGACGGGAACGGTTTGGACGCGGCCGGTTACGGCGCGCGCGGTTGCCGCCGCCATGATCGCGATGGGGGCGCTGGCAGCCCCGCCGGCGCACGCCTTCGAGCTGTTCGGGATGAAATTCTTCGAGAGCGAGGAAGAGGCCGAGGCCGTCGTCGACCCGCTCGACTACACGCTGACCTTCGAGGCCGGCACGTCGGACAGCGATCTCGAGGATGCGCTGCGGGACGCCTCGATCCTGCTCGCCGACGAGGAAAAGCCGGTCTCCGGATCGCTGGGGCTGATCTCCAAGGCGCGCTCGGAGCGCGAATTGCTGATCGCCGCGCTCTATTCCAAGGCCCGTTACGAGGGGGTGGTCGAGGTGACGGTCGCCGGGCGGCCGATCGACGAGATTCCACCGGACGCGGATTTCGGCAACGGCCCGGTTCCCGTCGCGGTGCGGGTCCAGCCGGGCGACGAGTTCCGGCTCGGCGACGTGATGCTGCGCGGCGACGCCGCCGGGCTGTCGCCGGCCGAGTTCGGGCTGGTCGCGGGAAGCGACGCGGGCTCGGGCAAGATCCTCCAGGCCGAGAGCGACATCGTCCGGCGCCTCAAGGAAGAAGGGCGGCCGCTGGCGCGGGTGACGGCGCGCGAGATCGTCGCCGACCATAATTCGCGCATGCTGGACGTCACGATCGCGGTCGAGGCCGGACCGGTGGCGAGCTATGGCGAGACGAGCGTCGAGGGGACCGAGGCCGTCGACCGCGACTTCACCGCCTATATGGCGGGGCTCGAACGCGGCGAGACCTACGATCCCAAGGACCTCGAGGAAGCGCGCGAGCGCCTCGTCGCGCTCGACGTGTTCGACAGCGTCTCGGTCGCGGAAGGCGAGCAGCTCGACGGAGACGGTGCGCTGCCGATCGCGGTGACCGTGTCGGAGCGCAAGCACCGCTATGTCGGCGGCGGCATCTCCTATTCCAACACGGAAGGGGCGGGCATCGAGGCCTATTGGGGCCACCGCAACCTGTTCGGCCGGGCCGAGAAACTGCGTATCCAGGGGTCGATCAGCCGGATCGGCGACACGACGCAGCTCGGCAAGATGAACTACAATGCGGCGATCCTGTTCGAGAAGCCAGGCGTGCTCGGGCCGGCGTCGAAATTCAATGCGAGCCTGGAAGGCGTCTTCGAGCATCCCGACGCCTATGACCGGTTCTCGGTGATCGCCAAGACCGGCGTCGCCTATGAATTGACCCGCAAACAGACCGTTTCGGGCGGTCTCAAGGTGGAATGGTCGAAAATCGAGGACGCTTTCGCGACCACGCGCCATCTTCTGGTCAGCATTCCGCTCGAATATGTCTACGATGGTCGCGACAACCGACTCAATCCGACTAGCGGCTTTCGATTCCTCGCCAATGCAGAACCGACCTACGACATCTTTTCCGGCGCCACCTTCCTCAAGCTCAAGAGCGAAGCGTCGGCCTATTACGGAGTGGATGCCGACGACCGGTTCGTTCTGGCCGGACGGGTCGCCGGCGGCTCGATCCTGGGCGCGCCGCTCACGGCCGTGCCGGCCGACCGGCGGTTCTATTCGGGCGGCGGCGGCTCCGTGCGCGGCTACGCCTATCAGGGCATCGGGCCACGCGATGCGAACGGAAAGCCGACGGGCGGCCTGTCCTACGCAGAGACGTCCGTCGAGATGCGCATCAAGATCAATGACAGCTTCGGCATCGTGCCGTTCGTCGATGCCGGGACGGTTTCGACGAAACAGTTCCCCGACTTCTCCGACGTGCGCATCGGCGCGGGCCTGGGCATCCGCTATCTCACGCCGTTCGGACCGCTGCGCATCGACGCCGCCGTGCCGATCAACCGGCGCACCGGCGATCCGCGCTTCGGCATCTACGCGGGTATCGGCCAGGCCTTCTAGAGCGTCCAGGTCGCCGTGATGAAGACGGTCCGGCGTATTGCGCGGATCGCCGGCTACGCGCTGCTGCTCATCGTGGCGCTGGCCGCCGGCGCCGCAGCCGTCCTGACGATGACCGAAGGCGGCCGGACCAGGCTTGCCGGGCTGATCTCCTCGACGGCGTCGAGCCCCGAGCAGCAGATCCGGATATCGGGCCTCGACGGTATCCTGTCTGGCAACCTCACGATCCGGCAGGTGGTGATATCCGATGGCAACGGCCCGTGGCTCGTGGCTCGCAACGGCGCCGTCGACTGGTCGCCGACGGCCCTGCTTGGCGGCAGCTTCGATGCCTCGCGCGTCCATTTCGAAAGGATCGAGATCGCGCGCCTGCCGGCATCATCGAGCACGACCGAGACGAGCGACGAACCTTTCAGCCTGCCGCTCGACATCGATGTCGACGCGCTGTCGCTGCCGGATATCGCGCTCGGTACGGCCATCGCCGGTGACATCGCCTCGCTCGCGGCCGAAGGCAAGGTCGCGGCTGAAGGCAGCCCGCTGACGATCCAGGGCGATCTGCGGGTGGCGCGCACAGACGGGCGCGACGGCAGCATGTCGGCCATCGTGGCCTTCGTGCCGGCCGACAACCGTCTCGATATCCAGGTCGAGGGCTCGGAGCCGGCCGACGGCGTGCTCGCCAACCTGCTGCGCATCGAAGGGACGCCGGCGGTTGACATCGCGTTTTCCGGCGAGGGGCCGGCGAGCGACTGGTCCGGCAAGGGCACCATGTCGCTCAACGGCACTGTGGTGACGCGGATCTCAGCACGGCATCGGCTGACCGAGGAAGGCAACCGCGTCACGGCCGAGGGCGAAGGCAATTTCGAAGCCTTCCTGCCGCTCGGCCTGCGTCCGCTCGTCGCCGGCGACACGACATTCGATATCGACGGCCTGCTGGACGAAGACGGTGGCATCGTCGTGAAGTCCGCGACACTTCAATCCGCTGCGATTGCGGCCACCGCGGCCGGTGAGACCGACCCGAACGGCGCGACCGACATCAACCTGGAAGCGAAGGCGCGCTCCGGGCCGGTTCCGCTCAAGCTCGATCTCGGCGACGATGCGATGTCGATCGCCTTCGAGCGCCTGGCCCTGCGCGCGTTCGGCGCCGGCACCGCGCCGATGGTCGATGGAGTTGTCGAGGCCGCACGCATCGGCAGCAGCTTCGCCGTGATCGAAGGCGCGAGCGCCAAGGTGCATTCCGACGGCTTCGATCTTGCCGGGCTCGCCGGGCCGGTGACGCTCGATGTCTCGGCAGCGGCGATCGGCACGGAGAACGAAACGCTGGCGCGCGTTCTGGCGGGCGGCGTCGATGCACGGTTCGAACTGGATCTCGATGTCGACAATGCGACGATCCGCCAGGGAAATGTGAAAACCGGGACGCTCGACGCCAAGCTTTCGGGGACGGCGGCGCGCGACGGATCCACGCTGAAAGTTGCGATCGATGCCGACATGGCGCGCGGGGTGCTGCCAGAGGCGACGCATGCCGCGCTTGCCGATCGTGTCGGCCTGAAAGGCACGATCACGCGGTCGGCCGAGACGGGTATCGGCGTAGAGGACCTCGTTCTCACCTCGGGCGATCTCTCGGCGACGGCCAATGCGACGGTGGGGCCGCAGGAGATCGACGCGGAGATCACCGGAGGCTTCACCGACCTCGCCAAGCTGGAGCCCGGTTCTGCGGGGCAGGTCGCCTTCACCGTGAAGGCAAGCGGCGAGACCTTCCGTCCCGACCTGACACTGACCGTGACCGGCGACCGTATCGAGACCGGCGGACGAACCATCGAGGGACTGGAACTGTCGGCCAGCGGCCGTGCCGATCTCGACAATCCGGCAGCCGACGTGACGCTTGCCGGGACGATCTCCGGCCAGGAACTGAAGGGCGCCGCGACGCTGCGCAGCGTCGATGGCAGACGCGAGATCGACAATCTCCTGGTGTCGCTGGGCAAGAACCGGATCGAGGGCGACCTGCTGCTCGACGACGCGTTCGTGCCGATCGGCTCGGTGTCGCTCGACCTTCCCGACATCGGTGCGCTGGCCGCGCTGGCACTCGAGGAGATCGAGGGCAGCGCCACCGGTACGGTCGAATTCACCAAGGAGGGCGGCGCGCCGCTGGTCCGTGTCGAGGCGACCGTGCCTTCGTTCAAACGCGGCGAGATCGGCGGCAGCGACATTCGCGTCGCCGCGAACGTGTCGAACTACATGCAGGCGCCGCTGGTGGCCGGCCAGATCGGCGCACGGGTGATCAATTCCGGCGGCACCCGCATCGAGGGACTGAGCGTGACGCTCGACCGGGACGGCGCGTGGACCGGGTTCGACGGCAAGCTGCAGGTCAACGCCATTCCGGTGAGCGCGGCGGGACGCGCCAGGATCGCCGACGGCAACGTCACGGTCGAACTGAAGGAAGCCGGCGCGACCTTGCAGGGAATGCGGGCGGCGCTTGCCAAGCCGACCACCGTGACGGTGAGGGACGGCGTCACGCGCCTCGAGGCGCTGGTCGTTTCCGTTGCCGGCGGCAATGCGGAAATCAACGGCACGGTGGCCGACGCGCTCAATCTCAACATCCGTGTCGGCGCGCTTCCGGCCGCGGCGGTCAACAATTTCGCCGCCGGGCTCGGTGCCGAGGGGACGATCTCGGGAACCATCGCCGTCACCGGCCCGGCATCGGCGCCCAAGGTCGACTATGCGATCGACTGGCGCGGCGGCTCGACCGTGCAGACCCGGGAGGCCGGGTTCGGCGCGATGACGGTGACGTCCAATGGCACCTATGCCGGCGATCGCGTGCGCTTCACGGCGAAGGTGGGTGACGGTACCGGCCTCGGGCTGAACGGCGGCGGGACCGTCGACATCGGCGGCGCGGGTGCGCTCAATCTCAACTTCGACGGCAGCGTGCCGTTCTCGTTCCTGACCGGACGCCTCGCGGCGCAGGGCCTGGCGCTCGACGGAACCTCGCGTGTCAGCCTCGGCGTGTCCGGCCCGCTGCGGAACCCGCAGGTGACGGGGAGCATCACGACCGGCGGCGCGCGGCTGATCGCTGCCCGGCAGGGAATAGCGATCAACGACCTGGCCGCCGAGATCGGACTGTACGGCGGGGTCGCGACGATCAAGCGGCTTACCGGCAAGCTTTCGACCGGCGGCACGCTCAACGCGAGCGGGACGGTAGCGATCGACGCCTCGCGCGGCTTTCCGGCCGACCTGACGATCAGGATGTCCGACGGCCGCTACACGGACGGCCAGGTGGTGACGGCGAATTTCGCGGGCGACCTCAAGGTCACCGGCGCGCTGACCGGCACGCGCCGCTCTTGTCGGCATGGTCAATTCGGGCGCGGACCGTCATCACGGTGCCGAGTGCTGCCGGCATCGCTGGCGACCTCGATGTGGGCAGTACAATCGCCCTGGCCGCCGTGCGGCGGAGCGACGCAGCCATCCAGCCCGAAGGCGGCGGAGGTGGGGCGGGCGGCCTGTCGCTCGACGTCAACGTCAACGCGCCGCAGCAGATCTTCATCCGTAGCGGGGGCCTGACGCCGAACTGGGCGGCGCCCTGCGGCTGACCGGGCCGGCAAGCGCACCGCAGGCGGTGGGACGCTTCACCATGCGGCGCGGCAGGCCGTCGATCCTCGGGCGCAGGCCTGACTTCACGCGCGGCAATATCGGCTTTTCCGATCGCTGGTGCCCTGGTCTGGACCTTGCTGCCGATCTCGACCCGTCGATGCCACGGTGACGGCGCTGGTCACCGGGCCGGCGACTTCAATCCCGCCTTCCGCTTTTCCTCCTCGCCGTCGCTGCCGGAGGCGAGGGGTGCTCGCACGGCTGGTCTTCGGACGCTCGCTGGCGAGTCGCCGGTGCAGATCGCGCAGCTTGCCGCCGCGGCGGCGCAGCTTGCCGGTGTCGGCGGGTCGACGTCGTTGCTCGACACGCTGCGCGACAAGGCGGGCGTCGACGACATCGACATCAAGACAGACGACGAAGGCAACGCCTCCGTGCGCTCGGTAAGTACCTCACCGACCGGACCTATGTGACGATCGAGAAGGGCGGCACCGACGGCCTGGCAAGGCGACGATCAACCTCGACATCGGGCGCGGACTGAAGCTGCGCGGCGAGGCGAGCGACGGCGGCGAAGCAAGGGCGAATCACTTCGATGCGATCTACCGAGCGGCGCGTGCACAGGGGGTCGGCGTGCTCACATCGAAGTGAACGCACGGCGCCGCTCCCTGATGTCGGGAATCCGCCTCTAGATTGCCGTAAATGCGTCAAGCTTGTCGCAATTGCGGCATCCGTTGCCGCGACAAAGTTGCACATTCGGCACCGAATTCCGGATTTGAGCCGCGCTTTGACATCGCCGTCCAGATGCGGAATTGCTGTGGGCAACAAGGCAAATAAATGGGAGAGCCTAGATGAACTTCTTCAAGAAGGCGATCGTGAAAATTGATCACATCAGGGCCATGGCCGAGCAGACGAAGGCCGGCAAGATGGACCGGCGCGAGTTTCTGACGCTGGCCAGCGTGTTCGGCGCCTCGACTGCGATGCCTATTCATGATCATTCTGTCGCACCGAAGGCGCTGGCACAGGAGCCGCAGAAGGGCGGCGCTGAAGGTCGCGATGTGGATCAAGGATCCGAAGGACCCCCGCACTGCCGACTGGTCTGGAAATCGCTAACGCTCAGCGCCAGACGCTCGAGCCGCTGGTCAAGTACACCCACGACTACACGATCGAGCCCTACCGCTCTTGGAGAGCTGGGACGTGAACGACGATGCGACCGAATACGTGCTGCATCTGCGCCCCGGCGTGACCTGGAACAATGGCGACACCTTTAATCGCTGACGACGTCATCGCCAACTCGTCGTGCGCTGGGCCGACAAGAGCGCGGAAGGCAACTCGATGCCGGGCCGCCTGGCCTGCTGGTCGACGAGGGAACGGGCAAGCTGCGCGAAGGCCCGGTCGAGAAGGCTGACGAGGCATGATGTCAAGCCCAACCTGACCAAGCCCGATGATCGCGCTGATCCCGAACCCTGCGCGACTATCCGGCGCTGGTGGTGCACCGCTCGTTCGACGAGACGGGCGCGAACTTCAAGGACAACCCGATCGGCACGGGCCCGTTCGAGCTGGTGTCCCGGCTGATGTCGGCCAGAGCGTGGTGTACAAGCGCCGCGAGAACGGCACCTGGTGGGGCGGCGAAGCCTATCTCGACGGCGTCGAGTTCCTTATCGACTACGGCACCGGATCCTATCCCGATGGTCAGCGCGTTCGAGGCCGGCGAAGTGCAGGCCAACCACGAGACGTCGGCCGACTTCGTGTCGATCCTCGAAGGCGTCGGCATGGAGACGTCGGAAGCCGTGACCGCAGCGACGATCGTGGCGCGCACCAACGTCACCAACAAGCCGTATGACGACCAGAAGGTGCGTGCGCTTCAGCCTGCCGTCGACAACGCGCAGGTCCTGGCCTCGGCTACGGCACAGCCGGCGACCCGGCCGAGAACCACCACGTCGCGCCGATCCATCCCGAATATGTCGAGTTGCCGAAGCAGGCGCGCGACATCGAGGGCGCCAAGGCGATGATGACCGAAGCCGGCCAGATGGACTACGAGCACGAGCTCATCACGGTCGGATTATGACTGGCACAAGAACACCGGCGACGCGATCGCCGCAGCTTCGGCGGAGGCCGCAGGCATCAAGGTCAAGCGTACGGTTCTGCCGGGCCCGACCTTCTGGAACGACTGGACCAAGTATCCGTACTCGATGACCAACTGGAACATGCGCCCGCTGGGCGTCCAGGTCCTGTCGCTGGCCTATCGCAGCGGCGAAGCCTGGAACGAGGCCGGCTATGCCGGAATGCTGAACTCGACGGCTGATCAACGAGGCGCTGACCATCGCCGACGCCGAGAAGCGCAAGGGCGTGATGGAGAAGATCGAGAAGCACCTGCAGGATCTGGGCATCATCATCCAGCCCTACTGGCGCAAGCTCTACAACCACCACGCGCCCGGCGATGAACTTCGAGATGCATCCGACCTTCGAGCACGATTTCGGCAAGGTCTGGATCGCAAGCTAAGACCATAAGAACGGAGCGGGGGCCGAAAAGGCCCCCGTTCCATCTCCGGAGCGCTCGGGGTGACGACCAGAGAAACAACGCGCCGGACAAACCGGCCGACAGGGGACGCAGACAGCCGCTCCGGCGACGCCGGAGACAGCCTTCGATCTTGTTTCCCGCGTGTTGATACCGACCGAGCGCACCGTGAGCCGGACGCCTGCCCCAACCCGACCGGCAGGGGGACAGACATGATCGGATCCATCACGCGACGCCTGGGCACGATGCTGCTCACCATGTTGTGCCTGACCCCTTGTGGTCTTCTTCATGGTCAATCTGAGCCGAACCTGCGCAAGTTGGCGATCAGCCAGCTCGACATGCGTTCCTCCGACGAACACATCGAAAGCTGGCTGAGCAAGAACGGCTACCGCGACAATTTCTTCGTCCGCTTACGGCCGCTGGCTGGGCGTGGTGCCGAAACAGCCCTATGGTCGACCTGCAGACACGGGCACGGTGACGCCACGCTTCGGCTATTGCAACGAGCCGGCGGAGCCGCATTACGGCGGCATCCTGCAGGGCGATTTCGGCTGCTCGACCAAGTTCAAGACGACGGTCGCCTCGAAGCTGCTCGGGCGCTCGGCGCCACCGGCATTCTGATGTTCTGGGTGATGGTGGTGATGGTGCCGGTGTCGCTGCTGATCGGGGTGCTGGCCGGGATGCGCGAGGGGACGCGAACCGACCGAAGTCTGTCGGTGGCGTCGATCGCCACGACCGCCACGCCGGAATACGTCTCCGGCGTCATTTTCACGGTCATCTTCGCGTCGTGGCTCGGCATCCTCAACGGGTCGGCTGCGAGCGCCACCCGGTGGGCGTCAACTTCTCCAACTTCACGCTGCCTGTGATGACGATGGCGATCTACGGCATCGGCTACATCGCGCGCATGACGCGCGCCTCGATGGTCGAGGTGATGACGCAGCAATATATCCGCACGGCGCGGCTCAAGGGCCTCGCCTTCAACGCTGTGGTCATCAAGCACGCGCTGCGCAACGCGCTGATCGCGCCGTTCACCGTGATTATGCTGCAGTTCCCGTGGCTGTTGACCGGCGTTGTCATCGTCGAGGTGATGTTCCGCTACCGTGGCTTCGGCTACACGCTGGTCGAGGCGGCCGGCAACAACGACATCGACCCTGCTGCTCGGCTGTTCGCTGGTCTCGGTCTTCGTCGTCCTGTCGACGCAGCTCATATCCGACGTGGGCTACGCCTACCTCAACCCGCGCATTCGCGTCAGCTAGATCGCTCGAATGGAACTCGAATATCTCGGCGCGTGGGGCGTGGTTGCAGGCGTCATCGCGTGGTTCTGGCCGGTGGATTCGCTCGCGATCGTGCTGGTTCTCAGCTTCGCGTTCAAACCCCGGCTCGGCCTCTACGGCCAGCTCTTCGACACGGGCGTCGGCATCGCCGGCGTGGTGATCTGCCTGTTCTGGCCGTTCACGGCGATCTTCGCACAGGTGATATCGCTGTTCGATCCGCTGGCGCAGATCTTCGTCATGAAGGACGCGCTTCCCGGCGCGATCGAACCCAGTTCCGCCAGGCGTTCCTGTTCGGCGGCGACCGGCTGGCGCGCTATCTTCAGCCGCATTGCGTTCGGCAGCCAGACGCTGGTGATCGCACCCGCGGCGACGCTGTTCGCGCTGATGGTGGGCACGACGCTCAGCCCGCCTGCCGGCTGGCGGCGGGCGGATCGATCCTGTGCTGTCGTTCCTGGCGAACCTGGTGCTCGCCTTCCCGGTGATCCTGCTGTTCTACTCGCTGGTGACGCCCGGCATCATGGACACGCCTATCCCCTACGCGATGGCGGGCGTCTTCTTCCTGTTCCCGATCATCTTCTTCTGCACGCTGTTCTACACGCGCTACAAGCACCGGACCGGCCTGCTGGCGGTCCAGATCGGCCCGACGCTGCTGATCGGCGGGTGGGTCTATGCCGGGCTGGTGTTCGACGCCGATCCGCTCGGGCATCATCTCGATCCGCCCGAACGAACTGAACATCTTCGTCGCGGTGGTGTTCGCGTCCAGCCCGGGCGTTCCGCATCGTGCGCGGGCTGGTGATGGACATCAAGACGCGCGACTACGCGGCCGCCGCCCAGACGCGCGGCGAGAACCCGTGGTACATCATGCCGTGGGAAGTGCTGCCCAATGCGCGCGGGCCGCTGATCGTCGATGTGTGCCTGAGGATCGGCTACACGACGATCCTGCTCGGCACTGGCTATTTCGGCCTCGGCCTCGCGCCCGAAAGCCCGGACTGGGAACGGCGATCGGGCGAATCGTCGCGTCTCCTGCGCGCCTTCGTGCACCTGGCGCTGCCGCCCGTCATCGCGCTGATGTCGTCTGTGCTCGGCCTGAACCTTCTCGCCGACGCACTGCGCGAACAATCTCTCAAGGATCGGAGGCCAACCCGATGAACGAAGCCGGTCAAAGCAACGCACATCGAAAAAGACGCCAAGCCGATCCTCCGAGATCGAGAACCTCTCCATCTCGTTCTTCACGCGCAAGGGTGAGATCCCGGCGGTGATGGATTTCTCCTGCACCGTGCTGCCGGGGAGGCGATGGGGATCGTGGGCGAAAGTCCGGCTGCGGCAAGTCGACCGTGTCGCTGGGCATCATGCGCGACCTGTCGAATGTCGGGCAGATCGTCGGCGGGCGGATCAAGTTCAAGGGCAATATGCTGACATGTCCGACGACGAGCTTCGCGCAATCCGCGGCAACGAGATCGCCATGATCTACCAGGAGGCCGATGGCGAGCTTGAACCCGCCATGAAGGTCGGCCAGCAGCTCATGCAGTGCCGTTGATCCACGACAAGGTGTCGAAGGAGGAGGCCTACAACCGTGCGCTGGAGATGGTGCGGGCCGTCAGGCTGCCCGATCCTGAGCGCATGATGCGGTCCTATCCGCACCAGCTTTCAGGCGGCCAGCAGCAGCGCATCGTGATCGCGATGGCGCTTCTGTCGAAGCCGGCGCTGCTGCTCGACGAGCCGACGACGGCGTTGGACGTTACCGTCGAGGCCGGCATCGTGGAGTTGGTCAAGGGTCTCGGCAAGGAGTTCGGCACGTCGATGATCTTCAGGTCGCACAATCTGGGCCTGATCCTGGAAACCTGCGACCGCATCACGGTGATGTATTCGGGCGAGGCGGTCGAGACCGGGTCGATCAAGGACGTGTTCGACCATATGCGCCACCCCTACACGCAGGGGCTTTCCGCTCGATACCGCTGCCCGGCGCAGACAAGAACCTGCGGCCGCCGATCGCCATTCCCGGCCAGCTGCCGCTGCCGCACGAGCGGCCGAAGGCTGGGTACTTCCCGGTCCAGGCCACCACTTCGCGGAAGGTGTGTGCAACGCCGCCGAAATCCCGATGATCGAGGTCGAGGGCAGCGACCGCCATTTCCAGCCGCTGCGTGCGCTTCGACGAGATCGACTGGGAAGCGCTGCCGGAGGGCGCCAAGACCGACAAGCCGCCGGTGAAGCTGGGCGCGCCGGCGCTGAAGATCGAGAACCTGAAGAAATATTACCACGTCGCCGCCAACGCGATCTTCGGCGGCAAGGAAACGCGCACCGTCAAGGCGAACGAGGAGATCGAAGCCGTCGCGCGCGAATCCAGACCGTCGCCATCGTCGGCGAATCCGGTTGCGGAAGTCGATGCTGGCCAAGGTGCTGCTTGGGCCCGGAGAAAAAGTTCCGCACCGTGACGCTCGGCAATACGGAGATCGAATCGACCGCCGTCGAGGAGCGCGGCACCGATACCGTCGCGTCGATCCAGATGGTGTTCCAGAACCCTTTCGACACGCTCAATCCAAGCCATTCGGTCGGGTCGCAGATCATCCGGACGCTGGAGAAGTTCAAGGTCGGCAACAGCGTCGAGGAGCGCTCGCAAGCGCATGTTCGAGCTGCTCGACCTGGTGAAGCTGCCGCGCGCCTTCGCTGACCGGATGCCGCGCCAGCTTTCGGGCGGGCAGAAGCAGCGGCGATCGGTGGCGCGCGCCTTCGCGGGCAACGCCAAGGTGGTGGTGGCCGACGAACCGCGTCGGCGCTCGACGTGTCGGTCCAGGCAGCGGTGACGGAACTGCTGATGGACATCCAGCGCGAGAACAAGACGACGATGCTGTTCATCAGCCGCTTCTGACCTCTCGGTCGTGCGCTACATCGCGGACCGCGTGGTGGTGATGTATCTCGGCCATATCGTCGAGCAGGGCACGACGGACCAGATCTTCGCGCCGCCCTACCATCCCTATACGGAAGCGCTTTGTTTTATGATCCCGATCGCCGATACGAGCGTGGTGAAGAAGCACATCGTTCTCGAAGGCGACATCCCGTCGGCGATGAACCCGCTCTCCGGGCTGCCCGTTCCAGACCCGCTGCCGGTGGAAGAAGTTCGTGCCCGGCAACAAATGCGAAACGGAAGTGCCGCCGCTGAAGGATCTGGGCAACGGCCACAAGAGCCTGTGCTGGCTCGACGACGAGCAGCTTGCCACGATGGAGCCGGTGATCAGCTTCGAGGGCAAGTCCGACGCCGACCCCGGCGTCAAGGCGCCGTCGAAGTCGGCCAGGGTCAAGAAGGCGCCGGTGGCGAGGAAAGGGAAGAAGGCGGAAGTTGCCTCCGAGACCGCCGATCCCGTCACGCCCGCCGCTCTGGCACTGTCTTCCGGCACGGCGAAGCGGAGCCGGACGGCCTCGGCGGTGCCGGGAAGCTCGGCGCCGCAGAAGACCGCGCGCCAGGTCGGCGGCGGCCGCCAGGCGGCCAATGCCAGGGTGAAGCCGGGAACGGTTGCCGACAGCGCGCCGAAGGCACCGAAGAGCGGGACCAGGGCGACGGCGAAGGCCAAGGAGAACGCGGCCGGGTCGAGCAAGGCCGCGAAGCCCGCTGCGACGGGCAAGGCGGCCAAGGCCGATGCCGGCCGTCCGGCGGCCATGAAGAAGCCTGCAAAGCCGGACGATCTGAAGCTCATCTCGGGCGTCGGCCCGAAGATCGAGAAGACCCTCAACGGCCTCGGCATCTACACCTACGCGCAGGTCGCCGCGTGGAAGAAGGCCGAGCGCGAGTGGGTCGACGGCTATCTCAGGTTCCACGGGCGCATCGAGCGCGACGACTGGGTGAGGCAGGCCAAGGCGCTCGCCAAGGGCGGCGAAGCCGAATACATCAAGGTGTTCGGCAAGAAGCCGCGATAACCAACGGAAAAAGGGCGGCTTTCGAGCCGCCCTTTGTTCAACGGAATACCATCAGGATCAGTCGCAGTCGCGCATCTGCGCGGCATATTTGCGCGCCATGGCGTCGGTCTCCTGCGCGTAGCGCTGGAGGCTGGAATTGCCGCGCCACGAACCGTTCTTGAACCCGCCCCAGCCCGAGTAATAGGCGAGATAGAGGCTGTAGGCATCGTTGGGCGCCACGCCCAGGTCGCGCGACGTCTTCGAATGATACCAGCCGACGAAGTCGACGGCATCGCCGAAATCGTTGCGGCGCGCGGTCAGGCGGCCGGTCTCGCGCTTGTATTGCGCCCAGGTGCCGTCGAGCGCCTGCGAATAGCCGTAGGCGCTCGAAATGCGCTTGCCGGGTATGAAGCCGAGGATCTTCTTGCGCGGCGGGCGGGCGTTGCTCTTGAAGCCGGATTCCTTGCGCACCGTCGCCATCAGGATCGGCGTGGGAATCCCGTATTTGCGCTCGGCGCGCCGGGCCTCGCTGCGCCAGTTGTTGAACCAGCCATCATTCTGGTCGAACACGGCGCACAGATCGTTGATCTGGCTTGGCGCCTTGGCACAGGCGGCCAGGCCGGCAAGCAGGGAAATGGCTAAAACTCGACTCGAAACACGCATACTCATGAAGGCATGCATAAAGGAAAAACTTAAAGGGAATCTTGCCGGGCCCCTTAACCAAACGCCGCCTTTCGCCGGTGTTCGGACAGGCTTCGCCGGAGTGGACGTGAGGTCAGGAAGGGCGCCTACGCCGCGCGGCCGGACGCGGGCGACCGGCCGGGCGCACCGGTCGCGAGTTTCGCGATCCATGTGTCGATGAAGGCCAGCTTGTCGCGCACAAGCCCGGGGATGACGAAGGGATAGGCATCGCCATGGCCGAGGCCCCGGCTCATCGTGTTCATGAAGATGGCGAGCTCGATCCAGGCGCCGATCTCGCTCCTGATGTCGGGGCCGGCGGCGGCAAGGCGCTCGGGTGCGATCAGGCCGCTGTCGCGCGCCGTCTCCAGCCCGTCGCGCATGTGGAGGTAATGGGCGAAGGTCTCGGCCCAGTCCTCCCACGGATGCATGGTCGCGTAGGACGAGATATGCGCGTCATGCCAGTCCGAAGGGGCTCCCTGGGCGTAATGCCGCTCCAGCGCGTCGCCGTAGTCGGCACGTTCGTCGCCGAACAGACGGCGGAACGCGTCGGCGAAACCGTCGAGTTCGAACAGCAGGTCCCACAGATAGTGGCCGGTCTCGTGGCGCATATGGCCGAGCAGCGTGCGGTAGGGTTCGCCAAGCTTCACCCGGCGCGCCTCGCGGCGATGGGTGTCGGCCTCCGTCGCGTCGATGGTGATCAGGCCGCCCTCATGGCCCATTACCACCTTGCCGCTGCCGCCATGCTCCTCCGACACGAGGATGCGGAAGGCGAGCGGATGGTCGGCGGAAACGAGCGGCCACGGCGCGAGTTCGAGCCGCGACAGATCGTAGATCAGGCGCCGCTTGGCCGCCTCGACGTCGGCCCATCGCCGCAACTGGACGGGATCGTCGACAGGCGGGATCGTCTGGGTCAGACCGCAGCCGAGGCACAGGCCGCCGGCTTCGCGGGCGGTCCAGTTGCACCCGCAGCGCCCGTGGTTCGCACAACGGGAAAAGGCCTCGCCGCAGGCCTTCATCTCCAGCGTGCAGAGATCGAAAACCACGTCGGTGCCGCACATCGTGCAATGGCCGTTCTCGAAGAACAGCCTGTTTCGGCAAACGGGGCAGGAGAGGTGACGCATGAACGGTCCTGTTGCTGAGACGCGGGAGGAACGCGAACACCGCTTCCCGGGTTGCGCCCGAACCGCGCGATTCACGCGGTATCGAAAATCTGGACTTTTCTACTCATCTTTTCAAGAGCTTGCGTTGTCGGCGAAATATTTGACCGATTGATAAAAAAACAAAACCTGCTAGCCTTTTCCCCAACAACCAAGAATACGGGGAACCCGCATGACTGCAGGGCAGTACAAGGAAGGGATCGCCGCAGGCCGGCTCGCTCCTTCGGATTACGAGGCCAATTTCGCCGATCTGCATCCCGCGCTCGACCATCACGAGGCGCTGGTGGAAGCCGACCGGTGCTATTTCTGCTACGACGCGCCGTGCATGCAGGCCTGTCCGACGTCGATCGACATCCCGATGTTCATCCGGCAGATCGCGACCGGCAATCCGCTCGGCTCGGCCAAGACCATCTTCGACCAGAACATTCTCGGCGGCATGTGCGCGCGCGTCTGCCCGACCGAGACGCTGTGCGAGGAGGTCTGCGTGCGCGAGGTGGCGGAAGGCAAGCCGGTGCAGATCGGCCAGTTGCAGCGCTACGCAACCGACACCGCGATGGCGCAGGGCAAGCAGTTCTATGCGCGGGCGGCTTCGAGCGGCAAGACGGTCGCCGTGGTCGGGGCGGGGCCGGCGGGTCTTGCCTGCGCGCACCGGCTGGCCATGCACGGCCACGACGTCACCGTGCTCGAGGCGCGCCCGAAGCCCGGCGGTCTCAACGAGTACGGCATCGCGGCGTACAAATCCGTCGACGGCTTCGCCCAGGCAGAGGTCGATTACGTGATCTCGATCGGCGGCATCCGGATCGACTACGACAAGGCGCTGGGGCGCGATTTCACGCTCGCCTCGCTGCGCGAGGACCATGACGCGGTGTTCCTCGCCATGGGGCTCGCCGGCGTCAACGGGCTGGGCGTCGACGGCGAGGCGGCGGCCGGCGTCGAGAACGCGGTCGAGTTCATCGCCGGGCTGCGGCAGGCCGAGGACCTGGCGTCGCTGCCGGTCGGTCGCCGCGTCGTGGTGATCGGCGGCGGCATGACGGCGATCGACGCGGCGATCCAGTCGAAGCTGCTCGGCGCCGAAGAGGTGACGATCTGCTACCGCCGCGGCAAGGAGCAGATGAACGCGTCGGAATGGGAGCAGGACCTCGCCGCCGCGAAGGGCGTTACGATCCGGCACTGGCTGCAGCCGAAGGCGCTGGTGCGCGACGGCGACGCGGTGACCGGCATCGAGCTCGAATACACCGCACTGAAGGACGGCAAGCTCGGCTCCACCGGCGAGACGGTGACGCTGCCGGCCGACCAGGTGTTCAAGGCGATCGGCCAGTCGTTCGAGGCCGGGGCGCTGAACGGCAGCGGCGCGCAGATCGCGCTCGAGAAGGGGCGCATCAAGGTCGATGCCGAAGGCCGCACGTCGCTGGCGGACGTGTGGGCGGGCGGCGACTGCGTCGCCGACCATCGCGAGGATTTGACGGTCGCGGCGGTCGCGGCCGGCAGGGATGCGGCCGAAAGCATTCACGCATCGCTGAGCGCATGATCAGCCGGGGGAGGCTATCGCCATGACCGTCGAGGCAGTCGTTGCCGACCACTATTCGAGCGGAACGCTCCTGAGCCGGATCACGGACGCGCTCGGCAAGATCGGCAAGGATCTGTCCTCGGTCACGGCGAGCGACCTGAAGCCGGTGGACGAGTTTCACATCGGCGGACTGGCGGCAACGCAGGAACTGATGGATCAGGTGCCGCTGTCGAAGGAAAGCAGGGTGCTGGATATCGGATCCGGCATCGGCGGCACGGCGCGGTTTCTCACCAGCCAGTACGGCTGCACGGTTCACGGTATCGACCTGACGCCGGAATTCGTCGAGACGGCGCAGGCGCTGTGCGCCGCGGTCGGTGTTCCGGCGACGTTCGAGGTCGGGTCGGGCACCGACCTGCCGGTGGATGACGATGCGTATGATGTCGCGACGCTCATTCATGTCGGGATGAACATTCCCGACAAGCAGACACTTTTCGCCGAGGCGGCCCGGGCCCTGAAGCCCGGCGGGTATTTGGCCGTCTACGACGTTATGGCCGGCGAAGAAGAAGGGTTGAACTATCCGGTGCCGTGGGCAAGCGGACAGGACGGCTCCTTCCTCGCGGCGCCCGATGTCTACGAGGCAGCCGGGAGGGCTGCCGGGTTCGACATCGTTGCAACCCGCAACCGGGGCGATTTCGGCAGGGAATTCTTCAGGAAGCTCTCCGCCAGGCTCGCCCAAAGCGGTCCTCCGCCGATCGGCCTGCCGCTCATCATGGGCGAGAATGCCCCGACCAAGATCGCCAACATGGTCGATGGCCTCAACCGCCGGTGCATCGCGCCGGTCGAGATCATCTTCCGCCTGGACCCGTAGGGAGACAGACCCATGGCAGACATTCGCAACAATTTCGTCGGCATCAAGTCGCCCAATCCGTTCTGGCTGGCGTCGGCGCCGCCGACCGACAAGGCCTACAATGTCGAGCGCGCCTTCAAGGCGGGCTGGGGCGGCGTGGTGTGGAAGACGCTCGGCGAGGAAGGCCCGCCGGTCGTCAACGTCAACGGGCCGCGCTACGGCGCGATCTGGGGCGCTGACCGGCGGCTGCTCGGCCTCAACAATATCGAGCTGATCACCGACCGCGACCTCTACGTGAACCTGCGCGAGATGAAGCAGGTGAAGATGAACTGGCCGGACAGGGCGCTGATCGCCTCGATCATGGTGCCGTGCGAGGAAAATGCCTGGAAGGCGATCCTGCCGCTGGTCGAGGAGACGGGCGCGGACGGCATCGAGCTCAATTTCGGCTGTCCGCACGGCATGAGCGAGCGCGGCATGGGCGCGGCGGTCGGTCAGGTGCCGGAATATGTCGAGATGGTCGTGCGCTGGTGCAAGCAGTACACGCGCATGCCGGTGATCACCAAGCTGACACCGAACGTCACGGACGTTCGCAAGCCGGCGCGCGCCGCGCATGCCGGCGGCACCGACGCGGTGTCGCTGATCAACACGATCAATTCGATCACCGCCGTCAATCTGGACACGTTCTCGCCGGAGCCGTCGATCGACGGCAAGGGCACGCATGGCGGCTATTGCGGCCCGGCGGTGAAGCCGATCGCCATGAACATGGTGGCCGAGATCGCGCGCGATCCGGAGACGCGCGGCCTGGCGATCTCCGGCATCGGCGGCATCACGACCTGGCGCGACGCGGCCGAGTTCATGGCGCTGGGCGCCGGCAACGTCCAGGTCTGCACCGCGGCGATGACCTACGGCTTCAAGATCGTCGAGGAGATGATCGAGGGGCTGAAGAACTGGATGGACGCCAAGGGGCACGCGACGCTGGACGACGTCATCGGCCGCGCGACGCCCAACGTCACCGACTGGCAGTATCTCAACCTCAACTACATCGCCAAGGCGCGGATCGACCAGGACGCCTGCATCAAATGCGGCCGCTGCCATATCGCCTGCGAGGATACCTCGCACCAGGCGATCACGGCGATGGTCGACGGCAAGCGCCATTTCGAGGTGATGGAGGACGAGTGCGTCGGCTGCAATCTGTGCGTCAACGTCTGCCCCGTCGAAGGCTGCATCACGATGGAGCCGCTGGCCGCGGGGGCGCTCGACGAGCGCACCGGCAAGCCCGTCGACCCCGTCTACGCCAACTGGACGACGCATCCCAACAACCCGGCCGCCAAGGTGGCAGCCGAATAGCCTTCCTCCCAGCGGGGGCGGAACCGCCATCGTATCGCGTAACCGGCGGTTCCGCCTCGTGCTGGTCCCAGCCCATCCGAGCCGGCGGCGTCGCGAAGGCCCACGCAGGACATCCGTGACTTGAGCCATATTCCGGAAGCGACGGCCATACTTCCACGCGCCAGTTCCTTCGCGACCGGGCGTCAGAAGCTGCTCGGCCATCTCGCCATGCTTCTGTTCGCCGCTCTCGTTGCGGGGTCGTTCTCGTTCGGCGCGCTGGCAGCGCCCCATATGGGACCTGCCGCTCTCAACGCGACGCGGTTCCTGTTCGGCACCACCCTGATGGGGATCGCCGCGCTCATCCTTCTCAAGGGGCGCATTCCCGCGCCGCGCGCGCCGTGGCGCTACGGCGTGCTCGGTGCGCTGATGGCGGTGTTCTTCATCACCATGTTCGTGGCGTTGCAGTTCACCGACCCGGTATCGACCGGCGCGGTGTTCACGCTGATGCCGCTGATGAGCGCCTTCTTCGGCTATTTTCTTCTCAAGCAGACGCCGGGCGGGCTGGTGATCGCCAGCCTCGTCTTTGCCGGCCTCGGCGCGCTGTGGGTGATCTTCCGCGGCGACCTCGACGCGATGCTGGCGTTCGACGTCGGGCGCGGAGAGCTGATCTTCGCGGTCGGCGTCGCCGGCCATGCCGCCTATGCGTCGCTGGTCCGGAAGTTCAATCGCGGCGAGCCGGTGATCGCCTTCACCTTCTGGACGCTGCTCGCCACGGGGCTATGCATCGCGCTCTACGGGTTCGGGGAGATCGTCTCGACGGACTGGGCCGGCCTGCCGGCGGTCGTCTGGTGGGCGATCCTCTACCTTTCCGTGTTCACGACCGCCGGCACGTTCTTCCTGCTGCAGTTCGCGGCACTGCGGCTGCCGGCCTCGAAGGTGCTCGCCTACAACTACCTGACGCCGTCCTTCATCATCCTCTACGAGGGCCTGCTGGGCCATGGCTGGGCAAGCCCGGTGATCGCGGCCGGCGCGCTGGTGACGGTGCTGGGCCTTGTCGTCCTGGCGTTCGCGTCCGACGGCTGAAGCAGGGCCCGCGGGCAGCGGAGCGTTGCCGTCTGTGCGACAGCGATTCATGCTAGCGCCGATGCAGCGTCATCGGCATCGGGCCGCCGGGCCGCAGCGTCAGGATGTGCGACGGCCAGACCCTGAAGCCGGAGGCGGGCTCGAGGCGAAAGGCGCGGACGATCATCGCGAGATGGATCGTCAGCGACTGCAGTGCGAACTGGTGGCCGACACAGATTCGCGCGCCCATGCCGAATGGCAGGTAGGAAAACCTGTCGATGCTTTCGCGCCGGCCGGGCAGGAAACGGGACGGATCGAAACATTCGGGCGCCTGCCACAGGCGCTTGTGGCGGTGGATGACCCAGGGCGAGATGACGACCGTCGCGCGGGGGCCGAACCGCTCGCCATCGACCTCGTCGGGGCCGAGCGCCTGACGCGCGATGAATGGCCCCGATGGATAGAGCCGCAAGGTTTCCTCGACTACGGCCCTTGTTTCGGTCAGCCGGGCGGCGAGGCCGGCCGAGGGCGCCGCGTCGCCGATTTCCCGGTCCGCCTCGGCCTCGATGCGCTCGCGCCACGGCGGATCAAGCGACAGAAGATAGAGCGCGAGGGACAGGGTCGTCGCCGATGTTTCGTATCCGGCGGCGAGGAAGGTCTTGATATTGGCCCTGACCTCGTGCTCGTCGAGCTCGTTCCGGCGCTTGTCCGTCGCGCCCGAACGCATGTGGCCTACAATTCCGGACGGCCGGGAACCGGCTGCTTCACCTTGGTCGTGCGCCGCGACGATCGCGTCGGCGATGCGCTCGAACGCGCGGATCTGCGGCAGCGCGCGCAGATGGCCAGGGCGTGGAAGCCATGACAGGAACGGGAGCGGGTCAGCCACGCCGATCCGGCCGGCCTTCTCGACATAGTGGGTGAACGCGTCGGGAAACGCAGTGGCCGCGTCGCCGATCCCGTCGGGAAACAGCGCATCCGAAACCATCCGGACCGACGCAGCCGATATTTCGTCGAACAGGTTGATTCGGCTTCCGTCTGGCTGCCGGCGCCACTCATCGACCATTCCGGCGGACGTGGCGATCATGACGTCCTCGAAACCGGCCACGGCGCGCGGCGAAAAGAAGGGTGCGATGACGCTGCGCTGCGACCGCCATTGATCGCCGTCGGCGCCGAGCAGGCCGAAACCGAGGCCGTCCGACAGTATCCGGCTCTGCAAGGGGTGCCGCCGGTAGTTGGCGGCATTTGCGATCATCACGTGGCGCACGGCGGCGGGCGAACTCGTTGCGACGACAGTGCCGAGGAAAGAGCGCGTCGTGACTGTCAGGTCTTCATAGTGCGCCCGGGTGAGCGTCTCGATCGGGTTGCGGCGCATCATGCGAAACAGCGTGAGCGGCGGCGGTGTGCGTTCCAGCGGCACCGGCGCCGGCGGTATCGGCCTGTCCGGTCTGCCCTCCATGCGACTTCCCCCAGATACCTGCGATTTGGAGACCGGCGCGCGGCCGTCAATCTCCTCGGGAACCTCGGAAGGCTCCGTGCGTTTTCCACCACGAAAGGCAGCGCATTCTAAGAACGAAAGCGCGATTCAGACAAATCGAGAATGAAAAGCGTTTCCGGAGCGCATCCGGAGGCCTGGAGGATTTTTGCGATGAAAACCCGGTTGACGTTCCTTGCGGCATTGCTTCTCGGCGCCACGACCGCCCACGCGACCATGCTGCCAAAATTCGCGCCCGTTCCCACGCCGCGCCCCGCGCAGGTCGAGACGGCGGCCGAAAACACCGTCGGGACGGCGGTAAAGAGGGCGCGCCGCATCAACAGCGGCCCGGTCGTGACGCGGGAGCCGATGCCGATCCCCGAGGTGCGTCGTGACGTGCGGATGATCGGCCCGAGCTTCATGCCCGACCCGGAGCACGATCTCGACATCCACGCGATCGACGCGACGCGTGTGGACCCGCTCAATACAGTGATGCGTTACGTCGCCTCCTATCTGGGTGATGACGACCAGCCGGTGAAGACAGCGTCGGCCGATACCGCGCCTGCCGCGCCGGAGGCCAGCCCGCGTGTCGCCGATCTGCGCATCGACGCGGCTTTCGCGGCGGTCGCGATCCGCTAGTCGAGGGGCGGACCTTCGAGGTTCAGTTCCCAGGTTCGCCCCGCGTCCAGGAGGACACGGGGCGGTTTTCGTCTGATCTTCCGGCTTGCGCACGGAACCTCCACCCCCTATCACTAGACCGATCGGTCTAGTGATAGGGGGTGGCATGCGGAAGTGGAGCGTCGAACAGGTCAGGCAGCGGCTGGAAACGTCGACCGCGCGGCAGGGCTTCAACCAATGGCTGTCGCCGCGCCTCGTCGAAGCCGATGAGAGCGGCGTCACGCTGACCGTCGACGTGCGCGAGGACATGACCCAGCATCACGGCTACGTTCACGGCGGATGCGTCAGCGCCCTGGCCGACATGGCTTCGGCATGGGCAGGCGCTATCGCATCCGGCATGGACGTCGTCACGTCGAACTTCTCCATGCATTTCGTTTCACCCGCACTTGGAGAGCGCCTCGTCGCGAAGACCAGGGTTCTGAGAGCAGGGCGAACCGTCGTCACCGTGGACGTCCAGGTTTTCGGGGTCGCCGCCGGCGGTGCCGAGAAGCTGTGCGCGGCGGGGATCGCATCAATCGCGGTGCTGGCCGGAAACGGGGCCGGCGCCCGGTTGTGAAGTCACCGCCGCCCGTGGACGGGGAACTCGTGACCCGCGACCGCCTGGTCCGGGCGGCGGTCACGCTGTTCCAGCGGCGCGGCTATCACGGCACCGGCATCAGCGAGATCCTGGCCCATGCAGGCGTACCGAAAGGCTCGCTCTACCATCATTTTCCAGACGGCAAGGAGAGCCTCGGCATCGCCGCGCTGGAGTGGCTGACCGTCGAGATGGAAACGCATTTCGACCGCTGTGCGACAAGGTCCGTGCCCGCCGCGCGGACGGTCGAGGCGTTCTTTCGCGGCGCCGCGGACTGGCTTGCGGAGAACGACTACTCCACCGGCGCGCTGCTGAGCGTGATGGCGCAGGAGGCGGGACCGGCCGAGGCGCGGCTGATGGTCAAGCTCGAGGAGTCGTATCAACGGGTTACGGACGCGTTTTCACGCGCGCTCGCAACGTCGATATCGTCGACGGACGGGGCCGATGTGACCGCTCTCGCGCAGACTTTGCTGGCGGCCTTGGACGGCGCGGTGCCGATGGCACGCGCGGCACGGAGCAGGGCGCCCATCCTTGCCGTCCTCGAGGTCGCGCTGACACTTCTCAGGCAACCTGCACAGGATGCCGGACCCGGACAGCCATAACCACGCCGGAGGGTGTCAGGGTTTCGGCTTCAGCCCGTCGAGGAAAAGTTGCTCCAGGAAGCGGGCGGCGTCCTCGAACCGGCCTTCGCCATCGCCCTTGCTGCCAAGCACTGCCCGCACCTGCACGTCGAAATCGGCATAATGCTGGGTGGTCGCCCAGATGGCGAACAGCAGATGGTACGGATCGGTGCGCGCGATCCTGCCGGCCCGTATCCAGCCGCGGATGATCTCGGCCTTGTCATCGACCAGCGATTTCAGTTCGCCTTCGAGCATCGGCTTGACGCGCGGCGCGCCCTGCAGGATCTCGTTGGCGAACAGCCGGCTTTCGCGCGGGAAATCGCGGGACATCTCCAGCTTGCGGCGGATGTAGCTGCGCAGCTCCGAAATCGGGTCGCCGACGTCGTCGAGCTCGCGCAGCGGCGCCAGCCAGGTCTCCAGCAAGCGCTTGATCAGCGTGGTGTGGATGTCTTCCTTGCCGCGGAAATAATAGAGCAGGTTGGGCTTCGACATGCCGGCCGCCTCAGCGATCTGGTCGACCGTCGCACCGCGAAATCCGTGGGCTGAAAACACGTCCAGGGCAGCCTCGAGGATGAGGTCGCGCTTTTCGATCTGGATACGGGTTCGGCGGCGTTTGGCGGGCGCTTCCATCGCTACCGCGTCACGTGGAGAACAAACGACAATTCGGCTTTCTGGCCCAATCGGCTGGACCAGTTCCTCTCAAGCCGTGGAGCGCGCAATCGGCCTGTCATTTCCGGTACTATTTCCTTGACCGCCTCCATGGCGGTGCTAACGTTTGTCCAATCGGTCAAAAAATGCGTAGCACATCTGCGCCCGGTTCACCAAGCGTTGGCCGCACTCAACAGGGGATTCAAAGGAAAGGCTTGGTCATGTCCAACAGGCTCAACGTTGCGCCGAACGATCTCAGCGCGTTCTGGATGCCGTTCACGGCGAACCGTCAGTTCAAGCAGGCGCCGCGCATGCTGGTCGCCGCCAAGGACATGCACTACACGGCGAGCGACGGGCGCAAGATCCTCGACGGCACAGCCGGGCTCTGGTGCGTCAATGCCGGCCACTGCCGGCCCAAGATCACCGAGGCGATCCAGCAGCAGGCGGCCGAGCTCGATTACGCGCCGGCATTCCAGATGGGCCATCCGATCGTCTTCGAACTGGCCAACCGGCTGGTCGACATCGCGCCCAAGGGCATGGACCACGTGTTCTTCACCAATTCGGGGTCTGAATCGGTCGACACCGCGCTGAAGATCGCGCTCGCCTATCATCGCGCCAAGGGCGAGGGCTCGCGGTTCCGGCTGATCGGCCGCGAGCGCGGCTATCACGGCGTCAATTTCGGCGGCATCTCGGTCGGCGGCATCGTCGCCAACCGCAAGATGTTCGGCACGCTCCTGACCGGCGTCGACCACCTGCCGCACACCCATCTGCCGGGCGAGAACACATTCACCCGAGCATGGCGCGAACCTCGCCGACGAGCTCGAGCGCATCGTGACGCTGCACGACGCCTCGACCGTGGCCGCTGTGATCGTCGAGCCGGTCGCCGGCTCGACCGGCGTGCTGATCCCGCCGAAGGGCTATCTCAAGCGGCTGCGCGAGATCTGCGACAAGCACGGCATCCTGTTGATCTTCGACGAAGTTATCACGGATCTCGCCGTCTCGGCGCGCCGTTCGCGGCCGGATCATTTCGGCGTCGTTCCCGACATCATCACGACGGCCAAGGGCGTGACCAACGGCGTGATCCCGATGGGCGCGGTGTTCGTGAAGAAGGAGATCCACGACGCCTTCAAGGAACGGGCCGGAGCACCTGATCGAATTCTTCCACGCTACACCTATTCGGGCAATCCGATCGCCTGGCGGCCGCGCTGGCGACCTCGACACCTACAAGGAAGAGGGATTGTTGACCCGCGGTGAGGAGCTGGACCCTACTGAGGATGCGCTGCATCTGCTCAAGACGCGCCGCACGCGTCGATATCCGCAATATCGGCCTCGTCGGCGCGATCGAGCTGAGCCGATCGCCGGCCACCCGACCAGCGCTGCCTTCTCGGCCTTCGTGAAGGCGTTCGAGCGTGGCGCGCCGATCCGCACGACTGGCGACATCATCGCCCTGTCGCCGCCGCTGATCATCACCAAGGGCCAGATCGACGAACTGGCTGATCACGTCCGCGAAGTCCTCACCATGGTCGACTAGGGTCAGGACCCATCGATAAGGATTGAAAATGGCGTGTGAGATAACCAGAAATGCGAGGAAAAGTCCGATGAGCGGGGCGGTTCCCCCGGTTGAGGAGTTTGACGATGCAGGTCGCCGTCATATCGCACGTCCTTCGGATCGGGCGGATTTGCACGGGCGACAGCGTCGCGAGCCCTCGAAAGACGGGAGTCTTCCCGCAGGCTCGCTCCTTGTCTCCGCACAAATCCGCACCGACCATTTCAACCAGATCAATGGGTCCTGACCCTTAAAGGAGACGGCATGGCCGCACCGGGAGAGAATCTGCGAATCAATCCAGACCAGCTTTGTGGGATCTGCTGATGGAGACAGCGAAGATCGGTCCCGGTGTCGCCGGGGGCAACAATCGCCAGACACTCACCGACGAGGATTTCGCGAGGCCGCCGGCATCTCTTCAAGCGTGGTGGTGCGACGAGGCGGGGCTCGAAATGGGCGTCGACGAGATGGGCACCATGTTCGCCCGTCGCGAGGGCACCGATCCCTGCGATGCGTGGCTGCCGGTTCATGTCGGCAGCCATCTCGACACCCAGCCGACCGGCGGAAATATGACGGCGTGCTCGGTGTGCTGGGCGGGCCGGAGCTCCATCCTGCAACACCGAACACCTCGGCATCAAGACGAAGCACCTGATCGTGGTCACCAACTGGACCAACGAGGAGGTACGCGCTTCGCGCCGGCGATGCTCGCCTCGGTGTTCAGGCATGCACGAACTCGACTGGGCCTACGCGCGCCAGACCGCGGACGGCAAGCGCTTCGGCGACGAGCTCGAGCGGATCGGCTGGAAGGGCGAGGAAGGTCGGGGCGCGCAAGATCCAATGCTCTCTTCGAGCTGCATATCGAGCAAAGCCGATCCTCGAGGACGAGGGGATCGACATCGGCGTCGTGACCCACGGTCAGCTGTGGTGGCTGCCGCAGGCACGCTGACCGGCAATGCGACAGCCATACCGGCTCGACGCCGATGCCGAAGCGCCGCAATGCCGGCCCCGGCATGGCGCGGTGACCGAAACTCGGTGCACGAGGTGGTGATGGACTACCAGCCGGACGCGGTCGGCGTGATCGGCCATGTCGAGGTCTATCCCACCTCGCGCAACGTGATTCCGGCAAGGCGGTGTTCACGATCGATATCCGCTCGCCCAACGAGGAGGTGCGCTGAACGAGATGCGGCATCGTATCGAGGCCGGCATCGAGCAGATATGCGAGGCGATGGATATCGGCTTCGGAGGTCGAGACGGTCGGGCATTTCGATCCGGTCACCTTCGACGGAGGGCTGTGGCGTGATGGCGATCCGCGACGCGGCCGAGCGAAGCTACTCGCACCGCGACATCGTCTCGGGCGCGGGCCACGACGCTCAAGCTGGATCAACCGGGTCGCGCCGACGGCGATGGTCATGCAGCCCTGCGTCGACGGGCTCAGCCAGCCACCCAGAGGCGGAAGAGATCTCGAAGCGTATCAAGCAGCGCCGGCGCCGATGTGCTGTTCATCGCGGTGGTCGAGACGGCGGAGATCGTATCGTGAGCGGCTGGAGGGTGACCTCCCCCTGAGGAGGTCGAAAAGTGAGCGAAGCGTTGCTTTTTCGGGTGGGGGTTAGTGTTGCCCACTGTCGTTCGTGAGGAAAACGCGATCTGGCGTGCCAGGAGTCTGGTGGCGCGCGATGACTTGTAAGAAAAAGAGGCTTTGGGGTGCTTCGGGAATTTCGCCGTCACTATGGGCTGCATGCACGAAGACAGGTGCCGACTGGGGCTTATGTCGTATTTTATGATCCAGTCGGCCAAGCTGTCATAGGGATGGCGAACATCATTTCACGTCAGAAGGTATACGTAAGTGACAGTATGCGCGATCTCTGGCTGACTGACAGAGGCTACAGTTCTCAGGTTCAATACCGGTGAGATCGCAAACTCACTTGATGGCTGTGTCGAACAGGTTCTTCGGGAACTGAAATTGTGGAGATGATGGCAGTTTACCCCCAATTCGGATCGGCTTCGGCAAGCCTGTTCTCTCCGACCTCCCCCTCAAGGGGGAGGTGGGCCAGAACCGGCGCAGCCTCCACCTTGAGGGGAGGCGCATTCGTTCCTCGCCTGGCCCGCCGGACCTCTCCCGTGGGGGAGAAGAGCAAATCCCAGGAGCACCGGAGAAACAATGTCCAAGGTCATCAGGAACGGAACCATCGTCACGGCCGACCGGACGTGGAAGGCCGACGTTCTGATCAAGCACGACAAGATCGTCGGCATCGGCTGACGATCTCCATGGCGCATCTGTTGATATCGACGCCACGGCCGCTACGTGATGCCGGCGGATCGACTCCGCACCCATCTCGAAATGCCGTTCGCCAGGGGACCGTTCCACGGACGATTTCGAGAGCGGCACGCGGGCAGCGGTGTCGGGCGGGACGATGGTCGATTTCTGCTCGCTGCCAGGGCAATCGCCGCTGGAAGCGATCCAGATGTGGGACAACAAGTCGACGCGCGCCTGCTGCGACTACCTTCCACATGGCGATCACCTGGTGGGGCGAGCAGGTGTTCAACGAGATGCCGCAGGTGGTGGAGCGCACACTGTTCAAGCACTTCATGGCCTACAAGGGCGCGCCGAATACGACGACGAGATGTACTCGTCGTTCCAGCGCTGCGCCGAGCTGGTGCGCTGCCGCTGGTGCATGCCGAGAACGGCGACGGAGCAGCCGCAGCAGAAGCTGCTCTCGCCGACGGCAATGACGGGCCGGAGGCGCACGCCTAGGCCCGCGGCCGCCTGAAGTCGAGGGCGAGGCGACCAACCGGGCGATCATGATCGCCGACATGGCCGGCGTGCCGCTTCCCATGTGGTGCATGGTCCGCGAGCAGGCGCACGGTGAGGCGATCTGCCGGGCGCGCCAGAAGGGCATGCGGGTTCGGCGAGCCGCTGATCCAGCACCTGGTGCTCGACGACAGCGAATATGCCGACAGACTGGGGACCATGCGGCGCGGCGCGTGATGAGCCCGCCCCTTCCGGCACAAGGCGCATCAGGATTCATGGGGCTGCATGGATCGCTGCAGGTGGTGGCGACCGACCATTGCGCCCACGACCGAGCAGAAGCGCACTGGCGTCGGCGATTTCACCAAGATCCCGGAACGGGACCGGCGGACTGGAGGACCGGATGCCGGGTGTTGTAGCTACGGCGTCAACACCGCCGGCTGACGATGAACGAGTTCGTCGCGGTGACGTCGACCATAAACATCGCCAAGATCTCAACATGTATCCGAAGAAGGGTGCGATCGTGAAGGGCGCGGATGCCGTATATCGCAGTCTGGGACCCCGGAAAGACCAAGACCATCGCGGCGAAATCGCAGCAATCGGCGATCGACTACAACGTGTTCGAGGGTATCGAAGTGAAGGGCCTGGCCGAATACGCCGTCGCGCGGCGAGATCGTGGTCGACGATTTCGAGGTCAAGGCCAAGCCGGGGCACGGCGATCAGCGAGCCCGGTGGGGGCCGTCAACCAGGCGCTGTCGAAATGGAAGGAAGCGGTCGCGCCGCGCAAGGTGCTGCAGCGGCATTCCGGCGAGCGGGGTGTGATCGAACCGGATACCGATCGCTTCCGGGCTTTGCTCACCGCCGCCCTGGCGAGCGCCGCAAACGCCCAGACGCTCGACATCGACGTCGTCCACGGCAACGAGACCAGGTGCGGTCGAGGCAAGACTACGTGACCGACGACAAGATCATCCTGCGTGGCCGGACGGCATCGAGGCGCATGAATCTTCTGCGAGTTCGTTCAGGTTCTTCCGGGCGGCGGGTCACGACATCGCTCTGCCAGTCGGAGGGGGCCTACGAGATCCGCATGCACACGATTTCCGAACCCGATCCGGGAGAGTGGCACCCGGTTGATCTTCTTCGACGGCGTTCTGGGCCGAGGTCAGTCCGTGCTCATGAATGTTGCCGACGGACCGCAAGGAAGGTGGGACAAACGCCGCGTCAGTGGTCGATGCGAAGGGGCTGTCCCTCACATTCCACACCAATGACGGCTGGTGCATGCGCTGTCGGACGTCAACCTGGACCGGTGTCGGCAAGGGCGAGTTCGTCTCCCATCGGGCCTCGGCTGCGCAGTGGGCGATGACGTTCCCGTGGCGGTCATCGCCGATCTCGGAGCAGCCGACCGGCGGGACGATCACCGTCAACGGCATGACGCCCGAGGAGGCGCGCCGGCGCCGGGCCTACGGCTACGTGTTCCAGGCGGCGGGCCTTTCCCAGGTGGCGCACGATCGAGCGCAACGTCGCGCTGCCGCTGGAGATCATGGACTATCCCAAGGCCGAGATCGCCGAGCGTATCCGCAGCACGCTGGACCTGGTCAACCTGACCGGCTTCGAGAAGAAATATCCGTGGCAGCTTTCCTTCAAGTATGCAGCAGCGCGCCCTCGATCGCCCGGGTGCTGGCCTTCGACGCCGATTCTTCTTGATGGACGAGCCGTTCGGCGCACTGGACGAGATCGCGGTGATCATCTCAACGAGCAGCTGGAACTGGGGCGGAACTGACAAGACGATTCGCTTCGTCACGCACCCATCCTCGAGGCGGTCTACCTGTCGACGCGCATCGTGGTGATGTCGCTAAAAGTCCGCCGCGTCACCGACGTGATCGAATCCACGTGCTGCCGAAAGAGCGGCCGCCGATGATCCGCAGGCAACGCCTGACTTGTGGATCGCGCGGTGCGCGACGGGCTGAGGCGGGGCATTCCTATGAGGATTGATCATAATTCGACCCCTTGCAAGCATTTGGCGCAGAGGGTCTGGCCGGTGACCGACAGGCTGCGCGACAAGATTCGGCTGGTCACGGCGATCCTGCTCGGCATCGCCGCGGTGTGGCGTCGGCGCTATCTCATGAACGCGCCATGACCTCGACCGCCGGGCGGGCGAGACGCCGACGACGTGGAGTCGTCAAGACGATGACGCAGCCTTGGGCCGACGCTGCCGGCGCCGCACCAGGTGGCGGTCAACTTCTTCGAGAATACGAGCCCGAGGCCGACCTCGGCGAAGCCTCGTCTACCGCCATTCTGGGTGACCGTCACCGATGCTGCTGGGCTTCGCCTCAGCACGGCCCCTATTTTGATCGCCGTCGGCATCGTGCATGTCGCCGCACTCGACCGCAGCCTGATGCCAGGGATCATCACCTCGTGACGATCCGCAATCCTCGCCCTGGCGCCAGATGATCGCTGTGGTGTTGGTCATCACCGGCTGATCTGAAGGCGCTGATCTCGACCTTTACCCGTCGTTCTTCCCCGTGGCAGTGGGCATGGTGAAGGCCTGCGCTCGACCTTCGACGCGCTGCATCTCGACCTGATGCGGACCTACAACGCCTCGCGCGCCGAGAGTCGTTCTGGAAGCTGCATACGCCGGCCTCGTGCCATTCCTGTTCGCCTCGATGAAGGTGGCGATTGCGGCGAGCCTCGTCGGCGCCATCGTCGGCGAACTGCCGACCGGCAGGCATCGGCGCGAAGCTGCTCAGCGGCTCTATTACAGCCGTAGACGTGATCGACATGTTCTCGGCGCTGGTCGCCGGATCGCTCGTCGCGATCCTGCTCGTCACCGCGGTCGGGCTTGCCGGTCATTTCGCTGAAAGACGGGAGCGCGGCCGGGGCGAAGGAGGCTGACGGGTGCCTGCAGACGGCTGGCGGTTCTTTTGACTGTCGGTGCGGCAATCGGACTGCCGCTGGTTACCCCCGACACGGGGTTGGAAGCGCCCGCCGCCTCGGCGACCATCGCGACCCGGATCCTCGCGCTGCTGCTTGCGGCCGCTGCCGACACGTTGGTGTCCGGCCGATGGGTCCGGTGGGCGTCATCGCCATATGCGCATCTCGCTTAAGCCATCTGCTGCTCTCGGAACCGACGAGTTCCGCGGCGGCGCGCGCGTGTCGTTCTATCTCGTACTGCGCGCGGTGAGTTGACGGCCTGGCGGCTGGTCAGCCTGTCCGCGATCAGGACGCGCCGGCGCCTGACCGATATCGCGCCTGGGGCTTGCTCATCCTGGTGCTGTTCGCCTGATCCCGATCCTGTGGGAGGGGATCGTGAGGGGCGCGGGCATTCCCTCCGGCTCCTGCCGCCCTGGCGATCGGCGCGCGGATCGCGGGATCGATCCCGACGCTCGCCGCCGATGTCAACCAGACGATCTTCCGCGCGGTGGTGGTCGGCTATGTGCTCGGCTGCGGCGCGGGTTTCGCGGCGGCGATCGTCGCCGACCGGTTCCTGTTTCTCCGGCGCGGGCTGCTGCCGATCGGCAACATGGTTTCGGCGCTGCCGATCATCGGCGTCGCGCCCGTCATGGTGATGTGGTTCGGCTTTGACTGGCAGTCGAAGGCAGCCGTCGTGGTCATCATGACGTTCTTCCCGATGCTGGTGAACACCGTGGCCGGTCTCGCCGAATCCGGCCACATGGAGCGCGACCTGATGCGGACCTACGCATCGGGATACTGGCAGACGCTGGCGAAGCTGCGGCTTCCCGCCGCGATGCCTTTCATCTTCAATGCGCTCAAGATCAACTCGACGCTGGCGCTGATCGGTGCCATCGTGGCCGAATTCTTCGGCACGCCTGTCGTGGGCATGGGCTTCAGGATCTCGACCGAGGTCGGGCGCATGAATGTCGACATGGTCTGGGCGGAAATCGCGGTTGCGGCACTCGCGGGTTCCGTCTTCTATGGCGTGATCGCCCTGATCGAACGGGCCGTCACATTCTGGCATCCGTCTGTCCGTGGTGGATAGACCAACTTCAGAGGGTAAGAAAATGAAGAAAACGATCGTTTCCATGCTGGCGGGGGCCATGTCGCTCGCCGCCGTGCAGGCGTGGGCCGCGGATGCGGTGACGCTGCAGCTCAAATGGGTCGCGCAGGCCCAGTTCGCCGGCTATTTCGTCGCCAAGGACAAGGGTTTCTACGAGGAGGAAGACCTCGACGTGACCATCAAGCCGGGCGGCCCCGACATCGCGCCCGAGCAGGTGATCGCCGGCGGCGGCGCCGACGTCATCGTGACCTGGATGGCGGCAGCCCTGTCGGCGCGCGAGAAAGGCGTGCCGCTGGTCAACATCGCCCAGCCCTACAAGAAGGCAGGCATGCAGCTCGTCTGCCCGGCGGACGGCCCGATCAAGAGCGAGGCGGACTTCCCCGGCCACACGCTCGGCGTCTGGTTCTTCGGCAACGAGTATCCGTTCTATGCCTGGATGAACAAGCTCGGCTATTCGACCGAGGGCGGCGCCGACGGCGTGACGGTGCTGAAGCAGTCCTTCGACGTGCAGCCGCTGATCCAGAAGCAGGCCGACTGCATCTCGGTCATGACCTACAACGAGTACTGGCAGCTGATCGACGCCGGCTACAAGGCCGAAGACCTGATCGTCTTCAACTATTCGGAGATGGGCAACGACCTGCTCGAGGACGGGCTCTACGTGCTCGAGGACAAGCTGTCGGACGAGGCCTTCAAGGACAAGATGGTCCGCTTCGTGCGCGCCTCGATGAAGGGCTGGGAATACGCCATCGCCAATCCGGAAGAGGCGGCCGGCATCGTCATGGACAATGGCGGCCAGGACGAGAACCACCAGGTCCGCATGATGGGCGAGGTTGCCAAGCTGATCGGCGAGCCGGACGCCAAGCTGATCGTCGACGCCTATGAGCGTACCGCCAAGGCGCTGCTCGACCAGAAGATCAGGTCGACAGCGGTCGGGTCGCATATGACGAGATCACCGACGTTGACAGATCATCGCGATCCGAACGGACCGGAAGAGGGGCGGGCGACCGCCCCTTTTTCATGTCACGAGCTTGCGGCGCTCGCTGTTTCGATAGGTCCCCGGAGTCATGCCGGTCTCCTTGCAGCCAGCGGTTGAACAGCCGGCCTGGTGCTTGCTGAGAAGGCGATCGCCTGGACCGGCGTCGGCGTGATGACGAGGTCGCGCTTGGCCGCGCGCAGGATCTGCCCGACCACGAGGCGGCCGACGCTTTCGCCGAACGCTTTCCGCGCCAGGCGATTGAGGTGTGCCGGCGACACGCCGAGGCGGTCGGCGAGGAAGGCGGCGGACGGCTGTTCGCGGAAGTGAAGCTCGACCAGCTCGCGCAGGCGCCGCGCGCGCGGATCGACAGCCGCATCGTCGGGCCGGCTGGGCACGGCCGCCCGGGCGAATTGGACCACCGCAGCCGGCGCCCAGCATGACGAGGCGGCCCGCACGCTCCGACGCCGACCTCGTCCGCAAGGCGGCCGAGCAGGCCGGCGACGTCGTTCAGCGCAGGGGCCCCGCCGTCCCAGGCGACGAGGCGCGGCTCGGCGGCAAAGCGGGCGATCGTCCTGTCGGTGTCGGAAAGCGTCGCCAGACGGTCGGCAAGGACAGTGACCACCGTGCCCTCGATGTCGCGCGAGAAGCGGAAACCATGGGTCTCTCCGGCCGGAATGTGATCATGGCAGGGGCCGTGAACGGACGATAGGCGCCGCCGAACAGCGTTTCTCCATGGCCGCCGGAAATATGCAGGAGCTGGAAGAACGCCTCGTGCCGGTGCGGTTCGATCTCCCAATTGTGCAACCTGCTGCGCACCGGAATGCTCTCGGCATGAAGCCAGAACTCCGCGGGATCCCGCGAATCGGCGCGGTACAGGCCGTAGGTTGGGACGTGGCGGTTCATAACAGGTCTCCTCCGATGATCGGAATGTGCAACCGCCTGCGGGAATTGTCCATTGTCCGGGGGGACACGGAGCGACATCCTGCGCCGAAAGGGAGGAGCCATGCGTACCCAGGTCGTCATCATCGGGTCGGGCCCGGCCTGCTGCTGGGGCAGTTGCTGAGCGATGCCGGCATCGACAACGTCATCCTCGAACGCGTGTCGCGGGACTATGTTCTCGGCCGCATCAGGGCAGGCGTGCTCGAGGAGGGCATGACGCAATGCTCGACGAGGCCGGCGCCGGCGAGCGCATGCATCGCGAGGGCCTGCCTCATGACGGTTTCGACATCGCTTTCGACGGACGGCACCACCGCGTCGACCTGAACGGTCTGACCGGCGGCAAGCGGGTCATGGTCTATGGCCAGACCGAGGTGACCGCCGACCTGATGGAACGCCGGGCCGCGACGGGCGGCGAGACGGTCTACGAGGCGGCGAATGTCGAGCCGCATGATTTCGACGGCGGGGCTCCCTACGTCACCTACGAGAAGAACGGCGCGACGCATCGCATCGACTGCGACTTCATCGCCGGATGCGACGGCTATCACGGGGTCGCGCGGCGCTCGGTGCCGAAGGCGGCGATCGAGCTCTACGAACGCGTCTATCCGTTCGGCTGGCTGGGCATCCTGGTGGAAAAGCCGCCGGTGAGCCACGAGCTGGTCTACGCCAACCACCCGCGCGGCTTCGCGCTGTGCTCGATGCGCTCGATGTCGCGCAGCCGCTACTACGTCCAGTGCTCGCTGGAGGACAAGGTCGAGGAGTGGTCCGACGACCGGTTCTGGGACGAGATCCGGAGCCGGCTGCCCGAAGACGTGGCGGAAGCCATGGTGACCGGCCCGTCATTCGAGAAGTCGATCGCGCCGCTCCGGTCGTTCGTCGCCGAACCGCTGCGGTTCGGCTGTTCCTGGTCGGCGATGCCGGCCACATCGTGCCGCCGACCGGCGCGAAGGGGCTGAACCTTGCCGCCAGCGACGTGCGCTACCTGTTCGACGGGTTGCGCGAGCACTACCTCGACAAATCCGACGCCGGCATCGACGCCTATTCACAAAAGGCACTGGCGCGGATCTGGAAGGCCGAGCGGTTTTCGTGGTGGATGACGACGACGCTGCACAGCTTTCCGGACAGCGGCCCGTTCGGCCAGAAGATGCAGCACGCGGAGCTGGACTATCTCTTCAGTTCCGACCACGCATTGGCCGCGCTGGCGGAGAACTATGTCGGCCTGCCTTACTGACCGGCGGCGACCTGGCGCAGCGCGCGGATGAAGCCGTCGAGCTGTGGGGTGCGGTCCTGCTCGGCGCGCAGGGTGATGCCGACACCGCCGCGCGTTTCCGCCGTGTCGACCGGCAGTGCGACGAACGCGCCCGATGAGCTCGTCGGCAACGACGCCTTCCGAGATGATCCACACCGCGTCGCTGCCGCGCAGGAAGGCGCGGCCGAAGGAATCCGACACGCTTTCGATCCGCACCGGAAGGTCGGGAAGGCCCTGGCTGATCAGAAGCCGCTCGACGAAGGGCCGGATGATGGCGCTCGGGGTCGGCATGACGACTGGATAGGAGGCTATTTCCTCGGGGCGGAATGGTTCCCGCGTCGCGAGCGGGTGGCCGGCGCGGACGACGAAGCGCACCTGCTCGGAATAAAGATGCTCGAAGGTCAGGCCGACCATGCGTTCGGGGGCTGCGAGCCGCCCGACCACGACGTCCAGCTCGGCGCGCGCGAGCTGGTCGAGCAGCACGGCGTTTTCGCCGGTCACGATCTTGACGCGCGCCTGGGTCGTCGCGAGCAGCGTCGCCATGACTTTGGGCATGATGCGGGCCGAGACGGTGGGGAGCGCACCGATGCGCAACCGCGGCGCGGCACTGCTTTCCAGTCCGCGCAGCGCCTCGAAACCGGTGCGCAGCGCGGCGACGCTGGCGGCCGCGTGCCTGCGGAACTCCTCGCCCGCCGGGGTCAGCCGGATGCCGCGACCCTCGCGGGCGAAGAGCGGCATGCCCGCCGCCTGTTCGAGCTCGCGGATCGTCCGCGTCACCGCCGGCTGGCTGAGGTTGAGCGCATCGGCGGCCTTTCCGACCGCGCCCAGCCGGGCGACCTCGAGAAAGGTGGAAAGCTGGCGATACCGGATGCTCATCCAAGATTGATAACAAAACTGCTATGAAAAAGCGAAGAAATTGTATTTCTCCTAGCGAAATCGTTGTGATTGAATGAGCCTCGCAAGGGGAGGTTCGCGCATGTCCGAGACCAGGGTTCCATCGGAGCGCTATGCGCAGGGCATGGCGACGCGCCGCTCGGTGCTGGGCGATGCGCATGTCGACCGCGCCCAGGCCAACAAGACCGCATTCGACGCGCCGTTCCAGGACATGATCACCGAGACCGCCTGGGGCCACGTGTGGTCGCGTCCAGGCTGGACGAAACGCGAGCGTTCGATCGTCACCATCGCGCTGCTCGCGGCACTCGGCCATGACGAGGAGGTGGCGATGCATGTCCGCGCCACCGCGAACACAGGCGCCACGCAGGACGACATCCGCGAAGCGCTGATGCACGTGGCGATCTATGCCGGGGTGCCGGCGGCCAACCACGCGATCAAGATCGTCAAGCAGACATTTGCGGAGATGGAGGAGACCAAGGCATGAGCGAGAGGGCGGACATCTCGAATCGCGGCCCCGAAACGGGTCGTTCTTCCAGCGCGACAGGACATGGCACCCGCCGGCGTTCACGCCCGGCTACAAGACCAGCGTGCTGCGCTCGCCGCAAAAGGCGCTGCTGTCGCTCGACAACACGATCAGCGAGATCACCGGTCCTGTTTTCGGCCACAACATGCTCGGCGAGCTCGACGACGACATGATCTTCAATTTCGCCAAGCCGGGCGAGAGCGCGATCGGCCAGCGCATCATCGTCTATGGCCGCGTGCTCGACGAGCGCGGCAAGGGGGTATCGGGCGCGCTGGTCGAGGTATGGCAGGCCAATGCGGGCGGACGCTACCGGCACAAGAAGGAGACCTACCTCGCGCCGCTCGACCCGAATTTCGGCGGTTGCGGCCGGGCGATCACCGACGAGGACGGCAACTACGCCTTCCGCACCATCAAGCCCGGACCCTATCCGTGGCCGAACGGGCCGAACGACTGGCGCCCGGCGCATATCCATTTCTCGATCTTCGGGCACGGCTTCGCGCAGCGCCTGATCACGCAGATGTATTTCGAGGGCGACCCGCTGATCCCGCTGTGCCCGATCGTGCGCACGATCCCCGACGAGGAAGCGGTCCGCCGGCTGACTGCCGTGCTCGACATGGGCGCGACGATCCCGATGGATGCGCGCGCCTACAAGTTCGACATCGTGCTGCGCGGGCGCCGCTCGACGCTGTTCGAAAACCGCCTGGAGGGCAATTGACATGGTCCAGTCGCTCAACCGGCTGAAGGAAAGCGCGTCGCAGACCGCCGGCCCCTACGTCCATATCGGCCTGACGCCGAATTTCTGCGGCATCGGCGGCGTCTATGATGCCGACCTCGGCTCCAGGCTCGTCGGCGAGAAGGCCAGGGGCGAGCGCATCACGGTGAGGGGCCGGGTGATCGACGGCGCCGACACGCCGCTGCGCGACGCGCTGGTGGAGATCTGGCAGGCCGATGCCGACGGCCTCTACAACAGCCCCTCGGAGACGCGCGGCGCGGCGGATCCGGCCTTTGCCGGCTGGGGCCGCTGCGCAACCGACATGGATGGCGGCGAGTTCGTCTTCGAGACGATCATGCCGGGCAGGGTGCCGTTTCGCGACGGGCGGCCGATGGCGCCGCACATCACGTTCTGGGTCGTAGCACGCGGCGTCAATATCGGCCTCCACACGCGGATGTATTTCGGCGACGAGGAAAAGGCGAATGCGGAGGACCCGATCCTGCAGCGGATCGAACACAAGGTGCGCGTGCCGACGCTGATTGCGCCGCGCGACGGCGACACCTATAGGTTCGACATCCATCTCCAGGGGGAGAAGGAAACGATCTTCTTCGACATCTGAGCAGGCCGTTGCACGTCTCGCCATTCGACCATCCGCTTCTGTCCGGCCTCCTCGGCGACGAGGAGGCCGCAGCGCTGTTTTCGGCCGATGCCGAGCTGCGGGCGATGCTGGGTTTCGAGGCCGCGCTGGCGCGCGCCGAAGCGGCGGCGGGCGTCATTCCGAACGAGGCCGCGAAGGCGATTTCCGCCGCGCTCGACCGGTTCCGTCCCGACATGGCCTCGCTGGCGGCCGGGACGGCGCGGGACGGCGTCGTGGTGCCGGAACTGGTCGCGCAACTGCGCGAGGCGGTCGGCGCGCCGCATGAGCGCCATGTGCATTTCGGCGCGACAAGCCAGGACGTGGTCGACACGGGCCTCGCGCTGCGGCTTTCGACACTTATCGACATTCTCGACCGGCGGCTCCGGGCCGTGATCGGCGCGCTCGATGCGCTGTCGGCGCGCGACGGCGCCGTCGTCGTTATGGCGCATACGCGCATGCAGGCAGCGATCGCCGTGCCCGCGGCGCGCAAGATAGCAAGCTGGCGCGACCCGCTGGCGCGGTTGCACGGCGAGCTTCCGGCCCAGCGCGACCGGGTCGCGGTGCTTCATTTCGGCGGCGCGGCGGGGACGCTCGACAAGCTTGGCGACAAGGCGGAAGCGGTGCGTGAGGGGCTTGCCCGCGAACTCGGCCTCAGCGCGGTCCACCATGCCCGCCACAGCGAGCGCGACGGGATTGCAGGCTTCGCGTCGTGGCTGTCGCTGGTCTCGGGATCGCTCGGCAAGACGGGACAGGACATCGCGCTCGCCGCGCAGAACGAAGTCGGCGAGATACGGCTTGCCTCGGGCGGCGGGTCGTCGGCGATGCCGCACAAGGTCAATCCCGTCGGCGCGGAGGTGCTCGTCGCGCTGGCGCGCTTCAACGCGACGCTGGTTGCGGGCATGCACCAGTCGCTCGTGCACGAGAACGAGCGCTCCGGCGCGGCCTGGACGCTCGAATGGCTGATCCTGCCGCAGATGGCTGTGGCGACCGCGGCGGCGCTGTCGCGCGCCGCCGGCCTCGTCGGCGACGTCGCATTCGCGACGACGGGCGACGGCGCGTGAGCGAGCGCGCCATCGTCATCTATTGCGGCCTGCTGATGTCGATCTCGGCGTTCTCGGTCGACATCACGCTGCCGTCCTTTCCGGCCATGGTCGCGGATTTCGGATCGCCGTTCGAGCAGGTCCAATGGACGATCGCGCTCTACATGATGGGGGCGGGCGTCGGCCAGTTGGTGTGGGGCTCGGTCTCCGACAGGTTCGGCAGGCGCCCGGCGCTGGGCATCGGCCTCGCGCTGTTCCTCATCGGCTGCCTCGGGGCGTCCTTCGCGCCCACGATCACCCTGCTGCTCGCCAGCCGGGTGCTGCAGGGCCTCGGCGCGGCCTCGGCAATCGTGTCGTCGCGCGCGATTATCCGCGACCGCCATTCCGGCGCGGACCTGGCGCGCAACCTCGCGCTGGCGACGGCGATCTTCGCGGTGGGGCCGATCTTCGCGCCGCTCGTCGGCTCGGCGATGGCCGCGCTGTCGGGCTGGCGTGGCGTCTTTTTCGCGCTTGCCGTGTTCGCGGCATTCCTCCTCCTCGCGCTCGCGCGGCTGCCCGAGACGCTGAAGGAACGCGCCGCCGATGCAACGCAGCCGCGCGTGTTCGCGCGGCGCGCGGCGCGGCTGATGCGGCATCCGCAGTCGCGTTTTTTCCTGCTGCTCTCGGCGGTCATCATGTCGTCGATGCTGCTGATCCTGTCCACCGTGCCACGCCTCTATGAGCGCGCATTCGGGCTCACGGGCATGGCTTTCGCGGCGTTTTTCGCCTTTCACGGGCTCGGGATCGTGATCGGGCAATTCGCCAACCGGCGGCTGATACAGACGGTCGGCGTCGTCAACGCGATGATCGTCGGCAATGTGGTGCTGATCGTATCGTCCGCCCTTATCCTCGCGATCAGCGTTGCCGGTATGATCGACGCCTACATCATAACCGCGCTGTTCGTACTGTTCGCGACCAGCTACCTGGTGCTCTATTCCAACGCGGCGGCCATGGTGCTCGATCCGCATGGCGATATCGCCGGCTTCGCGGCCGCGTTCTACGGCTTTACCAGCCAGATCGGTTCGGCGGTGCTGGTGTCGGCGCTGGTGGTGTTCACGGGCGACAGCATCCCGGTCTTCGCCGGGACGCTTTTGGCGATCTGCGCGCTGACAATGCTCGCTTTGCTGGTGTGGCGCGTGCGCAGCCGGAGCCTCGAGGGCGCGGGGGTCTCGACGCCTACATCGCGTTCATCGTGAGCAGTTCGTAGCTCGCGACCTGCTCGTCGTCCTGGTTGAAGACGCCGACATCCCAGCGCACCTCGCCATATTCCTCGTTGCGGCGCGTCTTGGCCTTGGCCGTCAACCGCACCTTCAGGCTGTCGCCGGGCGAGACGGGCTTCATGAAGCGCAGATTGTCGAGGCCGTAATTGGCGAGCACCGGCCCCGGAGCGGGATCGACGAACAGGCCGGCAGCGAAGGATAGGATGAGGTAGCCGTGGGCGACACGTCCGGGGAAGAAGGGATTCGCCTTGGCGGCCTCCTCGTCCATGTGGGCGTAGAAGGTATCGCCGGTGAATTCGGCGAAGTGCTCAATGTCCTCCAGTGATATCTTGCGGGCCTCGGTCCACAGCGTATGGCCGATATCGAGTTCGCCGAACGCAAGCCTGAAGGGGTGGCTGGTCTTCTCGGTCGCCTGCGCGCCCAAAACCCAGTTGCGGGTGATGCCGGCAAGCATGTCCGGGCTCGCCTGCACCGCGGTGCGCTGCATGTAGTGCATCACGCCGCGGATACCGCCCATCTCCTCGCCGCCGCCGGCACGGCCGGGGCCGCCATGAACGAGATGGGGCAGCGGCGAGCCGTGGCCGGTCGCTTCCTTGCCGGTGTCGCGGTTGGCGAAATAGAGCCGGCCGTGAAAGGCGCCGGCACCGAGCACGACCCGGCGCGCTACGTCCGGATCGTGGGTGAACACCGAGGCGACCAGCGAGCCGGCGCCGCGATTGGCGATCGCAATGGCATGGTCGAGGTCGCGGTAGCCCATGACGGTCGAGACGGGACCGAATGCCTCGATCTCGTGAACCTTGACGGCGCCGTCCGGATCGTCGCAGGCAAACAGCATCGGCGGCACGAAGGCGCCGGTTTCGCGATCCGCGCCTTCGGGCGCGAAGGCGTCCGGATCGCCGAAGACGCGGCGGGCTTCGGTCCCGATGATCGCGGCCTTGTCGAGCACGTCATTGCGCTGCGCGAGGCTGGCCAGCGCGCCCATGCGCACGGTCTCGGCGCGGGGATCGCCCACGACGGTCTTCGCCAGCCTGTCGGACAGCGCCTCGATGAGGGCGTCTCGATGCCCGTCCGGCACGAGAATGCGGCGGATGGCGGTGCATTTCTGCCCCGCCTTGGCCGTCATTTCGCGATGGACCTCGCGCACGAAGGCGTCGAATTCCGGCGAGCCGGGTTCTGCATCCGGGCCGAGGATCGAGGCATTGAGAGAATCCTGCTCGGCTATGAAGCGCACCGAGTTGCGCGCGATGTGCGGATTGGCGCGCAGCATCGTGGCCGTGGCGGCCGAGCCGGTGAAGGACACGACGTCCTGGCCGGTCAGCCGGTCGAGGAGATCTCCGGTCGAGCCGGCGACGAACTGGACCGCGCCATCCGGCAGGATGCCGCTTTCGATGATCATGCGGAACGCCGCCTCGGCCAGCCAGGCCGTCGCGGAGGCCGGCTTGACGATCGCCGGAACGCCGGCGAGCAGGGTGGGCGCCAGCTTTTCGAGCATGCCCCAGACCGGAAAGTTGAAGGCGTTGATGTGAACGGCCACGCCCTGCAGCGATGTCGCGACGTGCTGGCCGAGGAAGTTGCCGCCCTTGCTCAGCTGCTCCACAGCGCCGTCGACCAGCAGCACATCGTCGGGAAGCTCGCGGCGGCCCTTCGAGGCATAGACGAACAGCGTGCCGATGCCGCCATCAATGTCGATCATGGAATCGGGCTTGGTCGCGCCGGTCTCGTAGGAGAGCTCGTAGAGCGGATCGCGCCGTTCGTTGAGATATTGCGCCAGCGCCTTCAGGCGCGCCGCGCGCTCGTGGAAGGTGAGCTTGCGCAGCGCGGGACCGCCGACCTTGCGGGCGTGGTCCGCCATGGCGGCGAAGTCGAGCTCGGCACCGATCTCGGCGATGACGTCGCCGGTGACGGCGCTTCGGAGCTTCGACGTCCTGCCCGAGGGTGCGATCCACTTTCCTGCAGCGTAGCTGTTGAGGGACAAGACGGTCATCGGGATTTCTCCATGAAGCGGGCGGTTGTTGAAGGCGGCGATCACCCGACCCGGGCGGGCAGGCGGGAAAAGCCGCGGAAGCGGACGCGGCCGGTGCGGGTGGGCTCGCCGTCGAGGCGGTAGTCAGGGAACCGGGCGAGGAAGCGGGAAATCGCGATCCGCCCCTCCATGCGCGCCAGCGAGAAGCCGGCGCACAGATGCGGGCCCTGCGCAAAGGCCAGGTGCCGGTTCGGCTTGCGCGACAGGTCGAGCCGGTCGGGATCGGCGAACTGGCGCGGGTCGCGGTTGGCCGCGCCGATGCACAGATGGATGCGGGTGCCCGGAGCGACCGTCTCGCCGTGGAATTCACGGCTCGACGGTGACGCGGTTGCCGAGCTGGTTCGGCGACTGGAAGCGGAGAAACTCGTCGACGGCGGTGTCGATCAGGGACGGGTCGGCGGTCAGGCGCCGGCGCTCGTCCGGCCACTGCGTCAGCTCGTGAAGCGCGTTGCCGATCAGGTTGGTGGTCGTCTCGTGGCCGGCGTTGAGGATGAAGATGCAGTTCTGGAGCAGTTCGGTTTCTGACAGCAGTTCGCCGTCATTGCCGTTGATCAGGCGGGTCAGCACGTCGGTCGCCGGATCGCCGGGCGTGGCCTTGCGCCGCCGCGCGAGGTCGCCGAGATAGGCCTTGAAGTCGGTCACGGCGCGGTTGCCGCGCTCCTGCTGCTCCGGTGTCAGCACTGGCTCCAGCGCGCCGAGGATGGCGAGCGACCAGTCGCGCAGGGGCCCGCGCTCCTCATGCGGCATGACGAACAGATTGCCGATCACCTCGACGGGTATGGCGGAGGCGAAATCCTCGACGAGGTCGACATCTCCCCTGGCGGCGAGCCCGTCGAGCAGACCGTCGACCAGCGTGATGAGTCCCGGCTCCATCGCGGCGATGGCGCGGGGCGTCAGCGCGCCCATCATGATCTTGCGCACACGCGTATGAAGCGGCGGATCGTTGAAGACGAGGCTGGTCGTGTGGTGTTCGTAGAGCGGGGTGGGGCCGAACTTCGGCAGGAACTCGACCTTCTTGTCGGACGAGAAGGTTTTGGTGTCGCGATAGACCCGGTCGAGGTCCTCGTAGCGCGACAGCATGATGGAGCCGTCGGCGAAGCGCTTCAGCGGCGCGTGCTCGAGAAGGGCGCGATAGATCGGATAGGGATCATCGGCAAAGCCGGCGGGAAGCGCGGTGATCTCGAAATCGCGCGCGCGGTCGCTGTCGGCCTGTTCGGCGGCCATGCTTGCGGGCATCTGCTCCTCCCTGTCCGGCGCTTGCGGCGCCGGTGGCAAGTATTATTGACCGTCCGGTCGGTTTATGCAAGGGTTCGTGCCGAGAATGACCGGTGGGCGAGGGAGGATGTGCCATGCCGCTGTCAGCGGAGGAGGTCGCGCGCAGGAGCGCCGATGCGATGTGGTCGAAGGACGCCGCCTCGAAATGGCTCGGCGCCGCGCTGGACGATGTCGGGCCGGGGACGGCGCGGATGTCGATGACCGTCGAGAAGCACCACACCAACGGTCATGACATCTGCCACGGTGGCTACATCTTCACGCTTGCCGATTCGGCCTTCGCGTTCGCCTGCAATTCCTACAACCGCATCGTCGTCGCCCAGCACAACGTGATCACCTTCATCGCGCCGGGAAAGCGCGGCGACCGGCTGACGGCCGACGCCCGGGAAGTCGCGCGCTACGGCCGCTCGGGCATCTACGACGTGCGCGTGACCGACCAGGACGGCAGGCTGATCGCGGAGTTCCGCGGCGCGTCGCGGGCGATCGACGGCAAGCATTTCGAGGACGAGGCATGATGCGCCGGCTGCTGCCCGGCGGGAGGAGCACGAGATGAAGGATCTGACACCCCGAAAGGACGAGCTCGACCCGATCGAGATCGCCTCGCGCGACGAGATCGCCGCGCTGCAGCTCAAGCGGCTGAAATGGTCGCTCAGGCATGCCTACGACAATGTCGCCCACTATCGCGAGCGCTTCGATACGGCCGGCGTCCATCCCGACGACCTGAAGGACCTCGCAGACCTGTCGAAGTTTCCCTTCACGGTGAAGGGTGACCTCAGGAACAACTACCCGTTCGGCATGTTCGCGGTGCCCCGCGAGAAGGTGCTGCGCGTCCACGCATCGTCGGGCACGACGGGCAAGCCGACGGTGGTCGGCTACACCAGGAACGACCTCGACGTGTGGGCGGACTGCATGGCGCGGTCGATGCGGGCGTCGGGAACGCGCCCCGGTGACATCGCGCACATCTCATATGGCTATGGCCTGTTCACCGGCGGCCTCGGCGCCCATTACGGCGCGGAGCGGTTGGGCTGCACAGTGGTGCCGGTGTCGGGCGGCATGACGGCACGGCAGGTCACGCTGATCGAGGATTTTCGCGCCACGACAATCATGGTGACGCCGTCCTACATGCTGTCGATCCTAGACGAGTACAGGGCCCAGGGCCTCAACCCGCGCAAGAGCCCGCTTCAGGTCGGCATCTTCGGCGCCGAGCCGTGGACCAACGCCATGCGGGCCGAGATCGAGGAAGCGTTCGACATGCACGCCGTCGACATTTACGGCCTGTCGGAGGTGATGGGGCCGGGGGTCGCCAACGAGTGCGTCGAGACCAAGGACGGGCTGCATATCTGGGAGGATCATTTCTACCCCGAAGTGATCGACCCGGTGACGGGCGCGGTGCTGCCCGACGGCGAGAAGGGCGAGCTGGTGTTCACCTCGCTGTCGAAGGAAGCATTTCCGATCATCCGCTACCGGACGCGCGACCTGACCCGGCTTCTGCCGGGGACCGCGCGCTCGATGCGGCGGATGGAGAAGATCACCGGCCGCTCCGACGACATGATGATCCTGCGCGGGGTCAACGTGTTCCCGACCCAGATCGAGGAGCAGATCCTGAAGGTGCAGGGGCTGTCGCCGCATTTCCAGATCGAACTCAGGCGCGAGGGCCGCATGGACGAGATGGTCGTGCATGTGGAAGCGCATCCGGATCACGTGGCCGATGAAAGCCGCAGCGCGTCGTCGAAACATCTGACGCTTCTGGTCAAGGACATCGTCGGTGTGACCGTCAGCGTCAACGTGACCGAGCCGGAAAAGGTCGCCCGCAGCCAGGGCAAGGCCGTGCGCATCGTCGACAACCGGCCGAAGGAGTAACGAGGGCGTGGCCCGCACCCGAGCCAAGGATTACGACGACAAGCGCGACGCGATGCTGCACCAGGCGGCCGTCGTGTTCGCGCGCGACGGGTACGACCGGGCCTCGATGGCCCAGCTCGCGGCCGAATGCGGTGTCTCGAAGGCGTTGCTCTACCACTACTACGCGTCCAAGGAGGCGCTGCTTTTCGCCATTGTCGAGAGTCACTTGAGCGATCTTGTTGATGCGGTGAATCAGGCCGATGACGAGCGCCTGGCGCCGGCCGAACGGCTGGAGGCGCTTGTCGCGGCGCTGCTCGACGCCTATCGCGACGCCGATGCCGAGCATCGTGTGCAGATCGAGGGCCTGAGGCTGCTTCCCGAGGCCGAGCAGGAGGAACTCAAGGCGCTGGAGCGCAAGCTGGTGAGGACGTTCGCCGTCGCGATCCGGGACGTCGATCCCGATGCCTTCGAGGGCACGGTCCTGCTCAAGCCGGTGACCATGAGCCTGTTCGGCATGCTCAACTGGTTCTACATGTGGCACCGGGAGGACGGCCCGCTCGACCGGCAGGCCTATGCAAGGTTGGCGACCGCGCTTCTGGTCGGGGGGGTGAGGGGGCTGGCGGCGACGCCGGCCTGACGCACGGCTTGCCACCCACGCGTGCATCGTGGCATCTGGTCCGCGATGCCTGCCGACCAGACCACCCGACAACCCGTTCTCGATGCGCTGATCACGCGCCTGCACGCGCGCGGCCGCGTTCGCGTCTGGTCGCTGGTGATCACGATCTTCGGCGACGCAATCGTGCCCCGGGGCGGTCGCGTCGCGCTGTCGACGCTTCAGGAGGTCGTTGCGCGCCTCAATGTCGAGCCGGGTGCTCTGAGGACGGCGATGTCGCGGCTCGCGGCCGACGGCTGGGTGGAGCGCGAACGCGAGGGCCGCAACAGCTACTTCCGGCTCGCCGACGCGGGCCGGCACGCCTTCGACCTTGCGACGCGCCGCATCTATGCGCCGGGTCCGCCGGAATGGAACGGCGGGTGGATCGTCGCCGTCGCGCCGCCCGGCGAAGGTGCGGCCGGCGCGGACGAACTGGTCGAGAGCGGCTTCCTCAAGATCAACGCGAACGTCTACCTGCGCCCGCAGACCGACGACGATGCCGCGCATCCCGCTGCGCTGGACGGGATGCTGGTGATCCACGGTTCGAGCGCCGACCATCCCGAGATGCTGCGCGACCTGTGGCCGAGCGAGGACATCGCGACCGGCTATCGCGACCTGATCGAGGCATTCGAGCCGTTGCGCGGCCAGCTCTCCCGAGGGACGCCGCTGCCGCCGCTGGAGGCCATGGCGGCGCGAACGCTGCTGATCCACGACTGGCGGCGGGTGGTGCTTCGCGATCCCGGTCTGCCGAAGAGCCTGCTGCCGCAGGGCTGGCCGGGGGAGGCTGCGCGGTCGCTCGTGCGCGACCTCTATCGCCTGCTTGCGGAGCCGAGCGAGCACTGGCTGGACGAGGCCGGAGCGGGCCCGCGCCGGCAATGGACGCGGTTCGTGGAGGCTCCGTGATCCGGCCATCTGCCGAATGCGGATCCGCCTCAGGAGGTCATGCCGAGAACCTCGATTCCCGATGCGGCCGCTGCCTGCTGGAGCGCGGTGTCGAGTGTCGCCAGCGGCAGGTCGCGCCGCATGGAAAGCTCGAGATAGGCGGCGTCATATGGCGTCAGTCCATGCCCGTCGGCGAGCCCGAGCGTGACAGACCATGCGTGGGTCGGTGTCTCCGCGTCGACTTCGATCATGAATTCAGACAGGTGCTCAAGCGCGGCGTCGCGAAAGACGCGGTCTATCCGGCCACGCCGGATTGCAGCCTGGAAGGCGCTGGCGACTTCGAGCTTCCAGACCGTCGGGACAATGGCACCCTGTTCGGCCAGCCGGGCAAGCAGCTGGTCGATCGCCGGCGTCCGTTCGTCTTCGAAGAACCAGGCGACGGTAACGGAGGCATCAAGGACGAAACTCACATCCGGCCTTCGTCGATCAGGTCTTTGATGCTCGTGCCGCCCAACGTGGCGCGACCCCGCATCGCACGGATCGCTTCGGCCGCTTTCAACGCTCTTTCACGGTCGAAAACCGGGGCGGGCGATACGAGCCGCGCGACCGGTTTTCCGTGTCGCGTGATCGTTATTTCCTCGCCCTTTTCGACCAGATCGAGAAGGGAGCCGAGCCTGTTCTTGGCTTCAAAAGCGCCGATTTCGCGCAAGATGCACCTCCTCGAGAGCGTGTATCAAATTTAAGCCAGCTTAAGCCAGATTACAATGCGTGCTCGTCAAAGGCTTCAATCCTCCAGATAGGCGAATGCGCTGGTTGCGGTGACCGCGACGCGGCTGTCGCCCTTCGCCTTCATCTCGACGCGCGTATAGGCCATCCGCTTGCCGTTCGAGAGCACGTCGACGCGGATTTCGATATCGCCGGGCTTCAGCGGCCGTATGAAGTGCGTGGTCAGGTCGACGGTCGTGCAGATGCGAAAACGGCCGTTGAGCGCGGCCAGCGCGACGACCGAGCACGTGTCGGCGGCCGATGCAGTGGCCTGGCCGCAGACCACGCCGCCGACATGAACGAGCGCGGTGTTTTCGGGCAGCACGAAGTCGCCGCCGCGCTCGTCGAAGCCGAGCGGCTCCAGCCCCATCTCGACGATCCAAGGCGCGAACACGCGCGCGAGGGTCTCCCTGGCCTCATCGACACCGAAGGCGCTCATTCTTCCTCCCCAAATATGTTACGAAAGATTGCAAAATACCGAGACTTTTGTTACATGTCGGATGATCGGCGGACGGACGTCATCCGAGCACGGAGGAGATGCGATGTACAGTCAGGGCCTTATCGGCGCCAAGACCGAGACCAATGAGGACGAAGCGTTCCTCGCCGCCTTCCAGGCGCGCATCGACGCCGAGGAGAAAATCGAGCCGAACGATCCGATGCCGGAGGGCTACCGGCGCACGCTGGTGCGCCAGATCGGCCAGCACGCGCATTCCGAGATCGTCGGCATGCTTCCCGAAGGCAACTGGATCACGCGGGCGCCGTCGCTGAAGCGCAAGGCCGCGCTGCTCGCCAAGGTGCAGGACGAGGGCGGCCACGGCCTCTATCTCTACTCGGCCGCCGAGACGCTGGGCGTCAGCCGCGAGCAGATGACCGAGGAACTTTTGTCCGGCAAGGCGAAGTACTCCTCGATCTTCAACTATCCGACGCTGACCTGGGCCGACATCGGCGCAATCGGCTGGCTGGTCGACGGCGCGGCGATCATGAACCAGATCCCGCTGTGCCGCTGCTCCTACGGCCCCTATGCGCGCGCGATGATCCGGGTGTGCAAGGAAGAGAGCTTCCACCAGCGCCAGGGCTACGAAATCATGATGACGCTGGCGCGGGGCACGCCGGAGCAGCAGGAGATGGCGCAGGATGCGCTGAACCGCTGGTGGTGGCCGTCGCTGATGATGTTCGGGCCGCACGATTCCGACAGCCAGCACGGCGACCAGTCCATGAAGTGGAAGATCAAGCGCTTCTCGAACGACGATTTGCGCCAGCAATTCGTCGACGCCACCGTGCCGCAGGGCGAGTTTCTCGGCCTGAAATTCCCCGACCCGGAGTTGAAGTGGAACGAGGAGCGCGGCCATTACGACTTCGGCGCGATCAACTGGGACGAGTTCTGGCGCGTGGTGAAGGGCGGCGGCCCGATGAACCGCGAGCGCCTCGAGGCGCGGCAGAAGGCGTGGGACGACGGCGCGTGGGTGCGCGAGGCGGCCCTTGCCCATGCCGAGAAACGCCGCGCGCGGCGTGAAGCGACGAAACTGGCGGCGGAGTAGGCGAGATGGCGAAGAACGAGATACCGCTTTGGGAAGTCTTCATCCGGCCGCGCAACGGCTTGTCGCACAAGCATTGCGGCTCGGTGCACGCTGCCGACGAGGTGATGGCGCTGCAGGCGGCGCGCGACGTCTATACGCGCCGCGGCGAGGGCGTCTCCATCTGGGTGGTGCCCTCGGCGGCGATCACCGCATCCGATCCGGAGCAGAAGGACGAGAATTTCGAGCCCACGGCTTCGAAGATCTATCGTCATCCGACCTTCTACGAGATCCCCGACGAAGTGGGGCATATGTGATGGCGGTCACGACGGACATCGACCGCGAGACGCTCGTCACCTTTCTGCTGCGGCTCGCAGACGACCACCTGATCCTCGGCCATCGCCTGTCGGAATGGTGTGGGCATGCGCCGATGCTGGAGGAGGATCTCGCGCTTCCCAACATGGCGCTCGACCTGATCGGGCAGGCGCGTTCGCTGTACCAGTATGCCGGCGAGGTCGAGGGAAAAGGGCGGAGCGAGGACGATCTCGCCTATCTGAGGCGCGAGCGGGACTATCTCAACTGCATGATGGTCGCGCGGCCCAACGGTGATTTCGCCCATACCATGCTGCGGCAGCTCTATTTCGCGGCGTTCATTCATCCGTTCTGGCAGGCAGCGACCACGTCGAGTGACGCGACGGTCGCCGGCATCGCGGCCAAGGCGGTCAAGGAGGTCTCCTACCATATCCGCCACGCGGGCGAGTGGGTGGTGCGGCTCGGTGACGGCACCGAGGAGAGTGCGCGCCGCATGCGCGACGCCGTCGAGGCGCTGGCGCCCTACATCGACGAGCTGTTCGAGACCGATGCCGTCACCCAGGCGATTGCCGAAGCCGGCGTGGCGCCCGAACCGGCGACACTTCGCGACGCGTTCGACAGGACGGTCGGCGAGATCTTCGCCGAGGCGCAGCTCGAGCCGGTGACGGTCGAATACGGAAAGACGGGCGGCCGCAAGGGCATGCATGCCGAGGCGATGGGCTTCCTGCTCGCCGATCTGCAATACATGCAGCGCACCTATCCCGGGGCGGTGTGGTGAGGGATCATGCCGTTTATCCTCTCCTGTCTGGAGAGGGTGGCCCGAGGGGCCGGGTAGGGGCGTCCCCTCTGCCAACATCTCCGGCTACCCCCAACCCGGCGCTGCGCGCCGACCCTCCCCACAAGGGGGAGGGTGAAAGCGCGGGTCAGCGGCACGCCTGGCGCGCCGCGGCGTCGGTCGTCGATCCCGAAATTCCGGTGCTCACGGTGGCCGATCTCGGCATCCTGCGCTCCGTCGAGATCATCGACGGTGTTGCCGTTGCGCGGCTGACGCCGACCTATTCGGGTTGTCCCGCCGTGGTGGCGATCGAACTCGCCGTCGAGACGGCGCTGCGGGATGCCGGCTTCGAGCCGCGTATCGAGCGGGTGATCTCGCCGGCCTGGACAACCGACTGGATCAGCGAAGAGGGCCGCGAGAAGCTCAGGGCCTACGGCATCGCGCCGCCTGAAAAGGCGTCGGGTTCGATCCGGGCGCTGTTCGGCGAGACCGAGGTCGCATGCCCGCAATGCGGGTCGCGCGATACCGAACGCGTCTCGGAATTCGGTTCGACGGCGTGCAAGGCGCTCTATCGCTGCCTGACGTGCCGCGAGCCCTTCGACTATTTCAAATGCATATAGGATCGACATGGCGCCGCGTTTCCATGACCTGAAAGTTGCAGCCATCGCACGCGAGACGCCCGATGCCGTCGCGATCGCCTTCGAGGTGCCGCACGACTTGCGCGAGACCTTCGCCTTCCGGCCGGGGCAGTACCTGACGCTTTCCACCGACATCGACGGCGAGGAGGCCCGGCGCTCCTACTCTATCTGTTCGGTGCCCGGAGAGCCCTATCTCAAGGTCGGCGTCAAGAAGGTCGCCGACGGCCGGTTCTCGAGCTTCGTCAACGACCGGCTGGCGATCGGCGACACCATCCGTGTGATGCCGCCGGAGGGGCGCTTCACATCGCTGATCGGCGAGCGCCACGACTATATCCTGATCGCCGCCGGTTCCGGTATCACGCCGATGCTTTCGATCGCCAAGTCGGTGCTCGGCCATGAGCCACAGAGCACGATCACACTGATCTATGGCAACCGGTCTTCCGATACGATCATGTTCCTGGAGGAGCTCGAGGACCTCAAGGACCGCTATCTCGGCCGGCTGCAGATCGTGCATGTGCTGTCGCGGGAATCGCAGGACGTCGAGCTGATGAGCGGGCGCATCACCGGCGAGCGCATCGTTGCCTTCGTCGAGCGCGGGCTGATCGATCCGGCAGCGTCCGATGCGGTGTTCCTGTGCGGCCCCGGCGAGATGATCGACGACGTGACGGAGAGCCTGAAGGGACTGGGCCTTGCCGAGGACCGGATCCGCTTCGAGCGGTTCACGCCGTCGGGCGACCGCATCGCCCGCAAGGCGCCGTCGCAAAAGGCACAGGAAGCTGCCAAGGCCGGGACCGAGGTCGAGGTGATCCTCGACGGGATGCGGCGGCGCTTCCCGGTCCGCGATGCCGAGCAGAGCGTGCTCGACGCCGCCCACGAGGCCGGGCTCGATCTGCCCTATTCCTGCGCCGGCGGCATGTGCTGCACGTGCCGGTGCCGCGTGGTCGAGGGCGAAACTGAGATGGCGGTGAACTATTCGCTGCAGCCGTGGGAGATCGAGGCCGGGTTCACGCTCGCCTGCCAGACGCGGGCCGCGAGCAAGAAGGTCGTGCTCGACTTCGACGCGACCTGATCAGCGATCGCCGCGGTAGCCGCGGTACCAGCCGACGAAATCCTTCATGCCCTGCTCAAGGGTGACCGACGGATCGTAGCCGAAATCGCGGCTTGCGAGATCAATGTCGGCGCAGGTGCGCAGCACATCGCCGGCCGGTTTCGGATGCATTTCGAGGATGGCGTCGCGCCCGCAAGCCCTTTCGACCGTGCGGATGAAGTCCATCAGCTTCACGGGGCTGTTGTGGCCGATATTGTAGACCGGCGCCACGCGCGATGGATCGCCGAGCATCAGGTCCACGGCGCCGAGGACGCCCTTCGTCACGTCGGACACGTGCGTGAAGTCGCGCTCCATGTCGCCATTGTTGAACACCTTGATCGGCCGGCCGGCCAGGATCGCGTCGGTGAACAGCCAGGGCGCCATGTCCGGCCGGCCGTAGCGGCCGTAGACGGTGAAGAAGCGCAAGCCGGCGGAGCGGATCCCGTGGGTATGGCGGAACGCCTCGGCGACGAGCTCGCCGGCCCGCTTCGTCGCGGCATAGACGGAAACCGGACTGTCGACGCGGTCTGTCTCAGCGAAGGGAACCTTGTCGTTGCCGCCATAGACGGAGGACGACGAGGCGAAGACCACCGGGATCGCGGGATCGACGCGCGCGACACGGTCAAAGATCGCGGTCTGGCCGGACACGTTGGTCCGCACATAGGCAAGCGGGTTTTCCGTCGAGTAGCGCACGCCGGCCTGGGCCGCGAAATGCACGACGATATCCGGTGCGACGGCGAATGCGTCGGCGAGCCGCGGATCGTTCACGTCGGCCTCGATGAAGGAGAAATGGTCGAAGCGCGCCAGTTCCGCGAGGCGATCCCGTTTCAGCCGGACATCGTAATAGGGATCGAGATTGTCGAGACCGGTGACCCGGTCGCCGCGCTCGAGAAGCGCCCGGGCGACATGATAGCCGATGAAGCCGGCCGCGCCGGTCAGGAGAACCGTCCTCATGGCCGCACGCTCCCATCGGCGGCCGCCGTGTAGAAGGTCATCGTGAGATAACGGCCCTTCGTGTAGTAGAATGCGGTGACCTCGCCGACCGGCCGGGCACTGTCGGTCCCGCCGGGAAGGGCGTCGAGGAAAGCTTTGCTGTTTTCGGCGGTGACCGCCACGACGGCGCATTGCGCGTCCCTTGCGATGTAGGACGCAGCGACGTCAGGTTCGGCGAAGACGATGTCCTTCGAGGTGAGATAGACCATGCTCGGCTCGGCATAGCCGGTCGAAACAAGCGGGGTTTTGTCGCACAGGCGCACCTCTTGCCATTTCGCGACGACCGCCTCGCTCAGCCACAGCTTGTCGGCGGAGGGCAGCACCCAGCCCGCCGTCAGTCCGACGGCGAGCCCGGCCGTAAGGCTTGCGCCGCCGACCCGGACGGCCGGCATCAGCGTCAGGCGCAGCCCGGAGGCGATCCAGCCGGCGGCAAGCACGAGCAGCGCGGCAGCGATGGCGGCCACGGTCGGTGCGCCGTCGAAATAGACCGGAACTGCGACGATCGCGGCGGCCAGCAGCAGCGTGACGAAGGCGAACCCGCCCCACGCGATGCGCATCAGCCAGACCTGCCAGGTGCGCAGCTTCAAATCCCGTTCGCCGTCTTCCGCCATGAATGCGCCCATCAGCATGAGCAGTGCCGGGTAGACGGGCAGGATGTAGTGGGGGAGCTTGGTCGGCGCGATTTCCAGCGCCAGCCAGAACGGCACATACCAAGCCAGGGCGAAAGCGATCCGTGGATCGGTGCGGAACCGGTTCAAGCCGTGCAGGCCGGCCCTGAGAGCGAGCGGGCCCATGGGCCACATGAACAGCATGAAAAGGATGAAGTAGTAGCCGGGGGGTGCCCCGTGCGATTCCTGCACGGACGTCACCTTGCTCAGGAACGCCTTGCCGATCGATATCTTCCAGAACTCAAGGCCGCTCGTCGCGGAGATCGCGATGAACCACGGCAGCACGATCAGGAGGAAGATCAGGACGCCGCGCAGCGGCCGCAACTGTCGTAGCCAGCGGATGTCGAGGCGGTCGTTGAGCGCGAGGGCAAGGATCGTAAGGCCGGCGACACCGGGCGTTATCGGCCCCTTGATCATCATGCCGGCGCCGAGCCCGATCCAGAACATCCAGGCATGCCAGGGGTTCGTCGCCTTTCCTGTGCGGGCCGCCACGTAGACGAGGGCGAGCCCCGCCTGTGCGACCAGCGTCGCCGTCAGGAGCGCGGCGTCGGTCTTGGCGATACGCGCCTCGAATCCGAGCATGAAGATGCCGGCGAGCCCCAGCCCGGCGATCAGCCCCGCGCGGGCGCCGAACAGCGACGCCGTGAGCAGATAGAGCGCAACGACGGCCACGATCCCCGACGCGACGGACACCGACCGGTTGACCCAGATCGGCGCGTTTTCCCCGTCTCCGGACAGCAGCAGGGCGGCGCTCTGCATCCAGTAGATGCCGGCCGGCTTGCGGTAGCGCGGCTCGTCCTTGAAGCGGATATCGACATAGTCGCCGGACGCGACCATCTGCTTCGTGGCCTGCAGGTAGCGGGCCTCGTCACGGTCGGTCGCAGGCAGGCCGGCAATGCCCGGCGCGAGGACGATCAGGCTGAAAAGGACGAGGAACAGGCAATGCCGGATGGTCCGGGCCGTGCTCGGGGTGCTCTGCGCGGGCATTTCAGTCCACTGGCGGTTCGGTGACGTCGGGTCGAATCCTGCGGCGCCTGCGGTACCACCACATGCCTATGAGATCGAGTGCGCCGTGGAGGCCGCGGTCGAGGATTCCGTAATGCGATGAACCATGCACGCGTTCGCGGTCGATCACGTCGCGGTGGATCAGGCCGTAGCCCTCGATACGGACGAGGGCGGGCAGGAAGCGGTGGCTTCCCTCGAAGAAGGGCAGGCGACGGAAGATGTCCGTGCGCAGGGCCTTCAGGCCGCAGGCGGTGTCGCGGGTGTCGTCGCCCAGCATGCGGCCGCGCAGGCCGTTGGCGAAGCGTGATGCCCAGATCTTGGCCTGGCCGTCCTCGCGCTTCAGCCGTTGGCCAATCGCGATGCCGACCTCGGGGCCGGCGGCCGCAAGGGCGTCGTGGAGCTCGCGGGCATAGTCGGGATTGTTCTGGCCGTCGCCGTCGATGGTGACGACGATGGCGCCGGTCGCCGCGAAAACGCCTGTCCTGAGCGCCAGGCTCTTGCCGGTCGACCGCGCGTGCCGCAGATGCCTGATCGTCATGCCCGTCCGCGCGCGCGCCGTGCGCAGCGCGGCGGCGAGATCGTCGGTCGAGCCGTCGTCGACGACGATGATCTCGGTGTCGAGGCCGGCAAAGGACGCGGCGATCTCGTCCAGCAGGCCGGCCATGTTGGCCGCCTCGTTCTTGCACGGGATAACGACGCTAACCCGCCCGTCGACGAGACCCTTCATGCCGGCATCCTGGCCGCGTTCACTCATCGCACCTACTCGCTGCCCACCGGTTGGACCGGGGCCGCCTTCTTCTCGTTGGCAATGAGCCAGAGATTGCGGATGTAGATGAACAGGCCGGCTGCCTGGCCGGCGATGAAGACCGGATCCTGACGGTGGATTGCATAGATCAGCAGCAATGCGCCGCCGCCGATCGAGAAAAACCAGAAGGCGACAGGGATGACAGAGCGCCTTGCACGCTCGGACGCGATCCACTGGACGAGAAAGCGCATCGTGAACAGTGCCTGCGCGATGAACCCCAGCAGGATCCACGCATTGAACTGTTCGATGAAGACTTCGTTCAACCAGTCGAACAGGTTGGCGAATAGGTCGGTCATGGGCGGTATTCCGTGACGTTTGGCAGGACCTTGCGCCGCCTGCGAAGCCACCAGACGCCGATCAGGTCGAGCGCCCCGCGCAGGCCGCGGTCGAGAATCCCGTAATTCGACTTTCCGTGCCGGCGCGAGCGGTCGACGACGTCGATGTGGACCACGCCGTATCCCTCCCGCAGCACCAGCGCCGGAAGATACCGGTGCCAGCCGTCGAAAAAGGGAAGCTGGCGGAAGATATGGGTGTGGACAGCCTTCAGCCCGCATCCGGAATCGCTCGTATGGTCATGCAATACGGCGGATCGGAGGCCGTTGGCGAAGCGCGACGAAAGCTGCTTGAGCGGGGTGTCGGTGCGCTTCAGGCGCTGGCCGGCGGCGATGCCGGTATCCGGGCCGGCCGCGAGCAGCGCGTCGACGAGCTTCGGCAGGTAGGCGGGGTCGTTCTGGCCGTCGCCATCGAGCGTAACGACGACACGCCCGTTGGCGGCAAACACGCCGCTGCGCACGGCGGCACTCTGGCCGGCCGAGCGATCGTGGCGGAGCATGCGCAGGCGGCCGCCGCTGTCGGCGACGCGGGCGCCGAGCTTCTCCGCCGTGCCGTCGGTCGACCCGTCGTCGACGATGATCACCTCGTGGTCGCGCCCGTCCAGCGCGGCCTCGATCTCGTCGAGAAGCAGCGGCAGATTGTCAGCTTCGTTCCTGCAGGCGATGACCACCGTCATCTCTTTTTCGGATTGCAGCCCGTTCAATGCGAATTTTCCCGTTAGAGCGCGGCGTTCATTAGCACCGGATTTCCCGCGATGCCATTGCTTAGGCCGATCAATGCTGCGGCCGTTCAGCGCCCCGCGCGGATGTCGCTGAGCGAGCGGGTGGGCGTGATCGCCTCGGGGTCAAGCCTGACCTCGATGATGGCGGGAACGCCGCTCTTGCGCGCCCTGTCGAATGCCGGTGCGAAGTCTTCGGTGGTCTCGACGGTCTCGCCATGCCCGCCATAGGCGCGCGCCAGTGCTGCAAAATCGGGATTGACGAGGGTCGTCGCGGAAATCCGGCCCGGATATTCGCGCTCCTGATGCATGCGGATCGTGCCGTAGATGCCGTTGTTGAGCAGCACCACGACGAAGGGTGCGCCATATTGCACCGCGGTCGCGAATTCCTGGCCGTTCATCAGGAAGTCGCCGTCGCCGGCGAAGACGAAGACCTCGCGGTCGGGGAAGAGGTTCTTGGCGGCGACCCCGGCTGGAACGCCGTAGCCCATCGAGCCCGATGTCGGGGCGGCCTGCGTATTGAAGCGGCGGAAGCGGTGGAAGCGGTGGAGCCAGGTGGCGAAATTCCCCGCGCCGTTGGTGAAGATCGCATCCTCGGGGACGGTCGCCTCGATGTGCTCCATGATCGGACCCATATGGACCTTGCCAGGGCCGGATCTGGGCGGGGTCGACCATTCGAGATAGGCGGCGTGAAGCCGTGCCGTCGCATCGGCCCATCGCGGCGCGGCCGGTGCCTCAAGCATCGCGAAGGCCTCGGCGAAGGCGGCGGGGGTGGCGTTGACCGGCAGGTCCGCGCGATAGACCCGCCCGAGCTCGCCCGGATCGGGGTAGACGTGGACGAGCGTCTGGTCGGGGTAGGGGCTCTTCAAGAGCGTGTAGTCCGACGACGGCATCTCGCCCATGCGGCAGCCGACAAGCAGGACCAGATCGGCTTCCTTGATATAGGTACCCAGCTTCGGATTGATGCCGATGCCGACGTCGCCGGCATAGCTCGCGTGAAGCTGATCGCACAGCGCCTGCCTACGGAACGAGCAGCCGACGGGAAGCTTCCAGCGGTCGAGCGACGCGCAGAAACGCGAGACGGCAGCCTCGCTCCAGCGCGTGCCGCCGAGGATGACGAAAGGCCGCTCCGCGGCAGCAAGCAGCTCGGCCAGCCGGTCCATTTCCGGAGCCCCGGGCCGCGTCTCGACGGGCACAAAGGGCCGCGGTTGCGGCGCGTCCACGCTGTCGACCAGCATGTCCTCGGGCAGGGAGACCACGACGGGACCCGGCCGCCCCGAGGTGGCGACGGCAAAGGCGCGCGTGACCAGTTCGGGAATGCGGCGGGCATCGTCGATCTCGACGACCCATTTCGCGACCGAACCGAAGAAGGCGCGGAAATCGACCTCCTGGAAGGCTTCGCGGTCCTTTATCCCGCGCGCCACCTGGCCGATGAACAGGATCATCGGTACTGAATCCTGTGCTGCAATGTGGACGCCGGCCGAGGCATTGGTGGCGCCGGGTCCGCGGGTGACGAAGCAGATGCCGGGCTTGCCGGTCAGCCGGCCATGACAGTCGGCCATCATCGCCGCGCCGCCTTCCTGGCGGCACACGATGGTATCGATGCTGGAATCGTGCAGCGCGTCGAGCACGGCGAGGTAGGATTCGCCCGGCACGCAATAGAGCCGGTCGACGCCGTTCGCTTCCAGCGCGTCGACGATAAGCTGTCCGCCGGTTCTCATTTTCGGCTGCTCCTGAGTTCGGCTAGGATCTCGTCGGTATGTTCACCGAGCCGCGGGGAAGGGCGTTCGTAGGACAGCGGCGTGCCGTGCATCACCATTGGCGCGCGGACGGAGGGCAACCGGTTGCCGTGACCGTCTTCGAGGTCCATTCGCATGCCCCGCGCGATCACCTGCGGGTCTTCGAACATCTGGCCGATGTCGTTGATCGGGCTCGCCGGAACGGCGGCCTTTTCCAGATCGCGCAAGAGCGGATCGCGATCCATCTCCGCCAGCGTCTCGATCAGGATCTCGCGCAGCCGCTTGCGGTTGGTGACGCGCGCCGGGTTGGTGGCGTAGTCCGGGTCGGCCGCCAGATGCTCGAGGCCGGTGACGTTGCAGAAGCGCTGGAACTGTCCGTCATTGCCGACCGCCAGGATGAAGAAGCCGTCGCGCACCGGCAGCACCTCGTAAGGCGCGATGTTCATGTGGGCGTTGCCCATCTGGACCGGGACCTTGCCGGAGACGAGGTAGTTGAGGTTCTGGTTGCCGAGCACGGAGACCTGGGTGTCGAGCAGGGCCATGTCGACATACTGGCCTTCGCCGGTCGCCTCGGCATGGCGCAGGGCCGCCTGAATGGCGATGACCGAGTAAAGGCCGGTGAAGATGTCGGACACCGCGACGCCGACCTTCTGGGGCTCGCGGCCGGCCTCGCCGGTAATCGACATCAGCCCGCCGATCCCCTGTATGATGAAGTCGTAGCCGGCGCGCGGCGCATAGGGGCCGTCCTGCCCGAAGCCGGTGATGGAACAATAGACGAGGCGGGGATTGATGGCCTTCAGGCTGTCGTAGTCGAGGCCGTATTTCTTCAGCCCGCCGAACTTGAAGTTCTCGATCAGGACATCGGCGGTCGCGACGAGCTCGCGCACCGTACCGGCGCCTTCGGGCGTTGAAAAATCGAGCGCTATCGACCGCTTGCCGCGGTTGGTCGAGTGGTAATAAGCGGCCGACAGGTTCTCGCCGTCACGGCCCATGACGAAGGGCGGCCCCCATTTGCGCGTATCGTCGCCGCCCTCGGGGTTCTCCACCTTGATTACGTCCGCGCCGAGGTCGGCCAGCAGCTGGCCCGCCCACGGGCCGGCCAGGATGCGCGCCAGTTCGATCACGCGGATGCCGCTCAGCGGTGGCTTCGCCATTGCGTTTGAAGTCTCCAGTCAGAATCGACCGACGCCTAGCAAATAACGCGGCGGCGCGTAAGCCGCGAAAGCGGCGGGATCACCAGCCCAGATGGGCTGCCCAGGCGGCGAAATCCTCCATGACCTGGTCCCGGTTCACCTCGTTGAGAGATTCGTGCCGTGTCTCGTCGTAAACCGTTGTTTCGAGATTCGAAAAGCCCATCGCGCCCATGCGGGCCGCCAACGCGCGCACCGCCTTGCCACCGTCGGTCGCCGGGTCCCTCTGCCCGCCGACGAGGTGGAAAGGCAGTTCCCGGCGGATGTCGGCGAAATTGCCGTCATCGGCGCCGGCGAAGATGAACTCGAACACGGTCCGCCACATGCCGACCGAGGCATCCCAGCCGCAGAGCGGATCGGCGACATATTTGTCGACCTCGACCGGATCGCGCGAAAGCCAGTCGAATTCCGTGTGCCGGTCGGGGATCTGCTTGGCCCAGGCCCGGAAAGTCAATTGCGGCAGGATGCGCGAGGGCACGTCCGAGCCCCTGCGGAAGCGCTCCCACGCCAGGATCGCGGTCGCCACGCGGCCGAGCAGGCCGGCCGTGAAGCTGGCGTTCCAGATCGCGGCGGCGCTGATGCGGCCTGAATTGCGGAGCACGAAATTGAGGGCGATGAGGCCGCCCATCGAATGGCCGAACACGATGACTGGCTGGCCGGGATGCTCGAGCGCGATGTGGTCGTGGACTGCGCCGACATCGGCGATGACCTTTGCGTAGCCGTCTTCGGCCGCAAACGACCCCAGCGGCGCATCCGGCGCCGTGGTGTGGCCGTGGCCGCGATGGTCGTGCGCGTAGGTCGCGAAGCCCTTTTCGGCCATGAAATCGGCGAAGCGCGCATAGCGGGCGGCGTGTTCGGCGAGCCCGTGATTGACCTGGATCACGCCGCGGGACGGGCCGGCGGCTTCGCGGACATACAGGTTAAGCGTCGCGCCGGATGGCGATTTCAGTTCGCGTTGTGCGTCGAATGGCATGCGGGTCCCTCCCGGTCCAAAAGACGGCTAAACGGCGCCGGGGTCAATATGGTGGCGTTGTCGTTGTGCGCGCCGGCCGCACGGCCGGTAACAAAATGCGCCGTCCGGCTGGATGAATGCGATTTCGTGCTATCGTGCCGCCATGGGGTTTGGGTATGCACTGCGCGGCCTTCGCGCGCTGGTCCTTCTGGCTTGTATGCTGGCGATTGGCGCCTGTACGCCTATCGGCCGCTACTATGCCGGAGAGGATGCGCCGGCATTCGTCGCCGCGGGCGCCACCGATCCGAGGCTCGGGCTGACCCGGCTGTTCGGTGCGCCGCTTTCTCCGGTGGTGCGCAATCTCAGGGCCCCACACGGGCGGCTTTATTTCCGCGACGGGCTGGAAGAACAGCTCAGGGCAGAGTTGAGGCCGCTCGATATCGTGCTGATCCGCTCGCGCCCGGCCGCCACCCGCCTCCTGATTCCGAGCCACTTCACCCATGCGATGGTGTGGCTCGGCTCCTTGGAGGATTTGCGCCGCGCGGGGGCACTGGCGCTACCGGGCGCGGCACCTTATCGCTCCGAGCTCGACAGGGGCTGGACGGTCCTCGAAGCATCGCGGTCCGATGTTCATCTGTCGCCGATCTCGGAGATGATCGATACCAACGAGATCGTGGTGATTTCGATGCCCCAACGGGGGCGCGCATGGATGCGCGGCAAATATGCCGCGCTTTTCGCCCGGCTCGGGCGGCCCTTCGATTACAGTTTCGATTATCGCGACGAGCGCCGGCTGACCTGCGCGGAACTGGTCGCCGAAGTCTTTCCGGAACTGGACATACCGGTTCGCTACTCGAACGGGCGCTACGCCATCATTCCCGACGACCTTGTGCGGCTCGGGCTGAGCGGCACGGGCGGGCTTTCCGTGCGACGCTACATCAGGCCGATCGCCTCGGGCGGCTACGAGACGGCTTCAAGAGCCGACCTCCGTTCCGTGCTGACGTCGCCGTCGCGGCGCCGCGTCCGCCGGACACAGTGAGCGACCGGCCCGAGTCTTTGATCACCAGCCGAAGACGAAGGTCGCGCCGGTATTGCCGTTGCCGCGCTGGGTGACATGGGCGTCGGTGTTGCGGCCGAACTGGAACAGGCCGTAGGCATTGCCGTCGCCGGCCTGATCGATGCTGCCGTCGTGGCCGTCGCCTTCCTGGTAGATGAGGCCGCGGTTGCGGCGGCCGTCCTGGCGCAGGCCGGCCGAGTTGCGGTTGCCCTTCTGGCGGACGCTGGCGCCGCCGCGGATGTCGTTGAAGAGCGAATAGATCTGCAGGCCGGTGCGGATCGCATCGTCGGAGCGGGCATCGCGCGGTGCAATGCTGAGGCTGAACGAACCGCCGGCATGGGCGGGCGCCATGGCGCCGAGGCCGAGTGCTGCGGCGAGCGAGGCTGCGAGAACGGTGCGGGTCATCGGTAACTCCCTGGCTGTCTGTCTGGACCACGCTATGCGCCACCGCCTGAACCGGCGCGGAATCCTCCGTTCAGAAACCGTTTATTTTCAGCGGGCTGCGGGGCGAGGATCGCACGATGATTCAAGCGGGCCGCAGACAGAATCGCGTGGCGGACCCAGGGCTCCGGCGCTAGGATCGTCGTTCGAATGACCGATCCCGAAACCATCGCCCTGATCGTTCTGACCTTCCTTGTCGCCGGTGCGGTGAAGGGGGTGATCGGGCTTGGGCTGCCGACCGTCAGCCTCGGCATCCTGACGGCGGCCCTCGACCTGCCCACGGCGATGGCGCTGCTGATCGTCCCGTCCTTCGTGACCAACGCCTATCAGGCCGCCATTGGCGGCAACGGGCGGATCATCCTTGCGCGAATCTGGCCGTTTCTGTTGATGGCGACCGTCACGGTGTGGATCGGCGCCAGGATGCTGACCGTGCTCGATCTCGACCTGTTGTCGGGGCTGCTCGGCCTGCTCCTGATCGCCTATGCCGGGATCAACCTTGCCGGCATACGTATCGCGATACCGGCCAGCCGGGAAGCGTGGGCGGGGCCGGCCTTCGGCATCGCCAACGGCATTCTGACGGGAATGACGGGCTCCTTCGTGGTGCCCGGCGTGATGTTCCTGCAGGCGATCGGACTGTCGCGGGACATGTTCATCCAGGCGATGGGCATGCTGTTCACAGTCTCGACGGTGGCGCTGGCGATCGCGCTCAAGTCGAACGATCTCTTCACGCTGGACCAGGGGACGGCGTCCGCTCTCGCCCTGGCGCCGGCGCTGGCCGGCATGGCCGCGGGGCAGGCGATCCGGCGGCGGTTGTCCGAGGCCATGTTCCGGCGCGTTTTCTTCGTCGCGCTGCTTATGCTCGGCGCCTACATCGTCGTGCAGGCGGCGCGGTAGCGTTTCGGCTCGCGCCGCCTGTCGCGGTCAGATCGATCCGACATGCTCGCGGCAACTGGCGGTGCCGTTCGATGCAGTCAGATCCAGCCGGACATCGTAGCTGCCCGGGCCGACGATGACGCGGCCGAGCTCGGCGTCGGCGGCCGGTCCGACCGAGAATTCGCCGCCCTGCCTGATCGACGTGCTGTTGCCGCCGCCTCCGGTCACGGTGAGGCGGTAGGTTCCGCTGGTCGGCGCTTTCGAGCCGGCCACCGCAAGGACCGAAATGCCGCCGCCCGAGCGCGTGGTCTCGATGGCGCATCGCACCGCGTCGCCGGCGAGCGTCGCTTCGTCGGAGTTTGCTGCGGCCATGCCGCAACCGGCGAGAAGCGGCAGCATCAGGGCGGCGGAGAACCTGCTGAATGGGGTCATGATCGTTCTCCTCGGGTCAGGAGTGAAGTGGACACCGAGGGAGCCGGCCGACGGTCGCGCCGGCCCCCGGGCGATGAGCATCGCGCATGTCAGCGGCAGGTCTGGACGATCGCGGCGACGTTGCCGTTTCCTCTCTGCTCGGCGGCAGCGTTGCAGTTGCGGCCGACCTGCACGCTCGCGGCGATGTTTCCGTCGCCATACTGGAACAGGTCCGCGCGGTGGCCGGAGCCGAACTGGCCCACGCCGGCGGCGTTGTCGTGGCCGAACTGCTCGGTCTTGCCACGGTTGCGGCGACCTTCCTGGCCGATCGCGGTGACGTTGCGGCGGCCTTCCTGGCGCGCGGTGGCGTGGTTCTTGTAGCCGTCCTGGAAGATGCCGATGGCGTTGCGGCGACCGTCCTGCGAGCCGCCGATGGTGTTCGACCAGCCCCATTGTTCGATGCTGATGCTGTTGGCCGAGGCCGGCAGGGCGGAAAAGCCGATGATCGCGGCGAGGGCGGAGGTGATGACGAGCTTGGTGGACATGGCGAACTCCAGATTTGTGTTGGTCTCTGTTCGAGAACGGACCAAACGTGACAAACCGGAGCGGAACGGCGTCTGAACTGCACATTCAGCCGCCGTTCACCGGGTTGGAGCTGCGAGCGGATTGCTACGCGCGGCGGTTTCGCCTACATACGCCGCGACTTCCAATTCCCGAAATTCGCAAGCGGAGTGCGACGCGCGCCATGGCACGCCAGTTCATCTATCACATGTCCGGCCTCAACAAGTCGTTCGGACCGAAGAAGATCCTCGAGAACATCCACCTGTCGTTCTATCCCGACGCCAAGATCGGCATCCTCGGACCGAACGGCGCCGGCAAGTCGACCGTGCTCAAGATCATGGCCGGCCTCGACAAGGAGTTCACCGGCGAAGCCTGGCTGGCCGACGGCGCGACCTGCGGATACCTGCCGCAGGAGCCCGAACTCGACGCCTCGAAGGACGTGCTCGGCAACGTCATGGAGGGCGTGGCGGAGAAGAAGGCGATCCTCGACCGCTACAACGAACTGATGATGAACTATTCCGACGAGACGGCCGACGAGGCGGCGAAGCTCCAGGACGAAATCGATTCGAAGAACCTGTGGGATCTCGATTCGCAGGTCGAGATGGCGATGGAAGCGCTGCGCTGCCCGCCCGGCGATGCCGACGTCTCCAGGCTGTCGGGCGGCGAGAAGCGCCGCGTCGCGCTGTGCAAGCTGCTTCTGTCGCAGCCCGACCTTCTGCTCCTCGACGAGCCGACCAACCATCTCGACGCCGAGACGACAGCCTGGCTTGAAAAGCACCTGCGCGAATATCCGGGCTCGGTGTTGATCATCACCCACGACCGCTACTTCCTCGACAATGTGACCGGCTGGATCCTCGAGCTCGACCGCGGCCGCGGCATTCCCTACGAGGGCAACTACACCGCCTATCTGGAGGCCAAGGCCAAGCGCATGGCGCAGGAGGAGCGCGAGGAGGGCGCCCGCCAGAAGGCGCTGGCGCGCGAGCGCGAGTGGATGGCGGCGAGCCCCAAGGCGCGGCAGGCGAAGTCGAAGGCACGCATCCGCGCCTATGACGAGCTGGTCAAGGCTGCCAACGACCGCCGCCCCGGCGACGCGCAGATCGTCATCCCGACCGGCGAGCGCCTCGGCCAGCAGGTGATCGATGTCGACCATCTGTCAAAGGGCTATGGTGAGCGGCTCCTCATCGATGATCTCGACTTCAAGCTGCCGCCCGGCGGCATCGTCGGGGTGATCGGCCCCAACGGCGCCGGCAAGTCGACCCTGTTCAAGATGCTGACCGGCCAGGAGAAGCCGGATGGCGGCGAGATCCGCGTCGGCGACACCGTGCATCTCGGCTATGTCGACCAGAGCCGCGACCATCTCGATCCCAACAAGACGGTCTGGGAGGAGATTTCCGGTGGCAACGACGTCATCAAGCTCGGCAAGCACGAGGTCAACAGCCGCGCCTACTGCTCCTCCTTCAACTTCAAGGGCGGCGACCAGCAGCAGAAGGTCGGCAACCTTTCCGGCGGCCAGCGCAACCGCGTGCACCTGGCCAAGATGCTGAAATCCGGCGGCAACGTCATCCTGCTCGACGAACCGACCAACGACCTCGACACCGAGACGCTCGCCGCGCTCGAGGACGCGCTGGAGAACTTCGCCGGCTGCGCCGTCATCATCAGCCACGACCGCATGTTTCTCGACCGGCTGGCGACGCACATCCTGTCGTTCGAGGGCGACAGCCACGTCGAGTGGTTCGAGGGCAATTTCGAGGATTACGAGGCCGACAAGATCAGGCGGCTGGGGCCGGACAGCGTCAATCCGAAGCGGGTGACGTATAAGAGGCTGACACGGTAGGGGGCCTATTCGCTGCGGTACAGCCTACCGGCCGGGTTAGGGCCGGTAGGCTGATCATGACCAATGACCAGTCTGTGGCCATCGCGCTTACACCTACAAAAACGACAAATAGAACTTTTCAGCCAGACGTTTGTCGGCGAACCTGCCCAGTTCTTCGTAGTCGGGGTAGTGTCCAGCGGTCTCCGGCGAAACCAGGACGACATGTTGGCCGTTGTCCTCAGAAATCAACACCGTGAGATCGTCACTTTTCACTGGCGAAGCGTGTCTTGCTCCGCAACTCGGACAATCGTCGTCGCACGTGCAGGACCATTCGTCCTCCCACGGCTTTCCGCAGCGATAGCACTCATAGTAGTTCCTGAACCACGCCATTGACGGTTCTTCCTCCGCCTAAATTCGACTGTGGGGCGTTCGCCTGTAATTTCCGCGCGATACGAACTCAATATATCCCATGTCTCGCAAAAATTGTAACTGCTGTCTTATCTTCGGTCTAACATTATTATTGTTCGGGTATAAGCTGGATAGATAATTTTCAAAATTATAAACTTCTTCGATGGAGAATACGGGAGACGCGATAGAATCGACGCATCTCATCACTTCAATGAGCCAGCTTCGCGATTCGAGGCTTTCGGAGCGTAGGAAGGTGGTTTGCCGCCACCGTTCTAGAACCGTGTCCTTTGGAACCAGTTCGCCGCTGCGTATGACGAATATCCGCCCCGCATGCGGTACTCGGGCCAGTAGGATGTTCGATCCAACCCATCCGGCGCGCCGTGCGGTAGAAGCAAGAGGTTTTCGCTTTTCGACGATATCGGGAGTGAAGAAATGCTTCGGCACAATGCTGAGTTCACGAACCGATCTGGTCGGCAGATCGTAGCTAATCAGCATGAGATTTGGATTTGTCGACGAACTCAGACGTTCTTGCTTTGCGCTGTATGCGCCGTCGGCCACCTTTGCGCCAAATGGCTTCTTTTGGCTTTTAAGTTCGAACTGGTCTTGGCAGCGCGAGCAATAAAAGTCTGCCACCGGCAGGTTGGCTGGGAACTGGGTAAGGCGCTCATGCCCGCAGTTGGGACAGTAGGCCCACTGTGACACCCAGTGTTCGGTCCATGCTTTCGCGCGTTGGGCGCCGCTATTGTACGCGACGGGCGCATCGTAGAAGGCAAGCTTCATGCTGTTCCTAAGGCAGATATCTGGTCTACGGTTTCATACAACTTGGAAGGAGTCCGCGCTATTGTCGTCATATTGATAGTTCGTGCGTGGCATGCCTCGAGGCTACCGCCCGAGCACGCAGGACCGGGCTTGACGGGACGGGCGGGGCTGTGCGTTCAATCCGGCGGTGGATTGCAGTCACCGTGGAGGTCGTCGATGTCACTGCGTGTTTCTCTTGCCATCGGGCTGGCCCTCGCTGCCGCCCAGGCGGTTCCGGCGACGGCGAAGCCGGCGCGGTGCTTCACCACGGATGACGGCTATTTCGCCTGCAACTTCAAGGGTCTCGACAATGCCGGCAGCTTCGAGATCTCGGCGCCGGACGTGCCGACCTACACGCTGTGGATCGACAGTCCCGGCTTCGCGGCGGCGTTCGTGGAGATCGGCGGTCGCAATGTCTCGCTGCCGGGCATGTATGTCCGCCAGCGCGACGATCCGGCCTGCTGGGGCAATCCCGAAACCAATACCAAGATCTGCGCCTGGTAGGTCACGCGCCGGGACAGTGCCGTGAAAGAATCTGGAAATCTTTCACGAACGATGTCATGGAAAGACGATCCGTGGTTTTGCGCGACCGGTGAACTGCATTAAACGGTTCGCAGGGATTCCGGCGTAGACAGGCGTTTTTCGACAGCGCCGCAAAGGGGCCGCTCGGGCGGGCGGGATGAGAGCAGGCATGCATCGCGCGATAATCGGCGGCATCGGCGTCGAAATCCCCGAAACGTCCATCAGCAATGACGAACTCGTCGCCAGCTTCAACGACTGGATCGACGCCGAGAACGCCGCGCGCGCGGTGCGCGGCGAGGAACCGCTGCAGAAATCGGACTCCGCGTTCATCGAGCATGCGTCGGGAATCAGGAACCGCCACGTCTACGAACGCTCCGGCATTCTCGATTCGACCCGGATGACGCCGCAGATACCGGCACGGGCCGACGAAGACCTCTCCGTCATGGCCGAATTCGGCCTCGCCTCGGCGCACAAGGCGATCGCGCATGCCGGCGTCGATCCTTCCGAGATCGACATGGTGATCTGCTCTGCGGCGCACCACCAGCGGCCCTATCCGGCGATCGCGATCGAGATCCAGAACGCGCTGGGCATCGTCGGCGGCGCCGCGTTCGACATGAATCTCGGCTGTTCGTCGGCCGTGGCCGGCCTCCACGTCGCGACCAGCCTGGTGCGTTCGGGCGCCCACCGCAAGGTGCTGGTCGTCACCCCGGAAATCATCACGGGGCACCTGAACTTCCGCGACCGGCAGACGCATTTCATCTTCGGCGATGCCTCGACCGCTATGCTTGTCGAGGCCGCGGAGGAGGGCGAAACGAGGCCCGGCCGCTTCGAGGTACTCGATACGCGGAGCTGGACCCAGTTCTCGAACGCGATCCGCACCAATTTCGGCTTCCTGTCGCGCGCCGCCCAGGACGACGTCTCCGTCGTCCACATGGAAGGCAACATGATCAAGCAGGTCGGCAACAAGGTGTTCAAGGAAGTCACCGTCGCCGGCCACAAGTTCATCGTCGGCTTCCTCGCCGATCACGGCCTGGAGCCGCGCGACATCCGCCGCTTCTGGCTGCATCAGGCCAACAGCCGCATGAACGCGATGATCCTGAGGCTGTCCTTCGGCGAGGAGGTCGGGCAGGACCGCGCGCCGACAGTGCTCGACCGGCTGGGCAACACCGCGGCGGCGGGCGCGATCATCGCGCTGTGCGAGAACCACGAGGACATGAAGGCGGGCGACTACGGCCTGCTGTGCGCGTTCGGCGCCGGCTATTCGATCGGCGGCGCGCTGCTGCGGATGATGTAGCCACGGCAGTTTCGCGCCACGCGCCGGCCGACTATTCCATATCGAGGGAGACGTGCATGCTCGACCCGCTGGCGCGACGCGACGACGAAATCGACATCCATCCGGCGCGCAAGCTGCTCGGGACGGTCAGCGAGACGCTGATCGCGGCATTCGATCATTTCGAGACCCGTCCGACAGAGGCGCTGGACCTCGGCTTCGAGGGTATCGCTGGCGATTTCCACGCCGGCACGACGCGCCGCTCCGGCGGCCGCGAGCCCTGGTACGGGCGTGGCACGGAGATGCGCAACGAGCGCCAGGTTTCGATCGTCGCCAGCGACGAACTCCGGCTGATTGCAGCCGGCATGAAACTCGCCGAGGTCAAGCCGGACTGGATCGGCGCCAATCTGGTTATCGACGGCGTTCCGCGGCTCTCGATGCTTCCATCGGGCACGCTGATGTTCTTCGCCGGCGGCGTGACGCTCAAAGTGGACGGCCAGAACCATCCCTGCCGGCTGGCTGGTCGCGCGGTGGCCGAGAATGCCCGCATGGCCGACCATGAGGCCGGAGCGCTCATGTTCCCCAAGGCGGCAAAGCGGCTGCGCGGGCTCGTCGCCTGGGTCGAGAAGCCGGGCCGCGTCACGCGCGGCGAGGCGGTATCAGTGCGCATTCCCGAGCAATGGATCTATCGCGCGTGAGCGCAACTCATTCCGACAGCAGCGCGATGAACCGTTCCGCGACGGGCCGCATGAACGAGTTTTCCGTATCGAGTTCGAGGAAGCGCCGGTAATAGGCGATGGCGTCGGCGTTGCGACCGAGGTCGCGATAGCAGTCGGCCTTGGCGATGGCCACCGCCGCGGAATTCGCGTCGACACGCTCCGCCTCGTCCAGAACCGCCAGTGCCTCGTCTAAACGCTGCTGCTGCCGCAGCGCGTAGGCGAGCTGCACCTTGTAGTCGACATTGCCGGGATCGAGCGCCACGGCGCGGCGTAACCGCGATTCAGACGCCGGCCAGTCCTTGAGGATTGCCAGAATGCGCCCATGAGACATCTGCGCTTCGGCGTCGTCCGGCGCGTAGTCGGCGGCGTCGCGGTAGATCTTCTCGGCCGACTCGTAGTCCTCCGTGGCCATGTACATGACGCCCAGCACGGCGAAGGCGAGCGGATATCCGGGATCGATCTCAAGCGCCTGGGACAGATACTTTCGGGCGTCGTCGCCGCGACCCGCATCCGCCGCGATCTTGCCGGCGCGGGCGAAATAGCGCGGTGACACCGGATCATACTCCGCCGCCTTGAGCAGATGGGCGATCGCCGCATCGACGTCGCCCTCGTCGAGGCTGACATTCGCCAGGCCTTCGGCAGCAAGGACGTTGTGCGGTTCGACGGCAGAGATCGCCTTGAATGCGGCCCTTGCGCCGGTGTGGTCGCCGGACTGTCGCAGGGCCTCGCCGAGATTGGCCCTGGCGATCAGGAAGCGGGGATCGGCGTCGAGCGCGGCGCGGTATTCGTCGATCGCGGCGCCGATGTCGCCCGCATTGATGCGGATGTTGCCAATAAGGTTGTGGGCCCACTTGGCATCGTCGTGGCGGGCGCGGATCAGGTGGCGGGCGAGGATCGTTGCGCGCAGCGGTTCGTCCTCGGCAGTCGCGGCGATGGCGACGAAGGGATCGAGCAGCGCCATGATCCGCGCTCCGGCATCGGCGAAATAGGCACGCTGGTCCGTGGTGCCGATCGGCTCCATTTCGACGAGGTCGACCCTGTCGCGGATGACGCGCAGGCGCAGGCTGACGCCCTGCGGCGCGCAATCGGCGTCCGCACAGACGAACTCGCCGCCGATACGCGTCTCATAGGCGTTGAAAAGCCGGCGCAGGTGGAACACAAGCGATTCGATGGACAGGCCCGAATCCGGGAAGGAAAATTCGACCTGCCGCGAATCCGGCAGTGCGTCGATGCTCTCCTTGGCCGTGCGCGCCTTCTGCTTGACGTCCAGCAGGCCATCCCAGACCCGGCTTGCGACGACATCCGCCGTCAGTCCGCGCTGGGCGAGCGTGTCGGGAACCGAAATCGGCTCGATGATCACCTGGTCGCGCTGGAACTGGCCGAGGAGAAGCGGCAGCACCACGACCAGCGTGACGAGGAAAAGCAGGTTGATGAGTACGGTGCGGAGGTTTGTCGACCAGCTTTCCAGCGACGGCAGCGACAGCCGCTCCGACAGCCAGCGCAGGACCTGCGGATTGGTACCGGCACTGCCGGATCTGCGACGCGCCTGCGCCATTGCGATTGCCCCGAAACACCGCCGGCGCCAGCCGGATCGGAAGCGACGATATCAGAAGCCGCGGCTTTTTTAAGACCGTTTGCGGCGGACCGCAGACGCTATTCGTCGGGGTCGTCGGGATCGAGCAGGCGGGTGGCGCGCCAGCCGGTCAGGACCTCGTTGATCCGGTCGACGACGAAGAAGCGCGCGGCGTCGCGGTCGTAGCCGTCGGCGAGCAGCGTGTCGTAGTCGGTGTGGACGTGGCGCACATGGGCGACCGTTGCGAGCCACACCGCGACCGAGGGCGGAAGCGTGCGCAGGGCAGGGCCGAGCGCGGCGTCACGGATCGGTTCGGTGTCGGCATAGGGTGCCGCCGGCAGGAGCAGGGTGAGGGCGCGGGCGACCGCCTTCCGGCGCCCGGTGCGGGGCGTCATGCCGCCCCGTCGCCGCCGCGGCCGGCGTCCGGAATGGCATCGGTCGAGGCGTAATAGGGCTTGATGTCGATGACAGGTGTTCCGTCGAGAACGTCGATCGCCTCGAGCCGGACGATGCCGGCGCCATGGTCGATGCCCCGCAACGCGGCGATATGGAGGCCGACCGGGTTGGGCCGGGCCGGCGAGCGCAGCGCGAAGACGCCGCGCGGCGCGTCGGCATGGCGCGGCTTCTGCACGATCAGATCGCGGGCACTGCGGTCGAGCCAGGTCAGCACCGCGACATGACTGAACCCGTCCAGGCCCATCAGGCCCGCGCGATAGGGCGGGGCGATCCAGATCGCGGCCTCGATGCCGCGCTCGCGCGCCTGCGCCATGTTCTTGGGACATTCGGCGCTGTCGCCCCACGGAGAGCGCACGGAGCCGATGAAGACCAGCCGGGCGTCGCCGGACAGTCCCGCGGGATCGAAGTCCATCCGGCGCTCGCCGTCGCGCGGTTCGCCGCCGATCGATGGATTTCGCGTCATCGGATGGCCTGTAAACGACATTCGGGTTGCAATGCCGTCCCTTTCGATATAAACATATCTTTATATCTTTTCGGAGAACGCAATGCTGGCGCCATCCTCGATCAGTCTCAACACGATGGTCAATACCCTCAAGTCGGCGGCCGAATCCAGCCGGCTGCGCATTCTCGTGCTCCTGTCGCAGTGCGACCTGACGGTCTCCGATCTCACCGACATCCTCAGCCAGTCGCAGCCGCGCGTGTCGCGGCACCTCAAGCTTCTCCTCGAAGCGGACCTCATAGGCCGCTATCAGGAAGGCTCGTGGGCCTATTTCCGGCTGTCGGATTCGGAGGCCGCGCGCGATTTCGTGGCCGGGCTCGTGGCCCGCGTCGACGTTGCCGATCCGATGATCGAGCGCGATCTCGAACGGCTGGGCGCGGTGCGCCGCCGCCGCCAGGAGCGCGCGTCGGAATATTTCAGCCGCAATGCCGCGCGCTGGGACGAGTTGCGCTCGCTGCACGTTCCCGACCGTGCGGTCGAGCAGGCGCTGCTTGAGGCCGTGGGCGGCAAGCCGTTCCAGGCGATGCTCGATCTCGGCACGGGGACGGGGCGGCTGCTGGAGATCTTCGCGCCGCTCTATCGCCGCGGCGTCGGGATCGACCTGTCGCGCGAGATGCTTTCGGTGGCACGCGCCAATCTCGACCGGGCCGGCGTCACCCACGCCCAGGTGCGGCTGGGCGACATCTATGCGCCGCCGGTCGAGCGCGACGGGTTCGATCTCGTGACCATGCACCAGGTGCTGCACTATCTGGAGGATCCCGGGGCGGCGGTCGTCGAGGCCGCCCGCTACCTGAGGCCCTCCGGTTGCCTGGCGATCGTCGATTTCGCGCCGCACGCGCTCGATTTCCTGCGCGAGGAGCACGCGCATGTGCGCCTCGGCTTCTCGGACGCCAATATCCACGAATGGATGGAAGAGGCGGGGCTTGAGCCTGCCGAAACCCGCAATTTCGAATGGCGCGGCGAGGCCGGCGCCGGATTGACCGTCAAGCTGTGGATCGGCCGCGATCCGCGCCTTTTGATTGCCGAAACCGCACCGGATCACGCCCAGAAGGAAACCGCGTAATGTCGAACTTCCGCTTGTCCCGCCGGCCCGATATCGGCGACCGGATCAGGGTTTCCTTCGAGTTCTTCCCGCCCAAGACTGACGAGATGGAAACGCGTCTGTGGGAGACGGTGAAGCGGCTCGCGCCGCTGGCGCCGCGTTTCGTGTCGGTCACCTACGGGGCGGGCGGCTCGACGCGCGAACGCACTGTGCGCACCGTGCGGCGCGTGCTGACCGAATCGACGCTGACGCCTGCGGCGCATCTGACCTGCGTCGACGCCAGCCGCGACGAGGTCGACGAGGTGATTCGCGAATTCGCCGCGATGGGCGTCACGCGGTTCGTGGCGCTGCGCGGCGATCCCGCCGCGGGCGTCGGCACCACCTATCGGCCGCACCCCGACGGATACGCCAATGGCGCGGAGCTGGTTGGTGCGCTGAAGCGGATCGGCGATTTCGACATCTCGGTGTCCGCCTATCCGGAAAAACATCCCGAAAGTCCCGACTACGCCACCGACATCGACATGCTGAAGCGCAAGGCCGACAACGGCGCGACGCGGGCGATCACCCAGTTCTTCTTCGACAACGACGTCTTCGAGCGCTATGTCGAGCGCGCCCGCAAGGCCGGCATCTACATTCCGATCGTTCCCGGCATCCTGCCGGTCCACAATTTCACCCAGGTGGCGAATTTCTCGGCGCGTTGCGGGGCGCATGTGCCGCAATGGCTGGCGGAGCGGTTCGAAGGGCTGGAGAAGGACCCCCAGACCCATGCGCTGGTGGCGGCAGCCGTCGCCGCCGAGCAGGTGCTGGACCTCGTCGAGCGCGGCGTCGGGGATTTCCATTTCTACACGATGAACCGGGCCGACCTCGCCTTCGCCGTCTGCCACATGATCGGCATCCGGGCCGGCGGCGGGGCCGAGAGCCGGCCG
>JAMLJD010000089.1 GCA_023953775.1 Rhizobiaceae bacterium | reverse complement strand
GCGGACGCGGCTGGCGCCGACACCGACGAACATTTCGACGAAGTCCGAGCCGGAGATGGTGAAGAACGGCACGTTCGCCTCGCCCGCCACGGAACGCGCGAGCAGCGTCTTGCCGGTTCCGGGAGGGCCGACGAGCAGCACGCCGCGCGGGATCTTGCCGCCGAGGCGCTGGAACTTCTGCGGGTCGCGGAGAAACTCGACGATCTCCTCGAGGTCCTGCTTGGCCTCGTCGACGCCGGCCACGTCCTGGAATGTCACGCGGCCATGCGCCTCGGTCAGGAGCTTGGCCTTCGACTTGCCGAAGCCCATTGCGCGGCCCGAGCCGGACTGCATCTGGCGCATGAAGAATATCCAGACGCCGAGAATGAGCAGCATTGGAAGCCATGAGATCAGATAGCCGAACAGCGAGTTCGACCCGTCGGTCTCCGGGCGCACATTGATGGTGACGTTCTTGTCCTCCAGCCGCTGCACAAGTGCGGGATCGCCGGGCGAATAGGTCTGGAAGCCCGCGCCGCCATCGTTGAACTGTCCGGTGATGCGGTTGCCGGTGATCGTCACGGACTTCACCCGGCCATTGTCGAGTTCCTGGAGAAACTCCGAATAGGCGATTTCGCGCGCCTGGCCGCGCTGCTGCGGGGTCTGGAAAAGATTGAAGAGCGCGATCAGCAGGACGGCGATGATCGCCCAGAGCGCGAGGTTGCGATAATTCGGATTCATACTGTGTCCCGTTGGCGTTCGAGCACGAGCGCCTGTCCGCGTGAAGTGCTTGTCCGTAACATAGGCATGGCCCGCGACCTTGCCAAGCACGGCCCCAACACTCGGTTAAGCTGCTGCTTCATTGTGGCCTCGGAAAGGCAGGGGCGGGGGCGGGTCGCCGCCCAGCATGCGGATGGCGGCGGACGCCGCGGCATGGTCGAAGGACGGCATGAACGTCGCCCAGGGACCGGCAACCCGGGAGGGCGACGTGTCCGTCGTGCGGACGTCGCCATCATGGTCCGGCTGCGCGGCATGTATCGCCGGCTCGGCGTAAGATGCCGCTTGGACGAGGCTTTCGGGAATACCCCCCGGTACCCGTTCCGCCCTCGCCGCATCGCCCGAAATCGTCAGTCGACCCGGTACGCGAACCCGGAAGCGGCCGTCCCAGATCGCGCCGCGGACGTAATTGCCCGGTTCGGGAAGGCCGCGTCGCTCGCGCAGGACAAAGATCGCATCGTCGCGGCGATCGATCAGGGCGCGCGACAATGTGGCGCGCAGCCGGGCCGCTCCTTCGAGCCGGCGAAACAGGTCCACCGAGCGGTCGCGGTCGGGCAGGTGCTCACTTCCGCCGGCGATGGCGATGACGATGCGCAAGGCCTCCACCGCAGCGTCGGGCATATCGAGGGCCAGCATGTCGGGCGCAAGGCGGAAGAGCCCTGGCGACATCATGGCGGCATGCCGCGCCAGAATGCGGGCTACGTTCCGTGCGATTTGCCCACGCATGGCGGCCGCGTTCTCCGCCCGCCGGGCGAGCGCCTCGATCTCCCGTTCGGCATCGGGCAGGGCGGCGAGGTCGAGCCGGGTCCTTGCCCGCTCATAGCGGCGGTCGCTGTTGGTCGGATCGTCGATCCAGCCGATACCCTGTGCGGCGAGAAAGGCCCGGAGGTCGCGGCGGCGTGTCCCGAGCATCGGCCTGACGAACCAGGTCGAGTTCTCGTAGAGCGTCGCCGGCGGAATTCCCGCGTCGCCGCGGCCCGTGCCGCGCGCCATCCGCATCGCCGCCGTTTCTGCCAGGTCGTCGCGCGTGTGGCCGACCAGCACCATCGACGCACCCTCCTCGCGCGCCGCTTGCGCAAGGAGCCGGTGTCGCGCGAGCCGTGCCGCCGCGGCCAGTCCCGTCGACGGCTTGGCGTCCTGCCAGCGCAACGTCCTGTGCTTGACGCCGAGTGCGGCGCAGACCCTGCCGACCGCTTCGGCCTCCGCCGCCGATACGGGACGAAGGGCGTGATCGACCGTCACCGCAACGGGAACGATGCCGGTAGATAAGGTGCGGGTGAAGGCGGTAAGAAGATGCAGAAGCGCCAGTGAATCGCTGCCGCCGGAAACGCCGACGACGACCGGGCGCCCGGCCGGGAAGTCGACTGCCCGAAACAGCACATCGGCGTCGGGCAGGGTAGCGTCCATCAGCAGGATGAACGGGCCTGCTCTTCCTTCACGCGACCGAGCAGGGACGCGGATGCGTTCGGATAGCGCTTCGCGACTTCGACGAAGGTGGCGCAGGCGACGTCGCGCTGGCCCATTGCCGACAGGGAAACACCGAGCTTGAACAGCATGTCGGGCGCCTTGCGCGACTGCGGATAGTCGCGGTTGGCCGCAAGGAAGATCTGCGCCGCTTCCTGGTATTGCTGCTGGCCGAGCAGCGCTTCGCCGAGCCAGAAATGCGCATCGGCTGCGCGCTGGTCGTCGGGGAAGCGGTCGATCAGTTCGCGAAATCCGGTTTCCGCGGTCCCGTAGTCGCCCGACAGGATGAACTCGTAGGCGTTGCGGTACAGTTCGTCCGGATCGTCGGACGACGGCAATGCCGCGACCGTCGTCCGGTCGGCAGGCTCGCCGGCATCAACGGGTTCTTCTCCACCAGTACGGGTCTCCGGCACGTCGCCGATTTCGTTGGTCGTGCGCACATTGCCCTCGGCATCGAAGACGATCTTGCCGAATTCGCGCTCCGGAGCGCCGGGACCCGGCGCCTGGGCGTCGCCGGCATCGGCTTCGTCGGTCGAGCGCTCGTCGACGGCGCGCGCGGTCTTGCGGTCCGCGGTCACGCCCGCGTCGCCGCGCTTGTCCTCGAGCTGCTGGAAGCGGAACTCGTTGTCTTCCTGGATCTTGCGCATCTGCTCCTGCATCTGCAGGATCTGGAAGTTCAGTTCCTCGATGAGACCGTTGAGGCGGCGGACCTGCTCCTCGAGCTGGGTAACGCGCGGATCGCCGGCCTGGGCGAGCTGCACCGGCATTCCGGCCTTGCTGGACAGGGGTTCGTCGGCGCGAAAGGCGAGGGCAGGGCCGCCGCAGATCAGCGGCAGGGCGGCGAGGCCGCAGAAAATCGTCTTGAGCTTCATGACCATCTCGTTGGGTCGTTCGTGTCCCGGCGCCGTGGCGCGCCGTCGCGTTTCATTTAGCAGGCCGGGCGAGTTCGGCAAAATTTTGATTGTCTGGCCCCTAATGCCGAAAGGCGGCCTTGCGGCCGCCTCCGACTCGTCGAGCAATGCGCGTCGCGTTGTCAGCTTCCGGCGCCGCCGAGCACGGTCACCGCGCGGCGGTTCTGCGACCAGCAGGAGATGTCGTCGCACACCGCGACGGGACGTTCCTTGCCGTACGAGATCGTGCGGATGCGGCCGGCCGGAACGCCGCGTGCGACCAGGAAGTCGCGCGTCGCGGCAGCACGGCGGGCGCCGAGCGCCAGATTGTATTCGCGCGTTCCGCGTTCGTCGGCATGGCCTTCGACGGTGATCGAGTAGTTGCGGTACTGCGACAGCCACTGCGCCTGCTTTGACAGCGTTGCCTGCGCATCGGCGCGGATCGCCGAGGAATCGGTATCGAAGAAAATCCGGTCGCCGACATTCACGGTGAAGTCCTGCGGCGAACCCGGTGCGGCGTTTCCGAGGCCGAGATCGGCCGGATCGTTGGGGATCTTCTTGGACGCACATCCCGCGAGCGCGATCGCCATCACCACGGCGACGACAAATGGGTTTACGGTAAGGGCTGCGATACGGCGCATGGCCGCCTCTCCTTCGCATTAGAACTGCTTTGTTGAGCAATCAGTAACCTTAGTGCGGTTAAGCCGGGCTCAAGAAACAGGGTTAATTTTTCGTTGTCGCGTTGCCCCCAACGCCCCCGTTCGCGCCGCACCCTAGGCTGAAATGCGGCGGAAACGCGGCCTCTGGCCGGAAAAACCGGCCGTTTCCTACTCGAGAAGCGGCGACCAGGCGGGATCGGACGCGAAGTTCGCGGTCGGCAACTGCTGCTCGTTGCGGCCGGTCAGGTCGATCGAGACCAGCTTCGGGCCGCCCGAGCCGGCGGCCTGGCGGAAGAACATCAGAACCCGGCCGTTCGGTGCCCAGGTCGGGCCTTCCTGGCTGAATGCGCTGGAAAGGATGCGCTCGCCGGAGCCGTCGGTCTTCATGACGCCAATCTGGAAATCGCCGCCCGACTGCTTGGTGAAGGCGATGAGGTCGCCGCGCGGCGACCAGACCGGCGTGGAATAGGTGCCATCGCCGAACGAAATGCGCGTCGGGTTCGAGCCGTCGGCGCCCATGACGTAGATCTGGGCGCGGCCGCCGCGGTCGGAAGTGAAGACGATCCTGGAGCCGTCGGGCGAGAAGGACGGCGAGGTGTCGATCGAGTTGGAATTGGTCAGACGCGTCGTCGCCCGGCTCCTGAGGTCCATCGCGAATATGTTGGAGTTGCCGTCGTCGCGCAAAAGGCTCATCACGATCTTCTGGCCGTCAGGCGAGAAGCGCGGTGCAAACGTCATGCCGGGGAAGTTGCCGACGAGTTCGCGTTGGCCGGTCTCGATCTGGAGCAGATAGACCTGCGGCTGGCCGCTTTCATACGACATGTAGGTGATTTCCTGGCGGTTGGGCGAGAAGCGCGGGGTCAACGCGATCGCGCGTCCGTCGGACAGGAAGCGGTGGTTGGCGCCGTCCTGGTCCATGATCGCCAGCCGCTTGACGCGGTTTTCCTTCGGGCCGGACTCGTCGATATAGACGATACGGGTGTCGAAATAGCCCTTCTCGCCCGTCAGGCGCTCGTAGATCGTGTCGGCGATGATGTGGGCGACGCGGCGCCAGTTGGCCTTGTTGGCGAAGAACTGCTCGCCGACGAGCTGCTGTCCCGCGAAGGTGTCCCACAGCCGGAATTCGGCCCGCAGGCGGCCGTCGGCTTCCTGGGTCACGCGCCCGGTGACGAGCGCCTGGGCGTTGATCACCTTCCAGTCCTCGAAGCGCGGCGCGACGTCCGGGTTCGAGATCTTCTCGATGAAGGCGCCCTTGTCGATCGGCGCGAACAGGCCCGAGCGGCGCAGGTCCGCCTCGATCACCTGCGAGATCTCCGATCCGACCTCGTCGCCAGACAGGAAGCTGGTGATCGCGACCGGCAGCGGCTCGACCACGCCCTGGTTGATGTCGATCTCGACGAGGGCCCGCGCCGGCAGCGTCGCATAGCCGCTCAGGGCGGCCGCGACGGTCACGGCGCTCAGGATCGTCTTGAGGAATTTTCTCATCGTTGTTCTGCCTCTTTGGTTGGCCCGCGGATCGCCGGCTCAGAACATCTCGCTGGGATCGAAATTGACGAGGACCTCGGCCCAGGCGTCATATTTGTCGACCGGAAGGGTGTAGGGCGCGCAGCGTGCGACCGCGCGGAGTGCGGATTCGGCCGCGGCGCGCTCGACGCCGTTGGCGCCGCCGCCTTCCACCAGAACCGGCCTGCCTTCGATCGCGCCCGAGCGGTCGAGGCTGAATTTGACCGAAACGCGCAGGTTCTGGGCGTCGATGGCGCCGGCCGGCACGTTCCAGCAGCGCTGGATCTGGCCGCGCAACGCATCCATCTCGCTCTGGGTGAGCTTCTGGCCGCTGGTCGTCTTCTTTGCGCCGAGCGAGGCGGTCTCGGTCGAGCGCTTGGCGCCGCCGCCCGATGCCTTCTGCTTGTTGAGCAGGGCCGCGACGTCGTCGAGCACGTCGTCCTTCTTCTCGGCGTCCCTGGCGGCGGTCTTCTTCTCGGCCGGCTTGTCGGAATCCTTGCGCTCCGGCGCCTTGGCTGTCTGGGCCTGAGGCGGCTGCGGCCGGGCCTCGGGCGACGGCGCGGTGTTCGGCAGCGTCACGCTTTCGGCGTCGGGCGTCTCGGCCACCACCGGGTCGGGCACGGGCTCCGGCTTGACCTCCTGCTTCGGCTTCGGGTCAGGCGTCACCTCGGTCGCGGGAACCGGCTTGGGGTCCAGCTTGGCGACCTTTGGGGCTTCCGGCTTCGGCTCGGGCGCGGGTTCGGGCTTCGGTTCCGGCGCGGCGGCTTCCGCCGTTTCCACCTCGCGCGGCTTCGGCTCGGGCGTCGGCGGGGTCTTCAGGTCGACGTCGTTCTCGCCGACCTCGCGTGCATCAGGAACCGGATCCGGCCGTTCGGTCGGCTTCGGCGCGGCCTTCTCGGCGGCGGGAGCCTTCTTCTCGCCCTGCTGGACCTGGGTGATCGATTCCACCGGCACGATGTCGACCGGGAAGGCTTCGACATCGGCGACCTCGAACGGCCGCGGCGCCGACAGGGAGAACAGGCCGAATCCCAGCAGCGCGGCATGCATGATGACCGAGGATGTCAGTCCGGCCTTCATTTCCGGTCAGTTATCCTGTTCCTGGAGCGTCACGAGGCCAAGATTGCGGTAGCCGGCGGCCGAAATACGGGCCATAACGCGCATCACCGTACCGTAATCGGCGGACTTGTCGCCGCGGACGTAGATGCGTTCCTCGTAACCGGTGCGCGAGATCGCCTCGAGCTTCGGCACGACTTCGTCGATGGCAATCTCGGTCTCCTGCAGGTAGATCGCACCGTCCTGGTTGACGGAGATGGTGATCGGCTGGGTCTCGGAGTTGAGCGCCTTCGCCTCCGTCTCCGGCAGGTCGATCGGCACGCCGACCGTCAGAAGCGGTGCGGCGACCATGAAGATGATCAGAAGCACGAGCATCACGTCCACGAAGGGCGTGACGTTGATCTCGCTCATCAGGCCGTGATGGCGGCCGCGCCGCCTGTGGCCCCTGGAGCCGCGTCCCTGCTGGCCGATCGACATTCCCATTGACGTCTCTCCTCAGCCTCGGGGGGCGACCTTTTCATCGATTTGCCGCGAGAGTATGGCGGAAAACTCGTCGGCGAAGCCCTCCATGCGCACGCCGAGCTTGCCGGCGTCCGAGGTCAGCTTGTTGTAGGCGATGGTGGCGGGAATGGCAGCCAGGAGCCCCATCGCCGTTGCCAGCAGCGCCTCGGCGATGCCGGGTGCAACGACGGCGAGGTTGGTCGATTTCGAGCCGGCGATCGCCTGGAACGAGGTCATGATGCCGACCACTGTTCCGAACAGGCCGATGAAGGGCGATGCCGACCCGATCGAGGCCAGAAAGCCCAGCCGTCCTTCAAGCCGTTCCATCTCGCGGGTCAGGGCGAGGTCCATCGCCTTGTCGATGCGGGTCTGGAGGCCGAGCGGCGACTTGGCGCCTTTCTCGAAGCTCTTCTTCCATTCGCGCATCGCGGCGACGAAGATCGCGCCCATGCCGTTCGGCGTGCGCTCCGAGAGCGAGCGGTAGAGCTCCTCGAGCGACTGCCCCGACCAGAACACCTTCTCGAAGCGGTTCAGCGCCGAGCGCATGCGGCCATAGGCGATCACCTTGTCGACGATGATCGCCCAGGTCCAGACCGAGGCGACGAGCAGCCCGATCATCACGATCTTGACCACCCATCCGGCCTGCCAGAACAGCGCCCAGATGGAGAGGTCGCCGGCGGTGACCACCTCAGGCAGGTTTTCCATGGATCCATGTCCTTTCGCAGGAGCGGCGCGATCGGCGCGCCGGCCCCCATGCAATTCCTCGATGCGTCCGAAACGTCCCTTGCAGACCCGCAAGGTCTGGCAGGCGGCCTTTTCCGGGCGAAATTTGGTGAAACGAAGGCGCGCGGAAAAGGCGGCATTTCGGACACCATCTTCATGGACCGTTATGGTTAAGGATCGGTTAGGAAACCGCGCGTGCGCCGGCGTCCTGCGCGGTCAGCCGCGCGGCATGAAGGCGGGGATCCATTCCTTCGGAAAGCGCCGGGGGCGGCCGGACTCGCCGATGATCGCGGCTTCCACCCGCGCCTCGACCAGAAGCGCGTCGTCGCGGCTGATGGTCTGGCCCATCACGATGCGCGCTCCGGAAATGTCGAGCGTGCGCGTGTCGACGGTCAGGATATCGTCGATCCTGGCGGAAGCGCGGAAGTCGATCTCCATGCGCTTCACGACCCAGACGATCTTCTCGCCATGCTTGCCGTCCATCAGCTCGGTGTGGTGGACGCCGGCCAGCCGCAGGAAATCGGAGCGGCCGCGCTCGAAGAATTCGAGATAGCGCGCATGGTAGACGACGCCGGAAAAGTCGGTGTCGGCGAAATAGACGCGGGCACGCAGCCGATGGCCGAACGGCGTCAGTTCGCCGGACAGCGCCGAAGCCTGCTCGGCCGTCATTGGCTGGTGGTCGTCTTCGGTCATTCTTCCTCGAAGAGCGTGCCCTGGAGCGCGGCAAGGTCGGCGGGCGCCGCCATGCCGAGATGCTTCCAGGCGTTGGCGGTCAGGATGCGGCCGCGCGGCGTGCGCTGGATGAAGCCCTGCTGGATCAGATAGGGCTCGATGATGTCCTCGATGGCGTCGCGCGGTTCGGACAGGCCGGCCGCGATCGTCTCGATGCCGACCGGGCCGCCGCCGAAATTGCCGGCGATCATGGTGAGGTATCGGCGGTCGAGCTGGTCGAGGCCCTGCGCGTCGACCTCGAGTCGCGACAGCGCATCGTCGGCGATCGCGCGCGTGACCAGCTCGACGCCCGCGACATCGGCGAAATCGCGCACGCGGCGCAACAGCCGGCCGGCGATGCGCGGCGTGCCGCGGGCGCGCCGGGCGATCTCCTTGGCGCCGTCGTCGTCGACCGGCAGGGCGAGGATCCGGGCGCCGCGCCGCACGATCGTCTCCAGCTCCTCGACGGTATAGAACTGAAGCCGCACCGGAATGCCGAACCGGTCGCGCAGCGGCGTCGTCAGGAGGCCGAGCCGCGTCGTCGCCGCGACGAGGGTGAAGCGGGCAAGATCGATCTTGACCGAGCGTGCGGCCGGGCCCTCGCCGATGATCAGGTCGAGCTGGAAGTCCTCCATCGCCGGATAGAGGATTTCCTCGACCGCCGGGTTGAGGCGGTGGATCTCGTCGATGAACAGGACGTCGCGGTCCTCGAGATTGGTCAGCAGCGCGGCGAGATCGCCGGCCTTGGCAATGACGGGGCCGGAGGTCGAGCGGAAATTGACGCCGAGTTCGCGCGCCATGATCTGCGCCAGCGTGGTCTTGCCGAGGCCCGGCGGCCCGACGAAGAGCACGTGGTCGAGCGCTTCCGAGCGCGACTTGGCGGCTTCGATGAAGACTTTCAGGTTGGCGCGCACCGACGCCTGCCCGACGAAATCGTCGAGCGTCTGGGGCCGCAGGGTGACGTCGCTGTCCTCGCCGCGTTGTTCGGAAGAGATCAGTCTGCTCATGACACCCTTCTGTCGCGCATCGCCCGCAGCCAGCGCATGATCTGCCAGCACGTCACGCTTGCCACAACCGCACCGACGGCAACCGCCGGTACGACCGCCACGAATTCCGAGACGTTGTGCTGGATCACACCCCCCCAAATCGCTCCAAAAACTATGCCTGCGGTAACCGGAACCCACACCCCCGTCGCGCCGCCCGTGCTTTCGAGCCAGCCTATGGTCGTGCCGACGGCGAAGCCCGGGACCGCTCCGGCCGGAATGATCGCCCAGAAGCCGAGGAGGGTGACGACCACGCCGGAGACCAAAGCCTGTCCGAACGACATGTCCGCGAAGCTGTAATACCAGATGATCGGAATGACCACCGGGCCGGCCACCAGCGGGCCGACGAGGGCGAACAGCAGGGCGGTCAGGACGATCCGGGCGAATGTTGTCGGTCTGCCGTCACCGGTCGCGGCGGACATCATCGTGCCAGCTCCTTGAGACCGAGCCGAATGAGACGTGCGGAATCCGCGCCGTCTCCCGCCTCCTTGAGGGCGGCCGCGATGGCATTGGCAGCCATGTCGCGCGAGTAGCCGAGATTGGTCAGCGCCGAAACCGCGTCGGCGACCGGCGCGGCTGCGACGCCTTCGCCGAGTTCCTGCTTCAGGCCGATCGTGCCGGCCGCCTCGCCGGCGAATGCCGGCGCCTTGTTCTTGAGCTCGGTGACGATGCGCTCGGCGACCTTCTTGCCGACGCCAGGCGCCCGCGCGACCATGGCGATGTCCTTCAGCGCGATGGCGTTGGCAAGCTCGGGCGGCGACAGGGTCGAAAGCACGGCCAGCGCGACCTTGGCGCCGACGCCCTGAACGTTGTTCTGGAGCAGGCGGAACCACTCGCGTTCCAGCGCGGTCGAGAAGCCGTAGAGCCGGATCACATCTTCGCGGACATAGGTCTCGATGAACAGGGTCGCGTCGGTGCCGGCCCCGCCGAGCGCCGAGAGCGTGCGCCCGGAACAATAGGCGACGTAACCGACACCGCCGACGTCGATGACGCAGTGGTCGTCCGCGATCTCGTCGACCAGACCCCGCAGCTTGCCGATCATCTGCCCCTCATCGCCATTCGCCTCACGCCGACGCCTTCTCGCCCGCCAGGGTGTGCGCCAGCCTCGAGGTGGCGCTTCCCAGATGATGGGCATGGCAAATGGCGATGGCGAGCGCGTCGGCCGCGTCGTCGGTGTCGAACGTCGCGCGCGGCATCAGTACCCTGACCATCATGTGGATCTGCTTCTTGTCGCCGTGCCCGACGCCGATGACCGTCTTCTTGATCGCATTGGGCGCATATTCCGCGACCTCAAGGCCGGCGAGCGCGGGCACCAGCATGGCGATGCCGCGCGCCTGGCCGAGCTTCAGAGTCGCGGCGGCGTCCTTGTTGACGAAGGTGGATTCCACGGCCGCGGCCAGCGGCCGGTGCGCGGCCACGACCTCGGCAAGTCCGTCGTGGATCTGGCGCAACCGTTCGGCAAGCGCGAGCCGGGCATCGGACCTGACGGTGCCGGCGGCCACGAAGCGCAGATTGTTGAGTTCGCTTTCCACGATACCCCAACCTGTCTGCCTTAGTCCGGGATCGATCCCGACGATGCGAATCGCTGTGCTCATTGCCAGAGCTTATTGGACGGAAGGCCGGAAGTCAGCGCGTCCGGGCGACAACCGGGAATTGTAGCACCGGCAGTCTTTCATCCCGCCGCAGAAGACCTTACAAAGCCATTCCCGCCACGAGACCGACAACTTGCCGACATTCGACACTCCGTTTCTCATCCTCCTCGGCTGCGTCCTGGTGGCCGGTACTGCGAAGGGCCTGTCGGGCTTCGGCACGGGCATGATCGTCGCGCCGATCGCGGGCGCTCTCTACGGGCCCAAGACGGCGCTGATCGTCATCGTCATCATCGACGCGCTGCCGTCGATCCCGGTGACGATACCGGTGCTTCGCATCGCCCTGTGGCGCGAGGTCATCCCGGTCTTCGTCGGGCTGTTTCTCACGGTGCCGATCGGCGTGCTGATCCTCAAGCATGGCGATCCGACTGTCTTGCGATGGATCATCTCGGTTGCGATCCTGATCTGTGTCGCGGCGCTGTGGTCGGGATGGCGTTACCGTGGACCGCGGGGCATGGCTGTCTCGGGAGCAGTCGGCGGCATTGCCGGAATCCTGTCGGGCATCGCTTCGATCCCTGGGCCGCCGGTCATCGTCTACTGGCTCGCCTCCGGGCTCGCCTCGGCGATCGTGCGGGCCAACCTTCTGTCGCTGTTCTTCCTCGGCACGCTGGTGTCGTTCACCAACATCTGGTTCGCCGGCCTGTTCGAGCGGGAAGCCGTCACGATCGCGCTGACCGTGATGCCGGTCTATTTCGCCGGCATCCTCGTCGGCTGGGCGCTTTTCGGTCTGGCGACAGAGAGAGCCTACCGGGCGATTACCTTCGTAATGATTGTTGCCGCCGCCATTCTGGCGCTGCCGGCGCTCGACGGGGTCTTCCGCGCCGTCGCGGGGGCGTTTGCGGGATAGAGCGGGCGCTCAGCCGCCGCCGAAGGCGGTCTTGAGCAGGGTGATCTGGTCCGAGACCGGATTGCCGGCGGCGGGCGCCGCCTGTTTGGCCGCATCGCCGTAGATCTGTTCGTCCATGCGGCGCACGAGGCCCTGCAGGCGCAGCGAATGCTCGACGATGGCACGGAAGGCCTCGGGCAATTCGCCCCAGCCCGGCGCGTCGTCATGCGCCGAGGCGGTATCGAGCCGTACCTTCAGCTTCTCGGAGGCGACCTGGTCGCGCGTCATCTCGCCGGAATTCGCCGCCCGCTGCAGGAGCAGCCAGGAAGCGACCTGCATCAGCCGGGTGGTCAGCCGCATCGATTCGGCGGCGTAAAGCGTGGCAGCCACGCGCGACAGGCCCTTGGCCTCGGCGCGCCCCTCGCCGTCGAGATATTCGGCGGCCTGCTCGACGAGCCGCATGCCTTCGTCGTAGAGCGGCTTGAAGGACTGGGAGAACACCCTGCGTTCCGCCAGCTTGATGGTTCGCCCGTCTCCCACGTCCTGGTCCGTCATCCCGTCCTACTCGTCCACAGCCTGCCTGAACCGCCACGTCGCGTTCCGGTTGCCGAACTCTAAGCGGCAGGGGGCGAAAAATGCGATAGCCGCCGGTCGAAGGCAAGTCGATGCTTAATCGAAGGTTAACGGCGCATGCGGCGTCGCCAAGACAAAAAAAGAGCCGCGGATGGCGGCTCTCGGGAGTTAAACAGGGAGGCGTCAAACAAAGTGGCTCCAACCACTCGGTAAGAATCCAGGAGACTGGATACGCACAGTAAACACCCGTAAAGCTTAACCGAACCTTAACGGCGCGGCGAATTTTAAGAAAAATTCGCGATAAGCGTTCCGGATCGGCACAAAATCCGCCGAATACCGGGCGGGACCGGCGAATCACAGCGCCTTCGCCATCTCCCGCAGCCGGAATTTCTGGATCTTGCCCGTCGAGGTCTTCGGGATCTCCTGGAAGATGATCGATTTTGGGCACTTGAAGCGGGCAAGCAGCGCGCGGCAGTGGTCGATGAGCTCGGCCTCGCTGGCATTGCGTCCCGGCTTCAGCTCGACATAGGCGACCGGCGTCTCGCCCCATCGTTCGTCGGCGCGGGCGACGACGCCGCAGGCCGCCACGGCGGGGTGCTTGTAGAGCGCGTCCTCGACCTCGATCGACGAGATGTTCTCGCCGCCGGAGATGATGATGTCCTTCGAGCGGTCCTTGAGCTGGATGTAGCCGTCGGGATGCAGCACGCCGAGATCACCGGAATGGAACCAGCCGCCAGCGAAGGCCTCCTCGGTCGCCGCGCGGTTCTTCAGGTAGCCGCGCATGACGATGTTGCCGCGGAACATGACCTCCCCGATCGTCTCGCCGTCGGCCGGAACCCGCTGCATGGTCTCGGGGTCCATCACGGTCAGGTCCTCCAGCGCGGCGTAGCGCACGCCCTGGCGCGCCTTCTTCTGCGACCGCGCCTCCTTGTCGAGTGCGTCCCATTCGCCGCGCCATT
>JAMLJD010000088.1 GCA_023953775.1 Rhizobiaceae bacterium | reverse complement strand
GCGCTGCCGCAATACGCCCATTATGTCGGCGGCGACTATCGCGAGAACCGCGACCTGATGGACGCGCAGATCGTGCTCGGCTTCGAGGGCCGCGCCTACCACGTCCGCGACTTCTACGCCTCGCAGGTGCTGTCGATGATCCTCGGCGGCGGCATGTCGTCCCGCCTGTTCCAGGAGGTGCGCGAGCGGCGCGGCCTGTGCTACTCGGTCTACGCCTTCCACTGGGGCTTTTCCGATACCGGCGTGTTCGGCGTCCATGCCGCCACCGGCAAGGAGGACATCGCGGAGCTCGTGCCGGTGATCCTGTCGGAGCTGCGCAAGGCAGGCGAAAGCATCGACCAGGAAGAGCTCGACCGCGCGCGGGCGCAGTATCGCGCCGGGCTGATGATGTCGCGGGAGAGCGCGGCGTCGCGGGCTTCGCAGATCGCCCGGCAACTGCTCCTCTACGGCCGGCCGATCCCCACCGAGGAGCTGGTGGACCGGCTGTCGAAGCTGACGCTGGAGCGGCTGACCGACCTCTCGCAGCGGCTGTTCAGCGGCAAGCCGACCGTGGCCGGCGTCGGCCCGATCGGGACGCTGCCGCAATATGAATCCATCCGGGAAGCGCTGGCGACGTCCGACAACGCGGCGCGGCTGCTTGCCGGCTGAGCTGCTGCACGTCCGACCATGTTCCAGCTGCCGCTTTTCCGTCGCTCGCCGCCGGCGATGGCCGGACGACGGGTGCGCCTGCGCGCGCCGGAGACCGGCGATTTCGCGGAATGGGCCGCACTCAGGAAAGCCTCCCGGGCCTTTCTCGAACCCTGGGAGCCGCGCTGGGGGCCGGGCGAGTTCGACCGCTCGGCGTGGCGCGAGCGGATGCGGCGCTATCGCAGCGAGCACGACCAGGGAACGGGATACGCGTTCTTCGTCTTCGAAACCGAGACCGGCCGCCTTGCCGGCGGGATATCACTGGGAAACATCCGCCACGGCGTCGCGAAGAACGCGAATATAGGCTACTGGATGGGAGAACGCTTCGCCGGAAAAGGGCTGATGACGGAGGCGATCGGGCTGGTGGCGCATTTCGCGTTCGAAACCCTGCGGTTGCACAGGCTGGAAGCTGCCTGTATCCCGCAGAATACGCGTTCGATCCGCGTGCTTGAAAAAGCCGGATTTGAGCGTGAAGGACTCTTGAGATCGTACCTCAAGATCAACGGGACATGGCAGGACCACCTGCTCTACGCGCTGATCGAGAGTGACGATCGGGACAATCGCAGCCGGGGCTGAGCAATTTTGGCGCAGGGGAAATCTCCTTTCATTGTCTGCCTCGTCGCGCTCGTCACGCTGGCGGCGGCACTGCTTGCGACCCAGGCACGCGCCTTCGAACCGATCAAGATCTCCCGCGACGACATCGCGCTCGACCTGTCCGGCGCCGTCGAGATCCACGCCAATCAGGGCGAGAACTTCCAGGTCTCCACCGCACCTGGCCCCGATGGCATCGTGCGCCGCATCGAGGTCGAGGCGGCCAGCGGCAGCGCCTCCGGCGACTGGGCTGTGTTCGCGCTCGCCAACACGTCCGAGGAACAGCTCGACCGGCTGATCGTGGCGCCGCATTTCCGGCTGGTGGGATCCGGGCTGATCTGGCCCGATCTCGGCTCGGACCGCATCGCCGCGATCACGCCCAGCGAGGGCTTCGCGCTCGACCGGCAGCCGAGCCCCGACGCGGACGTCTTCCTCGTGACGATCAATCCCGGCGCGGTCGTCACCTTCGTGGCCGAGCTGTCGGCCCCCAACCTGCCGCAGGTCTATCTGTGGGACCCCGTATCCTACAAGGACACGGTCAATTCCTACACGCTGTTCCGCGGCATCGTCATCGGCATTGCCGGGCTCCTGGCCCTGTTCCTGACAATCCTGTTCGTGGTCAAGGGAACCTCGATGTTTCCCGCGACCGCTGCCCTTGCATGGGCCGTGCTCGCCTATATCTCGATCGATTTTGGCTTCCTGAACAAGGTGATCGAGATATCGCCCGGCAACGAGCAGATCTGGCGCGCGGGAACCGAGATCGCGCTGGCCGGCACGCTGGTCGTGTTCATGTTCACCTATCTCAACCTCAACCGTTGGCACGGCAATTTCAGCTATGGCGCGCTGGCGTGGATATTCGCGCTCTTCCTGCTCGGCGCCGTCGCGGTGTTCGACCCCGAAGTCGCCGCCGGCCTCGCCCGGCTCTCCTTCGCGGCGACGGCCGTCGTCGGCGTCGGGCTGATCATCCTGCTCGGCATGCGCGGCTTCGACCGGGCGATCATGCTCGTGCCGAGCTGGCTGATGATCCTGGTGTGGCTCGCGGGCGCGTGGCTCGCCGTCACCGGGGCGCTCGACAACGACATCGTGCAGCCGGCGCTCGGCGGCGGGCTGATCCTGATCATCCTGCTGATCGGCTTCACGGTCATGCAGCACGCCTTTGCCGGCGGCACCTTCCAGCAGGGCCTGTTCAGCGACATGGAGCGCCAGGCGCTGGCGGTGACCGGCTCCGGTGACTTCGTGTGGGACTGGGACGTGCCGCGCGACCGCATCGTGACGCGGCCGGACATCTGCCGCCAGCTCGGTCTCAATCCCAACAGCCTGCACGGGCACGCCCGCAACTGGCTGCCGGCGCTGCACTCCGACGACCGCGACGCATTCCGCACGACGCTCGACGTCGTGCTCGAGCACCGGCGCGGCCGCGTCACGCAGCAGTTCCGGCTTCGCGGCGCGGACGGCCACTATCACTGGTTCCTGCTGCGCGCCCGGCCCGTCGTCGGTTCCAACGGCGAGGTGATCCGTTGCGTCGGCACGATGATCGACGTGACCGAGCAGAAGAAGGCCGAGGAACGCCTGCTCCACGACGCCGTCCACGACAATCTGACCGGCCTGCCCAACCGCGAACTGTTCCTCAACCGGCTCGAGACGGTGATCTCGATCGCCAAGAGCGAGGAGAAGGTCCGCCCGACCGTCATGGTCATCGACATCGACCGCTTCAAGCAGGTCAATGACGGCCTCGGCATCTCAGCCGGCGACACGATCCTGCTGACCATCGGCCGCCGCCTGGCGCGGCTGTTGAAGCCCGGCGATTCGCTATCGCGGTTCACCGGCGACCAGTTCGCGCTTCTGTTGTTCTCAGAGCAGGACCCGGCGCGGATCGCCGACGTGGCGGAAGCCGTCACCAAGGCGATCAAGTCGCCGATCACCTTCGCCAAGCGCGAGATCATCCTGACCGCCTCGATCGGCCTCGCGTCGTGGACGGCGCCGCAGACCACGGCCGAGGACCTGGTCAAGGACGCCGAACTCGCGATGCAGCAGGCGAAGCGCTTCGGCGGCGACCGCATCGAGCCTTTCCGCCCGGCCTTCCGCTCCGCCGGAACGGACCGGCTGCAGATCGAATCCGACATGCGCCGGGCCATCGAGCGCTCGGAATTCGCCCTCGCCTATCAGCCGATCGTACGCCTCGAAGATCGCTCCATCGCCGGGTTCGAGGCGCTGCTTCGGTGGGAGCATCCGAGGCGCGGTACGATCCCGCCGTCGGACTTCGTTCCGGTCGCAGAGAATTGCGGGCTGATCGTCCAGCTCGGCCTGTTCGCCATGCAGCGCGCGGCCGAAGACCTGCATAGCTGGCAGAAGCAGATCGGCGACGTTCCCCTGTCGATCTCCGTCAACCTATCGAGCCGCCAGCTCATCCGCCGCGACCTCGTCAGCGACGTCCGCTCGGTGATCGCGCGCGCCAACATCAAGCCGCGCTGCTTCCGGCTGGAGCTGACCGAATCGCTGGTGATGGACAATCCGGAGCAGTCGGCGCACGTTCTGGCCAAGCTCAAGCAGCTCGGTATCGGCCTGTCGCTCGACGATTTCGGCACCGGCTATTCGTCGCTGTCCTATCTCACCCGGTTTCCCTTCGACACCATCAAGATCGACAAGAGCTTCGTCGACGACACCAGCCCGAAGCGCACCGTGCTGATCAAGTCGATGGTCAACATGGCGCACGAGCTCGGCCTGTCGGTGGTGGCGGAAGGCGTGTCGGAGGAAGGCGATGCGGTGCAGCTTCGCGAATTCGGCTGCGAGTATGTCCAGAGCTACATGTTCGGCCCGCCGCTCGGCGCCGAGCCGACACTCAAGATGCTGAAGGAACTCTACCCGCTCGCTCAGGCGTGACCGGCGACGCTGCTCAGATGCGTCAGGTCTATGCCGATCGCGGCCAGGATCTGCTCGTACTTGCCGTCGATGTCGCCATCGAACAGCATGTCGGGCGTCGCCGGACAGGTCAGCCAGCCATTCTCCGCGATTTCGTTCTCGAGCTGGCCGGCGCCCCAGCCGGAATAACCGAGCGCCATCAGGGCACGGCGCGGACCGGTTCCCTTCGAAATGGCACGAAGGATATCCACCGTCGCGGTCAGGCAGATATCGCCCGCGACCGGCATCGAGGACTCCACCTTGACGTCGTCGGAATGAAGCACGAAGCCGCGGCTGCGGTCGACGGGGCCACCGTGCCGGACGACCAGATCGCGGGCTTCCGACGGCAGGCGGATCGCGTCCTTCTCGTCGACCAGGCCAAGCTGAACCAGGAGATCGGCAAAGCCCATCTCCTGCGCCTGGTTGATGATGAGGCCCATCGCCCCTTCGTCGCTGTGCGCGCAGATGTAGATGACGGTACGCGCGAACCGCTCGTCCTTCATGCCCGGCATGGCAATGAGGAACTGGTTGTCGAGGAAGCCCGGCTCGGGCGTCCTTGCTATGCGATCGGCGAGGTCCATGGCCGGAAGCGTAACGCAGTTGCGATGCGCTTGAAAGATATCAATTGGCCGGCCTGCGCGCGGACGACCAGCGGCGAGCGTTCACCGAATAATGATGCGCCTGCGAGCAGGCGCGCGTTGCATTGTCGGCGAACACGATCCAACTAGGACCTATGAAGCCGCTCGTCCCCGCACTGACCCTCCTGGCGCAACTTTTCGCGACCACCGCGTTCGCGGCCTCCAGCGACTGGCATCGCGCCGACGGCGCCGACATCCGGCTGGTGACGAGCAGCCGGGCAAACGCCGACGGTTCCATACGCGGCGCGCTCCAGATCGAGCTCAAGGACGGCTGGAAGACCTATTGGCGCGACCCCGGCGATGCCGGCGTGCCGCCCAGCATCGACGTGTCGACGAGCACGAACATTGGAGAGGCCGCGATTGCCTTTCCGCCGCCGCACCGTTTCGACGACGGCTATTCGATCTGGGCCGGCTACAAGGAGCCGGTCGCACTCCCGGTGACATTCGCCGTCCCCGAAGCCGGCAAGCCCGCGCGCATCGAAGCCGACATATTCCTCGGCGTTTGCGAGCAGATCTGCATCCCCGTGCAGATGCACCTGACCGTCGACCCGTCATCGCCCGGGAATGCCGGTGACGACGAGCTCGTGGACGGCGCGTTCGCGGCAGCACCGAAGCCGGCGGATCCCGAACACGGGCTCGAGGTCGCCGAGCACGCCGGGGACAGCTTCACCGTCATCGCCAGGCTTCCAGACGGGGTCACGGTGGAGGATCTTTTCATCGCCGGAAGCGAAAGCTACGCGGTAGGTGTGCCGCAGCGCGACGACAGCGACGGGACGGTGCGCTTCCAGTTCGACATCAGCCGCTGGACAGACGACGACGCGCTGCCTCCCGCCTATTTCACGCTGGTGACCTCCGATGGCGCCTATGACGGTTTCATCGATATCGACTATTGATCGACGGCAGCCGCGGCCTATGTTGCGCGGCGGCCAGCCACCGGCCCGACAACACACCATCAGGAGACATCCCATATGACGATTGCCGCGGGTGACAGCATTCCGCAGACGGAGCTCAAGATCGTGACCGCCGACGGCGCGGAAGCGACGTCCACCGATGCGTTCTTCAAGAACCGGAAGATCGTCCTTTTCGGTGTGCCGGGCGCATTCACCCCGACCTGCAGCAACAACCACCTGCCCGGCTTCGTCGAAAACCGTGATGCGATCCTGAACAAGGGCGTCGACGCGATCGCCGTCGTTTCGGTCAACGACCAGCACGTCATGCGCGCCTGGGCGCGGTTCAGCGGCGCGGAGGACAAGCTGACCTTCATCGCCGACGGCAACGCGGATTTCGCGCGGGCGCTCGGCCTCGACATGGACATGTCCGTGGCCGGGATGGGAGTACGCGTGAAGCGGTTCTCGATGATCGTCGACGACGGCAAGGTGGCCGCGTTGAACGTCGAATCCAAGCCAGGACAGGCGGTGGATTCAGGCGCGGCACGGATCCTCGAACAGCTCTGACCCGCGGTCAGGCCTGCCCGGCTGAGGAGTGCCGGCGCTTCGGCTTGAACGGCGCCATGCCCGAGCGTGCGAGTTCGTCCGCGCGCTCGTTTTCCGGATGGCCGGCATGGCCCTTCACCCAGTGCCAGGACACGTCGTGGCGCTGGCGCGCGGCGTCGAGCGCCTGCCACAGCTCGGCGTTCTTGACCGGCTTTTTCGCAGCCGTCCGCCAGCCGTTGCGCTTCCAGCCCTCGATCCAGCCCGAGATGCCGTCGCGGACATAGTTGCTGTCGGTGTAGAGATCGACGCTGCATGGCTGCTTCAGCGCGTTCAACGCCTCGATTGCCGCCATCAGCTCCATGCGGTTGTTGGTCGTCTCGGCCTCGCCGCCCGACAATTCCCTGACGGCACCGTTGTAGCGCAGGATGGCGCCCCAGCCGCCAGGACCCGGATTTCCGGAACAGGCGCCGTCGGTGAAGATCTCGACGCGCTTCCTCATGTCGCCGCGCCATATTCGGAGGCGGAGCTGATCTGGCGATGGAAGCGCAGCTTGCGGATATATTCGACGGGGTCGCGCTTCTGGACCAGCGCGCCGTCGGGAATGTGCAACCAGTCGTACAGGCGCGTCAGCATGAAACGCAGCGCGGAGCCCCGCGCCAGGAGCGGCAGGGCCTCGAGTTCCCCGCCGGTCAGCGGCCGCACCGACTGGTAGCCGGCAAGGAGTGCCGTGCCCTTGGTCAGGTTGAAGGCGTGGTCCTTTTCGAAGCACCACGCATTGAGGCAGGTCGCGACGTCGTAGGCGAAGATGTCGTTGCAGGCGAAATAGAAGTCGATCAGGCCGGACAGGGCATCGCCGAGAAAGAACACGTTGTCGGGAAAGAGATCGGCGTGGATGATGCCCGCCGGCAGATCGTCGGGCCAGTTGCGGTCGAAGGTCGCGAATTCGGCGTCGATCTCGGCGACAAGCCCCGCCTCCACCTCGTCGGCGCGCGGGCGGGCGCCTTCCCACAGCTTGCGCCAGCCGCCTATGTCGAGCGCATTGCGCCGTGTCAGGGGGAAGTCGGCACCGGCCAGATGCAGGCCGGCCAGCGCCTCGCCGACCGCGCGGCAATGCGTGGCGGTGGGGCGGCGTTTCCACACGCCCTCGAGGAAGGTGATCAGGGCGGCGGGGCGGCCGGCCAGGGTGCCGATCAGCGCGCCGTCATTGCGCGCCACCGGCAGCGGGCAGGAAATGCCCTTGTTGGCCAGGTGCTGCATGAGGCCGAGAAAGAACGGCAGGTCACGCGCCTCGACGCGCTTTTCGTAGAGCGTCAGGATGAACGGGCCGGCATCGGTGTGAACCATGAAGTTCGAATTTTCCGAGCCCTCGGCGATGCCGCGATAGGACAGGAGCTCGCCCAGCCGGTAGTCGGCGAGGAAGGCGCCGAGCTCGACCTCGGTGATGTCGGTGTAGACGGCCACGCGATCAGGAGCCGCCGTTGACGAAGGCCATGTCGGCGGCCGTCAACTGCACGTCGCGCAGCTCGCGCATGACCGGGAAGTTCTCCGTCTCGCGCGCCGTCACCGCGAGGTCGACGGTGACGTCGAAGCGCTCGCGGAACGCCTCGATGATTTCCTCGACGATGATCTCCGGCGCGGAGGCGCCGGCCGACAGGCCGAGGGTGCGGATGTCGGCGACCTCGTCCCACGGGATCTCGGAGGCGCGCTGGACCAGCAGCGAGCGGCCCGCGCCGGCGCGCTCGGCGACCTCGACGAGGCGCCGCGAATTGGACGAGTTCGGCGCGCCGACGACGAGGAAGAGATCGGTGCCGGGGGCGAATTCCTTGACCGCGTCCTGGCGGTTGGTCGTGGCGTAGCAGATCGATTCCGCGGCCGGCGCCCGCATGTCGGGGAAGCGCTGCTGCAGCGCCTTGATGATGCCGGCGGTGTCCTCGACCGACAGCGTCGTCTGGGTCACGAAGCCGAGGGCGGCGGGATCATCGACCGCGACGCGCGCCGCGTCGGCCTCCGTCTCGACCAGCGTCACGGCGCCCGGCGGCAACTGCCCCATCGTGCCGATGACCTCGGGATGGCCGGCATGGCCGATCAGGAAGACGTGGCGGCCGAGCCGGTTGTGGCGCATGGCCTGCTTGTGGACCTTGGAGACCAGCGGACAGGTCGCGTCGAGATAGAACAGCTCGCGCATGCGCGCGTCCTCGGGAACCGATTTGGGAACGCCGTGGGCCGAGAACACCACCGGGCAGTGGCGGTGGTCGGCGGGGATCTCGTCCAGCTCCTCGATGAAGACCGCGCCGCGGGCCTGGAGCCCTTCGACGACGTAGCGGTTGTGGACGATCTCGTGGCGGACATAGACCGGCGCGCCGTATTTCTTCAGCGCCAGAACGACGATCTGGATCGCGCGGTCGACGCCGGCGCAGAAACCGCGCGGTTCGCACAGCAATATCGTCAGGGGCGGCTTCGGGATCGTCATGGCATCGCTTCGCGTTGAACGGGAGGAATGGAGGCCAGCCGCCCCCGGTGTCAAGGCGTTCGTTTGCGCAGCGACCACAGCCGGTAGCCGAAGACGCCGCACAGCGCCAGCGCCAGCCCGTACCAGGTCACCGCATACTGGAGATGGTTGTTGGGCAGGTCGATCAGCGTCGTGCCGCCGACCGGCAGGCCGCCCGGATTGGCCGCGTCGCCGGCATCGACGACGAAGGGCAGGACGTCGATCGCCGGATCGAGGCCGGAGGTCTCGCGCATGGCGCGGACATCCTTCCAGTAGAAGACGTTCTTTGCAGGATCATTGTCCGGAACGACCCAGGACGGCTTTTCGGCCAGGCCCCGGCGCGCAAGGCCCGTCACCGTAACCTCGCCGCCGACCTGCCCGTCGGCGCGCGTCGCGGGGTCCTTGCGGTCGAACGGCACGAAGCCGCGATTGACGAACACGGCGCGATTTTCGCCCAGAAGCAGCGGCGTGAAGACGTCGTAGCCGGACTCGCCCTCCCAGGTGGTGAAGACGTGCCGTTCGGCGGCATGATCGAAGCGTCCCGTCGCCGTCACCGGCACATATTCGATTTCGGGATAGCGCGACGCGACCTCGTCGAGCGGCAGCGGGTCGGCGTGGATGCGCTCGTCGATGGTCGCCAGCAGCGCCTCCTTCCAGGCCAGCCGCTGCACCTGCCAGGTCCCGAGGCCGACCAGCACCGCCAGCGCACCGGCAAACAGCACGAAGAGGAGAGCGAACCGGACGCGGCTCCCCGCGGCAGGCACGGGACGGGTGCTCATTCGCGGCCTTCCAGGCGCCCTTCCTCGGCCCTGTTGCGGTATTGCAGCGCGATCAGCACGCCCTTGATCAGCCGCAGCGCGGTGAGGCAGAGCACGAGCGCCAGCGGTATCCACAGGATGAAATGAAGCCATAGCGGCGGATTGAGCGTGACCTCCATCCACAGCGCGAGGCCGACGACCACGAAGCCGATGATCAGGATGACGAAGACCGCCGGGCCGTCGCCGGCATCGGCGAATGAATAGTCGAGCCGGCAATTGGCGCATTCGCGCCCAACGGTCAGGAAACCCGAGAACAGCCTGCCCTCGCCGCAGCGCGGGCATCGTCCTCTCAATCCGGCACTCACCGGATCGACCGGGGGCCACAATGCGCGATCGTCATTCATGGGGTGATCTCGATCGGAGTTCCATTGTCGACCATTGTCCAAATCTCGTCCATCTCGGCATCGGTAACCGCGATGCAGCCGTCGGTCCAGTCGACCAATTGAAGCAGCCACGACCACCATCCGAAACCGTTCGGCTGGCCGTGGATCATGATCAGGCCGCCGGGGTCGCGGCCGGCCGCCTTGGCCGCCGCCCTGTCGGCGGCATTCGGGTAGGAAATGTGGATCGACTTGTGGAAGCTGCTGCCGGGATTGCGCCAGTCGAGAACGTAGCGGCCTTCCGGCGTACGCTCGTCGCCCTCCTCGCGCTTGTGGCCCTCAGGGGCATTGCCGAGCGCCACGCGGTAGCTGCGCAGCACGGTTCCCTTGCGCAGGAGTTCGAGCCGCCGGTCCGACTTGTCGACCCGCACCAGGTCGGCCTTGTCCGCGGCTCCGGCGGGCACAGCGGCACACAGCGCCACCGCGAGGACCGTCGCTATCGGCAGGATTGTCATGTTCGCCCGCATGACCGCCAGTCTATCGGACAATGAGCCGGAAAAAAGAAGGGCGGCGCAAGCGCCGCCCTTCGACCGTTTCGTTGCCGGTACCGTCAATGCCCCTGTGCGATCGTCGCACCCGCCGAGGCCCAGACATAGACCGCCGCGAAGAGGAACAGCCAGACCACGTCGACGAAATGCCAGTACCAGGCCGCCGCCTCGAAGCCGAAATGCTGCTTCGGCGTGAAGTCGCCGGCCATGGCGCGGAACAGGCAGACCAGAAGGAAGATCGTTCCGACCAGCACGTGGAAGCCGTGGAACCCGGTGGCCATGAAGAAAGTCGCGCCGTAGATCGACTGCGAGAAGGCGAACGGAGCATGCATGTACTCGTAGGCCTGGACGCAGGAGAACAGAACGCCGAGCGCCACGGTCAGCGTCAGCCCCCAGATCAGACCCTTGCGGTCGTCATGCAGCAGGGCATGGTGCGCCCAGGTGACCGTCGTGCCGGACAGGAGCAGGATGATGGTGTTGTAGAGCGGCAGGTGGAACGGATCGAGCACCTCGATGCCCTGCGGCGGCCACTGGCCGCCGGTATATTCGGCGCGCGCCACCTGAGCCGCCTCGTTGGGGAACAGGCTGGCGTCGAAGAAGGCCCAGAACCAGGCCACGAAGAACATCACCTCCGAGGCGATGAACATGATCATGCCGTAGCGCAGGTGCAGCGACACGACCCTGGTGTGATAGCCCTCATGCGCTTCCTTGATGGTGTCCGACCACCAAGCGAACATGACGTAGAGCACCACCGCTAGGCCGATGAAGAACAGCCAGGGGCCGGCTATGTCGATGCCGAAGAGCGGGAAGGCGTTGCCCTTGAGGTCCTGCATCCATGCGACGCCGCCGATCGCCATGACGAGGGCGCCGACCGAACCGAGGAACGGCCAGGGGCTCGGGTCGACGAGATGATAATCATGATGCTTGGTATGCGCGTCCGCCATTTCAGCCCCCGAGGTTCTGTTCGGTGTCGGTTTGGGTTGCCTTCTTCGCCGGCGCGGCCGCGACCGGCGGCTCGCCCTTGATCGGGAAGAAGGTATAGGAAAGCGTGATCGTCGTCAGGTCCTTGAGCTCCCTGACGTCGACGATGTCCGGATCGACGTAGAAGACGACCGGCATCTCGAGCGATTCGCCAGGGTTCATCGTCGTATCGGTGAAGCAGAAGCACTCGACCTTGTTGAAGTAGGCGCCCGCGAGGCTCGGCGACACGTTGAAGGACGCCCTGCCATTGGTCGGCCGCGACGCAATGTTGCGCGCCGTGTAGCCGATCCTGGCCGTCTCGCCGATCTTCAGTTCGATCTCGCGCTGGTCGGGCGTGAACTCCCAGGGCAGGCCTCCGGAGACATTGGCGTCGAAGCGGACCCTGATGGTCTTGTCGAGCACGCGGTCGGCATATTGCTCGACACGCTGCGTCGTGCCGCCATAGCCAGTCACCTGGCAGAATATCTGGTAGAGCGGCACCGCCGCATAGGCGACGCCGATCATGGCGCCGAAGAAGGCGAAGCAGCTCAATGCGATGATCGTGTTGCGGTCCGGGCCGCGCCGGTCAGCCTTTGCCATCACATCGGCCTGTCGAGAATTGCGGGACCGAACTTGGCGATCGTCGCGACGTAGAAGATGACGACCATGACCGCCAGCGCGATGCCGATGGCGATCGAGCGGCTGCGGCGGGCCTTTTTCTGCTTTTCGGTGAGGGTGACGAAATCCTGCTCGGCCATGTCAGAACCCCGTCGCGCCGAAACGGGACAGCATGATGTCAGCCATCAGGACCGCGAATATCCCGAACAGGTACAGCAGCGAGAAGCCGAAAAGCTGCTTGGCCGGTTTCATGGCGCGGTCGCTCTGAGGCATCCGCAGCACCCGGTAGGCGTACCAGACGAAGCCGGCGCCGAGCGCAGCGGCCACGATGCCGTAAAGCGGACCGGCGAAACCCATCGCCCAGGGCGCCATGCCGACCGCGGCAAGCGGGATCGAATAGGCGAAGATCTGCCGCTTTGTCGCCGCCTCGCCGGCGACGTTCGGCAGCATCGGGATGCCGGCACGTTCGTAATCGCCGGACTTGAACAGCGCGAGCGCCCAGAAATGCGGCGGCGTCCACAGGAAGATGATCATGAAGAGCACGATGCTCTCGAGGCTCACCGCGCCGGTTGCCGCGGCCCAGCCGATCACCGGAGGCAGCGCGCCCGCGGCTCCGCCGATGACGATGTTCTGCGGCGTCGAGCGCTTGAGCCACATTGTGTAGACCACGGCGTAGAAGAAGATGGTGAAGGCGAGCAGCGCGGCCGCCAGCCAGTTCACCAACACGCCCAGCGTCATGACCGAAAGGGCGGACAGGACGAGGCCGAAGCTGAGCGCCTCGCCCGCCGAAACCCGGCCGGACGGCACGGGCCGGGTGGCGGTGCGCGTCATCACCGCGTCGATGTCGGCGTCGTACCACATGTTGAGCGCGCCGGAAGCGCCGGCGCCGACGGCGATCGCAGCGATGGCGATCAGCGCGATGAATGGGTTGAGCGTCGCGGGGGCCGCGATCAGGCCGACAAAGGCGGTGAAGACGACAAGGGACATGACGCGCGGCTTGAGGAGGCGCACGAAATCGCCGGCCGTCGCTTCCGAAAGACCGGAGACGGCGCCGTCCATGCGATTTTGATCCACAAGCGCCATACGCTCGACCTGCCTCACAATTGTGGGAAACCGCCTCGCGGCGGTTTCCGTGATTTCCTTGCCTTAGCCTACTTGACCTTCGGCAGCTGTTCCCACTGGTGGAACGGCGGCGGCGAGGGAAGCTGCCATTCCAGCGTCGTCGCCCCCTCGCCCCACGGGTTGGCGCCGGCGATCCGCTTCTTCGAGAACGCCTCGAACACGCCGTAGAGGAAGACCAGCACGCCGATCGCCGAGAGGTAGGAGCCGTAGGACGACACCATGTTCCAGCCGGCGAACGCATCGGGATAGTCGATGTAGCGGCGCGGCATGCCGGCGAGGCCGAGGAAGTGCTGCGGGAAGAAGACGAGGTTCACGCCGATGAACGTCACCCAGAAATGGGTGCGCGCGATGAAGGGAGAATACATGTAGCCCGTCATCTTCGGGAACCAGTAGTACCAGGCCGCGAAGATGGCGAACACGGCACCCAGCGACAGCACGTAGTGGAAGTGCGCCACGACGTAGTAGGTGTCGTGCATCGCCCGGTCGAGGCCGGCATTGGCGAGCTGGACGCCGGTGACGCCGCCGACCGTGAACAGGAAGATGAAGCCGATCGCCCACAGCATCGGCGTGCGCATCGACAGCGAGCCGCCCCACATTGTGGCGATCCACGAGAAGATCTTCACGCCGGTCGGCACCGCGATGACCATGGTGGCGAAGACGAAGTAGCGCTGCGTGTTGAGCGACAGGCCGGTCGTGTACATGTGGTGCGCCCACACGATGAAGCCGACCGCGCCGATCGCCACCATGGCGTAGGCCATGCCGAGATAGCCGAAGACCGGCTTCTTGGAGAAGGTCGACACGATGTGGCTGATGATGCCGAAGCCCGGCAGGATCAGGATGTAGACCTCGGGGTGGCCGAAGAACCAGAACAGGTGCTGGAACAGGATCGGGTCGCCGCCGCCGTCGGGCGCGAAGAAGGTCGTGCCGAAGTTGCGGTCGGTCAGAAGCATGGTGATGCCGCCGGCCAGCACGGGAAGCGACAACAGCAGCAGGAAGGCGGTGATCAGCACCGACCATGCGAACAGCGGCATCTTGTGCAGCGTCATGCCCGGGGCGCGCATGTTGAAGATGGTGGTGATGAAGTTGATCGCGCCGAGGATCGACGAGGCACCGGCGATGTGCAGC
>JAMLJD010000087.1 GCA_023953775.1 Rhizobiaceae bacterium | reverse complement strand
CCGTTTCTGGATTCGACCGGCGCGAACACGATGCAGGGCGTCGTCGAGAAGGCGGCGAGACGCCGCGTCCGCGTCTACATTACCGGCGCGTCGGCATCGGTCCGGCGCGTGCTGACGGCGCATGCCGTCCGCGAACCGCTGGCGATCTATCGCCCGACCATTGCCGACGCAGTGGCCGAAGCGCATGCCGGGAACGGTTCGTGAGGCTGCCTACGATCAGGTGAGGAAAGGATTGCTTCTGCGCTCGTCGCCGAAGCGGCCGCCGGGGCCATGTCCGCAGATGAAGCCGATCTCGTCGCCGAGCGGGAAAAGCTTGTTCTTGATCGACGAAACAAGCGCTGCATGGTCGCCACCCGGCAGATCGGTACGGCCGATGGAGCCGGAGAACAGCACGTCGCCGACATGAGCGAATGAAGCAGCGCGATTGTAGAACACCACATGACCGGGCGAATGGCCTGGACAGTGCAGCACCTCGAATTCGTGGTCGCCGAAGGAAACAGCGTCGCCTTCGTCAAGGAACCGGTCCGGCGTAACGTTGCGTACCGGATCCGCGAGACCGAACATCCGTGCCTGGTTCTCCAGATTGAGGAGCATTTGCGCGTCATCGCGATGCGGCCCGACAATTTCGACACCGAGCCGATCCTTCAGGTCCATAGCACCGCCTGCGTGGTCGATGTGACCATGAGTCAGCCAGATAGCGCCGACCGCGATGCCATTGTCGTCGAGCACCTGGGCGATCCGTTCGATCTCGCCGCCGGGATCGACGACCACGCCGGCCTTGGTCTCGGCATCGAAAAGGATGGTGCAGTTCTGCTGAAACGGCGTTACCGGGATGATCCCGGCCTGAAGCTGACCCATATGCATCTCCTTGTTGCCCACGCACATAGGCCACACCGCCAGGCATTTGAACCTGGGTTGGTCAAAAAGACGGCCGGATCAGGGAATATGAAGGTGCGCCAGCCCTCCAAAATATTCGGGCGGCCGATGGCCGCCCGTTGAAACTGATATAGCAGGCGTCAGCGCTTGTTCATCGCACCCATGACGGCGCCGACGATTCCGGTCAGGACCGCGCCACCGGCACCACCCCCGATAGCATCGCCGAGAATGCCACCCATTGCGCCGGCGTCACCGCCCAGCATACCGGACAGAATCGCGCCGCCTCCGACGCCTCCGACCGCACCGCTGATGATCTTGACGATCTGGCTCATCGCGGCCTGTTTCAAGGCAGCGCCCACGGCCTGTCCGCCAATGATACCCGTCACGACCTGAACGATGATGGGAAGTAGTGCTTCCATTGTAGTCCCTCCAATTGCGCCGGAATCGCACCCGACGGGCAATCTGAATGCCCATCCTTCGTGAAAGTCAAATGACGTGAAAGCGGTAGTACCGCTCGTCGTGGGCTCCGGCCGTTGCCGGCCCGATCACGGAAGCGTGACGGAAAGCTATGCCAGGCAATGCGTTGAACCCGCGAGCCGAGTCGAGGCGGCCTGGAAACTGGAAAGCCAAAACCAAGGAGAAAAAAACATGAAGAAGTTCTTTGCCACAGCAGCTCTCGCAGCCATCGCCATCTCGGGTGCCGCTTTCGCGCAGGAAGACCCGGCGAAAACGTTCATCGACGCATCGAATGCCATGATCGAAGGCAATCAGATAAAGAACGTCTCGGCGTCGATCGAGCGCAAGGGCTATCTGGTGATCCACAATGAGGGTGCGGGCGCGCCGCCGGCTTCGCTTGGACATATCGCCCTGCAGCCGGGTATGAACGAGAACCTGACGATCGACGCGACCGAAGCGCTCGATCCGTCGACCAACATCTCGCTGATGCTGCACTACGAGACCAACGACAACGACACCTATGACTTCGGTGCCGGAATGACCGACGTCGACACGCCGGTATCTGTCGGTGATGCCGTCGTCGTGGCGCCGGTCAAGGGCGACATGTAGGATGCGAGGCGTCCCGACGGGACAAGCAAGAAGGGGCGCGGAGCGATCCGCGTCCCTTTCTCTTTGGCAATGGCTATTCCGCCGCTGCGCTTGAACGGTCCGGCATGACGGCCGCCGAATAATCCGTCATCAGCGTCCTGGCGATTTCACCGACGGTGAAGCCGTACGGTCCGATCTCCGAAACAGGCGTGACTTCCGCGGCCGTGCCGGTGAGAAAGCACTGTTCGAATCCAGCCAGTTCCTCGGGCATGATCGCGCGCTCCACGATCTCGTAGCCCCGTGCCCTGGCAAGCCCGATAACGGTGCGGCGTGTGATGCCGTCGAGAAAGCAGTCCGGCTTCGGCGTGTGGATCACGCCGTCCTTCACGAAGAAGATGTTTGCCCCGGTGGCTTCCGCCACCTGGCCGCGCCAGTCGAGCATCATGGCATCGGCATAGCCCTTGGCCTCGGCCGCATGCTTGGACAGCGTGCAGATCATATAGAGCCCGGCGGCTTTCGAGCGCGAGGGAGCCGTTCGCGGATCCGGCCGGCGCCACTCCGCAATGTCGAGCCGGATGCCCTTCAGCTTCTGCGCCGGGTCGAAATAGCTCGGCCACTGCCAGATGGCGATCGCGCAGTTGATCCGGTTGCTTTGAGCCGAAACGCCCATCATCTCCGAGCCGCGCCAGGCGATCGGCCGCACATATGCGTCAGCGAAACCCTGCTTCTTCAGAAGTTCCCGGCACGCATCATCGATCTCCGCGACGGAATATGGAATCTTGAAGCCGAGCAGCCGCGCAGACTCATGAAGTCGCTCGGTATGTTCGGTCAGCTTGAAAATCTCGCCGCCATAGGCCCTTTCGCCCTCGAAGACCGCACTGGCATAGTGCAGGCCATGCGTCAGTACATGGACCTTGGCGTCCGCCCAGTTGACGAACGCGCCATTCATCCAGATATGCCCGTCTAGCTGATCGAACGGAACGGATGCCATGTTTCTCTCCCGTGGGCACTGTGCCCTTCAGTGTTCTTGTTTCAGCAACGCGGCGCCGTAATCCGGCATACGAGGTGGCGATCAGGCATTGGATTGAAAGAAATTCCGGAAAAACCGGAGCGCCAAGCCTTTTCGGTCGCAATTTCGCGCAAAGCTTGTCAAAAATTACCAGCGCCCCTAAATTAAGTCAATATAGCTGACATAAATTCGGAACCAACCGGAAATCCCATGACCAAGCCGATCGCCGACAGAAAACCGATCCGGGAAACGCTCGCGCGCGACGATCGATTCGACTTCACGCTGATCGAGCTGCTGTTCTTCGCCTATCGCGACTTCACGTCGGACCCGGACGACATTTTGTCGGGCTACGGATTCGGCCGTGCGCACCACCGCGTGCTGCATTTCGTCAACCGCATGCCCGGGCTGACGGTGGCCGAGCTGCTGGATGTCCTCAAGATCACCAAGCAAAGCCTCGCCCGCGTGCTCAAGCAGCTCATCGACACCGGACACGTCACGCAGCTTCAAGGGCCGCGGGACCGGCGGCAGCGCGAGCTCTACCCGACCGAGCGCGGCCGCGCACTGGCGCTCGCCCTTGCCGCGCCACAGTCCCGCCGCATCCGCGCGGCACTGGAGGAGGCGGGGATAGGCGACCGATCGGCCATCGAGCGTTTTCTGAAGGCGATGGTCAATCCGGAGCTTCGGGCGCAGATCGACAATTTGCCCGGCAACGACAATGTTCCGGGCAGCGAGGACCCCGATTGATGGCCGAAAGGACGATACCCGGCGACGACGCCCCCCACCTGCTGATCGTTGACGACGACACGCGCATCCGCACGCTTCTCAACCAGTTCCTGACCGAGAACGGATTTCGCATCACCATCGCCGGCACGGCAGCGGAGGCGCGGCGCAAGCTGGACGGCCTCGACTTCGACCTGATCATTCTCGACGTGATGATGCCGGGCGAAAGCGGTGTCCAGCTCACGCGGTCGCTGCGCGAGTGCAAGGACGTTCCTATCCTGATGCTGACGGCATTGTCCGAGATCGACAGCCGGCTGGAAGGCCTCGAGGCCGGCGCCGACGATTATCTGCCCAAGCCGTTCGACCCGCGAGAACTCGTACTGCGCATCAACAACATCCTCAAGCGGGGCGGACCTCAGCATCCGCCCAAGCTCGAGCAGATCGTATTCGGTCCCTATTCCTTCCACATCGCACGGCGTGAGCTGAAGCGCGGCGGCGAAGCGCTGAAGCTTACCGACCGCGAACAGGAAATCCTCGCAATCTTCGCCGAACGTGCCGGCGATACCGTGCCGCGCCACGAGCTGGTCGGCTCGGACTCCGACGTCGGTGAACGGACGATCGACGTTCAGATCAACCGCTTGCGGCGCAAGATCGAGGTCGACCCCGCCAATCCGGTCTGGCTGCAGACCGTGCGCGGTGTTGGATACCGGTTGAGTGTGGAATAGACTGCCCTTGGCCTGAGGCGCGACACGGCACTTCCGGCCGGAAGGGTGGAAATGGCGACCAGCGAGCAGTTTCTGGAACGGGCGAGCGGCCTGGCCACGCGGCTTCGGCAGAATGTCGGCTTCGTGGCGCGTGGCTGGCGGCGATTCTGGCGGCATGTATCGACGCGCTACCTGCCGAAGCGTCTCTACGCACGCTCGTTGATCATCGTCATCGCGCCGATGATCCTGCTGCAGTCGGTCGTCGCCTTCGTCTTCATGGAGCGCCACTGGCAGACGGTGACGCAGCGTCTTTCGCAGGCGGTGACGCGCGACATGGCGGCGATCATCGACATGATCGAGACCTACCCCAACGACGACAACTACGCCAACGTCATCCGGATCGCCCAGGAACGGCTTCTCCTGAAGATCGACATCCTGCCTCCCGACCCGCTGCCCGCACCCGCGCCGAAACCCTTCTTCTCGATCCTCGACCAGGTGCTGAGCGAGGAGATCACCCGCCAGATCAACCGCCCGTTCTGGATCGACACGGTCGGCAACTCGAACATCGTCGAGGTGCGGATCCAGCTCGACGGCAAGGTATTGCGCGTCTTTGCCCGCCGCAGCCAGGCCTATGCGTCGAACACGCATATCTTCCTGTTGTGGATGGTGGGGACCTCGCTGGTGCTGCTGGCCATCGCCATCGCCTTCCTGCGCAACCAGATCCGGCCGATCCTCCATCTCGCCGGCGCGGCCGAGAGCTTCGGCAAGGGCCGGCCCACGCCGCAGGATTTCCGGCCGCGCGGCGCCGAGGAAGTCCGCCGGGCAGGCCACGCCTTCATCCAGATGCGCGAACGCATCGAGCGTCAGATCGAGCAGCGCACGGCGATGCTGACCGGCGTCAGCCACGACTTGCGCACCATCCTCACACGCTTCCGGCTGCAGCTCGCCGTCGCGGGATCGGGAATGGACACGGAGGCGATCGAGAAGGATATCGACGACATGCAGTCGATGCTCGAAGGCTACCTCGCCTTCGCGCGCAGCGAGGCGGCGGAAGATACCGGCTATTTCGATCTCGCGAGCTATTTCGAGAAGCTGCGTGACGAGGCGAAATTGCACAAGCGCCGGCTCGATACGACGCTCGAAGGGGCTTCCGAAGTCCAGGTTCGCCCCAACGCCTTCGGCCGGCTCTTGTCGAATGTCACCGGCAATGCCTTCCGCTACGCCAGCAATGTCAGGATCGAGGCCCACCATCACCCGGGCCAGCTCGTCGTCACGGTCGACGACGACGGTCCCGGCATTCCCGAGGACATGCGCGAGGACGTATTCAAGCCGTTCGTCCGGCTCGACAGCGCCCGCAACCAGGACGCAAGCGGCACCGGCCTCGGCCTTTCGATTGCGCGCGACATCGCGCGCAGCCATGGCGGCGATATTGAACTGTCCGACAGTCCGATGGGCGGGCTTCGCGCGACGATCCGCATACCCGCCTGAGCCAGCATCAGAGCGACAACAGAACAGGAGGGGCGCTTGTGAACAGATTGGTGGGGATCATCGCAGCAGTGGCACTCGCTCCGGTGTATGGAGCGTCCGCACAGGACCTCGAGGCATTCAGCGACTGCGACGTCTGCCCCGAGATCGTCATTCTGCCCTCCGGCAGCTTCCACATGGGTAGCGATGCCGATGATATGGTGGAACAGTATCCGATCAACGCCATGCGGGGCGTCGCCGGAATGCCGGACTTCGACCCCGGCAAGCCTTTCGCGGACGGCGGGCTTGGCGGAGGGCCTGAAGAAACGCCGCGTCACGAGGTCAGGTTCGTGGCCGGATTCGGCATAGGTCGCCACGAGGTGACGGTTGCCCAGTATCGCGCGTTTCTGGATGATTCAGGCCACACCCAGACACCGGGCTGCTTCACCTTCGAGCACGACCCCGATGCGACTGACCAGGCCGATCAATACCGAATGCGGGACGACAGGTCCTTCCTTTCGCCGGGCTACACCCAAAGCGACGAACATCCGGCCGTCTGCGTGAGCCGGGCCGATGCAGAAACCTATGTCGCCTGGCTGAGCAGCAGGACGGCGCGAAGCTATCGCTTGCCGACCGAGGCTGAGTGGGAATATGCCGCGCGCTCCGGAAGTGCGGGAGCATACTCGTTCGGCAACGACCCGACGCGGCTGTGCGATTACGCCAATTTCGCCGACAGCGGCTCCCCGTTCGCGCAGGGGCTGCTTGCTTGCGACGATGGGTATCCCTCGACGCCGGCACCGGTCGGCAGTTTCAAGCCCAATGCATTCGGCCTGTACGACATGCACGGCAACGTCTTCGAACCCGTGCTGGATTGCTGGCACGGCACGTATGACGGGGCGCCAGCCGACGGCACTGCCTGGGGCAAGGCTTGCAGCAGCGAGAACATCGTGCTGCGCAGCTATTCGTTCGAGAGTTTCTATCCGCTGGTGCGCTCAGCCAGCCGGTGCGCGGCCGGCGAGCATCTGGGCAAAAGCAACATGGCGGGCTTCCGGGTCGCGCTCTCGCTCGACAACTGAACCAGCGCCGTGCCGACTATCATCGGGCGTCAGAAGAGCTTTCCACCGTCGGGAACCTGCCGCTCGATCGCAGCCAGGACGACCGCGCCTTCTTCGTCAGGCAATCCAAGGACAAGGACCTCGGACATGAACTTGCCGATCTGGCGCGGCGGGAAATTCACCACGGCCAGGACCTGCCGTCCGACAAGGCTCTCCGGCTGATAGTATTTGGTGATCTGCGCCGAGGACTTCTTGACGCCAATGGCCGGGCCGAAGTCGACCCGCAGCTTTATTGCCGGCTTGCGGGCCTCGGGAAACGGTTCCGCCTCAACGATCGTCCCGACCCGTATATCGACCCGATCGAAATCGGGATAGGCGATCTCCGCACGTTTGTCCTCGCTTCCCGACATGGTACCGGTCAGGCCGTCCCGTAGGTCTCGAACAACGTGTTCGACAGCGCCTCACGCGCCGGTGTGCCGGACCAGATGACGAACTGGAATGCCTGAAAATAGCACTCGCAGGCTTCAAGGGCGCTCGACAGCAGCACCTCGACCTGCTGGCTCGTCGGATCGGCGCCGCCGGACAGGAGAAGCGCCTGCCGGAACATGATCGCGCCTTCCTGCTCCCATAGGTCAAAATGCCCGAACAGCATCTGCTCGTTGATCAGCGACAGAAGGCGCATGACTTCCAGCGTGCGGGTCTCGGGAACCTTGATGTCGAAGGCGCACGCCAGATGCAGCGCCTCGAAATCCTCCATCCATGAGAAGGACACATGGTAGTCGGTCCAGCTTCCGGCGACCGAAATGGCGATCTCGTCGTCGCCGGTGCGCTCGAACGACCAGTCATTGTCATTCGCGACCTGTTCGATCACGTCCACAGGGTGGAATTCGCGCGCGATATCGATTTCGAGAAGGTTCATCAAAATTTTGCTTTCCTGTCCTGGGACGCCGCCCGACGGCGCGCCCTGTCCTGCTCTTCACGCGACTACCGAATTCAAACCCCTCGCGGGCCGGCGGATGACAGGATGCACGAGACCCTCTGCCGGACCGCCGCTGCCCGGCGCATGACCGGCATCGGGAGACGCTCCGAATCATGCAACAAATTCAGTCTATTGATGCTGAGTCGCGTGAGAAGCCCCTTTTTCGGAGACGCCCCAATCGCATGTGGATAGACGCCCCGCGCACCGATTCAAGCGACCGGCCTAAGCGACTCTCGCAAAAGCCTTTTTCGACTCCGGATTCACGGCGCGAAAAGGGAAATTATTTTTTTGCGGAAGTGCCGGCAGACGGCTTTTTCGCCGCCGCGGCAGGCTTCTTCGCAGGCGTTTGGCCCAACTTCGCCTCGAGCGCATCGATCCGCGCCATCAGCTTCTCGTTCTCGACCCTCGCCTTCGCAGCCATGTCGCGAACCGCCTCGAATTCCTCGCGCTGGACGACATCCATGGAATTCAGGATACGCTCGGCCTGCGCGCGGAACGCCGTCTCGACCTCCTTGCGCACACCTTGTGCCGCACCCGCGGCATCGGTCATGAACTTCGCAAATTCGTCGAGGATTCTGTTCGGGCCGCCGGTCGTCATCGTCATATCCCTGCGTGGTTCCCAACGAGGTAGTGTCCGGCGCGCCCGAATGCAAGCGCTGGCACACCCGCATATTGACCTCCCGCCGCGCCATGCGCATACCCTGCCCCCAGGTCGCGGACTGAACACACCCTCCCGGAGCCCTGCCTTGGAATATCTCCTGCTGCCGCTGGCCGCGCTGCCATTTCCCGACATCGACCCGATCCTGATCCGTGTCGGGCCGCTGGCCGTTCACTGGTACGGGCTGGGTTACGTCGTCGGCATCCTGTTTTCGTGGTGGTACACGAAGCGGCTTTTGGCCAATGACGGGCTGTGGCGCGGCAACGCCTCGCCGGCAAAGCCTGTCGTCATGGACGATTTCGTCCTGTGGGCAGCACTAGGCGTGGTGGCAGGCGGCCGCATCGGCTACGTGCTCTTCTACGATCTGCAGCGCTTCGCGAGCGATCCCCTCGCCGCATTCGCGATCTGGGAAGGCGGCATGTCGTTCCACGGCGGCCTGCTCGGCGTCATCCTCGCAATGGTGCTGTTCGCGCGGTCGCGAGGGATCCCGGTCTGGTCCATGCTGGACATGGTGGCAGCCGGCGTCCCGGTTGGCCTCGGGCTGGTCCGCGTTGCCAACTTCATCAATTCCGAACTCTGGGGCCGCGTGACAGATGTGCCCTGGGCTTTCGTGTTTCCCAATGGCGGTCCAGAGCCACGCCATCCCAGCCAGCTCTACGAGGCGCTTATCGAGGGACTCATCCTGTTTCTCGTCCTGCGATTCCTGACCCATACCCGCCTGAAGCTGAAGGCCCCGGGCTTCGTCGGCGGCGCCTTCATCGCCGGCTACGGCCTGGCACGTATCTTCGTCGAGTTCTTCCGGGTACCCGACATCCAGATCGGCTACCTCCTGGGTGGCTGGCTGACGATGGGAATGGTGCTCTCGACGCCGATGGTCGTCCTCGGCGTCTGGTCGATGATCAGGGCGAACCGGGCCGCAGCCAGCAGCGCCGGATGACGGCACTCCGGGACAGGCTCGTCCGTCTGATCGAGGCGTCCGGCCCGATTTCCGTCGCGGACTATTTTTCGGCCTGCCTGTTCGACCCCGATCACGGCTACTATACCGCCCGCAATCCGTTCGGCGCAGACGGCGACTTCACCACCGCGCCCGAGGTCAGCCAGATGTTCGGTGAGCTCGTGGCCGTATGGCTCGTGTCGGCCTGGGATGCCGCGGGACAGCCATCCGGCGCGCTCATCGCCGAGATTGGCCCCGGGCGCGGAACATTGATGTGCGATATCCTGCGCACGCTGCGGTCGCTGTCGCCGGAACTGCCGCGGATGTTCCGATTCGCTATGATCGAGGCAAGTCCGCGGCTGGCCGGAATCCAGAAGGCAGCCCTTGACGATTTCGACGTGGACATCGCCTGGCACGCGACCGTAGCGACGCTGCCCGAGGCGCCGCTGTTCATCGTCGGCAACGAGCTTTTCGACGCACTGCCGCTGCGCCAGTATGTCCGCGTGGCGGGCGGCTGGCGCGAACGCATGGTCGGCCTCACCGGCGACGCAACGCTGGCCTTTACCGCCGGCCCGACACTCATTTCTTCCGCCGCCATCCTGCCCGTTGCCCTGGAGAAGCTTCCCGAAGGCACGATCGTCGAGACCGCACCTGCCCGAACCGCACTGATGGCGGAAATATCGTCCGACATCGCGACGCGCGGCGGCGCCGGCCTGTTCTTCGACTACGGTACGGGCGCCTGGGGGCCGGGCGACACCCTGCAGTCGGTCTATCGGCACGCCCATGTCGGCGTGTTCGCGCATCCGGGCGATGCGGACCTGACCTCGCATGTGGATTTCGGCGCGCTCGCAGCCGCGGCGCGTTCGCAGGGTCTGAAGGATCGCCTGGCCAGCCAGGGCGACTTTCTTCTTGCAATGGGTCTTCGCGAGCGATCCGAACGGCTTGCACAGGGAAAGGACAAGCAGACTGCTGCGCGCATCGCAGGAGAAGCCGAGCGGCTTGCGGGACAGGCCGGCATGGGTACGCTGTTCAAGGCTCTGGCGGTGACCCCACCGGACCTGGCTGTTCCAGGTTTCTACTGAACGTGTTTGCCCCTCAGAGCGCCAGAACCGGCTGCCGATCCGGCAGGTACGTCGCCCACAGGTGGCGCGCCAGCGCGGCTCGGAATTCCGTGCCGCTGAACGTTTCGGCATAGGACGCGCCGGCAAGGTGAACGAATGCCTTGTCGAACCGCATCAACCGAGCCTCAGCGTCGCCTACCCGTTCGACCACCACATCCATGGAGGCACCAAGCACCGCTTGCGGCTCAACGTGGCTGTAGAGGATCGGCCAGTTGCGCCCGCCGGTATCGAGCCCGAGCTCGACGCTGTGCTTGAAATCGAGACGCTTTCCTGCAAGCTCGGCGAAACGGAAGAACGAGAACCCGGCCCAGAAACACCAGGCGCCAGGGTGTTTGTCGGCCTTCAGTTTCCAACCGTAGAGGCTCTTGCCGTTCATCTGCGCGGCGAAATCGAACGTATCGACTGGAAAGCAGTCGTGATCGATGAAGCCGACCAGTTCCGGGCGCAGATGGGCCGCCACGTTGTGAAAAGCCCAGTTCATCGCGATCCCGTGCGACCGGTTGGGATTCCACTCGGGATTGTACGGCAAGCCGAGATAGAGGACGCCCCGCGCCGCGCAAATCTCGCGATGCTTCGCGCGCGCGTCGCGCGACGAGGAGTTGTCGAGCACCACGAGGCGCATGTTCTCGACATTGCGCTCCCACGCCGCCGTCAGGAAATCGATCACCCAGGGTGTATTGAAGGCGATCGCAAAGGCGACGTTGTAAGCGCCATCGCCGCGAAGCCTGTCGACGAACGCCAGGCCTCGTTTTCGGCCCCGCGCCCGAAAGGAAAGATCCACGGCTTCGTTGCGAAGGTTCTTCAGGCCGCGCAGCCGACGATTCGCGTCGACGATGTCGGCAATATTTCGAATGAGCATGACAACGGCCCGGCCGGATTTCCGCCCTGCTATTTCATCAAACGGGCGATGCGGCAAGGCGCCTCGTTGGTCGGCCGTGTCGGTCGCATTGACACGGCACTGCCCCTGCCCCACCATCCGACGCGAGAGGACGATACGACAAGGCGGCGCATGCTCGACAATCCGAGACCGGAACCGGTCCGGTCTTCAATGCTGGACGGACTTGACCGATTCGGTATCCGCCACGGCTTTTTCACCCGTGCAGGCGGCGTGTCGGAGGGCCTCTATTCGGGCCTGAACGTAGGCCTCGGCTCGAACGACCGGCCCGACCACATCGCCGAGAATCGCGGCCGGGTGGCCGCATGGCTCGGCGTCCCGCACGAGGCGCTGGCAACGCCGCATCAGGTCCATTCCCCGGACGCAATCCGGGTTGACCGGCCCTTTGGCCAGGAGCGGCCCAAGGCCGATGCCGTCGTTACCGACACACCCGGCGTAGCGATCGGGGTCCTGACGGCCGATTGCGGGCCCGTCCTCTTCGCCGACGCCGACGCCGGTGTCGTCGGTGCGGCCCACGCAGGGTGGAAAGGCGCGCTTGGCGGCGTCCTGGAGAACACGATCGCCGCCATGGAAGACCTCGGCGCACAACGCGGCCGCATCGTGGCGGTACTCGGACCATCGATCAGCGGCAGGCATTACGAGGTGGGGCCGGAATTCGTCGAGCGCTTCGAGGTCGCTGACCCCGCAAACGAGCGCTATTTCAGCCCATCCGGCAAACCCGGCCACGCAATGTTCGATCTGCCCGCCTACACCGTAGACCGACTGGCGACGGCAGGAGTCGAAGCCAGCGACATCGGCCACTGCACATATGCCGAGGAAGAGCTTTTCTTCTCCTACAGGCGAACGACCCACCGCGGCGAACCCGATTACGGGCGCCAGATATCGGCAATTGTCCTGGAGCCCCGCTGATGGCGCTGCACTTCGACAGAACGGAATTCGATTCACGCAAGGACCGTCTCCTGATCGAGATGGCCGAGCGCAATCTCGATGCCATGCTGCTCTTCGCGCAGGAGAGCATGTACTGGCTGACCGGTTACGACACGTTCGGGTTCTGCTTTTTCCAGTGCCTGGTTCTGAAGGCCGACGGCACGATGGTCCTGTTGACCCGTTCTGCCGACATCAGGCAGGCGCGCCATACGTCAACGATCGACAACATCGTCGTCTGGATGGACCGGGAAAACGCCAATCCGGCAGCCGACCTACGCAATCTCCTCAACGACATCGATCTGCTGGGACGCAGGATCGGCGTTGAATATGACACCCACGGCCTGACCGGCCGCAATGCGCGCCTTTTGGATGAACAGCTCCAGACCTTCGGCAAGATCGAGGATGCATCCCACCTCGTCGGCCGGCTGCGGCTGCTCAAGAGCGCGGCCGAGATCACCAAGGCGAAGAAGGCCGCGGCACTTGCCGACGATGCGCTGGATGCGGCACTGCCGCTCATCAAGCATGGCGAGGACGAGGCCGCGATCCTCGCCGCCATGCAGGGTGCCGTTCTCGCCGGCGGCGGCGACTATCCGGCCAACGGCTTCATCGTGGGATCGGGTGCGGACGCGCTGCTGTGCCGCTACAAGGCCGGCCGCCGCAAGCTCAACAAGAACGATCAACTCACCCTCGAATGGGCCGGCGTGTTCCATCACTACCATGCCGCGATGATGCGCACCGTTCTGGTGGGCAAGGTGTCGAAGCGGCATCAGGAACTCTACGATGCCGCACTCGACGCCCTCCTTGCGGTCGAAAAGGCGATGGTGCCGGGCAAGACCTTCGGTGACGTGTTCGACGCCCACGCACGCGAACTCGAGGCGCACGGGCTGACCCGTCACCGCCTCAACGCCTGTGGCTATTCGCTCGGCGCGCGCTTTGCACCCTCATGGATGGAACAGCAGATGTTCTATGCCGGCAATGCCGAGCCGATCGCGCCGAACATGACGCTTTTTGCCCACATGATCATCATGGATTCCGATTCGGAAACAGCGATGACGCTTGGCCGCACCTACCTGACCACGGATGCGGCGCCCAAATCGCTCTCCCGTCATGATCTTGACTTGATCACGCGGTGATTTCACGCTGGGATACAGCATGACGCTGCGACCGATCAGAAGATCGTCGACGGCCGGTCGGAGACGGGAAGGTCCGTGCCGATGAGATGCAGGTTCACCTCCGCAGCCATGGCCCTGGCGGTCGTCGCTATGCTCGGCGGCTGCTCAACTGCAAGCGGCATCAAGCCCTCCGCACTGTTCGCCACCACGGATCAGCGCCCGGCATCTCCATCGATCGGGGGAAGTGCGGCCGCTCTTCCGCCTGGCCCGATCCAGACCGATGCGCGGGTCCAGTTTGCGCCGGTAATCGGCGCGACCGAGGATGCAACGGCTCCCCTCTCGCGACGGCTTTCCGCTCGCGCCGGCGAGCGCGGCATCGCCATAACCGGCGGCGACGGGGCGTCGCATGTGTTGAAAGGCTATTTCTCGACGGTCATCGACGGTGGCGAAACGACCGTCGTCTATGTCTGGGACGTTCTCGATCCTGCTGGAAACCGTCTCCACCGGATCCAGGGCAAGGAGCAGGCTGCGGGTGGAGCGGGCTGGTCCTCGGTCACCAACCAGACGATGGAGACGATCGCCGACCGCACCATCGACGAACTTGCGCTGTGGCTCACCGGAGCCGCGGGATGAGGTTCCTTCCGCGGGTGCGTGGCTCGAGTGTAACGGTTTCTTGGGAATAGCTGCCGGCAGGCGCGGCTTTTTCTTGCAATATGGCGGTACGCCGCTAAAAGCCCGCTCATAGCGGTGTCCAGGAAAGCTGCATGAAACTCTTCGCCGGCAACTCAAACCGGGTTTTGGCCGAAGCGGTCGCCCGCTATCTCAATATCCCCTTGGGCAAGGCCAGCGTCCGGCGCTTCGCCGATCAGGAGATTTTCGTCGAGGTCCAGGAGAATGTGCGCGGCACGGACGTCTTCGTCCTGCAGTCGACCTCCTACCCCGCGAACGACCACCTGATGGAAATGCTCATCATGATCGATGCGTTCCGTCGCTCCTCGGCGCGACGCATCACGGCGGTTCTTCCCTATTTCGGCTATGCCCGCCAGGA
>JAMLJD010000086.1 GCA_023953775.1 Rhizobiaceae bacterium | reverse complement strand
TGCGGTAGAGCGAGGAGATCTCGTCGCGGAACTCGGTCAGCACCTCGGCGCTGAGCGCCGTCGAGATGTCGTACCGCTTCGACAGGGTGTTGGCGAAGAGGTCGCGCCGTATCTGGCCGATCCGGTCGATCAGCTTGTTGATGCGGATCGTCAGGTCCTCGGCCTCGCCGATGACCGCATTGATCTGCGCCTTCTCCGACAGCAGTTGCTGGCGCTCGGCAGTCAGCGTTTCGGGTTCCGGCGGCGCGCCCTCGACGGGTGCCGCGCCGATCTGGTCGAGCCGTGCGTTGATCTCGGAAAGCCGGGGGCGGAAGGCCGCGCCGGCTGCGATCACCTCGCGTTCGATCGCGTCCAGGGACACGCGGATCTGTGCGAGCGCGGCGTCGTTGCCCGCGTCGCGGTCGATCTGCCGTTCGAGATTGGTGGTGCGCGCGGCAAGTTCGTCGAGGACGGCCTTCTGCTCGACGACGACCTCGACCGGGCGGGATTGCGCCGCCGCCCCGTGAGCCAGTCCCGCGACCGCCGTCATGACCAGGAAGAGAGCGGCGAGAAACCGCAACAGGATTGGACCGACAGGCTGCAAGGGTATGCCACTCCGCGCACAAGATACGGGCACAGTGATAAGCGGCGCGACCCGAGGCGGCAAGCGGCGCGAGAAAGGTCGGAGGGGCGAAAGCCGACGGCGCATTATTTGCGTCGCGGCTGGCTGGTGATCTATAGCTTCGAGCCTCGTGTGAACTCCGGTGACGATGCGACATGGCGGAATACTCGGCCCTGGCACTGCTCAGGAATGCGCTCGGCGGCAACCGTGACTGGAAGCCCGCATGGCGCAAGCCGGAGCCGAAAAGCGCCTACGACGTGATCGTGGTGGGCGGCGGCGGACACGGTCTTGCCACTGCCTACTACCTGGCGAAGGAACACGGCATCGCCAACGTCGCCGTGCTGGAGAAAGGGTGGCTCGGCTCCGGCAATATCGGCCGCAACACGACCATCGTGCGCTCGAACTACCTGATGCCGCAGTCGATCCGCTTCTACGAGCATTCGCTCAAGATGTGGGAGGGCCTGTCGCACGAGCTCAACTACAACGTTATGTTCTCGCAGCGCGGCATCCTCAACCTCGCCCACTCGCCTGCCCAGGTCGACGACTTCATGAGACGCGGCAACGCCATGCTGCATATGGGCGCCGATTCCGAATGGATCTCGCGCGAACGCATCGCCGGGCTCGTCCCCGGGCTCGACCTGTCGCCGACTGCCCGCTTCCCCGTCGTCGGCGGGCTGATGCAGTGGCGCGCGGGAACGGCCCGCCACGACGCGGTCGCCTGGGGTTACGCGCGCGCCGCCGACCGGCGCGGCGTCGACATCATCGAGAACTGCGAGGTCACCGGCTTCCTGCGCGACGGCAACCGGATCGTCGGCGTCTCGACAAGCCGCGGCGAAATCCGCGCGAAGAAGGTGGCCGTGGCGGTCGCCGGCAGCACGGGACGCGTCATGGCGCTCGCCGGCGTCGAGCGCCTGCCGGTCGAGAGCCACGTGCTGCAGGCCTTCGTCACCGAATCGCTCAAGCCGGTGATAGACACCGTCGTCACCTTCGGCGCCGGCCATCTCTACCTGTCGCAGTCCGACAAGGGCAGCCTGGTCTTCGGCGGCGACATCGACGGCTACAATTCCTATGCCCAGCGCGGCAACCTGCCGGTCGTCGAGGAGGTGATGAGCGAGATGGTAGCGCTGTTCCCGGGGCTCGCGCGGGTGCGCCTGCTGCGCTCCTGGGGCGGCATCATGGACATGACGATGGACGGATCGCCGATCATCACCACCGGGCCCCTGCCCGGCATGTATCTCAATTGCGGCTGGTGCTATGGCGGCTTCAAGGCGACGCCGGCGTCGGGCTATTCCTTCGCCTGGACGATCGCCCGCGACGAACCGCACGCCATAAACGCGCCGTTCACGCTCGAGCGCTTCCATCGCGGCGCGGTGATCGACGACAAGGGCCAGGGCGCGACGCCCCGGCTGCATTGAGGGCCGCGCGCGATGCTGATCACCTGCCCTTACTGCGGCCCGCGCGACGTCGCCGAATTCACCTACCAGGGTGACGCCAACCGAACCCGGCCCGAACCCGGCTCCTCCGACGCGGCCGCGTGGAACGCCTATGTCTACGACCGGGTGAATACCGCCGGCCGGCATCGCGAGTTCTGGCAGCATTCGGGTGGCTGCCGCGCGCATCTCCTCGTCGTCCGCGATACGCTCACCCACGCGATCCTCGACGCTACGATGGCGCGTGCACCGGCTTCCGCGAAGACCACTCGCCGGAGGCGCACATGAGCGCTCGCCGCCTGGCCTCGGGCCGCCGGATCGACACCACGCGGACGATCCGCTTCGTGTTCGATTCCAAGCCCTACACCGGCCATGCGGGCGACACGCTGGCCTCCGCGCTTCTTGCCGCCGGCATCACCGTTTTCGGCCGGTCGTTCAAGTATCACCGCCCGCGCGGGCTTCTGTCGGCCGGCTTCGACGAGCCCAACGCGCTGGTGACGCTGGTGCGCAACGGCATCCGCGAGCCGAACGTGCCCGCGACCCAGGTCGAGATCTTCGACGGGCTGGTGGCCGAGAGCCAGAACCGCTTCCCCTCGCTCGGCTTCGACCTCGGGGCGGCAAACCAGCTCGCAGGGCCTCTGCTTGCTGCCGGCTTCTACTACAAGACGTTCATGGGGCCGGTGGTCGGGCCGCTGAAAGGCACCCGGTTCTGGATGTTCTGCGAACATTTCATCCGCCGGGCGGCCGGTCTCGGCAAGGCCGGCCAGGTCGCGGACACCGCCCGCTACGAACGCGTCAATGCATTCTGCGACGTGCTGGTGGTCGGTTCCGGTCCCGCCGGCCTGTCGGCAGCGCGCAAGGCGGCGGAGAGCGGCAAGCGCGTGATCCTCGCCGAGGTGGAGCCGGTCTTCGGCGGATCGCTCAACTGGTCAGGCGCGACGGTGGATGGCCGCGACGGACGCGCATGGGCCGATGAGGCGGTCGAGGATCTCGCCGGGATGGACAATGTCCGTCTTCTGAAGCGCACGACGGTCTGGGGCTACTACGATTCGGGAACGCTGTCGGCCGTCGAGCGGGTCTCGGACTTCAAGCCCGACGCCGCGACGGGCGAGCCACGGCATCGTTCCTGGACCGTCCGCGCGGCATCGGTCGTGCTCGCGACCGGCGCGCTCGAACGGCCGCTGGTCTTTCCGGGCAATGACCGCCCGGGCGTGATGCTCGCCTCGGCCGCGCAACGCTACGTGGCGGATTACGGCGTGCTGCCCGGCAGCCGCGCGGTGGTATTCACCAACAATGACAGCGCCTATGCCGCCGCGCTGGCGCTTTCGAAGGCCGGTGCCGCGGTGGCGGCGATCGTCGATGTCCGCGAGCGTGTTTCCGACGCCGCCCGCGACCTGGCGCGCCAGAGCGGCGCGGACCTGATGACCGGGCACGCGATTGCGGCGACACGCGGCAGGCTGTCAAGCGTTTCGGTCCGGCGCTTCGATGCCGCGTCGGGGCATGTCAGCGGCGATACGCGGCGTCTCGACGCCGACCTGCTCGTCGTCTCGGGCGGCTGGTCGCCGCTCGTCCACCTTGCCAGCCAGGCCGGTGCGACGCCCGAATGGGACGACATGCTTTCAGCCTTCCTTCCGCCTGAGCCGTCGGGAAACTGGATCGGTGCCGGCGCGTTCACTGGCGAGTTCTCGACGGCGGGAGCGGTCGACCAGGGCCTCAGGGCCGGCGCCAGGGCGACCGGCCTGCGCGCGACGCGCCGCAAGCCCCCTGCCGGCGACGCGCCCGGCCTCGATCCAGCACCCGCCCCCGTCTTCGAGGTGCGGGCCGACGGCAAGGCCTTCGTCGACTTCCAGCACGACGTCACGGCCGACGACGTGCGGCTTGCCCACCGCGAAGGCTTCGTCTCGGTGGAGCATCTCAAGCGCTACACCACGCTCGGCATGGCGACCGACCAGGGCAAGTCGTCGAACGTCCCCGGCCTTGCCATCATGGCGGCGGAGCGCGGCATTTCGATCCCGCATGCCGGGACGACCCGCTTCCGGCCACCCTTCGCTCCGGTGTCGCTCGGCTCGCTGGCAGCCGAACGCTTCGGCCACCTCAAGCCCGAGCGCCTGACGCCGGTGCATGACTGGCATGTCGAGAACGGCGCCCGCATGTTCCCCGTCGGCTTGTGGCACCGCCCGCAGATCTACGGCGCGCCCGGGGAGACGATCGAACAGGCCTATATCCGCGAAGCCGCCGCTGTGCGCGGGTCCGTCGGCATCGTCGACGTGTCGACGCTCGGCAAGATCGCCGTGCAGGGACCGGACGCCGCCGCATTCCTCGACCGCGTCTACACCAACATGTTTTCCACCCTCGCCGTCGGCAAAGCGCGCTACGGCCTGATGCTGCGCGAGGACGGCTTCGCATTCGACGACGGCACGACCTGGCGGCTCGGCGAAGACGATTTCCTGATGACCACCACCACGGCCAATGCCGGCAAGGTCATGCAGCATCTGGAATATCTGCTCGACGTGGTATGGCCCGACCTGAAGGTGCATCTCACCTCGGTCACCGATGAGTGGGCCGGCGCCGCGGTTTCCGGCCCGAACGCGCGCAGGGTCCTGGAAGCCTCGGTCACCGGCACGCCTGTCGACAATGCCGCGCTGCCCTTCATGGGCATCGTGCGCGGCGAGATCGACGGCGCGCCCGTCGTGATCTGCCGCCTCTCCTTCTCCGGCGAGCTCGCCTACGAGGTCTATTGCGGCGCCGGGCACGGAACGCATGTCTGGGAAGCGCTGATGGCGGCCGGCAAACCGTTCGGCATGGTGCCCTACGGCCTCGAGGCGCTGGGAACGCTGCGCATCGAGAAGGGCCATGTCACCGGTGCGGAAATCGACGGCCGTACGACCGCGCGCGATCTCCATCTCGACTGGATGCTGTCGAAGAAAAAACCCTTCGTCGGGTCGGCGATGATGGATCGCGAGGGCATGGTCGGGCAGGATCGGCTGCAACTGGTCGGCCTCGTTTCGCTCGACGGTCGCCCGTCGGCCGGCGGCGCGCATGTGGTCGAAAGCGGCACGCTGCAGGAGCCGGGTCCCAGCATCGGTCACGTCACCGCCTTCTGCTACTCGCCCGCACTGTCGAAATACATCGCACTGGCGCTGGTCGAGGACGGCAAAGCGCGCCACGGCACGCGCGCCTTCGCTTCCGACCCGCTGCGCAAGCGGTTCGGGCCGGTCGAGATCGTCAGTCATCATTTCTTCGACCCCGAAGGGAGCCGCATGCATGGCTGAGCGCGAATCTCCCCTTGGCCCGGCCTGGAAGCCGGGCTCGCACGGCAATTTCGCCGATGGTACCGGGGTAACGCTCCACGAGACCCGGCCGGGCTCGGTTGTCCAGGTGGCCGCGTTTGCCGGCGGTGAACAGGCGGCTGCCAACGCGATCCGCGCGGCCACCGGCCTCGCCCTGCCGGACAATCCAGGCGGAGGCGTCGTCCGGGACACCGGCTCGGCATTCGGCGTAGGACCGGGCCGCTGGCTCGTCGTGGCGCGGGCCGAGGGTCTCGCAACGCCACTGCGCGAAGCGTTCGACCGCGGCGCGGGTACGGTCACCGACCTGTCGCACGGACGAACCGTCATCCGCATCGAGGGTGCGCAGGCGGAATGGGTCCTGTCGAAACTGTTCGCGATCGACTTTGCGTCCAGCGCGTTTCCCGTCGGCTCGGGGCGGGCAACGCTGCATCACGACATCCACGCCCAGATCCAGCGTGTTTCCGCTCACGCGTTCGACCTCGTGGTGTTCCGATCCTTCGCGCGCTCGTCCTGGGGCATGTTGTGCCACGCGGCCGACGAGGTCGGCTACGTCGTGAAATAACTCTGGCGCTCGCCTCGTCGCTGTTGGCCGCGCTTGTCGCCGGATGTATGGAACGGCAATGAACCCGCAGATCAAGAAGCCCCACTGGCTCGGCTTCGACCCCGAAACCCGCCATGTCTCGATCGATCCGCGCGCGCCGGCCTTCGTGCAGGATCCCTATGCCGCCTATGCATTCCTCCACCACCACGCACCGGTGTTCTTCTGGAAGGAATACGGCATGTGGTGCGTGGCAGGCCACGATCTCGCCAACCGTATCTTCCGAGACCGCCGCTTCGGCCGCGAGCGGCCCGGCGGCTATCTGGCGAGTGTCAGCGCTGAGGGACCGCGGCCCCATCTCGCGGATTTCGACCGGGTCGAGGCATCATCGATGCTGGAGATCGAGCCGCCCGTCCACACGCGGCTGCGAACGCTGGTCAACCGCGCCTTCGTCTCGCGCCAGGTCGAGCGGTTGCGGCCGCGCATCGAGGCGCTCTGCCACCGGCTGGTCGACAGCTTCGAGGCGGACCGGGACGCCGAACTGATCGCAGCCTATGCGACACCGGTTCCGGCAACCGTGATCGCCGAGATGATGGGCGTCCCGGCCGAAACCGGGCCGCAACTCGTCGCATGGTCCAACGATATGGTGCGCATGTACATGCACGCGCCGACGCGGGAGACCGAGGATCAGGCGAACCGGTCGGCGACCGAATTCGCGGCGTTCGTGCGCGCGCATGCCGAAGACAGGCGCCGGACGCCGGGCGACGACCTGCTCTCGGTGCTGGTCACTGCCCGCGACGGCGACCAGCGGCTGTCCGACGACGAGCTGGTTTCCTCGGCGATCCTGCTGCTCAATGCGGGCCACGAAGCGACCGTCCACCAGATCGGCAACGCCGTCAAAACGGTCCTCGGCACGGGCAAAGAACCATCCGAGTTTTTCGCATCGCCGGAGATGGCGGCGGCAACCGTCGAGGAGTGCCTGCGCATCGACGCGCCGCTGCACATGTTCACCCGTTACGCCTATGAGGATGTCGAGATCGGCCGCAACGTGGCCATCGCCAAGCACGAGCAGGTTGCGCTGCTTCTCGGCGCCGCCAACACCGACCCGCAGGCCTTCGAGGATCCGCTGGTCTTCCGCCCGGGTCGGCACGACCAGAAAAACCTGTCCTTCGGGGCCGGGATCCACTTCTGCATCGGCGCTCCGCTCGCCCGCCTCGAACTTCAGGTGGCGCTCCGCGTGCTGTTCGAACGGCTGCCGGGGCTGGCGCTTTCGGCCGCGACGCGCTATCGCGACATCTACCATTTCCACGGACTCGAGCGGCTCGACGTCACCTGGTGACCAGCCGTCCGCGCCCTTTCACCGCCGCTTGCGTTCCGTCGAACCAGACGCCAGCATTGCCGGCAAGAGGAGACAGGAATGAAGCAGTTGTTGATCGCCGCCCTGCTCGCGACCGGGCTACCCGCCCTGGCAGGCTGCGGCTCGCCGATGGGCGTTGAATACCGCGCGGCGCCGCCGGCCGACTATCTCGACGAGCAGAAGGCGGCCGCCCGCAAGGCCGCGCTGCGGCCCAGAAACGACGGCTCCGGCGTCGGTACCGGCCCGGGAACGGGTGCCGGATACAACTAGGCGATATCGGCACTATTCCGACGCCAAGGTGAGGCGCGGCGGCCCGCCGCGCCCCTACCGTGCTAGCCGATCTTCGCCAGAGCCTGCTCCAGGTCGGCGATGATATCGTCGGCGTCCTCGATGCCAACCGACAGCCGGATCACATCGGCGCCCGCGCCTGCGGCGGTCTTCTGTTCGTCCGAGAGCTGCCGATGCGTGGTCGAGGCCGGGTGGATGATCAGCGATCGGGTGTCGCCGATATTGGCGAGATGCGAGAACATCTCGACACCCTCCACCACTTTCACGCCAGCATCGAAGCCGCCCTTAAGCCCGAAGGTGAACACCGCGCCGGCGCCGTTTGGCGAATATTTCTTCATCATCGCGTTGTTGGGATCGTTCGGCAGGCCCGGATAGGAGACCCAGGCCACCTGCTTGTGCTTCGACAGCCAGTCGGCGACCTTCAGCGCATTGTCGCAATGGCGCTGCATCCTGAGCGGCAGCGTTTCCATGCCGGTCAGGATCATGAAGGCGTTGAAGGGCGAGATCGCCGGACCGAAATCGCGCAGGCCGAGGACGCGGCAGGCGATCGCGAAGGCGAAGTTTCCGAAGGTCTCGTGCAGCACCATGCCGCCATATTCGGCGCGCGGCTCCGAAAGCATCGGGTAGTTGCCCGACTTCGACCAGTCGAATGTTCCGCCATCGACGATCGCACCGCCCATCGAGTTGCCGTGGCCGCCGATGAACTTGGTCAGCGAGTGCACCACGATGTCGGCCCCGTGCTCGATCGGCCGCACAAGGTAAGGGCTCGCCATGGTGTTGTCGACGATCAGCGGCAGGCCGTGCTTGCGCGCGATGTCGCCGATCTTCTCGATGTCGACGAAGGTGCCACCGGGGTTGGCGAGGCTCTCGATGAAGATGGCGCGCGTCTTGTCGTCGATCTGGCTCTCGAAGCTCGACAGATCCTCGGGATCGGCCCAGCGCACCTGCCAGTCGAAATTCTTGAACGCATGGCCGAACTGGTTGATCGAGCCGCCATAGAGCTTGCGGGCGGCGACGAAGTTCTCGCCCGACCTCATCAGCGTGTGGAAGATGATGAGCTGCGCCGCGTGGCCCGAAGCCGTCGCCAGCGCCGCCGTCCCGCCCTCGAGCGCGGCGATGCGCTCCTCCAGCACGGCCTGGGTCGGGTTCATGATGCGGGTGTAGATGTTGCCGAAGGCCTTCAGCCCGAACAGTGAGGCCGCGTGGTCGACATCGTCGAACACGAAGGAGGTGGTCTGGTAGATCGGCGTCGCCCGCGCACCGGTCGCCGGGTCCGGCTGTGCGCCGGCATGAACCGCGAGCGTGTTGAAACCTGGTGTGCGCTGAGACATGGGAGACCCTCCTGAAGCTTGAACTGTTTTCGGCAGATTGATCGCAGAGCGTCGTCACCAACGCAAAGGAGAATTTTCCAACTTGGGCGCGACGCGGCGACGAAAACCGCCGGAAATTCACGTTTTCCGGATGCCGAAACTCTGAAATCCGGTGCGCAGTATCGGTTTTTTCGACGAAATGACCCGGCTATTGACGCCATTCCAGCCTATTTCGCCGGAAAGCCGCGCATACTCGATCTTCGGGCAGCGGTTCATCACCACCTTGATGCCGGCTGCCTCGGCCTTCGCCGCCGCCTCGTCATGGCGGACGGTCAACTGCATCCAGATCACCTTCGGAAGCGGGTCTAGCGCCAGCGCCTCGTCGACGACACCGGGAACCGCGGCCGACGGCCTGAAGATGTCAACCATGTCGATCGCCGCGGGGACCTCGGCAAGGCTTGCGTAGACGCGGCGGCCGAGGATCTCCTTTCCCGCCTGCCCCGGGTTCACCGGGTGCACCTCGTAGCCCTTGTCGATCAGATATTTGGTGACGAAGTAGCTCGGTCTGACGTCGTTGGCCGAGGCCCCGACGATGGCGATTGTGCGGACATCGTTCAAAATGCCGGAGATATAGGCGTTGTCGTAAGTCTCGTGATCCATCGGCGATCCACAATAGGACACATTTGGCGCCAATCCTTCGACCATCGAGGCGGTCGAGTCCAGCCCGGCCGCTCGGCCCACGGCAGATCGGGAGGCATGTCATGAGACGTATGGTGCTGATCGGCGCGGCGATTGCCGCGATGACCGCGCAGGCGGAAGCCATCTCGCGCTACAATTCGATGAACTACAGCTGCCGCGAGGCGCGTTCGATCACGGCCCGCGAGGGGGCGGTGATCTTCCGCTACCCGTCGGCCAACAATCCGAACCACACGCTCTACGACCGGTTCGTGGCGCATGGTGGCTACTGCGCCCATGGCGAGGCAGCGGTGCCGCTTGCGATCCCGACGGCGGATCGTGCGGCCTGCGGACTGCTGCGCTGCCGCCAGTCGACCCTCGACGACGATTTCTGGCAGAACGACTGACCTAGTCCGGCAGGGAAATCCTGCCGTCTTCGTCGATCGGGAAGCCCGGATTGAAGGCCACTTCCCAGAGATTGCCCTCGGTATCGCGGAAATAGCCCTGCGTTCCGCCCCAGAAAGCGCGGTTGGCCGGCTTGAGCACGGTCCCGCCCGCTGCCTCGGCGCGGGCCAGCAATTCGCCGACCTCGTCCTCGGAGCGGGTGTTGTAGGCAAGCGCGACGCCGGAGAAGTCGGGCCGCACCGCGCCCTCTAGTGTCCCGCCGGCGCTTCGCTTCCAATCCGTCGCCGCCTCGACGCCGGCATCGCGCGCAAGCTCCTCGCGCGGCCACAGAGCGAGGATCAGCCCGCCCATCTGGAAGAAGGCGACGCCATCGGTGATCGCCTGGTTGCGTTCGAGGCCCATCGCCTCGTAGAACGCGACCGCACGGTCGAGATCGTCGACGCCAAGCGTGATGATCGAGACGCGCGGCTCCATTGTCATTCCCCCGTCCACTCCGGCCTGCGCTTGTCGATAAAGGCGCCGATGCCCTCCTCGGCATCGCGGGCCATCATGTTCTCGACCATCACCTGCGAGGCGTATTCATATGCCGAAGACAGATCCATCTCGGCCTGGGCATAGAAGGCCTCCTTGCCGGTCTTCAGCGTCAAAGGCGATTTCGACGCAAGGGTTTCGGCGTATTTCGTGACAATCTGATTCAGGTATTCGGGCGGCACCACGCGGTTGACCAGCCCGAACTCGCGCGCCGCCGGCGCATCGACCGCCTCGCCGGTCAGAAGCATCTCCATGGCGTGCTTGCGCGACAGGTTGCGCGACAACGCGACCATCGGCGTCGAGCAGAACAGGCCGATATTGACTCCGGGTGTGGCGAAGGTGGCCTCGGTCGTGGCGATCGCAAGGTCGCAACTCGCGACGAGCTGGCAGCCGGCGGCGGTGGCGACGCCGGCCACTTCGGCGATAACCGGCCGCGGGTGGCGCACGATGGTCTGCATCAGCGTCGCACAGGCGGCCATTGTCTCGGTGAAGAACGCCCTGCCCCTGTCGGCGTCGGCCCGGTGCGCCGTCATCTCCTTGAGGTCGTGGCCGGCGCAGAACAGCTTGCCTTCGGCCGCGAGCACGATGACGCGCACGCCGCTGTCGTCCCTTGCCTGGTCGAATGCGCCCTGCAGCCTGGCGATCATCTCCAGCGACAGCGCATTCGCCGGCGGATTGGCCATCGTGACCCGCAGGATGCCGTCGGCAAGGGTAGTCCGCACCATGGCGCGGCCCTCATTGCGGTTTTCGGCGCGCATCTCGGACATTTCCGGCTCCTGACCTTGCCCGTCGGTTCGGGACCAGAACTAGCATGGCCGGGCTTGAAGATCAGCCGCGAAATGGCGATGCTTGTCTTACGTTTACGAAAACGGAAGAATCGGGAGGTGTCGATGGCCGCTGTGCTCTATGAGAAGGACGGACGGATCGGACGCGTGACGCTCAACCGGCCGGACGTGCTCAACGCCATCGACGACGACCTGCCGCGCGAACTGTCGGAAGCGGTCGACCGCGCCAATGCCGACCCCGGCGTGCACGTCATCGTGCTGTCCGGCGCCGGCAAGGCGTTCTGCGCCGGCTACGACCTCGCCTATTACGCACAGCAGACCGAAGGGCGCGGCCACGAGATGACCCAGGCGATGCCCTGGGATCCCATGAAGGACTACGCCTTCATGATGCGCAACACCGAGCACTTCATGTCGCTGTGGCGCTCCTACCGACCGGTCGTGTGCAAGGTGCACGGTTTTGCGGTCGCCGGCGGCTCGGACATCGCATTGTGCTCCGACATGATCGTGATGGCCGACGACGCCGAGATCGGCTACATGCCGGTGCGCGTCTGGGGCTGCCCGACGACCGCGATGTGGGTCTACCGGCTCGGTCCCGAACGCGCCAAGCGGATGCTGTTCACGGGCGACCGGATCAAAGGCACCGAGGCGGAACGGATCGGGCTCGTCCACAAAGCGGTGCCGCCCGCCGATCTCGACCGCGAGGTGGAGGCGCTGGCCGAGCGCATCGCCGGTGTTCCCGTCAACCAGCTGATGATGCAGAAGCTCGTCGTCAACCAGGCGATCGAGGCGATGGGGCTGAAACAGACACAGATGTTCGCGACGGTGTTCGACGGCATTACCCGCCATTCGCCCGAAGGCATGAACTTCAAGCATCGCGCGGAAGAGACCGGCTGGAAACAGGCCGTGCGGGAACGCGATCTCGGCACCTTCGACTGGACACAGAACCGCCCGATCAATCCAAGGGGCTAGACCGATGGCGGAGTTTTCGGGGACCGAAGCGCAACAGCGGCTGCAAGCGCGCGTGCACGAGAAGATGGACTGGATCCGTTCGACGCCGGGGGCCTGCAATACGGGCCGGATGCTCGGCACGGATGACCCGGGGCAGCTTGGCTTGGACACGATCTCATCGATCCTGGAACAGGACGGCTTTTGTGGCTTTCGCATGATTCCAGCCACCCAATGGGAAGCGCTGAATTCCGCGATGCTGCAGCTCGGGTACCGAATGGATCTGTGGAACGTCTTTTCCGCAACCCGCGAAGAGGTTCTATCGGCTGCGTCCTCCGACGAGGATCATGGTCTTCCGGCCGGGTACGACTTCCGCACACTCGAAAAGAACGCCGCACCCGACGAGGTCGCAGGCTATCAGGCGCTCATGCAACGCGCCGGCATCGTCCCTTTTTCTGGCGAGATGCTTCGCGGCGCAGTCGGCCCCGCAGCAACGGTGGGCTTAGTGCATATCGACGATGGCCTTGTCGCCTGTGCGCACACCTATTTCTCTCACAATGTCACGAGCCCGTTTCATCGCTGGGCCTGGGGTGGCCTCGTGGCCGTCGACGAGCGGCACCGCGGAAGGAAGCTCGGCGTCTTGATCAACAGGTTCATGGTGGCCAAAGCCTTGGATCTTGGCGCGGAGGCGATCTATGAGATTGTAGGCGCGACGAACACCGTCTCGAGAAAGATGGTCGAGGCGAGCGGCCTTTCATTGAACGACGGTTATCTGTGTGGCGTCGCCACGCGCTCGGAAGAACGATTTACGCGATAATAACAGGTCTCAGGATGAACCGAATGCAATTGCAGCCAGTCATGGGGGCGGAAGAGGTCAATGCGCTGATCGCGTCGGCCTACCCCCAGCTCAACGGCCGCAAGCCCGACTATTATGCCGTCTCGGTCCGTCCGGGTGGATGTACCGTTCGACTGGACGCGCGCGAGAAGCATTTGCGTCCGGGCGGCACGGTGTCGGGACCGAGCCTGTTCACGCTCGCCGACATCGGCGGCTATGTCTGCGTCCTGTCCCATGCCGGGCCGGATGCGCTGTCGGTGACGACGAACCTCAACATCAACTTCATGCGCAAGGCCGGTCCGGGGACGATCGACGCCGATTGCCGCATCCTCAAGCTCGGCAAGAAGCTGATGGTCTATGATTGCGAGATCGTGGCCGACGGGGAGATCGTCGCGCATGCCACCGGCACCTACTCGATCCCGCCGGTACGCAGATGATTTGGGGTATCTAAATACCACATTTCCAAGCATCTGATATTGTTGGCTTTTATGTTGAGATGCTGTCGCATTACGCGTTGACCCGGCCCGACCCAACCGCTATAAGCCTGCCACGAACAGCGGCCCTCACCGGCCGCCGTTTTGTTTTGCGGCGTGCGCCGCAAGCCAAGCAACAAGAAACGCCTTCCCCGGAAGGTCCTGTTACGGAAACCGAACCATGCAAACCTTTTCGCAGAAGCCTGCGGACGTGGTGAAGAAGTGGGTGCTGATCGACGCCGAGGGCGTCGTGCTCGGCCGCCTCGCTTCGATCGTCGCCAACCGTCTGCGCGGCAAGCACAAGCCGACCTTCACCCCGCATGTCGACGACGGCGACAATGTCGTCATCGTCAACGCCGAGAAGGTCGTCCTGACCGGCAAGAAGATGGCCGACAAGGTCTATTACTGGCACACCGGCCACCCCGGCGGCATCAAGGAGCGCACGGCGCGCCAGATCATCGAGGGCCGCTTTCCCGAGCGCGTCATCGAAAAGGCGATCGAGCGGATGATCCCGCGCGGCCCGCTGGGCCGTCGCCAGATGAAGAACCTGCGCGTCTATGCCGGCGCGGATCACCCGCACGCCGCCCAGCAGCCCGAGACGCTGGATGTCGGCGCCATGAACTCGAAGAACACGAAGGTCAAGTAATATGGCTGAGCTCAATTCCCTGCAGGATCTCGGCGCCGCAACGGGCGCGCCCGAGGCCCAGCCCGAGGCACCGGTCCACGTCCAGAAGCTGGACGCGCACGGCCGCGCCTACGCCACCGGCAAGCGCAAGGACGCGGTCGCCCGCGTCTGGGTCAAGCCCGGCTCGGGCCGTATCACCGTCAACGACAAGGACTTCAACGCCTATTTCGCGCGTCCGGTCCTGCAGATGATCCTGCAGCAGCCGATCGTCGCCTCGAACCGCAACGGCCAGTACGACATCGTCGCCACGGTCACCGGCGGCGGCCTGTCGGGCCAGGCGGGCGCGGTGCGTCACGGCATTTCCAAGGCGCTGACCTATTACGAGCCGGAACTGCGGTCCGTGCTCAAGAAGGGCGGCTTCCTGACGCGCGACAGCCGCGTCGTCGAGCGAAAGAAATACGGCAAGGCAAAGGCCCGCCGCTCGTTCCAGTTCTCGAAGCGCTGAAGTTTCGACACAC
>JAMLJD010000085.1 GCA_023953775.1 Rhizobiaceae bacterium | reverse complement strand
GGGCCGAGAGCCGGCCGGCGGCCGCCTGACTTCCAGGCAAGCAATAAAGAAGGCCGGGCGTTTGGCCCGGCCTTCCGATTTCTTCTCATCCTGTCTGGTGAAGCCGTTCTTCCGTTACGGAAGAACCCCCATGATCAGGGCGCCGATAAAAGCGAACGCGGCACAAATCATCAAAGCGTTGATAGGCCTTGTCAGTCCCATGGCATAGCCTCCTCTTCAGACTACTGCCCCTGAATCTACGTCGGCCACGCCAACTCGCAAGCGTATTTTGTGCTGCGCTGCGGCACGATTGTGAAAAATCCATTCGCTGCCGGGGCTCTGTCCGTTGAATTCGCTGGCGAATTGCGGCCGGTCACGAGTTGTTAACAGCCGATGCGAAATCGCTCCGAATGTGTCGCTGACGCGCAATAAAATGTCGCAAAATCTCTAAATCAGCGATTCAAGCAGGCTTGCGACGCTCAATGCATGGCGGTCGCGGCCGAAGCGCGCGACGATCTGGACGCCGAGCGGCAGGCCGGCCTCGTTCCTCAGGCCCGGGACATTGACGCAGGGATTTCCGGTCAGCGACCACAGCTTGTTGAACAGCGGGACGCCGGTGGTGTCGAGCCCCTCGGGCGCTGCGCCGATGGAGGACGGGGTGATGATCGCATCGACCTTTTCCAGCGTCGCCGTGGCGGCGAGACGGGCGCGCCGGGCGATCCGCCGGGCGTCGTCATAGGCTTCGGGCGTGATCCTGCTGCCGTCGAGCAGAGTTTCGCGCAATTTCGGGCTCATCCGGTCGAGATAAAGCGCCATGTCCCCGGCCAGGGCGCGCGCCGCCTCGTAGTCCTGTATCGGCGCATGGGCTTCGCGGCCAGCGGCGAGCGCGTCGGGCTCTTCCAGCTCGAACACGTCCGCGCCCGCCTCGTCGGCAAGCGTCGCGACATGCTGCACGGCCGCCTGCATCTCGGGCGTCGCCTGATCCCAGTCGCGGGTGCGGTAGAGGCCGAGGCGCAGCTTGCGCGCCTCGAGCCGCTCCGCCTCGAGCGGGCGGCCGGTCAGCCCGGCTGCGAAAACCGCGACGTCGGCCACCGAGGCGGCGAAGAAGCCCGTCGTGTCGAGCGACCAGGAAAAGGTCTTCATGCCGGTCGCGGGGACCAGCCGGAAGCTGGGCTTGTAGCCGGCGACGCCGCAGAAGGAGGCCGGCCGGATGACCGAACCGCCGGTCTGGGTGCCGATCGCCGCAGGGATCATGCCGGCCGCGACAGCCGCGGCGGAACCCGAGGAGGAGCCGCCGGGCGTATGGCGCGGATCGTGGGGATTGCGCGTCTTGCCGGGATGGAAATAGGCGAACTCGGTGGTGACCGTCTTGCCGGCAATCGCCGCGCCCGCATTGCGCGCCATCGCGACCACCGCGGCATCCGCAAGCGGCCGGTAACCGGCATAGATGGGCGACCCGTAGGCGGTGGGCAGGTCGTGGGTGTCGAAAATGTCCTTCACGCCGACCGCGATGCCGGCCAGCGGTCCGCTGGCGGCGTCGGCCGCGGCAAGCAATGCGTCGCGGTCGGTCAGCGCCTCGAAGGCGGCGACGGCCTCTTCCCGGTCCGCGATCGCGTCGAGGCTGGCGGCGACCGCGTTGCGCGGCGTCAGTTCACCCGTGGCGATGGCGTTTCGGATCGCGATGACGGACTGCATGTGACTTCTCCCCGGATCTCTATCGCCGGGCGAAGAGCCTTCCGTCAATGGTCACGAGGCCGGCGGCGATCAGTACCATGCCGCCGATCTCGAACAGCTCCAGCCTCTCCGAGAGCACCAGCGCGCCGAGAAGGATAGCGGTGGCCGGCACGATGAGCGTCACCAGCGATGCGTTTGTGGCGCCCGCCGATGCGAGGATCGAGAAGTAGAGGAAATAGGCGAAGGCGGTCGAGGCCAGCGCCAGCGCCACGACGGCGAGCCAGGTCGTCCGGCCGCCGGAAAAGACATCCGCATAGTCGTAGAACACCAGCATGACCGGCAGCATGATCAGCGTCGATGCCGTCAGTTGTCCCGTCGCGACGAGGGTGGAGGGGAGCGCGCGGAAGCGCTTGGCAAAGACGACGGCGAAGGCATAGGACACGGCGGCCCCGACGATCGCGAGCTTTGCCCAGACCGGGCCGCCCAGCCCGGCAAGCAGGCCGGGGCCGATCATCACCGCTGTACCCGCGATGCCGAGCAGCACGCCGGAGATCTTGGTGGCGGAAAACTTCTCGTCGCTGGTCAGCGCGTTGGCGACGATGATCGTCCAGAACGGCGTCGTGGCGTTGAGCACCGAGGCGAGGCCGGCCCCGATCTCCGTCTGGCCGGCGAATATCAGCGAGAAGGGGATGACGTTGTTGAGCAGCGCCAGTGCGACGAAGTTGCCGGCGTGATCGAGGATCGGCCGGATGTTCACGCCGCGGGCGCGCAGCCACAGATGCAGGGCTGCAGCGGCGATGAGGACGCGCCAGAAGACCAGCACGAGCGGCGGCATCTCGGCCACGGCGATGCGTGCGAAGAAGAACGAGCCGCCCCACAGGAGGCCGAGCAGCAGGAGCTGGCCCCAGACGGCCAGGGACATGGGCTGCGCTGCGGCGCGCGGTGCGGTGCTTGCGTTCATGAGGGTTCCGTTCCTGTCTGCCGGCCTTGTGAAGGGAATGCGCCGGTGCGCACCACCCGAAAACCACCTCCACTTCGACGCGCGCACTTTTTTCCACGTGCCGGGACTGTTAGAGCAGTCATCATCCAGAAGCGGTGCCGGGAAAATCATGCAGCGATTCGACAATGCCAAGGATGTGGCGCTGACGCTTCGACCAGATGTGCCCGTCTATTGCTTCAGGCCCGAGGTGCTGAAGGCCGACGCGCTGCGGTTCATGAGCCTGTTTCCGGGCAAGACCGCCTATGCGGTGAAGACCAATGGCGAGGATCTGGTGCTCCGGACGCTCGCGGAGGCGGGGGTGTCGATCTTCGACGTCGCCTCGCCGGCGGAGATCGCGGCGGTGCGCGCAATCGCGCCGGACGCCGAAATGCTCTACATGCATCCGGTCAAGGCGCAGTCCGACATACGCCTCGCGCTTGAGGACTACAGGATCCGCGTCATCGCGATCGACCACGAGGACGAGGTCACCAAGCTGACGCGCGTGGTGCGGGCGCTCGACATCGATCCGGGCTCTGTCACCGTTTTCGTGCGCATCCAGACCAAGGGCAGCGCGGCCTACGAGCTGTCGAAAAAGTTCGGCGCGGGCGCGGCAGCGGCGGTGGAGCTGCTCCAGCGGCTGCACCGGACCGGCTACAAGGTCGGCATCTGCTTCCATGTCGGCAGCCAGATCGAGGACCCCGATACCTACGAGCGCGCGCTCGCCTCGGCGGACTGGGTGCGTAACCGTGCGGCCGTGCCGCTGGCCGGCCTCGACGTCGGCGGCGGCTTTCCCGCCGAGTACGGCCGCGATCCCAACAGCCGCAAGCCCGACATGCCGCCGCTCGAAGACCTGATGGGGCGGTTGCGCGACGACATTGCCGAGTGGGGCTTCGATACCACCCCGCTGGTGGCCGAGCCTGGCCGGGTCATCGTCGCGCGGGCCTTCTCGCTGATCGTGCGCGTGCTTCTGCGCAAGGGCAGGCGGCTCTACATCAATGACGGGATCTGGGCATCGCTGTCGGATTCGTGGACCGGCAAGATCACATTGCCGGCCCGCTTCATTTCCGACCCGGCGATCCGCAACCGCAACGGCGACGAGGACAATATCGTGCCGTTCCGCGTCTGCGGCGCGACCTGCGATTCCGTCGACATCCTGTCGCGGCCGTTCTGGCTGCCGGAAACCGTCGATACCGGAGACTGGATCGAGATCGGCAATATCGGCGCCTATTCGATGGCTCTGAGGACGCGGTTCAACGGGTTTTATCCCGACACCTTCGTCGAGGTGTCGGAACCGTTCGAGGAAGGCGACGAGCCGAAAGGCTTCGCAAGCCTGGAGACGATGGCGGACTAGAAAGGCGGTTCCGCGATGCCGAAACTGATCCGCTTCGTGCTGCGGAACTCGCTGATCGGCATGGTGATCGGATGGCTGATCGCCGCCGGCATCGTCTGGTTCAACCTCGGCGGCTTCGGTGACCGCTTTCTTCAGTCCAACGACAAGCCGGTCGTGGTGCTGATTCTCGCGGTCTCCTTCGGCGTCACGTTCGCGTTCGCCTATCTGACGACTTCCCTTCTCTTGCTGCCGACGGACAAGGACGACTTCGATCGGCTTTGAGACATCGTCGCCCATCGGAGCGTTGACGCGAAGCGATTCTGCTGCGCGGCGAGATGCTCTAGGAAACGGTGCCTTCCAGCGCAAATCGCCTGATCGCTTCGAAGAACTCCTTCCACGCAGGTTCATGCGGCAGGATGACGTGGTTGTCTCCTTCGAACATGACGAATTCGGCGCCGCGAATGCCGAGCGCGAGTTCGCGACCCTGGGCCAGGGGCTGTATGCTGTCGTTGCGCGCATGCATGACCAGCGTCGGAGTGACAACACGCTCGAGAAGATCGGAAACGTCGAACCTGTCGACGGCGGTTCTGATGGTCACCGCATTCTCTGCCGACGTCGTCAGCCGCTGAAGCTCGGTCAACGAGGAGATCTGCTCCGGCGTCGCATCCGGAATGAACATTGATGAAAAGGCGCGTATGAACTGGCTGCCGGGCTTGCCCCAGCCATGCCGGATCAGCGTGATGATCGCTTCGCCTTCCTCCCGTTCCGCAAGGCTTTCGCGTGCCAGCCGTCCCCTCGCATAGCCGCCGAGAAGAATCAGGCGTTCGACCCTTTCAGGATGGCGTGCCGCATAGGCAACGGCGATCGGCGCACCCTGCGAGGTGCCGAACAGCGTGAAGCGATCGAGACCGGCGGCGTCGGCGACCGCCTCCAGGTCGGCAACGCAGCTTTCGAGCGAGAATGACTTCAGCTTCCAGTCGGACAGCCCGTTGCCCCGCTGGTCGTAGCGAACGAGGCTGAAGCTTCTGCCCATCTCGTCGAGGAACGGTCGCCAGACGGGACTGCGCCAGTCATGCTCCAGATGCGTGAGCCAGTGGCCGGCGCGCACGAGCGGGCGACCCGACCCGGTGGCGGCGTAGGCGATCTCGTGACCATCGGACGAGCGGCAGAACCGGATCGACTGACGGGGCTGCGTTTCGGCGACGGGCGGCTGCGGAGCGGCGTCCTGCGGTTCCACCCGGGGAAGGAACCGGAAGCCCCGGCGCGGCACGGTCCTGATGATGTCCTGGCGGGAACCGCTGTCGCCAAGGGCGGCCCTGGCCGCACTGATGCGTGCGCTGACCGCGGAATCCGACACGATCCGCCCGCCCCAGACGGCATCGATGAGTTCCTCATGGGTGACGAGGCGCTCGGCATTTTCGGCGAGGAAGCGGATCAGCTCGAAAACCTGCGGCTCGATCGCGGCCGCACGCCCGTCCACGAGAAGCTCGTGCGTGTCGATCCTTATCTCGCAATTTCCGAAACGGTAGCGCATGGCCGATGTCTAGCACACCGCCACACCATCCCGCAGGCCCCGCCATCCCGGTCGGGACAAATTCACGAAAAGACAAGGTTTCGCCAAGGCTTTCGTCAAGCGGCAGGGCGCGTCCTTCGCCATTGTCCACGTACCGGACCCGAGCAAGGAGGACGTGATGAGACAGACAGCCGACGAGCAAATCCGACGCCTGCCCAATGGTGCGATCGATTGCGACTACTACCTGAAACGCTCGCACCAACTGAGAAGCGTCGAGGCGTGGCGCTTCATGGGGCTCATGCGCAAAGGCATCATCAGGCTGGCTGCCGCAGCCGGCCTCACAAATTCGCGAGCAGCGCGGGTGTCGGCCAGCCATCGGCGGGCAGGCCGAGCCGGAGCTGCTCCTGCCGCACCGCGTCACGCGTGTTGACGCCGAGGATGCCGTCGATGCCGCCGACGTCGTAGCCGCGTGCGACCAGCTTCTCCTGCAGCCGCTTCATCGCGTCGCCGGACAGGCCTTCCTCGGCGTTCTGCGGATCGTATTTCGGCGCGCCGGCGAAGCGGGCCGCGAGGTTTGCCGCGGTCAGCGTGTAGACGAAGGACTGGTTCCATTCGAGATAGACGTCGAAATTCTCGTAGACGAGGAATGCCGGCCCCTTGTGGCCCATCGGCAGGGCCAGGCCGGCGTTGGGCCTGCCGGTGTCGAGCGGTCCGCCATCGCGCGCCGTGACGCCCCATTCAGCCCATTGGGAGATCGGCTTGCGGTTGACACGGCCGGTCTCCTCCCACGGCATCCGGTCCGGCACGCGGACCTCCTCGATCCACGGGACGCCCGGCTTCCAGCCGCGCGAGCGGATCTTGTTGGCCGTGGTCAGGATCACGTCGCGCTCGCTGCGGCGCACGTCGACCCTGCCGTCGCCATCGCCGTCGACGCCCTTGTCGAGAATGTCGGACGGCAGCATCTGGGTCTGGCCGATCTCGCCGGCCCAGGCGCCCTGAACGTCTGTCGGCAGGTCGCCATGCTCCATGAGCTTCAGCAGCGGCACGATCTGCGGCCGGAAGACTTGAGGCCTGCGGCAGTCATGCGCCAGCGTGACGAGGGCATTTAGCGTGTCGAAATCGCCCTGGACGGCGCCGAAATCCGTCTCCAATGCCCAAAAAGCGGTGATAACGGGCCCCGGAACACCGAATTCCGCCTCGGCGCGGGCGAAAGTATCGGCATATTTCTTCAGATTCGCGGCACCGTTCTTCAGACGGTAGCTGTTGATCATGCGCCCGGCGAACTCGTTGAAGGTCTGGTTGAAGACGCCCTGGGCGCGGTCGCGCTGGAGGACGCGCTGGTCGATCCGCGCTCTGCGCAATGCCTTCATGCCGACCTCGCCGATGCCGGCGGTGCGGGCCTCATCCTCGATCCCGGCGCGCCACTGCGCGAAATCGCCGCCGCACTGCTGGGCCGCGGCAGGAACGACGGCCGCGAGGCTTGCGGCCAGAGCGAGCAGGGCGGTCTTTCTCACGGTCATGTCGATCTCCGGTTTCGTTTGAGGCGCGGCGTCATCTGGTGACAAGGCCCGCCGTTCAGCGCGTGTTGGACCGCAGCCAGGCTTTCCATTCGGCCCTGCTGCCGTTGAAGACGTTGATGTCGGCATCGCCCTCGATGCCGGGGACGACACCAGTCCCTGTATATTGCCAGAACCGGAAGTTGCGCCTGCCATAGCGCTCGTGCGGATGCGCCGATACCGAGCGCAGCCACCAGTCATAGCCGTGGAAACGGTCGAGGCCGTTGTCCTCCCAGAAGTCGATCGAGGTGTAGATGATCGGCTTCTTGCCGTAGTGGCGGGTCAGTGCTTCGAGGAAGATCCGCATTTCGGAGCGGACGGTGGCCGCGTCGGGCCGCAGCTTGCAGGTCGGCGATTGCGGGTTCCATTCCATGTCGAGCACATGGGGCAGTGACGACGCCTCGCGCGGAACGTTGCGGATGAACCACTGCGCCTGCTCGATAGCGGGACGGCAGAAATAGTAGAAGTGATAGGCGCTGCGCGGAATGCCGTGCAATCGCGTCGCGTTCCAGTTCTCCAGAAAGCGTTCGTCGACGCGGTCGCCGCCCTCCGTGGCCTTGATGAAGGCGAAGGCGATGCCGGCCGCCTTGGCCTTCGGCCAGTCGACGCGGTTCTGGTATTTGGCTACATCGGTGCCGTGAACGGCATAGGTCCAGGGTGCGCGGTCGGCCCAGTCATGCGGGTCGTTGTCGGCGAAGCGGGGCGCGCGCCCGGTGCCGGACCCGGATTGCGGAGACAGGTCGTCGAGATTGAGGGATCCGCTCGTGCACGCCGCCACGAATGCCGTCACCAGAATCGCGATCCAGTGCGCCCGCCGCCACCTCGTCTGCAAACCAGCCCTCCCGGCCCCTGTCTCAACCCATCGATTCGCCGATCGTCCGTCGGTCTCACGATGATAGTCGACGACCAAGGGTCGTCAAAACGCCACCGGCGACCGTGTGGACCAAACGCCACGGCCCCGAGCAGTCGAGCACAATTATGTCCGCACGGCGGCAAGGCTCGATTGCGCCACGGTCGTCGAGGCCCATGGATGCCGCCGGATTGGCCGATACCAGGGTCCAGATCGCAGCGAGCGGACCGACGCCGCGGGCCACCAGACGCTCGGCAGCGTGCAGCAGGCTCGGGTAATGGTAGTCGGAGGCAAGTACCGTGCAGAGGCCGTCGCGGACCGCATCCTCGGCGGACATCGCGCCGGTGTGGCTGCCGCCGCGAATGACGTTGGGCGCGCCCATCACCACGTGCTCGCCGACGGCGACGGCTTCGGCGGCCACCTCGCGGGCCAGCGGAAACTCGCAGACCCGCATGCCGATCTCGCGGGATGCCCGCCGTTCGCTGGCAGTTTGCTCGTCGTGCGACAGCATCACCGCATCATGCCGCGCCGCCATCGCGGCGACCTCGCCGATCCACCCTGCGACATCGCCAGACTGTTCGCCCGCCGCTTCTAGGCAGGCGATATAGTCGTCGAGCGAGACCCCGGCGCGCTGCGCCCAGCGGTCGAGCTTTCGCGCATTGCCGGATCTGAGGTCGGCGAGGCCCAAGGTGGTGTGATCGTTGAAGGCGATGGCCGGGGTCGGGTCGAGACGGAGCCACCCGGCGATTTCGGGTATCGCGTCGTGAGCGAAAGTCTCCCAGCGCAGCTGCACGCGATGGTCGGCGGTGAGATGGGGCCGCAGGGCCGGCAGAGCGTCCATGAACGTGCGCCCCGCCTCGATGCCGCGCGCTCCGGGTTCCCAGGAGATCGTCAGGCCGTGGAAGGCGGTGGCGATGCCGTTGGTGACCAACTGCCGGTCGACCGCGCCCATGGCGATGTCCAGCGGCAGGTCGACGCCGGGGCGTGGATGGATTTCCAGTTCGAACGCATCGCCATGCACGTCGACGATGGCCGGGAGGACGACGTATCCACGGCAATCGATGCGCGGGCCGTCGCGTGACGGCGTGTCGACGATGCGGCCATCGGCGACGTGGACGTCGGCTGTCTCGAATACGCCGTCCGGCGTCAGCACGGCGCCGCCGGTGAAGGAGAAGGATTCGCTCATTTTCGCCTTTCCCGGGCGTGGCGCGTCTCGCGCGGCTGTCGAGGAGCGGCTGGCATATGCACCGCAGATGACGGTTCCACGACAGCCTGTGCGAGGATCGCTCTGGTTAGCACGAGATCGCGCGCCGCTGCCCGCGAAGTTGGGGGAGCGGGCCGGAAAGCCGTTGATTTTGCCCCGCCGTCAAACAAGACTGCGGGCACGTCGCGGCACCAAGACGGTGACTGTGCGACAATCTCGGGGGAGCGGTTCGCGTCATGCTGAAATTCCTGAAATGGCTGGTGGCCGCGATCGTGGCGGCCATCGTGGCCGGAGCGATCTACCTCTATGTCGCGCCGCCGGACCTGATCCGCGTAGCCACGGCCTATTCCGCCAAGATCGTGTGCTCGAACATCTTCATCGCCGGGCGTGACGGCGACGAGGTGCTGGCCGTCGACGTGCAGGCGGCGGGCCATCCGATCCTGAAATTCATCTCGATAGACGTCGACCGCGATCGCCAGACCGTTGCGGCGGACCTTCTTGGGCTGTTCGGGCGCGGGCTTGCGGTCCATCACGAGGGCGCGGGCTGCGCGACGGTTCCCGACGGCGACCTCGATGCGGCAGCATTGCCGCCGGTCGCGGACGGCGGCGAGGCGAACGGGAACGCGACCTGGCCAGCCGGCGAGCAGGTGTCCGCCTCCCAGGATCCCGACATCGCAGCGATCCTCGATAATCCCGAGATGACCGGTCCGGGACTGCGCGCCGTCGTGGTGGTGCACAACGGGCGCATCGTCGGCGAGCGCTACGGCGAAGGCTTCACCGCGCAGACGCCGCTGCTCGGCTGGTCGATGACGAAGACGGTCACCGCCGCGATCATCGGCACGCTGGTCGCCGACGGACGGGTCACGGTGGACGATACCGGGCTGTTCGAGGCCTGGACCACCGACGAGCGCGACGAGATCGCGTTCGCGAACCTGATGGCGATGAACAGCGGGCTGGAGTTCAACGAGGATTATGGCGACGTGACCGATGTCACGCGTATGCTCTACCTCGAACCCGACATGGCGGGTTTCGCCATCGACAAGCCGCTGACCGCGCAGCCGGGCGAGGTGTTCAACTATTCGAGCGGCACGAGCGTCATCCTCTCGCGGGCCTGGCAGGACCTCTTCGCGGATGCCGAGGCCGCGCTCGCATGGCCGCGGCAAGCCCTGTTCGGACCACTCGGGATGACCAGCGCCGTTCTCGAAACGGATGCCCGCGGCACCTATGTCGGCTCGTCCTATCTCTACGCCACCGCGCATGACTGGGCGCGTTTCGGCCAGTTGCTGCTTAATGGCGGCGTGTGGAACGGAACCCGGATCCTGCCGGAAGGCTTCGTCGCGTGGATGCAGACCGAAGATCCGGCCTCCAAGGGCGCCTATGGTCGCGGCAATGTCTGGCTGCATGGCCCGCGCGGCGGAACGCCGGAAGGGCAGGAATCCGACGCCGGGTTCGACCTGCCGGAGGACGCATTCTGGCTGCTCGGCCATGACGGCCAGACCGTGACCGTCGTCCCCTCGTTGAGGCTCGTGGTCGTGCGGCTGGGGCTTACCCCGTCGAAGATGAACTACAAGCCGCAGAAGATGATCGAGGCGCTGTCGGCGACGCTGCGGAACTAGGGTCAGGACCCTAGCGGATCGAACTCTGGCGCGTCATGACCGCGTGGATCGCGTAGCCGCGATAAAGCGAATCAAATGAAAGGCTTGCGCCGGCGCGTTGCGCTTCCGATTCAAGAACGGCGTGCAGCGTGTCGCGCGGTTCGACATGAAAGCGGGCGAGCCATGCGCGCAGGCCGCTTCGGAACCAGCCGGGCAGGCCTTCCTGGCGCCCGAAGTCGACGATGTGCAGAGAACCGCCCGGTTCCAGGCAGTCCAGGGCCTGACGTATCGTCTCTCGCCAGGGCTGGATCATCGACAGGGCGTATGAGATGAACACGCGGTCGAACCGGGCCCGGCCGAAGAACTGGGCCGCGTCGAACGAGGATGCGTCGGCAGCGGCGAAGGCGACACGGCCCTCCAGTCCCGACCTGGCGGCCGCGTTGCGGGCGGTGTCCAGCATCGCGGCAGAGATGTCGAGGCCACTGAAAACAGCCTGCGGGTAGCGGCGGGCGGCGTGGAGGATGTTGCGGCCGGTGCCGCATCCGAGCTCCAGGACGGTGCCGCCGTCGGGGACGTCGAGCCCGGCGATCATGGTGTCACGGCCGAGCAGATAGTATTTGCGGGTGAGGTCGTAAATGTGCCGCTGATGACGGTAGACGCCGTCCATCAATGCCGCATGCGCATGGGAAGCCTGCGCGCTCACGGCTTCACGTAGAGATGGAAGCCGCCATAGATCGCCGACCGGTCGGCTGCGGCGAAGTCGGCAGAACGCTGTTCATCGTACTGCCACTGGTCGAGCAGGGCCGGGCTCACCCGGCCGGGCAGCAGGGTAGGCCGGGCGGCGGTGCGGAAGATGACGCGCGCCTGCGGCGCGGCGGTCCGGCAGATCTCCGCCCACAGGGCATTGAGCTGGGCGTCGGTCATCCAGTCCTGCGCGTCGAGAAGCACGTAGCGGTCGACCGAGCCGGCCGGCTTGGCCGCGAGCAGCTCGGTGAAACCGGCGTGATGCACCGCAATGCGGTCGGCATTGCCGCGGATCGCCTTGTAGTGGCGGGCATCGAGATAGGCGGGCAGGGCTCCCTCCCGTGGCCGGGGATAGCGGCGGGCGAAGGCCTGCCAGGCGAAATAGTTGTCCTTCAGCGGGAAGTCGCAGGCGAGTTTCTCGAGCCGAGCCTTGAGGACCTCCGCCATGCTGTCGCCGGCCGTGACGAGCGAATCGTACTGCGCCGGCGGGATGCCGAGGCCGAACAGCGACGATTTGCGGGTCGTGGCCCAGCGCACGAGTGCGCGGTCGAAGACAGGTGCAAGCTCATCGCGGAAGAAAGCCCGTTGCTCGGCGAGCGACCGGGCCTCGACGATCCGGGACGGATCGACCCCGTGAATGCGCGCGACAGTATGGCCGGTGGCGATACACAGCCCGAGGAGCCCGGTGCGGTAGAAATTCCGGTTGAACACGGCGATGCGCCGCCTGCCGCGCCAGTCGCGGCCCTCCCAGTAGGCGCGCGACGTGGCGTCGAGGTGGGGTGCAATGAAGCGATCGTAGGCGACGGCGTTGTGGGCATGGCCCATGCCGTCGAAGAAACGGGCGAAATCGGCTTGCGACGGCAGATGCTCGAGCGCGGCACGCTTGAGCCTGTTCAGGGCGACATGGGCGGGATTGAGATCGACCGCGTCGATCAGCGCCGGCGCGCGCGTGAGATAGGCAAGCACGTTGCAGCCGCCGGATGCGATCGTCACCACGCGGTGGCCGGGCCGAAGGTCCATGGCCGCCATGTCGACCTCGGGGTCCTCCCAGATCTGGGGGTAGACGAGGCCGGAAAAAAGCAGCGCGAAGAGCCGCTCGGAGATCCCGTCGCGCGACAGGGCGCGATGCCGGTAGAGAGCACGGCCGAGACGCCGGTTCCCGCGGGAGCCGACTGCGGCGGATAATTCGGTCATCGGCGCGAATCCCCTGTCGATGGCTTTCGGCGAAGCTATCGCGTTGCCATGACGCCCGGGTGACGATCGAGCGACGGTACGATGACGGCGTGGGGATGGGCGGTTACGTGCCGTACCCGCCGGCGGTCGGCGTCGTCACGATTACCGCTTCGCCGGCATCGAGCACGGTCTGGTCGCAGGCCTTCAGCAACTCGACCGTGCCGTCGCCGCGGCGGACCTCGGTACTGCCCGGCCGGCCGTCGCCGCCGCCCGCAATGCCCTGCGGCGGGCGGTTGCGGTGCGACGACAGGATCGCGCATTCCATCTTTTCGAGGAAGCGGATGGTGCGGCGCGTGCCGTCGCCGGCATTCCATTTGCCCTTGCCGCCGGACCCTTCGCGGATATGGAAATCCTCGAGCAGGACGGGAAAGCGCATCTCCAGCACTTCCGGGTCGGTCAGCCGGGAATTGGTCATGTGGGTATGGACGCCCGAGGTTCCGCCGAAGCCGCGGCCGTTATTCATGCGGCCGGCGGGCGAGCCCGAGCAGATCGTCTCATAATACTGGTAGGTCTCGTTGCCGAAGGTCAGGTTGTTCATCGTGCCCTGCGCGTTGGCGAGCGCGCCCATGGCGCCGAACATGGCATTGGTCACGTGCTGCGAGGTCTCGACATTGCCGGCGACCACGGCCGCCGGATAGGACGGCCGCAGCATGCAGCCCTCGGGAATGACGATGTTGATCGGGCGCAGGCAGCCCGCGTTCATCGGGATGTTGTTCTCGACCATGACGCGGAAGGCATAGAGCACGGCGGCGCGCGCCACCGGCTCCGGCGCGTTGAAGTTGTTCTTCATCACCGGCGACGTGCCGGTGAAGTCGACGGTGGCCTCGCGTTTTTCGCGGTCGACGGTGATCTTCACCCGGATCGCCTGGCCGGTATCGGTCGGATATTCGTATTCGGAAGCGTCCGGCAGACGCTCGAGCACGCGGCGCACGCTCTCGGCAGCATTGTCCTGGACGTGGCCCATATAGGCCTCGACGACGTCGAGCCCGAAATGGGCGACCATCTTGCGCAGTTCGGCGACGCCTTTCTCGTTGGCTGCGATCTGGGCTTTCAGGTCGGCGATGTTCTGGTAGGGGTTGCGCGCCGGGTAGGGGTGGTCCGTCAGGAGAGCGTGAAGCTCCTTCTCGCGGAAGCGGCCCTTCTCGACGATGCGGAAATTGTCGAACAGGACGCCTTCCTCGTCCACCGTCGTGGCAAGCGGCGTCATCGAGCCCGGCGCGGTGCCGCCGACATCGGCATGGTGGCCGCGCGAGGCCGAGTAGAACAGGATTTCCCTGCCGTCATCATCGAAGACCGGGGTCACCACGGTGATGTCGGGGAGGTGCGTGCCGCCATTGTAGGGCGCGTTGAGGGCGAAGACGTCGCCGGGATGGATGTCGCCCTCGTTGAGGCGGATGATCGTCTCCACCGAGCGGTCCATGGAGCCCAGATGCACCGGCATGTGCGGCGCGTTGGCGACCAGCGCGCCGGTGCGGTCGAACACCGCGCAGGAGAAGTCGAGCCGTTCCTTGATGTTGACCGAATAGGCGGTGTTCTGGAGCGTCACGCCCATCTGCTCGGCGATCGACATGAACAGGTTGTTGAAGACCTCGAGCATGACCGGGTCGGCCTCGGTCCCGAGAGCCGCCTGCCGGCTCTTCTTCTCGACGCGGCGGATCAGCACGTGGTCCTTGGCCGTGATCTCGGCCTGCCAGCCGGGCTCGACGACGATGGTCTGGTTGGGCTCGATGACGAGGGCGGGGCCGGATACCCGGCAGCCCGGCGACAGTTCCCCGCGCAGGAAGAAGCCGGCATCGCGCCATGCGCCGTCGCAGAATATCCGGCCGCTGCGCCGCGCCGTCGGCGCGCTGTCTGTGCCGTCGCGGTCGCCTTCGTCCCGGCCGCGTTCGCGGGCGTCGCGGCCCTCGACTTCGACGGCTTCGACGACAAGCGGCTTGTCGTCATAGACGAAGCCGAACTGCGCCTTGTGCGCGGCGGCGAAACCGGCCGCGGCCTTGCCGATGTCCTGCTCCTCGAAGGGGACGGGCAGGGCGGTGTCGGTGCCGTCGTAGCGGATGTGCAGAACCGGGCGCCAGCTCGCCGCATCGCCGGTGACGCCCTGTTCGGCGAGTTCGTCGAGGACGGCCGAGCGCAATGCGTCGATGGTGCCGGCGATCTCTTTGGCGCTGCCGTCGGAAAGCGGCTTCACCAGCCCCTGCTGGCGCGAAGCGAAGACCCCCGAAAGGCCGATGCCGTAGGCCGAAAGGAGGCCGGACAGCGGGTGGATGAGCACGGCTTCCATGCCGAGCGCGTCGGCGACGAGGCAGGCGTGCTGTCCGCCGGCGCCGCCGAAGCAGTTGAGCAGATATTCGGTGACGTCGTAGCCGCGCTGGACCGAGATCTTCTTGATCGCGTTGGCCATGTTCTCGACCGCGATGGTGATGAAGCCTTCGGCGACCGCCTCCGGGCTGCGGCCGTCGCCGATGTTGTCGGCGAGTGCCGCGAAGCGCTCGCGCACGGTGTCGACGTCGAGCGGCTGGTCCTGGTCCGGGCCGAAGATCGCCGGGAAGAATTCGGGCTGCAGCTTGCCAAGCATGAGGTTGGCGTCGGTGACGGCGAGGGGGCCGCCGCGGCGGTAGCAGGCAGGACCGGGATTGGCTCCCGCGGAGTCCGGGCCGGCCTGGAAGCGTCCATCCTCGTAGTGCAGCACCGAGCCGCCGCCGGCGGCGACGGTGTGGATGCGCATCATCGGCGCGCGGATGCGCACGCCGGCGA
>JAMLJD010000084.1 GCA_023953775.1 Rhizobiaceae bacterium | reverse complement strand
CCTTCTTGTTCTTTTCCGCCGCGAGGTCGCGGATGCGCTTGTAGATCAGCCGCGCCTGGACCGGCGAGCCGCCCGGCGAATTGACCGAGATCGCGACGGCGGGGGCGTCGCGAAACGCAAATGCTTTTTCGATCAGCCCTGCCGTGCTCGCCAGCGAGAGGCTGGGCCGCAGCGAGCTTCCACCGGCGAAGATGCCGCCATGCAGGCGGATGACGGGGATGGTGACGGCGTCGCTGCGCATCGATTTCGGCAGCAGGCGGCTCAGGGCTTGTCTCACTACGGTGGGCTCCAATTCGTTCGTTCCCATGTAGGGTGCGCGCGCGCCTGCGCAATAAGCCCGCCACCCGTTCCCGCCTCGCAGTCGATTATTCGGTGTCGAAAAGGGACGCCCTGCCGTTGAGAAGGTCCTCCGCGCGCCGCGCAAAGCCGTTTCCGGCCGCCCCGTGGAGCACCAGCGGCGGAAGCAGCCTGGGTTCGGCACGGCTGCCCTTTTGCGCACGGATCACGATGCGGATCGCCGCTTCCTGCGCCCGGGAATGGACCGGCATGATCTCGATTGCGCCAAAGCGGCCGCGCGCGGCGGCCAGTATGGGTTCGAGCGACGCCGGCCGGGCAATCATCGCGAGCCGTCCCTTGGCGTTGAGGATCGCCGCGGCGGTCTTCAGCCATGCTTCGAACAGCCCGTCATCCATGACGTGCGCCTCGCGGCGCAGCGCGTCCGGGCTCGGCCTGTCATGCCCGGCGTTGAACGGCGGGTTGGTGATCGCGAAATCGTAGCGGTTGTCGTCAAGCCCACCGGCGGCCCGCTGCCTGCCTGCAAGGCCGATATCGGCAGCCACGATCGTGGTACGGGCGGCGAGATCGCGATTTGCCTCCAGCGCAAGCGTGCGCCTGGCGCAGTCGATCATTTCGGGCGCGCGCTCCACGAGGTGGATGTGCGCATCCGGGCACCGCGACGCCACGGCCAGCCCTGCGGCGCCCGCCCCGGCGCCGAGGTCGGCGAGAAGTCCGCCGAAGCTGTCGGGAACCGCGGCGGCGAGGATCATCGCGTCCACGCCGGCACGGTGTCCCTTCAATGCAGGCTGTACGAGGTGGAAGCGGCCGCGGTGAAACGCATCGACGGTAAAGCCGGCGTCCCCGGGCGGATCGGCTGTCATCGCAACGGCCCTAGGTCACGGACCCATAAACGGGGCCGACCTTCGGATATGGCAGATTTGTCCTGCTACTGCGTTGCAAGACCTTGAAAACCGCAAGGTTTCCTGCGGTCTTGCGCCTGGTATCCCAACAAATCCGCTCATACCATATCGTTCCCGTTTATGGGTCCGTGACCTAGCCCTCTGGAAATTCGGCCTCTATCCCGGCATCGACCACGACACGGCGGGCTTCCGCGAGATCCTCCGCGTCAACCATGACCCGCCGCTGCAGGATGCCGAGCGAGCCTTCCATGATGCTCATATTGTTGTCGGCGACGAAGCACTCGATGCCGGCGTCGCGCAGCAGCGCCTCGACGAAGGAGATGACGACGATATCGTTGGTGCGCAGCAATTCGATCATGCCGCCTAGATCGCAGCTTGGCCTTACAATGTAAATATTGGCGGTCCCCGCGCCATTTCGTCAGCTTGCGGACGCGTCACCGGTCCCCCTAGATTCACGCAAGCTATGCTGTTACCAGCGTTTGAGGACAGGGAGTGTGCCGTGGGAGTAGTTCTGCCGCTCGATGAAGGCAAGCGCGACGCGCCGTCGATCAAGCGGCTCGTCGAACTGACATCCGCCGATATGGGCCGGGTCAACGAGCTGATCCTGTCGAAGGCAGGTTCGGACGTCGAGATGATCCCCGAAGTGGCCAATCATCTGATTTCGTCGGGCGGCAAGCGGCTGCGGCCGATGGTGACGCTGGCCGCGGCGCAGATGTTCGGCTATTCCGGCGATGCCCACGTCAAGCTCGCCACCAGCGTCGAGTTCATGCACACGGCGACCCTGCTGCACGACGATGTCGTGGACGAAAGCGGCATGCGGCGCGGCAGGAAGACCGCGCGCATGATCTGGGGCAACCAGGCCAGCGTGCTCGTCGGCGACTTCCTGCTCGGGCAGGCCTTTCGCATGATGGTCGATGTCGGGTCGCTGGATGCGCTCGACATCCTGTCGACCGCCGCCTCGGTCATCGCCGAGGGCGAGGTCATGCAGCTCGGTGTCGCGAAAGACCTGGAAACCACCGAGGACGACTATCTTTCGGTGATCAAGGCCAAGACCGCCGCCCTGTTCTCGGCCGCCGCGGAAGTCGGCCCCATCGTCGCCGGTGCCTCGCGCACCGACCGCATGGCGCTTCGCTCCTACGGCACCAATCTCGGCCTTGCCTTCCAGCTCATCGACGATGCGCTCGATTATGGCGGCAGGACCCAGGATCTCGGCAAGAATGTCGGCGACGACTTCCGCGAGGGCAAGGTGACGCTTCCCGTCATCCTGAGCTTCCGCCGCGGCAGCGCCGAGGAACGCACGTTCTGGAAGCACGCGATCGAGGACGGCGAGGCGGGCGACGCCGAGCTCGAGAAAGCGATCGGCCTGATGGCCCGCCACGGCGCCATCGGCGACACGATCGGCCGGGCGCGCCACTTCGGCGAGATTGCCCGCGATGCGCTCGCACCCCTGCCGCCGACCCGGCAGAAGTCGGCGCTGCTCGACGTCATCGATTTCTGCATCAGCCGGGTGACGTGAGTTGACGTGCATCCCGACGGGTGCGGGTGCCGACGATATGATGTGCCTGTGATTGACCTTCTCCGCAAAAAGGCCATGCTTTTCGCCTTGAAGGAATGATGATGCAGGGCGATTCACCATCAGGTTGGCGGAAGGAATGACGATGCGGCGACCAGCGCAACGATTTGTCGCGGCTCTCGGGTTGGCGGTAGCCATCACGATCCTGCCGCATCCGGGCCCCGCCAAGGAAGCCGCGAACGCGATACGGACGGGCTCTCTGTCGGGCGCCTTTCTCGCCGCCCGTTCCGCCGAGGCCGACGACGATCTCGACAACGCGATCGCCTATTACCGCCAGGCGCTCGTCTACGATCCCGACAACACGACGCTGCAGCAGAGCCTGCTCGTTTCTCTGATTTCGAACGGCGCCTTCGAGGCCGCCCTGCCCATCGCCGAGAAGCTGAAGGCGATACCCGACGCGGAGCGCTATTCCCGGCTTGCCCTGGCCGTCGAAGCGTTCGGCAAGAAGGATTATCTCAGCGCCCAGACCTATCTGACGCTGGCGGTCGAATCGGATCTCGACCGGCTGATCACCGGCCTGATGCGTGCCTGGGCCAAGCAGGGCGAGGGCGACACCAAGGGTGCGCTCGCCTTCATCGACGGCCTCAAGGGCCCCGAATGGTACCGGCTTTTCGTCACCTACCATCGCGGCCTGATCGCCGCGGCGGCTGGCCGCAACGAAGAGGCGGCGCGCGCCTTCGAAGACATTCTCGGCAACCGCTCCGTGGCGTCGTCGGCGCCCGACACGTTCATGCGAGCCGCAGAGGCCTATTCGGGCCTTTTGGCGCGCAAGAACCGCAAGAACGACGCGCTGGACGTCATCGAGCGCGCCGAGGACGTCTATGCCGGGCGGCTCCAGATGGACGTGCTGCGCCAGCGCATCGAGGCCGACACGCCGCCCGCGCCGCTGGTCGACGGTCCCGCCAAAGGCGCGTCCGAAGTCCTGCTCAACATCGCCTCGGCGCTGAACCGTGGTGGCGGCGAAGCCTTCGTGCGGCTCTATCTTCAATACGCACTCGCGCTGGACACGCAGAACGACGCTGTCCTGTTCCAGCTCGGTTCCGTGGCCGAGCAGCGGCAGCGCGGCGACCAGGCGATCGGCTACTACGAGCGGATCTCGGCTGGCTCGCCGCTGAAGCGCCTCGCCGAACTGCAGCGCGGGCTGAACCTTGCCGACCTCGACCGCCACGATGAGGCGATACGCCAATTGGAGGTGGTGCTCGACGAGGATCCGGACGACATGCGCGCCTATCTGGCGCTTGGCGGCGTCCATGCCTCGCGCGAGGACTATGCCAAGGCAGCCGATGTCTACGATCGTGCCGTCGCGCGCATCGAGGAGCCCGGCCAGGCCGACTGGAACATCTTCTACCAGCGCGGCATCGCCTATGAGCGGCTGAAGAAATGGGCCGAGGCGGAGCCGAATTTCCGCAAGGCGCTGGAATTGTTTCCAGACCAGCCGCAGGTGCTCAACTATCTCGGCTATTCCTGGGTCGACATGGACATCAATCTCGAGGAAGGCCTCGACCTCATCCGCAGGGCCGTAGAGCTGCGCCCGAGCGACGGCTACATCGTCGATTCGCTCGGATGGGCCTATTACCGGCTCGGCCGCTACGACGACGCGGTGCGCGAACTGGAGCGTGCGGTGTCGCTGAAGCCGGAGGATCCGATCCTCAATGACCATCTCGGCGATGCCTACTGGCGCGCCGGACGCAGGCTGGAGGCGACCTTCCAGTGGTCGCATGTCATCGACCGCGAGCCCGAGCCCGACGTCCTGGCACAGGTGCAGAAGAAGCTGCGCGAGGGCATGCCGCCGCTCGAGGACAAGAAGAAGATGGCCGCGCTCGTGGCGCCGGAGGACCCGGCCAAGATGACCGACGAGGGCGAGGCGGACGACAAGACCGGCATCATGCCCTCGACACGCGACGGTACGGACCCGGCCGACAAGGAAAGCGGCGTTCAGGCGCCCGCGGAAAGCCCGGCAACGGCCATGCCGTCAAGCTACAGGGTGCGGGCAGGGGAATCGCTGTGGTCGATCTCCTCGGAACAGCTCGGAAGCGGCGACCGCTATCGGGAAATCCTCGACCTCAATCCCGAACTCGGCTCCGATCCCAACCTGATCTACCCCGGCATGGACCTGAAGCTGCCGGCCGGCTCGCAATAGAGGTCGACGACGGCGCCATGGCATCTTGCAGCCGAGTGGGATCACTCGGCGCTCGCAAAAATGCGTGGATTCAAGGACTTGGAGCGCCCTTTGTGGGTCTTGACGGACACACGGCGCTCCAAGGTGTAGTGCCGGCCTTGTCGGGCGTCAGTTGCCGAAAGGCGGCTTGACCGGACACGCCACCCAGCCGCCCGCTTCCTTGGTCGAGCAGACCAGCCGCAGCTTCGACAGGTCGCGTTCGCTGGCGTTCTGCTTCTGGCAGATGCAGTTGGCGTTCGGCATCTGCAGCGTGTCGCAGCCGGGCGAGATGCAGCGATAGCCGGTCACCATGTCGATGTCGTTGAAGCCGTTGCGGCCTCCGGACGGAAAATGCTGTGCGAAGGCGGCTCCGGCGATCGTCGACGTCGCGATGATTGCCGTGGCGATGGCCGTACGGGTCGTCGAATGCATGTCTCGAACTCCTCGTTGTCAAAAAGGCAGCTGTGGGCGCTGCCCGTCCATTCCATTATGTCCAGCTACGATCAATCGGCTGCAAAAGTTCCGGCGGCCGGCGATCACAATGGTGGGAGGGGCCTCCGGCTCCCGTGTTGACCACCGCCCTCACGCGGCCTAGGACGTGCGCGACCACTAGACCTCGTCCGGGACCGCCATGACCGTCGACCTGCCCGCGCACATGCATCCGCGCCGCTCCTTCCAGGGGCTCATCCTGGCCCTGCACAATTACTGGGCCGACTATGGCTGCGTCGTCCTCCAGCCTTACGATATGGAGGTCGGCGCCGGCACATTCCATCCCGCCACGACGCTCCGCTCGCTTGGCCCAAGGCCGTGGAACGCCGCCTATGTCCAGCCGTCGCGCCGGCCGAAGGACGGCCGCTACGGCGAAAATCCCAACCGGCTGCAACATTACTACCAGTATCAGGTCATCCTGAAGCCCAATCCGGCCAACCTCCAGGAGCTCTATCTCGGCTCGTTGGCGGCGATCGGCATTGACATGGCGCTGCATGATATCCGCTTCGTCGAGGACGACTGGGAAAGCCCGACGCTCGGCGCCTGGGGGCTCGGCTGGGAGTGCTGGTGCGACGGCATGGAAGTGTCGCAGTTCACCTATTTCCAGCAGGTCTGCGGCATCGAGTGCGCCCCGGTTTCGGGTGAGCTCACCTACGGCCTCGAGCGGCTCGCCATGTATGTGCAGGGCGTCGACAATGTCTACGACCTGAACTTCAACGGCCGCGAAGGCGACGAGAAGGTCACCTATGGCGACGTCTTCCTGCAGGCCGAGCGCGAATATTCGCGGCACAATTTCGAGTTCGCCAACACCGAGCCGCTGTTCCGCCATTTCGAGGATGCCGAGGCCGAATGCCTTGCGCTGCTCGAAGCCGGCGCGAAACGTCCCGCCGGAGAAGCGCACCGCATGGTGCTGCCGGCCTACGACCAGTGCATCAAGGCGAGCCATGTCTTCAACCTGCTCGACGCGCGCGGCGTGATCTCCGTCACCGAGCGGCAGAGCTACATCCTGCGGGTGCGCAATCTGGCCAAGGCATGCGGGGAAGCGTTTCTGGAGACCGAGGCGGGCGGCGCGGTCGAAAAGGCCGCCTGACGGGGGTTCTCGGCTCAGCCGAACCTTGCGGCGAGCGGCCGCTCGACAGAGATCGAGACGGCCTGCGATGAGCCTGCCATGGTCTGGAGTGCGCGCCGCAGGCCGGACATATGCTCCGAGGCGGGCGCCACGTGCACGGCCAGGCAGGCGCTGAGTGCGATGATCTGAATGGCTTGCGAAACGGTGGTCACGGTCATTGTCCCTTGCTGGCCTTCCGCTTCTGTGTCGCTCCTGTGCTGCGGAAGGTTCATTGCGGGACGGAGTCTCGCACGTACCGGCTGAACCGGCCGGGAATGGTCCGTTCATCCTGGATTTATCGAAGGTCGGTTCCGCGCGGGATGACAAAGCCGGCGCGGCTTGGTAATGCCGCCCCAACTCCCTCCAAGGTAAGTACCCATGCCTGACCTTCTGCTCGAACTCCGCTCCGAAGAGATACCGGCCACGCCGCGCGACCGCAGCGCCGGCGGCGCGAGGACGCGCAGGATTGAAAAGGCATGCGGGATGGAGTGCGATCATGCCTGACCTTCTGCTCGAACTCCGCTCCGAAGAGATACCGGCCCGCATGCAGCGCAAGGCGGCCGGCGACCTCAGGAAGCTGGTCACCGACGGTATGGTGGACCCAACACGGGTTCGAAGCGCACGTGTTGAGACCGGAGACCGCGGTTTGAGTCATTCCTTCGGTTCTGGAAAGAAGATTCGTGCTGGATAGATTGGCGTGCAGGAAGATGGGCAAGGCGGGTGACGCGGACCCTCCCATCGGGGAGGGTAAAGGACCCTGAACGAGAGACAACGGCATGCAGGACCAGTCACCGACGGTATGGGGGGACTGAGGGTTGCCAGGAGTACTGGACGCCGCGCCGGCTCACGCTCGACATTCGCGGCGTCACCGCGCGCTCGAAGGACGTGCGCGAGGAACGCAAGGGGCCGAAGGTCGGCGCGCCGGACAAGGCCGTAGAGGGCTTCCTGCGCTCCGCCGGACTGTCTTCCGTCGACGAGGCGACGATCCAGAGCGACCCGAAGAAGGGCGATTTCTACGTCGCGGTGATCGAGCGGCCGGGCCGCGCGGCCGAGGAGATCGTCGCGGAACTGATGCCCGGCATCATCCGCGGGTTTCCCTGGCCGAAATCGATGCGCTGGGGTCCGGCGTCGGGCCCGAAGGGCCGCCGTTACGGCAGCGTCGAGGGCAGGGGCGGCGAGGCGCTCCGCTGGGTCCGGCCGCTGCAGTCGATCGTCTGCACCTTCGGTCCCGAAACCGAGGAACCCGTGGTCGTCGAGTTCGAGGTCGACGGCATCCGCGCCGGCAATGTGACCTACGGCCATCGCTTTCACGCGCCCGCCGCCATCACCGTGCGCCGCTTCGACGACTATGTGGCGAAGCTGGAGGCCGCGAAGGTCGTGCTCGACGCGGAGCGCCGCAAGCGCATCATCCTCGACGATGCCCGCAACCTGGCCTTCGCCAACGGGCTGGAGCTGGTCGAGGATGACGGCCTGCTCGAGGAGGTCTCCGGCCTCGTCGAATGGCCGGTCGTGCTGATGGGCGAATTCGAGGCGGGCTTCCTCGACATCCCCGCCGAGGTGATCCGCCTGACGATCAGGGCCAACCAGAAATGCTTCGTGACGCGGCTTTGCCACAGGCTGGCCACCCCGCCGCGGACCTGCGGTCCGACCGCTCCCGACAAGGGGAGGGTGAAGGCGTTGCGGCCAGCCTTACCTCCCCTCGGATGGGGGAGGTCGCCGCGAAGCGGCGGGTGGGGGTGACGCAGCCCTTTCCAACCGCTTCATCCTCACCGCCAATATCGAGGCGAGCGACGGCGGCGCGGAGATCGCGCGCGGCAACGGCAAGGTGGTCCGCGCCCGGCTGTCGGACGCCGTGCATTTCTGGAACACCGACCAGGCCGACCTGCCGGACCTCGACAGGCTCGCCGGTTCGGCGGAGAAATTCGGCCTCGACCTGAAGAAGCCGCTCGACCAGCGCATGGCGCGGCTCGACGCGCTCGGCGTCACCTTCCACGCGAAGCTCGGCACGCAAGGCGAGCGCGTCGAGCGCATCGCGCGGCTGGCCGAGGAACTGGCGCCGCTGGTCGGCGCCGACCCGGCGCAGGCGCGCCGCGCGGCGGTGCTCGCCAAGGCCGACCTCCAGACCGAGGTCGTCGGCGAGTTCCCGGAATTGCAGGGCGCGATGGGGCGCAAATACGCGGCTCTTCAGGGCGAGGACCCGGCCGTCGCCGCCGCGATCGAGGAGCATTACCGCCCGCAGGGGCCGTCGGACCAGGTGCCGAGCGACCCGGTGTCGATCGCAGTGGCACTGGCCGACAAGCTCGACACGCTGGTGGGCTTCTGGGCCATCGACGAGAAGCCGACCGGCTCGAAGGACCCCTACGCTCTGCGCCGCGCGGCGCTCGGCGTCATCCGGATCGTCATCGAGAACGGGGTGAGGCTGGGATTGAAGTTGCCAATGGCCGATGGATGGCGCCTCGACGAAGTTATCGTCATGTCGCCTTAGGTCATCCAGAATGGAATTTTGGTCGAGGTAGTCACCTTCCGCATACTCCGGCCTAGAGCATGAAAATCCCATCCGCGGCGCGAACCAGTTCCTGCAATGGTAGGCCGTCCGACAACACTCCATATGGCCAGACCTCCTCTCCTTCTTCCACGATCGCCTCAAGGTCTATCTGCGCGACCAGGGCGCGCGGCACGATCTGATCGACGCCGTGCTGGCGAGTGGTGCCGCCCCCACCTCCCCCTTGAGGGGAGGTCGGAGAAGCGAGCAAGGCGAAGCTGATCCGGGTGGGGGTATCGAACTCCAACCGGTCCGACCCTCCAACAGCGGGCAAGGTCCCGTCAACGACGACCTCCTGCTCGTCGCGAGCCGGGTCGCGGCCCTCGGCATTTTCCTCGACACGGAGGACGGCGCGAACCTGCTCGCCGGCACCAAGCGCGCGGCCAACATCCTCGTCGCCGAGGAGAAGAAGGGCACCCGCATTGCCGACGCGGTCGACCCCGCTCTTCTGACCGAGCCGGCGGAGAAGAAGCTCTACGCCGCGATGAATCAGGCCGGCAAGGATGCGGGCGAAGCCATTGAAATAGCGGACTTTCCTGCCGCCATGCAGGCACTTAGCGCATTGCGTGAACCCGTTGATTCATTTTTTGAAGACGTGCTCGTGAATGCCGAGGACGAAAACGTCCGCGCCAACCGGCTGGCGCTGCTCGCGCGCATCCGCGAGGCGACGGGGCAGGTGGCCGATTTCTCGAAGATCGCCGGCTGATTATTCGGGCTTGAAGGTGCGCGGCGCCGGAAGGGCCGGTTCGGGTTTCGGCTCAGGCTCGGGTTGCCGCTGCGGTTCGGGCTGGCCGGCCGGTTGCTTGTTGCGCGCCTCGGCGACCGGCTGCTGTTTTTCTTCCGGTGGCGCGGCGGTCGCCGGGGCGCCGGGCGCGCGCCGGAAGAGGTCGCCGGTCACGCCGCCGCGGATCACGGTGGGGCGCCGGAACGGGTTGCGCGGGCCGTCATTGTCGCCGATCGAGGCTACCTGCTCAGGCGTCACCGGCAGCTGCGGTTCGCCGAAGGCGATGATCGAGGCGCTGATCTGGCGTATCAACGGGCTCGGCGGATCGTAGGTGATGACCGACGGACCGTCATCCGGTTCGGGATCGGGTCCCGGCAGGCTCGCCACCGGTTCCAGCTTGATCGGCTCGGGCGGACCGGCGACAGTCATCGACGGCGTGATCTCTTCGGTCACTGCTTTCAGATAGACGAAAGACGACGCTTCCACCCCGCCCGCGGAAGCGAGGAGAAACATGGCAAGTCCGAGCGTGACCGGGAAAAAACGCAACAGTGGGATACCCGTCGGACAAAGTTCGGGCCGGTTCGATACGGTGGTCGACCGGCGCCGGTGTGAAGCTTGACGAAACCTAGCAGCCGAGCAGTTAACAAGAGGATGACGCGACGTCATTTGTCTGAATGATCTCAACGACAAGCAGGCCGGGCTCGATTGTACCGGCGGGGGACGGAGCGGTCGAACGCGCAGCCGCCCTGCTCGCCCGTGGCATGACGGTCGCGGTGCACACCGAGACTGTCTACGGCCTTGCCGCCGATGCGACGCGCGGCGAGGCGGTCGCGCGCATCTTCGAGGCCAAGAACAGGCCGCGCTTCAATCCGCTGATCGTCCATGTCTGCGACATGGCGATGGCCGAACGCATCGCCGTGTTCGACCAGCTTTCCCATGCGCTGGCGCGGGCCTTTTGGCCCGGCCCGCTGACGCTCGTTCTGCCCCTCAGGTCCGATGCAGCAATCAGCCCGCTGGTGACGACGGGTCTCGACACGATCGCGCTGCGCATGCCGCGCGGCATTGCGGCGGACATCATCGCCCGCTTCGGGCGGCCGGTGGCGGCGCCCAGCGCCAACCCGTCGGGCAAGGTGAGCGCGACGACCGCGCACGCGGTCGCGGCCGGCTTGGGTGACCGCGTCCCGCTGATCGTCGATGGCGGGCAGACGCCGGTGGGCGTGGAATCGACCATAGTGCGGGTCGACGGCGGCCGCCTGCGCCTGTTGCGGCCGGGCGGGATCACCGCCGCCGAAATCGAGGCGGCGACCGGCATCGCCGTCGAACGGTCGGGCGACGGCAAGATCGTCGCGCCGGGCATGCTCGCCTCGCATTACGCGCCGGAGGCGGCGATCCGCCTCGATGCGCGCAGGGTTGAGCCGGGCGAGGCGCTGCTCGCCTTCGGACCGGATCGCGCCGAGGGCTTCGCGCACGCGGCGGCGATCTGCAACCTGTCGCCGGGCGGTGACCTCAGGGAGGCGGCGGCTAACCTCTTCTCCGCGCTCCTCGACCTCGACGCATCCGGCGCCGCCTCGATCGCGGTCGAGCCGATACCCGACGAGGGACTGGGCGAGGCGATCAACGACCGGCTGCGCCGGGCGGCCGCGCCGCGCGACAACGATATCCAGGCGGTGTCATGACGGCTTCTGACAGGACGATGTTTCCAGACAGTGCTCTTCTGGCCCGCTTTGCGGCGATCGTCGGCGACGCGCATGCGCTCCGCGACCCGGACGACATTGACCCCTATGTACACGAACTGCGCGGGCTGTTTCCCGGACGCTCCGGTCTCGTGCTTCGTCCCGCGACCACCGACGAGGTGTCGCGCATCCTCGCGCTGGCCACCGAGACGGGCACGCCGGTCGTGCCGCAGGGCGGCAATACCGGTCTCGTCGGCGCCGGCACGCCGGATGCGTCGGGCCGCCAGATCGTCGTGTCGCTGTCACGGCTCAACCGGATCCGCGAGATCGACGTCACGTCCAACACCATGACCGCCGAGGCCGGCGCGATCCTGCAGGTGCTGCGTGAGCACGCCGACGACCACGACCGGCTGTTCCCGCTGTCGCTCGCCTCGCAGGGAACCTGCCAGATCGGCGGCAATCTGTCGTCGAATGCCGGCGGGACGGGCGCGCTGGCCTATGGTGTCGCCCGCGACCTCTGCCTCGGTCTGGAGGTGGTGCTGCCGACCGGCGAGGTGCTGGACGATCTGCGCAAGCTCAAGAAGGACAACACCGGCTATGACTTGAAGGACCTGTTCATCGGCGCCGAAGGCACGCTGGGCATCATCACCGCGGCGGTGCTGAAGCTGTTTCCGAAGCCGAGGGGCCGCGAGGTGTCCTGGATCGGTCTGACGGATCCCGGCGTCGCGCTGCGCCTGTTCGAGAGCGCCTCGGCCGCGGCCGGTCCGGGGCTGACCGCTTTCGAACTGATGCATGCTCGGCCGCTGGACTTCGTGCTGCGCCACATCCCCGGCACCCGCGCGCCGCTGTCGGGAACACATGAATGGCACGTGCTGATGGAGATATCCTCCGGCCGCTCGGCCGAGGATGCGCGCACGCTGGCCGAGGCGATCCTGGAGGATGCGCTCGGCGCGGGCCTGATCGATGATGCGGTGATCGCCGAAAGCGACGCGCAGGCGGAAGCCCTGTGGCACCTGCGGGAATCGATGGCCGAAGCGCAGCGACCCGAGGGCGCGTCGATCAAGCACGACATCTCCGTGCCGGTGTCGGCGATCCCCGAATTCATCGCCCGCGCCGACAAGGCGGTCATGACAGTCGATGCCGGCAGCCGGATCACCTGCTTCGGCCACATGGGCGATGGCAACCTGCACTACAATGTCTCGCAGCCGGCCGGTGGCGACCGCGCGGCGTTCCTCGCCAAATACCGGGCGATGAACGATGCTGTCCACGCTGTGGTCCGGTCGCTCGACGGCTCGATTTCGGCCGAGCACGGCATCGGCGTCATGAAGCGCGACGAACTCGCGGCCACCGCGCCGCCCGTCGCGCTCGATCTGATGCGCCGCATAAAGACGGCGTTCGATCCCGCGGGAATCATGAATCCCGGCAAGATCTTGTGAAGAAAACCGGCGAGCGTAGCCGGTTTTCGACGGTCCGGTAGTTGGAATTCGATAACCATCCGCAAGATCAGCCAATTTTAACTGAACTTCTTAAGCGCGGCGGTAAGGAGCCGCGTCTATTGTCACGCTCATAAACGAGGCCGGAAAACGGCCCGCGGGAGAACCGGAAAACCGGCTCTTGGGATTGAACAGGAAGGCGTGACGATGAACACCGGACTGAAACCAGTCTGGGCCGGCTGCAACATGCGGCTGGACCCGCGACGGCTGCCCCAGGCTGCCTGCCACGCGAGCAGCGACGATTACGGCGAGGTCAGCTACACGATCGACCAGCGCGGCGCCGTCATCCGGCGCAAGCTGGAGATGAGCGGCCTGCCGGTCACCATCATGATGCCGGCCGCGGCCTTCTCGGGCGTCGCCGCCCGGGCGATCGAGGATGCCGAGGGCAACGTCACCGTCACGCTCGAGCTTCTGCATGAAGACCCGATGCTGTGCGTGCCGCTGCTGGTGGCCGACGATCTCGACGACGTCGCCGCCGACTGGCGCGGCTGGGCGGACGCCTACGGTCTGCCGATGCTGCTCGTCGAGGCGGACGGTGTCGCCCGCACGCTCGAAGAGTCGATCGGGCTGGTCAGGAAGGGCCCGCCCTTGGAACGCCGCAAGCACACGGCGGTCAAGCAGCGCCGGCCCCGATTCCTGATGCGCCGGAAGTCCGAAGACCTCGGCCTGCGGCTGATCGTCGGCGGCAAGGAGATCATCGCCCGCGATTGACGCGCCGGCCGGCCGTCAGAACAGCGGGCTGATATGCGCCCAGACGCCGCCGCCCAGAAGCCCGAGGAAAATCAGCCATCCGACCGTGCCGTTGGACCTGAACAGCGTCAGGCACTGGTCCGGGTCGTCGATGTCGAGCACCCGGATCTGGCGCCACATATGCGCTCCCGCGGCCAACAGCCCGGCAAGCGCGGGCATCGGCACGGCCGCGTTCGCGAAGGCGACCAGGAAGAAAAGCAGCGCCCCGCCATAAAGGAAGACCAGCCAGTTTTTCGTTTTGGCGCCGAACAGCCGCGCCGTCGAGCGCACGCCGACGATCGCGTCGTCCTCGCGGTCCTGGTGCGCATAGATCGTGTCGTAGCCGATCACCCACAGGATCGATCCGAAATACAAGAGCACCGGCGCGAGTTCGAGGCTGCCGAACTGAGCGGCCCAGCCCATCAACGCGCCCCAGGAAAAGGCCAGGCCGAGTACGAATTGCGGCCAGTCCGTCACCCTCTTGGCGAAGGGATAGACCGCCACGACCGCGAGCGAGGCGATGCCGAGGAGGATCGCGAAGCCGTTGAACTGCACCAGCACCGCCAGCCCGACCAGCGCCTGGATCACGAGGAACGTCCAGGCCTGCCTGCGGCTCACCTGGCCGGACGGCAGCGGCCGCGAGCGCGTCCGGTCGACCTGCGCGTCGATGTCCTCGTCGACAATGTCGTTATAGGTGCAGCCGGCCCCGCGCATGGCGATCGCGCCGATGAGGAACAGCGCCAGGTGCCATGGCGACGGCAGCACGTCAAGGAGTGCCGCGCCCGGCATCGCATGCGCGCTCGCGGCCATCGCCGCCGACCACCAGCACGGCCACATCAACAGCCAGAAGCCGATCGGCCGGTCCCACCGCGCGAGCTGGGCATAGGGCCAAAGCCGGCGCGGCAGCACGCGGTAGACCCAGTGGCCTGACGGCGCGTCGGCAACGCGCCCGCGCACGCCCTTGGATTGGATGGTGTCCATGCCTGCGTGAGTGGCAGCGGTGCGCGTGAGCGTCAAGAGGCGACGGCAGGCATCACCGCGCGATCACCGTCGGCGGTTGGCAATTCCGAGATCCGCCGCAACGGCCTTGAGCCGCCGATCGCGCGTCCACAAGCTGGTCCCGGGCGACAAAAGAACCGAGGCGATCAGGTGGACGTCCACGAAGCCGATCCCGCGCCCGGAGAGCTTCCGGTCTTCGATGAGCGCCCGCGCTTCCTCGTTCGTGGCGACGGTCACATGCGGCAGATTTTCAAGATCGCTCAGGACCTTGGATCGCTGGCGCAGGGTTCCGAGCGCGATCTCGCCGATGACGAAGGGATGCGTGGCGATGCTGCCCGCGCGCAAGGCGTCCACGAGTTCGGTGTCACCGGCCTTGAGGTGGTCGATCCAGACCGAAGTGTCGGCAAGGATCATCTGCGGCGTGGTGGCGCAACGATGTCCGGCTCGGTTCCGCCGAGCAGCGCAAGGCGACGGGCGCTTTCGCGTTCGATGAGCGCCTTCAGGGCTTCCCGTACGAGGGCCGATTTTTCCTTCAGTCCGGTGAACGCCTGTGCCTGCCGCACAAGCTCGTCATCCATCGCTATCGTAGTGCGCATGATGTCATCTCCTCAGGCACGAAGATAGACACCATATGATGACAGATCAATGCATCGCTGTCGGACGGCGGCGCTTGACCGCTGCGGCCGCTGGCCTTACCGGGACCGCATCGGGCACGGACATGAGGGAATCGCTGCGATGAACGTTCTTCTGATCGGCTCCGGCGGCCGCGAACACGCGCTGGCCTGGAAGATCGCAGCCTCGCCGATGCTCACGAAGCTCTACGCCGCGCCGGGCAATCCCGGCATCGCGGCGGAGGCGGAATGCGTCGCTCTCGATGCCGGCGACCACGAAGCGGTCGTCGCCTTCTGCCGCGAGCACGATATCGGCCTTGTTGTCGTCGGGCCGGAGGGGCCACTGGTGGCCGGACTGGCCGACGCCGTGAGGGCGGCCGGCATCGATGTCTTCGGCCCTTCCGCCGAGGCGGCGAGGCTCGAGGGCTCCAAGGCCTACACCAAGGATTTGTGCGCCAGGCAGAACATTCCGACCGGAGCCTACGAGACCTTCAACAACGCGCCCAAGGCCAAGGCCTATATCCGCCGTGTCGGCGCGCCGATCGTCATCAAGGCCGACGGCCTCGCGGCCGGCAAGGGCGTGACGGTCGCGATGACCGAGGACGAGGCGCTGGCGGCGATCGACGACTGCTTCGAGGGCGCCTTCGGCGAGGCGGGCGCCTCGGTGGTCGTCGAGGAGTTCCTCGAGGGCGAGGAGGCGAGCTTCTTCTGCCTGTGCGACGGCAGGACCGCCGTCCCGTTCGGCACGGCGCAGGACCACAAGCGCGTCGGTGACGGCGACACCGGCCCGAACACCGGCGGCATGGGCGCATATTCTCCCGCGCCGGTGATGACGCCCGATCTGGTCGAGCGCACCATGCGCGAGATCATCGAGCCCACCATGCGCGGCATGGCCGATGCCGGCGCCCCGTTCTCGGGCGTACTCTATGCCGGGCTGATGATTACCTCGGAGGGGCCGAAACTGATCGAATACAATGTCCGTTTCGGCGACCCGGAGTGCCAGGTTCTGATGATGCGGCTGAAGGACGACGTCCTC
>JAMLJD010000083.1 GCA_023953775.1 Rhizobiaceae bacterium | reverse complement strand
AGTTCTCGGTGGAAATATCCCTCAATGCCGGGTCAGTTCTCAGCGGAAATCAACACAGAGACGTCATCGCCACGCTCTTTGGTGTCCATCCGGAAGACGTCAGCAGGCTGTTGCCGCTCGCATTCCTGTCTCCAGCAATCGTGGATGCGATCCTTACCGGACAGCAGCCGGCCGATCTGGCAGTCCGCGATCTGACGCGCAAGATCGACCTGCCGATGGACTGGACAAGCCAGCACGAGCTGCTCGGCCTTTAGATCACCACTAGTTCGATGAAGCGCAGCTTTGTCGTCGCCCACATCAGTCGTCTGCGGTGCAATGGCACCGCTGCTCGTTCCATTGGCAGGACCAGTGACGGCATCACCCACATTCACATGATTGCCGTGGATCGCGTTGCCAAAGTAGTGGACACCGATATGCCGCAACAGAGACGGACCAGCCGAAACCCGGGAACCCTGGCAAAAAGCTGCCGAAAGGTGCCGTCAAACGCACCAGAGACGGACCTAAGTCACGGAAAACAAAAGCGAACTCTGAGAAGCGCCAAGTCAGGCGTTTTGCCGGGGGTCGGATGGTGGGCGTGACAGGGATTGAACCTGTGACCCCTACGATGTCAACGTAGTGCTCTCCCGCTGAGCTACACGCCCATCCGCGCCGCGCATAGATCACAATCGGGCGGCTTGCGTCAATAGCCGAAAACGCGCCGGAACGCGCCCGGCCCTAGGCGGCCTTCAGCAGTTTCTCGACCTCGTTGACGAGGTCGCGCAGGTGGAACGGCTTCGACAGAACCTTGGCGTCGCGCGGCGCCTGGGAATCCGGATTGAGCGCCACCGCCGCGAAGCCGGTGATGAACATCACCTTGAGATCGGGATCGATCTCGGTGGCGCGGCGTGCCAGTTCTATGCCGTCCATTTCCGGCATCACGATATCGGTCAGGAGCAGGGAGAACGGCTCCTCGCGGAGGCGATCATAGGCGCTCGCGCCATTGTCGAAGTCGGTCACGTCGTGACCTGCCCTGTCCAGCGCCTTGACCAGAAACCGGCGCATGTCGTCATCGTCTTCTGCGAGAAGAATTCGTGCCATGTGTCCCGTCCGACCTTCGCCCGCGGGCCGGCGAAGCGGTGTCCCGTTAACCAAATCCGTATATGCGTATCAGGCGGTAAACATCAAGTGAATGAGGCGGTTGGTTGATCCCGGGGGGCCGTTGCACTGGACAGTGTGGCGGACTGATGGCAGTTTCGGTTGAGGGTTTGGGGCTGTTTCGGGACGCTTGATGACGACAAACGACGATTTCGCGACGATCGCGCCGTTCGAAATACGCAGCGCCGCGGAACAGCGGGTCCCGTTCCTGTTCAATTCGCCGCATAGCGGGCGGTTCTATCCGCCGCGCTTTCTCGCCATGAGCCGGCTCGACGCGGTGGCGATACGCCGTTCCGAAGACTGCTTCGTCGACGAACTCTTCGCGGGCGCGGTGGGTCTCGGCGCGCCGATGCTGGCGGCCAATTTTCCGCGGGCCTATCTCGACGTGAACCGCGAACCGTGGGAACTCGACCCGCGCATGTTCAGCGATCCGGTCCCGCCGCACGCCAATGTGCGCTCGCCGCGCGTCGCGGGCGGGCTGGGCACCGTGCCCCGGCTCGTCGGTGAGGGCCAGGACATCTATCCGCGGCGCCTGCCGCTGGGTGAGGCGCTGTCGCGGATCGAGACCATCTACAAGCCCTACCACGACCAGCTCAAGCGCCTGATAACGCGGACACATTCGCGCTTCGGCTTCGCCGTTCTGGTGGATTGCCATTCGATGCCGGCCAGCGTGCGGGTGGGTGACAGCGGCATCCGGCCCGATTTCATCATCGGCGACCGCTTCGGCGCGTCGGCGGCCTCGGCGCTGTCGGAACATGCGATCGGCCTGCTGGTCTCGATGGGCTATACGGTAGCCCACAACAAGCCCTATGCCGGCGGGTTCATCACCGAGCATTACGGGCGGCCGGCGCGGCGGCTGCACGCCATCCAGATCGAGGTCAATCGCGGCCTGTACATGAACGAGAAGACGCTGGAGCGGTCCGGCGGCTTCGATGCCCTGGCGCTGGACATGACCCGCTTCGTGGCAGACCTGATGGCGATACCGGAATTTCACTTCACCGGCCTGCCGCTCGCGGCCGAATAGCCGGAACTCCGCGCAAAAAAAGACCGCATCGTTCGCACGACGCGGTCCAAGTCTAGGGAGGAAACGCCCAAGGAGGGCATGAACAGGAAAACCTGTTCAAGAATGAATTTTATGTTGCGTTGCACAAATGTCAAGCGACGATCCTGCCAAACGTCAAATCAGCCTGCCCGGACGCCTGCCGGGCCTATTCTTCGAGATGGAGACCGCCATGAACGAGATCGCCGACTTCATGCGGCAGCTAGCGGCCGCGGCCGGCGCCGAGACGCTGCCGCGGTTCCGGTCGACCGGTTCGGTCACCAACAAGCTGGCAGAAGGCTTCGATCCGGTCACGGAAGCCGATCGCTCGGCTGAAAAGGCGATCCGCGCCCTCATCAACGCGCATTTTCCCGATGACGGCATCCATGGCGAGGAGTTCGGTGTCGAAAATGTCGACAGCAGGCGGCAGTGGATCATCGACCCCGTGGACGGAACCCGTGCCTTCATCGCCGGACTGCCGCTGTGGGGCACGCTCGTCGGCCTGACTGATGGCGGGCGTGCGGTGGCGGGCATGATGTCCCAGCCCTTCATCGGCGAGCTCTTCTATGCCGACGGGCAGGGCGCGCATTACGAGGGGCCGGCCGGGCATGTCGAGCTGGCGGTCCGCGCGACGACGGCGCTCGCCAATGCGACCCTGTGCACGACGACGCCGGCGCTGTTCACCGGCGGCATGCGCGAACGCTACGACCGGCTCGAGGCGTCGGTGCGCCTGCCGCGCTACGGAACCGACTGCTATGCCTATGCGATGCTGGCTGCCGGACAGATCGATCTCGTGGTCGAATGCGGGCTCCAGCCCTACGACATCGTCGCGCTGATCCCGATCATCGAAAGGGCGGGCGGCATGATCACCACCTGGGATGGGGGGCGCGCCGAGGGCGGCGGCGATGTCGTGGCAGCGGCGACGCCGGCGTTGCACGAGCAGGCGCTGCGGCTGCTCGCGGCCTGATCGGCTCGGCGGCCGTTCACGCCTCAATAGCCGACCGAATCGGTCCCCGGAATGAAGGCGTCGAATGCCGCCAGGAACTGTTCGCGGTAGCCGTCTGCTTCCTGCAGCAGCTCATGCCGGGCGCCGTCGATGGTCAGCAGCGAGCCCGAACGCAGGCGGCGCGCCAGGAGCGCGATCTCCGGCGTCGAGACGACCTCGTCCGCGCCGGCGGCGATCATCAGCGTCGGGACGGTGATCCTGGCCAGGAAATCGTCCTCGCGGATCAGATCCGCCGCCTGGCATGCCGCCCTGATCCAGGTGACGGTCGGGCCGCCGAGCGCAAGCTCGGGATGGCGCGTCACGATCTTGCGGTTACGCATGAACCGTTCGTAGTCGGTCGTCAGCGTGTTGGTGGCAAAGGGCGTGGGCTCCCCAGGCGGGCCGCCGGCGAGATACATCCGCCCCAGCCCGATATTGAACAGCATGCCGACCAGGAAGCGCAGCGTCGACGGCGAGAAGGGAACGCCTGCGAGTTCGATCAGCGGCGCGCTCAGCACCATCCTGCGGATGCGGTTGGTCAGCCGCGGCGCGGCGAGCAGCGCCACGAGCGACCCGGTCGAATGGCCGAGAATGTAGTAGGGCGGGCGGCAGTCCGGCAGCGCCACCTCGTCGATGAGCAGTTCCAGGTCGCGCGCATAGTCCTCGAAGGAATCGACGAAGCCGCGTTTAGGATCGTCCAGCATCCGGTCCGAAAGCCCCTGTCCGCGCAGGTCGAAGGTCAGGACGAAAAGCCCGCGGGACGAAAGCTCCCGCGCCGTCTCGAAATATTTCTCGATATATTCGTTACGTCCCTGAAGGATGATCACCGTACCCTTGATCGGCCGGCCGGTCGGCGGGAATAGGGCATAGCGCAGCTTCTTGCCGTCGGAAGCGACCAGCCAGCCGGGCCGCGCGCCTTCGGGAATCGGGTTTTCGGCGGTTTCGAACAGGATCTCGGTCATGGGCAGCCGGCTGCGGGCGGGAAGGGCGAGGCTTTGCCTCACGGTCGAAAGACCGTCCTAAAGCAAGCCGGGCCTAAAGCAAGTCGGGCCTGAGACAAGCCGGAGCGAGAACGGCGCCGGCTGATCGGCACCACGTACCGGGTGAAGGTTCGAGGGTAGGTTCTTGGGGGCAGAAGAAGAAAGATGGCCGGAAGCACCAGCGGCGCTTCCGGCCTCGTCGGCCCGGGAGGAAGGGACGATACACCCGGAACCGGCTTTCCTGCGGCGGTCGTATGCCGCTTGTCCGATCTGTTGGAACGGAACCTAGCGGGGTGCACCTGAACGCTGTCCGAAGGTGCGGTTCATCGGATGTTCACGCGGTGCTGGGGGCAATCTTGAAAAACCCGCCCGGTGCGCCCACATCGTGGGTGCGGCCGCCCGTACCGGGGGTCGCTGACCGGGCGCGGAACGCCATCAAGGGTTCGCATCACCGGCCATACGCGAAAATGTTGCTCAACATGGAGAACAGACCATGCGTCACGTTGATTTTTCACCGCTCTACCGTTCCACCGTCGGCTTCGACCGGCTCTTCTCGATGCTTGATTCGCTCGCGCAGCCGGAAGGCGGCCAGAGCTATCCGCCCTACAATATCGAGCGCACCGGCGACGACGCTTATCGCATCTCGATGGCCGTCGCGGGCTTTTCCGACGAGGACATCTCGATCGAGGCGCACCGCAACGTGCTGACAGTCAAGGGCGAGAAGAACGAGAACGCCGAACAGGACGGCGGTGAGGTTCTTTACCGCGGCATCGCCTCGCGGGCCTTCGAGCGCCGCTTCCAGCTGGCCGACTTCGTCGAGGTGCAGGGCGCCGAGCTTCGCAACGGGCTGCTCCACATCGATCTCAAGCGCAACATCCCCGAGGAGATGAAGCCGCGCAAGATCGAGATTTCGGCGCTGAACGGCAAGAACGCCAAGCAGATCGAAGCGAAATCCGTAAACTAGGCGGTATCCGCCCGGACATTCGAACGGCGCCTCTCGGGGCGCCGTTTTTCATGGCATCAGGCCGAGGCGTAGCCGGTTTGTGCCGGCCTTGAACCAGTCCACCAGCGTTCGAGAAGCGCGTCCAGCGACACGTATCCGGCACCGCGGATGACGACGAAGACGAGCGGCACGAGCCACAACAGGCGCTGGTCGAGAATGGCGGCGTCCGGGAAGCGGTCGAACCATGCGCCGATCGTCTCGGGTCCGACCTTGTGGACGGTGATGTCGACGAGCGTCTGAACCCCGATGAAGCCGATCATGCCGAGTGCGGCGAGCCGCGCGAACAGGCCGAGCACGACGAGCAGCGGCAGCAGGAACTCGGCGTAGGTGCCGGCGGTGACCACCAGACCCCAGGGCAGGAAGCCGATCCGGGAGACATCGCCGCCGGCGGCTTCGACAGCCGGCAGCGCGATCTGGTAATAGGCGTTGTCGGAGATCGACAAGAAGCCGGCGAGGCCGTCGCCGACCTTCGTCCTGGCCGAATTCAGGAAGTAGAGATAGAGCGTCGCCGCGAAGGCGAAGCGTGCGAACAGGCCGGGAAACCAGCCGTCGAATGCGTGCTCAACAGCGCCGAAAACACGGTCATGAATGCCCTTTATGACAGCAATTATCGAAACCATGGTAGAGTTTTCCCCAATTTAGCCGGGCGGAGAGGCCGAAACTTCGTGAAAAACGCCGGCGTCGATGATGATTCCGATCGCCTGCGCGAGGTCGAATCCGGCTGTTTCGGCGACCGCGCGTTCCACGGTGCCGGCCAGGGTTTCTCCCATCGAAAGCCTCTCGATGAAGGTCGCGCAGCCCGACGGGAGCCTGCGTATCTCGACGTCGAGGCCCGGCCGGGTGACCAGCGCGTCCTCGGGCACGCCGGCATCGATCCTGCCGGGCTCGTCGGCGCTGCGGTTGGCGACGAAGATCGAGACGATGGCATAGCGCGACCGCACGATGCGCATCGCCGGGTGCGCGCTGAAACGTGCATGCGGCAAGCGGTCGGGCGCGATTGCCGAAAGAGCGTCGCCGGCCAGCGGCGAAGCGTCGGCGGCATGGTAGGCGTCGAGCCAGGCGCGCTCGAGGCGGGCGGTATCGGGCAGATAGGCGAGGCGGCGCACCGGCTCGAACGTCTCTAGGAACTCAGCGAAGCCCGCGCCGTATTCGAAGACCAGCCGCGACCGAGGCGGGTCGCGGCGGACGTATTCGCGCGCCATGTCGCGGAAGAAGTCGCTGCCAACCAGTCTTTTGACGGCCGGGAAGATCTCGCCGAGCGCATCGATAAGCCCGACGGTGACGTTGTTGCGATAAACGGAAAAGCGCCTGTTCGCGCGCTTGCCTAGCGGTCCCGAGATGCCGTCCGGCACCCGGCGATCGGGATCGAGCAGGGCGGCGGCAAATCCCGGCGTCCTGCCGTCAGCGTTCCGGTCAGCCGGGACTGCGTCAGCCGGCGACGGCATGACGGCGGCCCAGCATGAAGGTTTCGGCGTGGCGGTCGAGGATCGCCTGGGCGGCATCGGCCTCGGACTTGAGCACCGGCCAGTCGGGGACGTCGTTGTCCCATTCGACGAGCGTGGGAACCGGTCCGCACTGGCGGATGACGGTATCGTAGAGCGCCCAGACCGGGTCGGCGACGGGACGGTCGTGGCTGTCGATCAGAAGCGGCGCGCCTTCGTCGTCCTCCTGCTCGGCATGGCCCGCGAGATGGATTTCCCCAACCGTCTCCAGCGGAAAGTCTGCGAGATAGCTCATCGCGGAATAGCCATGGTTGGTGGCGGAGACGAAGACGTTGTTGATGTCGAGCAGCAGCCCGCAGCCGGTCCGCCTGACGACCTCGCGCAGGAAGTCGGTTTCGCTCCAGGTCGATTCCTCGAAAAGCACGTAGGTAGACGGGTTTTCGAGCAGCATCTCGCGGCCGATCGCCGACTGGACCTGATCGATATGGGCGCAGACGTGGCGCAGGGTCTCGTCGGTGTAGGGCAGCGGCAGAAGGTCGTTGTAGTAGACGTCGTCGTGGGTCGACCACGCGAGATGCTCGGAGATCAGCGCCGGCTGGTAACGCGCGGCGAGCGCCGCGAACCGTCGCAGGTGATCCGGGTCGAGGTCGTTCGGGCCGCCGATCGACATGGCGACACCATGCAGCGATACGGGGTGGTCGCGGCGGAGCCGCGCGAGCGCGTCATGCGGCGGACCGCCGGCGCCCATGTAGTTTTCGGCGTGGATCTCGAAGAACCCCGCGGGATCCACCTCGGCGAGGATAGCGCCCAGATGCTGATGCTTGAAACTCGCGCCGGCGCGGCCGGCGACCGGAAAAGCCGGAAAGAGGGTCGAGTCGGTCAAGACCGCAGCGTGCCTCGTTGCCATCGTCAATCCCTCCTTCCGAGCCTATGGCGTACCGCTTACGACGGCAGATCGCGGTCGAGCGGGTCGAGCGAGCCCATGCGATCGCCCGGAAGCTCCATATCGGTGCAGGTGCCGGCATCGACATACTTCCAGGAATTGCCCTGGTAATCGACCTTGGACGTGCCCGCGCAGGTGGTGCCGGCGCCGGCGGCGCAGTCATTCTGGCCGGCCATGGCGACGCCGTAGCATTTTTCCTTTTCCTGTGCCTGCGCGCTGCCGACGAGCGAAGCGGCCGACAGTGCCGTGGCTACCGCACCGGCGAGATATGCGGCGCTGACGATGGTCTTGGTGGACATGGATTTCTCCTCTGGAATGGATGCTGACCGGTTCCTCCCGGCCGGGTTCGTTTTTCCAGAACGGCTCATCAACGGGAAATCAAACGACTGCGATCAGGGTTCACGTTCCACTGATGGAGTGGTGAACGCCGGGCGAGATCACGTGATCAGGTCGGCGAACTGGCTTACGTGCTCTTCCGTCGTGGCAAAGCTGGTCACCAGGCGCCGTATTTCCTCGTTTGCATCCATGGTCCCGGCATATCCGTGAGGCGCGTGCCAGGGATAGAAGAAGACGCCTGCCTGTTCGAGTTCGGCGGCCCGGGACTTGTCGACGATGGCGAACACCTCGTTGGCGTCCGGGCTCCAGGCCAGCCGCAAGTCCTTCGAACCGTCGATGGCCGCGGCGAGCTGCGCGGCCATCGCATTGGCGTGGCGGGCCGTCTCGAGCCAGAGATCGTCGGCCAGATAGGCCTTGAACTGGGCGGCGACAAAACGCGACTTCGAGAAGAGCTGGGCCGCGCGCTTGCGCAGGAAGTGCATCTCGTGCGCGCGGCCGCGATCGAATACCAGCAGCGCTTCCGCGCACCAGCAGCCGTTCTTCGTGCCGCCGAAGGAAACCAGGTCGACGCCGCGCTTCCAGGTCATCTCGGCCGGCGTGCAGCCGAGCGTCACGAGCGCGTTGGCGAAACGCGCGCCGTCCATGTGAAGCGGGATGCCGTTGTCGCGGCAGACGGCCGACACAGCATCGATCTGGTCGAGGCTGTAGACGGTTCCGATCTCGGTCGACTGGGTGATCGACGCGGCAGACGGCCTGCCGGCGTGGATGAAGGTCTCGGGATAACGGGCGATCGCGGCACCAAGCGCCGCAGGATCGATGCGGCCCAGCGGACCGTCGACGGGGCAGAGCCGCGTCCCGCCCGACAGATATTCCGGCGCGCCGCACTCGTCTTCGATGGCATGGGCTTCGCGATGGTAAAAGCCGACGCCGCCGGGCTTGCTGACGGCGGCAAGGGCGAGCGCATTCGCCGCTGTCCCGGTCGAGACGAAGAAGACGTCGACCTCGTGCTCGAACACGCGGCTGAACGTTTCGGATACTTCCCGGTCGAGGGGGCTGTTGCCGTAGGCAGGAGCGAAGCCGGATGCAGCCTCCGAGAGGCCCGCGGCTATCTGGGGGTGGGCGCCTGCCCAATTGTCCGATCCGAAATACATGTGCTGCCTGGTCGCGTCTCAGAAAAACGTGCGACACAATGCCCGCCGCGGGCCGGAACGGCAATGTCAAACATTTTTGCAACAAAATTGAGACGAGCGGCGAATATCGATACGCGGCAGAGCGAATATTTCGTAGATCCCATGACAGGAGACATAATATGTCGCGTCAGGGGCAAAATTTTTGCGCTTTTGTCTTGTGCGGGTCGGCCAATTCTGGCATAGAAATATAGGACAGCAGTGCTGTCTTAATTTAGGTTGTGCATCGGCTTCGCGATTTCGCCTAGAGTAGGGCGATATCGGGCTGCCGTTGCGGAGCGCGTCTCGAGCGGCAGCCGTGAGCATGCGCAGATCGGGTCGTGTATTGCCGCGAGCCGCCGGCCCAACCGGCCGGTCGCCAAGTCTGCGGCTTCTCGAAAGCACGCCGTGAAACGACGGGACCGCGCAGCAGACCGTGCGGCCCGAGGAATGCCCGACAGATGCCGGGCAGGATATGGAGGAAGAGCGATGACGGTATCGACGCCATCTGTGACGACGGGAAGCAAGCCGGCCGTGCAGACGAAAGCGGCTGCCGTCACGACGTTCGACAGGATGAAGCCGACGCGAGCCGGGCTCTACGACCCGCGCAACGAGCACGACGCCTGCGGCGTCGGCTTCATCGCGCAGATGAAGAACGTCAAGTCGCACCAGATCGTCGAGGACGGGCTGTTCATGCTCGAAAACCTCACCCATCGCGGCGCCGTCGGGGCCGACCCGCTGGTGGGCGACGGCGCTGGCGTGCTGGTGCAGATACCGGACAGGTTCTTTCGCGAGGAGATGGCGGCAGCCGGGGTGGAACTGCCGCCGGCCGGCCAGTACGGCGTAGGCCACTGGTTCATGCCGCAGGACGCGGCCCTTCGCGCCCATATCGACGAGCTGATCGCCGAATCGGCCCAGTCCGAGGGCCTTCCGCTCATCGGCTTCCGCGACGTGCCGGTCGACAATTCGTCGCTGTCCAAGGCGCCGGAAATCGCGGCCGCCGAGCCCTATCACCGTCAGGTCTTCATCGGGCGTCCGGCGGAGATAACGGACGACGAAGAATACGAGGCCCGGCTCTACATCCTGCGCAAGGTTATTTCCGGACGCATCTTCGCGGAAAACCAGAACAAGGATATCGGCGCCTATTGCGTGTCATTGTCGGCGCGCACCATCGTCTACAAGGGCATGTTCCAGGCCTACCAGGTCGGCGCCTACTACAAGGACCTGAAGGATCCGCGCTTCGAGACCGCGCTGATCCTCGTCCACCAGCGTTTCTCGACCAACACCTTCCCGTCGTGGAAGCTGGCGCATCCCTATCGCATGGTCGCCCACAATGGCGAGATCAACACCGTGCGCGGCAACAACAACTGGATGACGGCGCGGCAGGCCTCGGTCGATTCCGACCTGTTCGGCAACAACATCTCGAAGCTGTGGCCGATCTCCTATGAAGGCCAGTCGGACACGGCGTGCTTCGACAATGCACTCGAATTCCTGTTCCAGGGCGGCTACCGGCTGGCGCACGCCATGATGATGCTGATCCCCGAAGCGTGGGCCGGCAACAAGCTGATGGGCGACGACCGCAAGGCGTTCTACGAGTATCACGCCGCGCTGATGGAGCCGTGGGACGGCCCGGCCGCCGTGGCCTTCACCGACGGGCGCCAGATCGGCGCGACGCTCGACCGCAACGGATTGCGGCCGGCGCGCTATATCGTGACGGACGACGACCGGGTGATCATGGCGTCCGAAGCCGGCGTGCTGCCGGTTCCCGAGGAGAATATCGTCACCAAGTGGCGGCTGCAGCCCGGCCGCATGCTGCTGATCGACCTCGAGAAGGGCAGGATCGTCTCCGACGAGGAGGTGAAGTCGGAGATCGCCTCGCAGCATCCCTACCGCACCTGGCTCGCCAATTCGCAGCTTATCCTCGAGGATCTGAAGCCGGTCGAGCCGCGTGCGCTGCGCAAGGACGTCACCTTGCTCGATCGCCAGCAGGCCTTCGGCTACACACAGGAAGATCTGAAGCTCCTGATGTCGCCCATGGCGACGACCGGGCAGGAAGCGGTCGGCTCGATGGGAACCGACACGCCGATCTCGGCGATGTCCGACAAGTCGAAGCTGCTCTACACCTATTTCAAGCAGAACTTCGCCCAGGTCACCAACCCGCCGATCGATCCGATCCGCGAGGAGCTGGTGATGAGCCTGGTGTCGTTCATCGGACCGCGGCCGAACATCCTCGACCTGGTCGGAACCTCGCGGCGCAAGCGGCTCGAGGTGCGCCAGCCGATCCTGACCAATGGCGATCTCGAGAAGATCCGCTCGATCGGACACACCGAGGATGCGTTCGACACCAAGACGATCGACATCACCTATTCGATGACCGAAGGCGCGGCCGGCATGGCCGGCGCGATCGAGCGGCTGTGCGAGCGCGCCGAGGCCGCGGTCGCAGGCCGCTACAACATCATCGTGCTGTCGGACCGGCAGGTCGGCCCCGACCGGATCGCGATCCCGGCGCTGCTCGCGACGGCGGCGGTCCACCACCATCTCGTGCGCAAGGGCCTGCGCACCTCCGTCGGTCTCGTGATCGAGACGGGCGAGGCGCGCGAGGTGCACCATTTCTGCTGCCTTGCCGGCTACGGCGCCGAGGCGATCAACCCCTATCTCGCCTTCGACACGCTGCTCGACATGCACCGGCGCGGCGACTTCCCGCCGGAGGTCGATCCGCAGGAAGTAGTGACGCGCTACATCAAGTCGATCGGCAAGGGCATCCTGAAGGTGATGTCCAAGATGGGCATCTCGACCTATCAGTCCTATTGCGGGGCGCAGATCTTCGACGCCGTCGGGCTGTCGAGCGAATTCGTGGAGAAGTACTTCACCGGGACGGCGACGACGATCGAAGGCGTCGGGCTGGACGAGGTGTCGGCCGAAACGCTGGTCCGCCACGACGGGGCGTTCGGCAGCGACCCGGTGCTGCGCAACTTCCTCGCCGTCGGCGGCGACTACATGTACCGGGTGCGCGGCGAGGCGCATATCTGGTCGCCAGACGCGGTGGCGTCGCTCCAGCACGCGGTGCGCACCAATTCGGCGGCGACCTTCGCGGAGTATTCGCAGCAGCTCGACAGCGCGTCGGCGGCGGCAAAGACCATCCGCGGCCTGTTCCACGTCAAGACCGCCGCCGAGACCGGCCGCAAGCCGGTGCCGCTCGACGAGGTCGAACCGGCGAGCGAGATCGTCAAGCGGTTCTCGACCGGCGCGATCTCCTTCGGCGCGATCAGCCGCGAGGCGCATGTCACGCTGGCGCGCGCCATGAACGCGATCGGTGGCAAGTCGAACACCGGCGAGGGCGGCGAGGAACCGGACCGGTTCATGCCGATGCCCGACGGCTCGATGAACCCCGAGCGCTCGGCGATCAAGCAGATCGCGTCGGGCCGGTTCGGCGTGACGACGGAGTATCTCGTCAATTCCGACATGATGCAGATCAAGGTCGCGCAGGGTGCCAAGCCCGGCGAGGGCGGGCAGCTGCCCGGCCACAAGGTCGATGCGACGATCGCCAAGACCCGGCACTCGACGCCCGGCGTCGGCCTGATCTCGCCGCCGCCGCACCATGACATCTATTCGATCGAGGATCTGGCGCAGCTCATCTACGACCTAAAGAACGTCAACCCGACGGCCGACGTGTCGGTGAAGCTGGTGTCGGAGGTCGGCGTCGGTACGGTCGCGGCCGGCGTTGCCAAGGCGCGCGCCGACCACATCACCATCGCCGGCTATGACGGCGGCACCGGCGCCTCGCCGCTGACCTCGATCAAGCATGCCGGCAGCCCGTGGGAGATGGGGCTTGCCGAGACGCACCAGACGCTGGTGCTGAACGGGCTGAGGAGCCGCGTGGCGCTGCAGGTCGACGGCGGGCTGAGGACCGGCCGCGACGTGATCATCGGCGCGCTGCTCGGCGCCGACGAGTTCGGCTTCGCGACCGCGCCGCTGATCGCGGCTGGCTGCATCATGATGCGCAAGTGCCACCTCAACACCTGCCCGGTCGGCGTGGCGACCCAGGATCCGGTGCTGAGAAAGCGCTTCAAGGGCACGCCGGAACACGTCATCAACTACTTCTTCTTCGTGGCCGAGGAGGTGCGGGCGCTGCTCGCCGAGATGGGCTACCGCAATCTCGACGAGATCATCGGCGACACGGACCTTCTGTCCAAGGAGACGGTGATCGAACACTGGAAGGCGCGCGGGCTGGACTTCAGCCGCATGTTCTTCAAGCCCGACGCGCCGAAGGAAGAGACCTACTGGACGCAGCGGCAGAACCACCCGATCGACGACATTCTCGACCGCACGCTGATCGAGCAGGCGGCACCGGCGCTGGAGCGCAAGGAGAAGGTCGAGATCGAGGCCCGGATCCGCAACGTCGACCGCTCGGCGGGCGCGATGCTGTCGGGCGCGGTCGCCAAGCGCTACGGTCACAAGGGTCTGAAGGAAGGCACGATATCGGTGAAGCTCACCGGCACGGCGGGCCAGTCGTTCGGCGCGTTCCTGGCGCGCGGCGTCTCGTTCGAGCTGATCGGCGACGGCAACGACTATGTCGGCAAGGGCCTGTCGGGCGGGCGCATAGTGATCCGGCCGGCCGACGAGTCGCGCATCGTCGCGGAGGACTCGATCATCGTCGGCAACACGGTGCTCTACGGCGCGACCGAGGGCGAGTGCTATTTCCGCGGCGTCGCAGGCGAGCGCTTCGCGGTGCGCAATTCGGGCGCGGTGGCGGTCGTCGAAGGTGTCGGCGACCATGGCTGCGAATACATGACCGGCGGCGTCGTGGTGGTGCTCGGCAAGACCGGGCGCAACTTCGCGGCCGGCATGTCGGGCGGCATCGCCTACGTGCTCGACGAGGCCGGCGACTTCGCCGAGCGCTGCAACATGGCGATGGTCGAGCTCGAGCCGGTGCCGGAAGAGGACGACCTGCTCGAAAAGCTGCACCATCATGGCGGCGACATCGACCACAAGGGCCGCGTCGACGTCCAGGAAGACATGAACGCGCATGACGAGGAGCGGCTCTACCAGCTGATCTCCAACCATTTCCGCCACACCGGCTCGAAACGGGCGCGGGCGATCCTCGACGACTGGGCAGACTACCGGCCGAAATTCCGCAAGGTCATGCCGGTCGAGTATCGCCGGGCGCTTGAGGAGATGGAGCGCATGCGCATGGGCGTGGCGGCTGAATAGCATCACGAAACGATCGCGGCGCCTGCGGCTGCCCCCGGGCAGCCGATCCGCGCGACCGGAGGACGACGAATGGGCAAGGTAACGGGTTTTCTCGAGATCGACCGGCAGGTGCACAAGTACCAGCCGGCTTCCGACCGCATCCGGCATTTCAGGGAGTTCACGCTGCCGATGTCGGACAAGGAGGTCGAGAAGCAGGCCGCACGCTGCATGGATTGCGGCATCCCGTTCTGCCACGGGCCAACGGGCTGCCCGGTCAACAACCAGATCCCCGACTGGAACGACCTCGTCTACAATGGCGACTGGGATGCGGCGATCCGCAACCTGCACTCGACCAACAATTTCCCCGAATGGACCGGGCGCATTTGCCCGGCGCCGTGCGAGGAGGCGTGCACGCTCAATCTCGAGGACATTCCGGTCGCCATCAAGACGGTCGAGCAGGCGATCGCCGACAAGGCCTACGAGACCGGCCACATCCGCCCCTATCCGGCGGAGCGCAAGACGGGCAAGACGGTCGCGATCATCGGGTCGGGACCGGCGGGCATGGCGGCGGCGCAGCAGCTTGGCCGCACCGGTCACGACGTGCATGTCTTCGAGCGCGAGAGCCGTCCGGGCGGGCTGATGCGCTATGGCATTCCCGACTTCAAGATCGAGAAGCACTATGTCGACCGCCGTGTGGAGCAGATGCAGGGCGAGGGCGTGACGTTCCACTGCAGCGTCAATGTCGGTGTCGACAAGACCGTGGACGAGCTGTTGTCCGAATACGACGCGGTACTCTATTGCGGCGGATCGGAGACGCCCCGTCCGGCCGGCATTCCGGGTGCTGACCTGCACGGCGTCTTCGACGCGATGCCGTATCTGGTGCAGCAGAACAAGCGCGTGGCCGGCGAGGACATACAGTCGGTGGCCTGGCGCGAGGAACCGATCGTGGCCGGCGGCAAGCATGTCGTGGTCGTCGGCGGCGGCGATACGGCGTCGGACTGCGTCGGCACCGCGTTCCGCCAGGGCGCGGTGAAGGTGACGCAGCTCGACATCCGGCCGCAACCGCCTGAAAAGGAAGACAAGCTGACGGTGTGGCCCTACTGGGCGACGAAGATGCGGACCTCGTCCAGCCAGGCCGAGGGCGCGCATCGCGAGTTCCAGGTGGCGACGCTGGAATTCGTCGGCGAGGACGGCGAACTGACGGCGGTGAAGTGCTGCGAGGTCGACGAGAAGCGCAAGCCGATCGCCGGGACCGAATTCTTCATCCGCGCCGATCTGGCATTCATCGCGATCGGCTTCGCAGGCCCGTTCGGCGACAGCGTGCTGAAGAACATGCAGGGCAAGCTGGACACGGTTGTCGACCAGCGGCGCTCGACCAACGTCGTGGCCAACGACCTCGATTACAAGACGAGCGTCGAAGGCCTGTTCGCGGCCGGCGACGTGCGGCGCGGCCAGTCGCTGGTCGTGTGGGCGATCCGCGAGGGGCGCCAGGCCGCCCGTGCCGTCGACGAATTCCTGATGGGCGCGTCGGTCCTGCCGCGATAAGTCGGAATTGCTCTACCGCCCGATCGCGGTGGTCGTCTCGTCGGTCGCGGGCTTCTTGGACGTCGGACGGCCGTCGAGCATGAAATCGTCCGCGCGGCCTTCCTGAGCCGGCGGCGCAATGCCTTCGACCGCCAGCTTCTCAGCGGCCGTTTCGATCTCGTCCGGCGTCTCCTCGGTCGCATGGCCGAGCAATTCGGCGCCGCCGTCCAGTTCGGGGTCGGCAAAGGAGATAGGCGCCGTCCGCTCGATATTGGCGACGCCGTCCGGCGTCACCGGCACTTGCGGTATGCCGCCCGGCTCCAACTGCTCCAGACCGGGCGCCACGGCGTCTCCGAGAAGCCGCTTCAGCGGTTTCTCGGCATAGAAGGCGATCTTGCGCTTGCCGGCGCTGGTGATGTTGATGCCGTCGCCGGCGCGCAACTGCACCGTCTGACCGTTGATATCGGGACCGGACGAGACATAGGCGCCGTTCTCGTTGACGAAGCCTTCCCATATGTCGACGAACTCGCCGCCTTCCCGCTCGCTGACCACCTTGTAGATGTCGTTGAAGGCGAGCATGTCGGTCGTCATCGAGGACGATTTGAAGGACGGCATGCCGACCCAGATCAGCGGCAGACCCTTGTCGCGCACCGCCTTGGCCAGCGTCGTCGCACGCTCCTCGTACTGCTTGTTCCACGCATCGGTGCGCGGACGCTCGCGGCTTCCGTCGACAATCATCTGCTGGCGATCGTTGGAGCCGAGCATGACGACGACGATCTGCGGCTTCTCCTCCTCGAGGATGGCGCCGATATTTCCGGGCCAGTCGTAATAGTCGTCGCGGACGAGGCCGGACGAGCCATTCGAGCGGTCGACGACCCTAACGCCCGGCGACTCCGTATAT
>JAMLJD010000082.1 GCA_023953775.1 Rhizobiaceae bacterium | reverse complement strand
GTAGCCGAAATCATTGTCGAAGCCCTCCGGCCCGAGATCGTGTGCGGTATCCGACAAAAGGCGCTCGATCGCGCCGGGGGAACGATCCGCGGCGCTGCGCAGGAGATTGGCGATGGCGCCGGACACGATTGCCGCGGCGAACGACGTGCCGGTCACCACGTCCGATCCGCCGGGGATCGGCGCCAGCATGTCGACGCCCGGTGCCGCCACGAAGACATAGGAACCGCGATTGGCCTTCGCCATCAGCCGGTCCCTGGCGTCGGTGGCCGTCACGGCGATCACGCTTTCATAAGCCGCCGGAAAACCAAACGGCGCGGCCGGCCCGTTATTGCCCGCCGCCGCAACCAGAACGATGCCGAGATCGCGCGCAGTGTCGCAGGCGAGTTCGAACAGATCGTTGCGCGGCCCGACAAAGCTCATATTGATGATGTCGACGCCCGATTCCGCCGACCAGTCGAGGCTCGCCAGCAGGATGTCCATCGTCGAGGTGCCGCCCTCGAAGGCGCGAGCGTGGTGGATCAGTGCGCCCGGCGCGATGCCGCGATACGGGCCGACCCCGGCGATCAGCCCCGACACGGAAGTTGCGTGGTCACGCGTGACGACGGGCTGGTCGGGCATGCCGTCATAGGTCTCCACCACCACGCCCGACAGGGCGGGGTGCGTGTCGTCGATGGCGGAATCGATCACCGCGACGCGGATGTCGGCGCCGCTAGCCGCCCGCGAGTCCAGCGCGATGCGCTGGAACGCGTAGTTCACCACCGTCGCTGCCTGCTGGAGGTCGTAGATGTGGTTCGGAACGCGGCCCGTCGTCCGCGGATCGCCGGCAAGCTGCGCCAGCACGAGGCCGACGGTCCTGCCGTCGGGAATCCTGTAGCGGGCGAGCGTCGATCCGAGCAGGACGGACTGGCGCTGGCTCAGCAGTTCGAGCCCGAAGCTCGAGGCGATTGCCGCAGCGTCGGCGTCGTTTCTGGCAATCGTGACGAGCACTTCGTCGGGGACATGCGCGCCAGCCACGGCGCGCACCGGAAAGGCCGGCCGGATCGCCCGGACGCGCGCCGCCAGCGGCGCCGTCGTCGGCGTCCCGCCACCGGCCGATGGCGGGGCGGCAGGTCCGGACGGCGTTTCGCGCGGCGTGTCGCGGTCAGGCCGCAATGGGGGAACGGGCGTCCCGTCCACCGCGACACGGCCGCTGCCATCGTCCGGGTCGTCCACCGGCGCTACCGGACGGCGATCGTTCGGATCCGTCGATGGATCACCCGTCTGGGGATCACGTGTAGCGGGGTCGTCCCTCGGACCAAACGGATCGCGGTCACCGCCGCCGACCACGCGGCCGAAGAGGTCGGCCAGGAGATCGGGCAGGTAGACCACCTGCCCCGGATCCGGGTCGGGCGCCGTCGGATCGCCGAAGCACAGCCGGCGCTGCTCCGGCGTCATGCGCGCGCGGTCGATCGTCGTGCAGTCGACACGCGGCGGAGCGGTCGGCAGCGTCGTTTGGGCGGAGCCGACACCGGCCGCTGCCGCACTGGCGGCCAGAGCGGTCACAAAGAGCGCAAGTCTGATGCTACTTCTCATCGGCCGGTCTCCTGCCCGGCGTGAAGGTCGCCACGAAAGGCGCGTCCGCGATGATCGCCGCGATCCGGTCGTAGTCGGCAGCCGTCTCGACCGGGATCGCGATGCGGAACATGCCGCCGGGAAGCGGACCGCCCGCGAGCGAGGCGCCCGCCTCGTCGAGTGCCGCAGCGACATCCGCGATGCGCGCATCCGGTGTGAACGTCACCAGGACGAACGGCAGGTCGCCGCTTTCGGTCCCGGCGACCTCGTATCGGCCAGGCTCTGTCGTCGCGACGACGACCGCCTGGACCACCAGCACCGCAATCGCGACCGCGGCGGCGGCCCACGCAACCTCCTTGGGCAGGCCCATGAAGCGGCCCCAAAGGCTCGCGAGCAATGACGGGCTCGACTGCGACGCACGTTCCGGCCCGGCTTCGCGGTCGAGCATCGCGTTGAAACGGCGCAGCGCATCCGCCGGCGGTCGCACAGCCTCGTTGGCCGCCAGGCTGCCGGAAAATTCGTCCTCGGCCTCGCCGAGCGCGGCCATTGCGCCGGGATCGCTGGCAAGCCAGTCCTCGACGCGCTTGAGGTCGTCGCCGGTCAGCGTGCCGTTCAGATAGAACGGCAGCAGCGCTTCCATTTCATCGCGCGGGCTCATCGTCTCGTCCATGCTCATGGCCAGCCCCTGTCGTAGCCTGCCGCCTTCAGCGCCTCGCCCAGCTTCTTGCGGGCGTAGAACATCCGCGTCTTGACCGTGGCGACCGGAACCGAAAGCACTTCTCCGATCTCGGTCACCGACCGCCCGTGATAATAGGCAAGATCGACGACAATGCGGTGTTCTTCTGGCAGCGCGTCGACCATGCGCCTGAGCGCCGCGGCCTTGTCTTCCTTCAAGGTCACGACCTCCGGCGTGTCGGCGGTGTCCTCGACCGCCGCGGCCTTGTCGTCGTCGAGCCAGTCCTCGGTTCGTTTGCGCAGCGCCGAAAGCGACTTGAACCGGGCAATGCCCAAGAGCCAGGTCGTGACCTCCGAACGCCCCTCGAACTTCGGCGCCTGGCGCCAGAGCTCGAGAAACACTTCATTCGCGATGTCGTCTGCCATGTTTTCCGATCCCGTTTGGCGGGCCACGAACCGGTAGATCCGGGCGTGGTGCCGCGTGAACAGAAGTCGCATCGCGGCGCGGTCTCCCCGCGCGACCCGTTCCACGAGGCCACGATCGGACTGCGGATCGGATGTGACGCTCATGGCCGGCTCTGCTGCTCGACTTCCGTTGCCTGTGTCGCCCGGGCAATCGGAAAGGTTCATCGGAACGGACGAATTCCCGCAACGCTAGCCGATCGCCCCCGCTCTGACCAGTCGCGGCTATTTCCTTGGTTGGTGAACCATTGCCGCCGGCCGCGCGACGAAGGGACAGCGGTCCGCGTGGTGCGGCCGCCCGAAAAGGAGCAACTCCATGACCCACGACACCCATTGTCGGCGGTCAGCGGACCAGGCCCGGCGCAACGTTTTCCTTCCGCCTTCCGGCGCGGGAAACACGTCGCGATCCGGGCACTTTCCGTTGACCGAAACGCAAGGCAAGCGTACCTTCCCCGAAGTAAGGGGCGGGTTAGCGACTGTTCCGGGGGAACCCGGCCGACACCGTCCCTCTGCGGTGCAACGGCTTGTGCGAAGGGTTTCGCCGAACGGTATCGGGAGACCTGACATGTTCGGCAGCACCCCCGCCCGATCCCCGCACAAACTGCACAGACGTCTTGCCGCAACGAGCGGCCTGATGGCACTCGCGCTTGCGGCCGGCCTGTTCCTCTCGGCCCCTGCGAGCGCGCAGGAGACCGGCATCTTCACGCCCGGGGCGATGGCCGTCACAGGCTTCCCCGGCTCTGTGATTCCCGGGATCGAGGAAGGTCTGCTGCCGGGCGTCGACCCGGTGGACGAGACGTTCATCGACGTCGAGGGCGCGTCGCTGCGGGTCTTCGATGTTTCCAATCTTGGCGGTCCCGCAGAGGGTCAGCTCGTCTTCACGCCGATGCCGTTCGAGGTGCAGGCGCGCCAGATCGGCCAGGTCTTCGGTCTTGCCTATGATGACGGGCAGCGCGACGACACGCCGGAGATCGTGCCCAGCCTCTTTGCTGCCGCGACCTCGCTTTTCGGCATCCAGATCGTCACGCCCGACGAGGACGCCGACGGCAGGTCCGAACGCCAGCGTCGCGGCGCAGCCGATGCGACCTTCATGGAAGGCCAGTTCGGCGAAGAGCTGGGCGGCGGTCCGGGCTCGATCTGGAAGATCGACGGCCTGACCGGCGAGCCTGCGCTGTTCGCCACGGTCGAGACCAATAGCGGGCCGGGCTTCGGCAATGTCGCCTTCGACAGGCGCAGCCGGCAGCTTTTCGCCAGCGACCTCGATTCCGGCGTGATCCACAGGATCGACAGCGCCGGGACCGTGATCGACAGCTTCGACCATGGTGTCGACGGCCGTCCGGCGCACGGGCTCGACCCGGTCGCCGACGACGGCGCCGTGATGGATATCCGCGGCGCGCTGTTCGACAGCGAGGACGCCTCGACCTGGGGCTACACCCAGGACGAACGCCGTGTATGGGGTCTGGCCGTCCATGGCGACCGGCTCTACTACGCGGTCGGCGAGGCGGCCGAAATCTGGTCCGTCGGCATTGCGCGCGACGGCGGCTTCGCCGGCGATCCGCGTTGGGAGCTGACGGTGGCGTCAGACGCCCCGCATGCCGTCACCGATATCGCCTTCGACACGCGCGGCTTCATGTATCTCGCCCAGCGCGGGCGCATCGACAGCCGCTACGACTACACCCACTTCGCCGACACCGGAGCCGCCGAGGTCCTGCGCTACTGGCGCGAGAGCCCCGACGACCCGGCCACCGAAAGTGCGTGGGTGGAAGTGCCGCAGGAATATGCCGTCGGCTTCCCGCCGCCGCATCGCCAGGCGGCCGGCGGCCTCGACCTGCAATATGGCTACGACGCCGAAGGCTACATCAACCGCAATGCCTGCGCCGACACGCTGGTCAAGACCGGAGACGATCTCCGCGACGACCCGTCGATCGCCGACAAGCTGCTGCCCGGCGGCCCGCTCGCCGTCCACGGCGTGCAGCTGACGCCGACGCGCCTGGTGAAGCCCGACAACGAGCCGCCCTTCGGAAGCTGGTTCACCGACTATGACGGCTTCTACGAGGATCCGGAGATCGAGGGCCATGTCGGCGACGTCGAGATCTGGCGCCCCTGCGACGGCCGCGCCGGCATCGGCGAGAATGTCCCCGGCGGTGGCTACCAGCCGCCTTCCTGGCCACCGGACTATCCGCCTCCCGGCGACGACCTGCCGCCCTGTCTCGATGTCGAGGACGTCGAGTACTGGTGCACGCCGGCCGGCCTCGAGGCTGACATCTATGTCCGTGACGTCGCCGGCATCGGCGGGGATTCGGTCATGTCGACCTCCCGCACGCCCGGCGTGACGATTACGCCGCCGAAGCAGACCGTACCGGCCGGAACGCCCTTCACGCTTGGCGTGGACGGCCATATTCCGGGCGATTCGGTCGATATCGGCCTGTGTTTCTACAAGCAGTCGGACGCGGATGCGGGCGGCTACTATCCTTGCTGCAAGGTGGTGGTCACGCTCGATACCCCGGCCGCCTCGTGCGCACCGTGAGGGAGGGAGAGATGAACGCCATCGCACTCCGTCCCGAGACGGGACGCTTCGAAACAATCGTCACGGAGACAATCATGAACCCCTTGCCCACGCTCCGGCGCACCGCGCGCTGGCTGCTGGCGGCGGGGATCGCGTTTGCCTCCCTTGGCAGCGTGCATTCCCACGCCCAGACGCTCGACATCGAACGGCTGGAAGACGGCATCATGCGACCGCTCGAATCCGACGACACGGACATCGAAGTCGAAGAGAGCCCGATCCGCCCGTTCTTCCAAAAGACCGGATCGCAGGTGAGCTGCGACCAGGTCGTCTACCGGCTGCGCTTCGGCATCGAGGCGACGCCGGAACTTCTGGCACACCCGAACTTCCCGACCATGCTGTCGAACATCCAGCTCGACCTGTCCGACCAGTTGCCGGCCGGCCTGTCGATCGTCAATGTGGATGTCACCGGCGACGTGACCGCGACGGGCGGCGGCGGTGTTCCGCCGGCGACGATCGGCACCACGGTGACCGCCAACGACACGATGAGCCTTCCGGCCATCAGCCTGTCGGCTCTCGATCTCGACGGCGACGGCTCGCCGACCATCCGCAGCTTCGACGTCAAGATCACCGCCGACATCGACCACGCGGCCTTCCCCGCGCCGGTCAATGTCGACAACCAGGCGATCATCAATCTCGGCCCCGTCGGCGGCCCGCCTGCCGGATCGGCGCAGTCGCACAATCCCGCGCTGCCCGATGACGGCGACTGGCGTACCGGCGATGCCACGACGATCGCCATCGACGTCACGGACTGCGAGCCGCCTCCCCCGCCGCCGCCTCCGGGCGACGACGAGGCCTGCTTCAAGACGGAGACGGGCACGGTCGACTGCACGCCGTTTGCCGGCACCTACGTCTACAACATGACGGTCGGGCCGGAGATGGCGGGCAACGTCATCGAACTGACGACCGACACGCCCGGCATCACCATCACGCCGACCTCGCAGATCGTGCCGCCGGGTGGCGGCGTGCTTGCCTGGACCATCTCCGGCGCTTCGGCGGGCGACGTCATCCATCTCGTGGCCGTCGGCATCGAAAGCTATGCCGGTCCCGAGGAAGGTGTCGGCCTGTGCTGTACCCAGGAGATCGAGATCGTCATCCCCGAGGACCTCGACTGTCCCGACGAGGAAGGCCGCCCCGATATCCGTATCGACAAGCGCGCCGACGACGCCAGCTGCACCCGCGAGGGTCCGTGCGACTTCACCATCCGCGCGACCAATGTGGGCGACGCGCCCTATACCGGCAAGATCGTGCTCGACGAGGTCACCACGCCCGGCAACGCCGCGGTGATCGCGGGTCCGAACGCGCCGTGGAGCTGTCCGCCCATGGTCAGCCCGATGTCGTGCGAACATCCCGAAGTCACGCTCAACCCCGGCGAGTTCGTCGAGCTGAAGCTCGGCTTCCAGCCCGGCCCCGGCTGGGTCTGGAGCGCGATCCGCAACTGCGCCGAATATGACTACACGGCGAGCGGCAAGGAGCCGTTCGGCGACCCCACCAACGACAAGGCCTGTGCCTCCATCCCGATCTGCATTCCCGGCGTCGACCGCGAATGCACGCCGCCGGAGGACGAGAACCCGGATATCGGCGTGCGCAAGCGCGCGGACCCGGTCAACTGCACGGTCGACGGCCTGTGCACTTTCGTCATCGACGTGATCAACATGGGATCCACGACGATCGACGGTCCGCTGACCGTGATCGACGAGTTCCCGGTTCATCCGCCGGTATCGGCGACCTTCCAGCCGGCGCCGTGGAGCTGTGTGCCCGAGAGCGGCATCCGCTTCCGCTGCGACCATCCCGGCATCACGCTGGTTCCGGGCGCGTCGACCTCGATCCTCGTCCAGGCGGTGGTCGCCGACTACCCGACGGACACGGTCGAGAACTGTGCCGAGGTCGAGGCCCTGCCGGGCGAAACCGACCTCATCAACAACAAGTCCTGCGCGAAGGCGGTGATCCCCGGTCCAAACGGCGAGCCGAACATTCGCGTCGAGAAGACCGGTGAGGCACAGTGCGTCGCCGGCGAGCCCTGCACCTTCGAGATCACCATCTCGAATGCCGGGCCGGGCGACTTCTCGGGTACCGTCGAACTCGGCGACGCCCTGCAGATCGAGGGTCTGGGTGCCGTGAGCATTCCGATCAACGACGTGACGCCGCCTTTCGGCTGCACGCCCGAACCGACGGCCCTGCCGTTCACCTGCGAGACCAGCCTGACCCTGGGCGCCGGCGAGAGCCAGTCGCATCAGGTGACGGTGACGATACCGGAGGACGCCTTGCCGACGGCCGGTGCTCCGAACGGTCTCTCCGGACGGAACTGCTTCGCCGTTATCGAGCCGGGCACCCGTGTCCTGCGCGAACGCGAAACCGATGGCACCGAGCCGCTGACGGTCATTCCCGGCCCCGAAGGCCGGCCCTATGACTGCCACGAGTTCACCGTCATGGCGCCGGAAGAAGAGGAGCCGCAGTGCTATCCGGGCTTCGTCCTCAACGAAGACGGCCGCTGCGTCTGCCCGCAAGGCACGACCTTCCGCAACGGCGAATGCGTCGGCGATGACCCGACCGTGCCGCCCCCGCCGCCGGCCAAGCCGGAACCCGAGCAGTGCAAGCTGCTGCCGGGCCAGATCCGGACCGACGACGGCAAGTGCGTGTGCCCGCGCGGTACCGGACTGCTGAAAGGCCGCTGCGTCGACCTGACGCCGACACCGCCCGCACCGCAGTGCAGGCTGCTGCCGGGTCAGATCCGGACCAAGGACGGCGACTGCGTGTGTCCGCAGGGAACGCGCCTGCGTGGTGGCCGGTGTGCGAAGATCAGCACGCCTCCGCCGCCCCCGCCGCAGTGCAAGCTGCTGCCGGGCCAGATCCGGACCAAGGCCGGTGAGTGCGTCTGCCCCCGCGGAACGCGGTTGCGTGGCGGCCGGTGCGTCAAGATCGAGACGACGCCCCCGGCTCCGCCGCCGCAGCGCTGCCTGCCCGGTCAGGTGAAGACCAAGGCCGGCCAGTGCGTCTGCCCGCGCGGCACACGGCTTCGCGGCAAGCGGTGCGTCCCCGTTCAGGTGCAGTGCCCGAAAGGCACCAAGCTTGTCCGCGGGCAGTGCGTCAAGCTGCCGGAACCGCCGCGCTGCAAGAAGGGCCAGACCCTGCGCAACGGACGTTGCGTGACGATCCAGGTCCAGCCGCAGCGCTGCCCGCGCGGTACGGTCGGCAAGCCGCCGAACTGCCGCAAGGTCGTCCAGCCTCAGCCGCGGGTTAATCCCGACATCCTGAAGCGGGTGCTTCCGCGGCGCCAGCAGCAGCAGGACAACGGCAAGCGCACCCAGCAGCCGCGCGTGCTGAAGAGGCTGCAGCTCCAGTAGGTCTTTCCATCACGTGAAGACCAAAGGCCCCGCCGGTTCGCCGGCGGGGCTTTGCATGCCGCCGGGGATGAACCTTTTTCGCCGCCGGCGCGACTGACCTCCTGAAAGACCAACCTTCAGGAGAGAGAAATGACCCCCAGCTTGAAAGCCTGTCGCAGTACCGCAGCAGCCCTCGCCCTGATGGCGTCGGCACTCGCCACGTCGCATGCCATCGCCGATCCGCTCGGCGGCGGACACGCCAACATCAAATCCATGTCGTTCAACGCCGAGAGCGTGAACACGACCCTTCACGTGATCTCGACCGACGGCCAGAAGTGGAACAAGCTCAAGGCCGGCAACATCCAGTTCTGGGGTGACATGGACCTCGACACCCGCTGGCCGGGATACACCTACGAAGTAGGGGTCGTCCTCGGTGCTTGCGGAGGTCCCCTGTGCAATTCGTTCCCGGCGATCTTCTTCGACGAGCCGGGTTCCAGGGATTATCATCACCAGACCAATTTCAGCTTCGATTCCAGCAAGATCCCGGTCTCGACGACCGGCATCGCGATCCTGCCGGACGGCGACACCATCATCGGACGCTGCAACGAGCACCTGCAGGCCGATGGCCCCACCAAGTCCCATTCCTTCACCTACACGATGTGGGCGACCTTCATCGCCAACACCGGCAGCTACATCAACAACACCGACAATATCCTCTACGAAGCCTCGATCGGCGGCGGCATCCCCCACCCCGAAGGCGTCGATCACTCGCGCAAGGATACGTTCGACATCCAGGTCGTCTGCGATCCGGTGATCAAGCCCGCCACCAACGACATCACCTATGATTTCGGCGAATTCGACGTCGAGAACGTCAAGCTGTTCCTGACCACGATCACCCCGCTGAACCCGATCCAGGGCAACAACCCCGGCACCATCTGCCCGGCGCTGCGCGTCACCTCGCGCGCCGAGACCAACAAGGAAGGCCCGGTTTCGATGCGGATCTGGCGCCAGAAGGACGGCGGTCCGATCACCTCGGAATTCAAGCAGGTCTGGGCGTCGTACGACGCAGCCAAGAACGGCTACTTCGCGACCTATCAGTTCTACGAGGATGTCGGCGCCACCGCCTACTACCAGTACAAGACCGAGATCGTCGACGGCTCCGTCTTCCCGCCCTTCGATGGATGGAAGGACATCACGGTTCACTGCACGGGCGCCGGCGGCGGCGGACTGACCACCACTCCGCCCATCGATCCCGACAACCCGCCGCCGCAGGCGAGCTGGGACGGCGAGATCACCATCGCCGACAGCGTTCCGGCCGGCGGCAACAAGTCCTGCCCGCGCAAGGCCCAGGTCTCCTTCGAGGTGACCCGCGACGTGCCCGGTGAATTCGACTACAGGATCGGATGCTCCACCGGCGCCTCGTTCACCGGAACCGCGACCGCGTTCGACCAGGGCAACGGCGTGTTCATGGCTTCCGCCGCGCACGAGATCAACGTCAACCGCACCCGCACCATCCAGTGCACGTTGCAGGAGACGAAGGCCAACGGCACCCATGTGACGGTCGACACCGACAGCATGGACTTCACCTGCGCCAACCGCGCGATCGACCCGGCGTCGAACGACCTGACCGTGCTGCCGCGCCCGACGACGCAGAAGCCGACCATTCCAGCGGTCATCGTCGATCCCGCGCCGAAATGCTCGAAGGGCTTCGATCTGGTCCGCGGACGCTGCGTGCGGAAGCCCGCGATCGTCGCTGCCTGCAAGCGCAACGAGATCCGCGTCAACGGCAAGTGCATCAAAAAGCCTGACGTGAGCATCCTGTGCGCGCCCGGTTTCGAGTTGAAAGGCAAGCGCTGCGTGCGCAAGCCCGTGATCGTCGCCGCCTGCAAGCGCAACGAGATCCGCATCAACGGCAAGTGCGTCAAGAAGCCTGACGTGAGCATCCTGTGTGCACCCGGCTTCGAACTGAAAGGCAAGCGTTGCGTGCGCAAGCCCGTGATCGTCGCCGCCTGCAAGCGCAACGAGATCCTGGTTCGCGGCAAGTGCGTCAAGAAGCCGGAAGTCAGCATCCTGTGCAAGCGTGGCTACAAGCTGGTCGGCAAGAAGTGCGTGCGCAATACGGTCCTGACCACGCCCAAGCGCCTGGTTTCGCCGAAGAAGGTCAACCCGCCGCAGCGCCTGTTCCAGCCGAAGCGGACCGTGAAGACCAAGCGCACCGCGCCGAGGAAGGCGATCCGGATGCAGCAGAACCAGAACAATGCCGGAAAGCTGCGCCGCGCCCTGCGCTGAGCTGCGATCCAGCATTCCCAACCCCAAAAAGCCCGGGGCGAGAAATCGCCCCGGGCTTCCTGACGTTTTCAAGGAGAGACCGGCTCAGCCGGGCGACATCCCCCGCATTCGTTCGTTGCGGCGGCGGATCAGTTCCAGCGTCGTCAGGAGAATGATCGACAGCGCAACCAGCAGGCTCGCGAGCGCAAGGATCGTCGGGCTGATCTCCTCGCGCAGGCCGGAGAACATCCGCACGGTCATGGGCGTCTGCGACGGACCGGCCATGAAATTGACGATCACGACCTCGTCGAGCGAAGTCACGAAGGCGAACAGCGCACCGGATATGACGCCCGGCAGGAGCAGCGGCAGGATGATCTTGAAGAAAGTCGTCGTCTGGTTGGCTCCGAGGCTCTGCGAGGCGCGGATCAGCGTTTCGTTGAAGCCGGCCAGCGACGCCGTCACAGTCAGCACCACGAAGGGCGTGCCCAACACCACGTGGCTGAGAATGATGCCGAAATAGGTGTTCGACAGGCCAATGCGGGCGAAGAAGCTGAACAGCGCGGCAGCGGTGATGATCAGCGGGACGATCATCGGAGAGATCAGCACCGCCGTGATCAGCGCCCTCGCCGGCATGTTCGGCCGATTGAGCCCGAGCGCGGCAACCGTGCCGAGCGCCGTCGCGATTATCGTCGAGGCGATCGAGATGATGAACGAATTGGCAATCGAGTTCATCCACTCGCTGGAACTGAACAGCGCGTCGTACCAGCGCAGCGAATAGCCGGCCGGATTGAGCGAGAGCATCTCCTTGGTGAAGGTGAAATAGGGCTGCGCGTTGAACGACAGCGGAATGATAACAACGATGGGAGCGACGAGAAAAAAGAAGATCAGGCCGCAAATGATGCGGAACGCGTAATACCAGATCCGCTCGCTGTTCGTCGCGTAGGATGGAAGTGCCATGCGTCTCCTCCTATCCGAACTTCAGCTTGTCGACGCCGACCAGCTTGTTGAACAGCCAGTAGATGAACAGCACCGCCACCAGCAGGATGGTTGCCAGAGCTGCCGCCAGTTTCAACTGGGCGCTCGACCCCTGCATGTTGTCGGCGATCAGGTTCGAGATGAAGATACCGCTGTCGCCTCCCACCAGAGCCGGCGTGATGTAGTAGCCGATCGCGAGGATGAAGACGAGAATGCAGCCGGCCGCCAAGCCAGGTATCGTAAGAGGGAAATAGACCCGCCACCACGCACGGAACGGATGCGCTCCCAGTGATTTCGCGGCCCGCAGATAACTTGGCGGAATGGTTTTCATGACCGAATAGAGCGGCAGCACCATGAACGGCAGCAGGATATGCGTCATGGCGACGATCGTGCCGGTCTGGTTGTAGATCATCCTCAGGCGCCCGCTGCTGTCGATGATGCCGAGCCCGACGAGCAGTTCGTTTATTACGCCCTGTTGCTGCAGGAGCACGATCCATGCCGAGGTACGCACCAGCAGCGATGTCCAGAACGGAAGAAGCACCAGAATGAGAAGGAGGTTGGCGATGCGCGTCGGCTGCGTCGCCAGCATGTAGGAAATCGGGTATGCGAGCAGCACGCATATGCCGGTGATGAGAATGCTCATCCAGGCCGTGCGGAAAAACAGCTGCTTGTAGATCTGGTAGACTTCCGAGCGCGGGGCGATGTCGCCATCGGACGTGTACTCGTAGTCCATCGCCAGCAGATAATAGGTCGGCGTGATCACGCGGCTTTCGCGCTTGAGGATCCGCCAGAACTCGAGATTGGCCCAGTCTTCGTCCTCTTCCAGGAATTTTTCGCGATAGGGAGAGGACCATTCGTCGACCTTGCGCGCGGTGCGCATCATAGTGCTGCGCGCGCCCGGGATTTCGCGGTTGATGCGTGCCGCGGCGCGTCCGATCGTCCGGTTTTCGGTTCCGACGATCATATCGGCCGCCATCGCCTGGAACACCTGCTCGGGCGGCACGTCTTCGCCGTCCCAGTCGGCCAGGGCCGCAGCAGTCTGAGGCAGATAGTTGCGGATTTCGGGATTGTAGACGGATCGCCAGATCATCGCGACGATCGGGATCGCGAACACGATCAGAATGAAGAACAGCAGCGGCGCGACGAGGCTGAATGCCCGGCGGCGCTCTACGGCCTGCGAGCGGCGCAACGCATCCTTCAGCGGCGTTCCATCCGCCGCAAGAATGGGTTGTCTGCCCCGGGTCTCACTTTTTGCCATATCGTCCCTGTCCCGCTCGCCTCTTTTGATTGTCGAAGTGCGGAAGAGGGCGCAGGACGCCCTCTTCCCTATGCTGGCCGTTTAGCCGGCAACCCAGGCGTTGAAACGCTCCTCGAGCGAATCGCCGTAGTCGGCCCAGAACTGGACGTCGAACGGGATCGCGGTTTCGAGGTTCTTCGGATTCGTCGGCATGTGCGGCTTCATGTCGATATCCGTGCCCTCGAACTTGCCGACGAGCGGCGCGGAGGACTTACGCGCAGGACCGTACGAGATGTACTTCGCCTGGTCGGCGAGGCGCTGCGTATCGGTCGCGAACTTGATGTAGTCCTTGATCAGGTCTTCCTTGCCGGTGTCGACCGGAATCGCCCAGCCGTCGGTCTCGAACATCTGGTGGTCCCACATGATCTCGAACGGCTGGTCTTCGTTGACCTGCGCATTGAAGATGCGGCCGTTATATGCCGTTGCGATCACGGCTTCCTTGTCCGCCAGCATCTGCGGCGGCTGCGCGCCCTCGGTCCACCAGATCACGTTGTCCTTGATCTCGTCGAGCTTGGCGAACGCGCGGTCCTGGCCTTCCTTGGTGGCCAGGACTTCGTAGACCTCATCGTCCGGCACGCCGTCGGCGATCAGGGCCCATTCGAGATTCTTCTGCGGAATCTGCTGGAGCGCCCGCGTACCCGGGAACTTCTCGGTATCCCAGATGTCGGCGATCGTCTGCGGGCCGCCGTCCGGGAACGCTTCGGTGTTGTAGGCGAACATCGTGGCGTAGAGAATCTGCGGAATGAAGCAGTCGCCCATCGTTCCTTCGATGAAGTCCTCGGAAGCGGGCGTCCCGTCGGGCGCCGGCGCCAGCCACTCGTCCGGGTCGATCTGCAGCACGAGGCCCTCGTCGCAGGCGCGCTGGGCGTCCGCCTGGAGCATGTCGACCACGTCCCATGTGACGTTGCCGGCCTCGACCTGCGCGCGGATACCCGCGAGCGCGTTTGCCGACTTGTCCTCGTTGAGGATCTCGACGCCGGTCTTTTCGGTGTAGGGCTTGTGATAGGCCTCGATCTGGGACTTCGAATAGGCACCGCCCCAGGACACGATGGTCAGTTCCTTGTCCTGGGCGATCGCCCCGCCTGCCACGATGGCCGCCGCGGCGGCTGTCAGGATGAGTGTGCGTTTCATGTGTGCACCTTCCTTTGTCATTTCTCGTTTCGGTTGCATAGTTCGATATGGACACACGCAAGTTGGGTCCGGCGATGTTATTCTTGATGATTGCAAAGCCCGCCGGATGGCCTCGTTCGGCAAGGCCGCTCGCAAGCGGCCCCTATTCGCCGTGGTCGAGCGCGCGGCAGTCCTCTGTGGCCCAGCCGACGCGCACCTTGTCGCCCGCATTGAAGCGCCGCGCACCGAGACGGTTGCGCGTCTTGACGATGAAATCGCTGTTGCCGGCGACTGACATCCGTGTCCGGATGTGATCGCCGAGATAGATCACCTCTTCGACCTTCCCCGTCACGGTGTATCCAGAATTGTTTTCTTCCGGATCGATCTCGACCCGTTCGGGCCTGATCGAAAGCTGCGTCCGCTCGCCCGGCCCGGCATTGATCGCAAGGGCTTCGCACATCTCGCCATTGGCGAGCTCGACATTCGCGATGCCGTCCTTGATGCCCTTGATCTTGCCGCGCAGCGTGTTGTTCTCGCCGATGAACTGAGCCACGAAGCTGTTTTCGGGCTTCTCGTAGAGTGTCTCGGGGTCGGCGAGCTGCTGGATCACGCCGTCGTTGAAGACGGCGATCCTGTCCGACATCGTCAGCGCCTCGCTCTGGTCGTGCGTCACGTAGATGACGGTCACGCCCAAAGTCTCGTGGATGTGCTTGATCTCGAACTGCATGTGCTCGCGCAATTGCTTGTCCAGCGCACCGAGCGGTTCGTCCATCAGCACCAGTTCCGGCTCGAACACCAGCGCGCGGGCCAGTGCGACGCGCTGCTGCTGTCCGCCGGACAATTGCGTAGGGCGGCGGCCATGAAAGCCGCCCTCGCCCATCTGGACCATGTCCAGAGCACGCTGAACCTTCTGTTTCTGTTCGGCCTTGCCGATTCCGCGCACCTCAAGCGGAAATGCGAGATTTTCCGCAATCGTCATGTGCGGGAACAGCGCGTAGTTCTGGAATACCATGCCGATGCCGCGCTTGTGCGGCGGCACCGAGTTGATCGGCCTGCCATCGAGATAGATCTCGCCATGGGTCGCGGCCTCGAACCCGGCGACCATCATCAGGCATGTGGTCTTGCCGGAGCCCGAGGGCCCGAGCATGGTCAGGAACTCGCCCCTGGCGATCTCCAGATTGAGGTTTTTTACGACCAGCGTCTCACCGTCATAGGATTTCTGAACGCTATCGAAATGGACCATCGGCTTTCGGTCGTCGACCATTTCGCCATGCTCCGCTGCCCCGGACTTCACGTCCGGTTGGCTCACATCTTCCAAAATTATCTCCCCGCGGTTTTTGTCGCGTACCTGTTTCTCAAAACAACCCTATGGCACCATCGAAAAATAATCAAATTTTCTCTCGTACAAAGAAGATAAATTATAAATATAAGAACCTATATCGGATCATAAGTCGATACATAATTTCGTTATGTTTCGGTTTTAATACATCAAATATACGATATAAATATTAGAAAGTTTTCGCCAAGTATTCAAATATTGAGAATTTTATAGTTAAATATACACAAAATGATTTCCAATCGGCTGCAATGCCTCGGCCAGACGCGAATCTGCAAGGTCGCCGGAACAGTCTTGCGGCCGGTTGGACTGCTCCGTCCCGAGCCACGAGAATCGGCCTTGAAAACTGTCCGTCCAGATGGTCAGATGATCGCAGTCGCCAAAAACAAAGAAGAGCGGCGGGGGACAATACCGGGTGCCAAAACCCGGAGCCACGGTGGAGCAGACCGATAAACCAGATCCTCCAGGTTCGGGATCTCAAGACGGTTTTTCATACCCATGACGGTCTGGTCCATGCCGTCAACGGGGTGAGTTTCCATGTCGACGAGGGCGAGCTTCTGGCCGTCGTCGGGGAAAGCGGATCCGGCAAGAGCGTGGCGATGATGTCGCTGCTCCAGCTTCTGCCGATGCCGCCGGCCGAGATTGCGAACGGCAGCGTCCTGTTCCAGAATCGCGACCTTGTGAAGCTGTCCGCGTCCGAGATTCGCCACGTGCGCGGGGCGCGCATCGGCTTCATCTTCCAGGATCCGATGACCTCGCTCAACCCGGTCTTCACGGTCGGCTACCAGATCATGGAGCCGTTGCGCGAGCACATGGGCCTCACCAAGAAGCAGGCGCGCGACCGGGCGATCGAACTTCTCGACCTCGTCGGAATACCCGCCGCAGCAAAGCGTATCGACGACTACCCGCATCAGTTTTCGGGCGGCATGCGCCAGCGCGTGGTCATCGCGATCGCGCTGGCCTGCGATCCCAAGGTCCTGATCGCCGACGAACCGACGACCGCGCTGGACGTCACCGTCCAGGCCCAGATACTCGAGCTCGTGCGCGAGCTGCGCCACAAGCTCGGCATGGCGATCATCTGGATCACCCACGACCTTGGCGTCGCCGCCGGCATCGCCGACCGCATCATGGTCATGTATGGCGGCCAGATCGTAGAGCATGCATCCGTCGCGGAGCTTTTCGACGACCCGCGGCACCCCTACACGCGCGCCCTGCTCGATTCCCTTCCCGGCCGCCATACGGCCAACGAGCGGTTGCGTTCGATCAGCGGCCAGCCGCCGCTGCTGCTTTCCCAGCCCGCATTCTGCCCGTTTGCGCCGCGCTGTGCGCACGCCTTCGACCGTTGCGCGCGCGAAAATCCGCCGCTGATCGCCGAGACGGCGGCCCACGACGTCGCCTGCTGGTGGAACCCCGATACGGATGGCCCGCGCGATGTCACCTGATACCGCTGAATCCGGCACAGCCGGCATGTCTCCCGCGCCGGCTCTGCTGAACGTCAGCGATCTGACGATGCATTTCCCGATCCACAAGGGGGTGCTGCGCCGCCAGGTCGGCGCCGTCAAGGCCGTCGACGGCCTGACCTTCGACATCAGGCGCGGCGAAACGCTGGGGCTTGTCGGGGAAAGCGGCTGCGGCAAGTCGACGACCGGCCGGGCGCTGCTGCGGCTTTACAACGTCACCGGCGGCCGCATCGTGTTCGAGGGCCAGGACATCGCGACCGTCGAGGGCGAAACGCTGCGGCGCCTGCGGCCGCGCATGCAGATGATCTTCCAGGATCCGCAGGCGTCGCTCAACCCGCGCATGACCGTCGGCGCGATCATCGCCGAGCCGCTCTACGAGCACAGCACGCACACCGGCAAGGCGCGCCGCGAACGCGTCCGCGAACTGCTCGACGCGGTGGGGCTCAATCCCGACTACGTCAACCGCTATCCGCACGAATTCTCGGGCGGCC
>JAMLJD010000081.1 GCA_023953775.1 Rhizobiaceae bacterium | reverse complement strand
ATGATGCCCGCAACGAGTGCGGCTGTCGTGGCGGGATGCCCGGCCATCCTGATCACCGCGAATGCCACTATTGCCGCGATCGCGGCAATCAGCGGTCCGTTGCGCCGCAGCCACTCCCTGTGTTCCGGCTCGCCCCGGTCCATCGTGCCCTTTTCGGTCGCGTCCCCGCCTGTTCCTGCTTACTCCAGCCCGGCCACGAGGTGCCGGCGTTTCGATACCGTTCGCCTGTCAGCTCCCCGAGACCAGCTTGCCGGCCTGCTCGATCCAACCATCCCGCGCGATACGCCCCTTGAACGACAGATAGTCGTCGACCCAGGCCACCTCTTCCGGCTTCCATGCCGCAATCTGCGCGAATGTCCACACGCCGAGACCGTTGAGCACGCTTTCCAGCTTCGGCCCCACGCCCGAAATCCGCTTCAGATCGTCCGGCGTCGCCGGCTTTTCGACCAGCGGAGGACGATGGAAATCCTCGGGCATGATGTCGGTGGTCGCGGCGGTCGCCTCGACGACCGTAGCCACGGTCCTGGTGGCATCACCGGCCATCTTGCCCGCGGTTTCGGTGGCGACCTCGACCACTTGACGCGCGACGATCTCCGCATCGGCGGCAATCGTCCTGGCGCCGGCGCGAGCCTTCCTGCCGGCAGAGATCGGCGTCACGGTCGCCGCAGGCTTCGACTTTGCCGTCGTCTTCGGCGCCGGTTCGGGCACACCGGCATCTTCCCAGATGCGCATCGACGTCTCGGCCGCGCCTGCCATCGCGCCCATCCACATGCCGAAAGCCTGGCTGGCGACGCCGAGGCCGAGCGCCGACATCGCGGCGGCACCCGCCATCGGGTGCGCCATCAGGTTGAACGTGCCGGCGATCTCCTTCGGCATCATCATCGCATAGGCCCGGTTCATCTGGTCGAGATGATCCTTGACGTCCTTCATTGCGGGCAGCTTCAAGTCGGGTATCGGCAGTGTCGACATGTCGGTTATCCTCGTCGCTCCGTGCTCACTCCGGCCTTGCGGCGTCCTTCCCGGTGGCGGCTCTTGGCGGCCGCCGTGCTTGTTATTCCGCAGCCACCAGCACCGGCTCGGCCTGGTGCGCGTTGCGGGTGAATTCGTCGATGCGGCGCTCGATCTCCGGCCGGAAATGCCGGATGAGCCCCTGGATCGGCCAGGCGGCGGCGTCACCCAGCGCGCAGATCGTATGGCCCTCGACCTGCTTGGTGACGTCGAGCAGCATGTCGATCTCGCGCTTCTGCGCCTGGCCCACGACCAGCCGCTCCATGACGCGCCACATCCAGCCCGTGCCCTCACGGCACGGCGTACACTGGCCGCAGCTCTCGTGCTTGTAGAAATAGGAGAGCCGCGCAATGGCCTTCACGATGTCGGTCGACTTGTCCATGACGATCACGGCTGCCGTTCCGAGGCCGGACTTGAGGTCGCGCAGAGCATCGAAATCCATCGGACAGTCGATGATCTGGTCCGCCGGCACCAGCGGCACGGACGAGCCGCCGGGAATGACCGCTAGCAAATTGTCCCAGCCGCCGCGAATCCCGCCGCAATGCGTTTCGATCAGGTCCCGGAAGGAGATCGACATCTCCTCTTCCACTGTGCACGGGTTCTCGACGTGGCCGGAAATGCAGAACAGCTTGGTGCCGACATTGTTCGGCCGGCCGAAAGAGGCGAACCAGCCCGCCCCGCGGCGCAGGATGGTCGGCGCAACGGCGATCGACTCGACGTTGTTGACCGTCGTCGGGCAGCCGTAGAGCCCGACATTGGCCGGGAACGGCGGCTTCAGGCGCGGCTGGCCCTTCTTGCCTTCAAGGCTTTCGAGCAGCGCCGTTTCTTCGCCGCAGATATAGGCGCCGGCACCGTGGTGGACGACGATGTCGAAGTCCCAGCCATTCTTGTTGTTCTTGCCGATCAGATTGGCTTCATAGGCCTCGTCGACGGCGCGCTGCAGCGCCTCGCGCTCACGGATGAACTCGCCGCGCACATAGATATATGCGGCGTGCGCGCCCATCGCGAAGCCGGCGATCAGGCAACCCTCGACCAGCGTGTGCGGGTCGTGGCGCAGGATTTCGCGGTCCTTGCAGGTGCCCGGTTCGGATTCGTCCGCGTTGACGACCAGATAGCAGGGACGGTCGCTCTGCTTTGGCATGAACGACCATTTGAGGCCGGTCGGGAAGCCCGCGCCGCCGCGGCCGCGCAGACCGGAGGCCTTCATCTCGTTGATGATCCAGTCGCGGCCCTTGGCGATGATCGCCTTGGTCCCCTCCCAATGGCCGCGCTTCATCGCCCCCTTCAACGAGCGATCGAACTGGCCGTAGATATTGGTGAAGATACGATCCTTGTCAGCGAGCATCGCGCCGCTCCGTCGTTGAACAGGACGTGCCGCCGCCGAGACGCGGGGCTATCACTGCCATGATACCGTTCACGGCGAGGAAAAACGCCGCGACGCCCATGACCTTCAGCCAGTCGCTGCTTCCGGTTGTCCACGCGGCGGCAAACAAGGCCAGGAACGCCGCTGCAATCGCAACGGCACTGGTCCGCCCGCAGGCCGAGGCCAGGCCGCCGCATTCCGCAATGTGGCCGATGTTTCCGTGCGCCATCAGCGTGGCTCCTTGCCAAAGACCCTGACGTATTCGTCGCGGCCACCCTTTGCGAGCGCCTTGGCCTGCTTCACCCAGTCGTCGCGCTCGATGCGCCCGTGGAACCTGAGATAGCCGTCAACCCACTCGCGCTCGGCCTTCTTCCAGGCCGCGACCTGGGCAAAGGTGTAGATACCGAGGTCGTTGAGGGTCTTCTCGATTTTTGGGCCGACGCCTGAAATCATTTTCAGATCATCTGGTTTCGCCGGTTTCTTCATCCCCGAAGGGCGATTGGCATCGGACGGCGCGGCCGGCTTGGCCTCGCCCTTTGCGGTGCGTGCCAGAGCCATGGTCGGATTGACCTTGCCTGCGGCGGGTTTCGCGCGCGCCGATTTCGGCCGGTCGACCGCCTTCGCGGTTTCCGCCAAGGCGACGGTAGCGCTTCTCGCCTTCTTCGGTTCGGGTGCCGCGTCGGGCGATTTCTTGCCCGGATTGGCTCTCGACGCGGGACGCGCGTGATGCCGTGGCTCGCCTCCGACCGTTGCGGTCTCTGCCGCGGCCTTGTTCTCGCGCGGTGCGCCGACGCTCGCCGCCTTTTCGCCGTTGGCACTCGCCTTCTTGCGAGAAGGCGACTTGATTGCCGGGCTGGTTTCCACGGTATCGGTCTTCGGCTTCGCGGCCTTGGACGGCGGAACCTGATCGCCCTTTGCCGCGGATCCGGCAGCGGACGCCTTCGCCTCCCTGGCACGCGCAGCCTTGCTGACGGCCTTTTCGTCGGTCAGTGACGTCAGGCCGCTGATCGGGGCGGAATAGGTCCGGCCGTTCTGCGGCCCCGGTTCGATCGACTTGCCCTTGCCCTTCTCGAAAGCGTCGATGATCTCCTCAAGGCGCTCCGGCGTCAGGTCCTCGTAGGTGTCCTTGAAGATCATCACCATTGGCGCGTTCACGCAGGCGCCCTGGCACTCGACCTCTTCCCAGGACAGCGTGCCGGCCTCGTTGGTATGGAACTGCTCGGGATGTATCTTCGAGCGGCAGACATCCATCAGCGCCTCGGAACCGCGCAGCATGCACGGCGTGGTGCCGCAGACCTGGACGTGCGCGCGCGTGCCGACCGGGCCAAGCTGATACTGCGTGTAGAAGGTCGCGACCTCGAGTACGCGGATCAGCGGCATGTCCAGCATCTCGCTGACATGCTCGATCGCAGCGCGGGTGACCCAGCCTTCCTGTTCCTGTGCGCGCATCAGCAGCGGAATGACCGCCGACTGTTCGCGGCCCTTGGGATATTTCCTGATCGTCTGCTTCGCCCAGGCCGCATTGCCGCGGTTGAACGCGAAGCTGGCTGGCTGGACGGCGGCGTCTGCTAGGCGACGGACGGACATGATTAGCGGTCAACCTCACCAAACACGATATCGAGGGAACCGAGGATCGCCGAAACGTCCGCCAGCATGTGGCCGCGGCACAGGAAATCCATGGCCTGGAGATGCGCGAAACCCGGCGCCCTGAGCTTGCAGCGATACGGCTTGTTCGTTCCGTCGGAGACGAGGTAGACGCCGAATTCGCCCTTGGGCGCCTCGACGGCGGCATAGACCTCGCCCTCGGGCACCCGGTAGCCCTCGGTGTAGAGCTTGAAATGATGGATCAGCGCTTCCATCGAGCGCTTCATCTCGCCACGCTTCGGCGGAACGATCTTGCCGTCGGTGTTGGAGACCGGGCCGGTCGAGGCCGGTCCCAGCAGGAGATCGACGCACTGCCGCATGATCTTTGCGGACTGGCGCATTTCCTCCATGCGGATCAGATAGCGGTCGTAGCAGTCGCCGTTCTTGCCGATCGGGATGTCGAAATCCATCTCGGCATAGCATTCGTACGGCTGCGACTTGCGCAAATCCCACGGGGCGCCAGAGCCGCGCACCATCACGCCGGAGAAACCCCATGCCCAGGCATCTTCGAGGCTGACGACGCCGATATCGACGTTGCGCTGCTTGAAGATGCGGTTGCCGGTCAAAAGGTCGTCGAGATTCTCGACCGTCTTCAAGAACGGGTCGATCCAGTTGCCGATGTCCTCGACAAGCTTTTGCGGGATATCCTGATGGACGCCGCCGGGCCGGAAATAGGCGGCGTGCATGCGTGCGCCGCAGGCGCGCTCATAGAAGACCATCAGCTTCTCGCGCTCCTCGAAACCCCACAGCGGCGGGGTGAGCGCACCGACGTCCAGCGCCTGGGTGGTGACGTTGAGAAGATGGTTGAGTATGCGGCCGATCTCGCAGAACAAGACGCGGATCACCTGGCCGCGGCGCGGCACCTCGATGCCGACGAGCCGCTCCACCGCAAGCGCGAAGGCGTGCTCCTGGTTCATCGGCGCGACATAGTCGAGCCGGTCGAAATAGGGCACGGCCTGGAGATAGGTCTTGGCCTCGATCAGTTTCTCGGTGCCGCGATGGAGCAGGCCGATATGCGGATCGACCCGCTCGACCACTTCGCCGTCGAGTTCGAGAACCAAACGCAACACGCCGTGGGCGGCCGGATGCTGCGGCCCGAAATTGATGTTGAAGTTGCGGACGTTGTGCTCGGTCATTGCTTCGCCTTTTCATCGCCGGGCAGCACGTAGTCCGTGCCTTCCCAGGGCGAAAGGAAGTCGAAATTGCGGAACTCCTGGCGAAGCTCGACGGGCTCGTAGACGACGCGGCCGACCTCGTTGTCGTAGCGCACCTCGACGAAGCCGGTGAGCGGAAAGTCCTTCCTGAGCGGATATCCGTCGAAACCGTAATCGGTGAGGATGCGGCGCAGATCGGGATGACCGGTGAACAGGATGCCATACATGTCGTAGGCCTCGCGCTCAAACCACTCGGCGCCCGGGAAAACCTCCGTCGCGGAGGGGACAGGCGTGTCCTCGTCGGTCGTCACGCGAACGCGGATGCGCTGGTTCTGGCGCGGCGACATCAGGTGATAGACGACGTCGAAACGGCGCGCGCGGGCGGGATAGTCGACGCCGCACAGATCGATGAAGGAATAGAACTGACACTGAACGTCGTTCTTGAGGAAATTGAGCACGGCGACGATGTCGCCGGCCTCGACCTCGAGCGTCAGTTCGCCATAGGCCACCGTCGCGTCGGTCACCTGCGCGTCGAGCTTCTCTTTGATGTAGGCCGCAAGGTCCTTGAGGGCTTCGCTCATGATCCGCCCTCGCCTAGCGTTCGATCGTGCCGGTACGGCGGATCTTCTTCTGCAGGAGAAGCACTCCGTAAAGCAGCGCCTCGGCGGTCGGCGGGCAGCCCGGCACATAGATATCGACCGGCACCACGCGGTCGCATCCGCGCACCACCGAGTAGGAATAGTGGTAGTAGCCGCCGCCATTGGCGCAGGAGCCCATGGAGATGACGTAGCGCGGCTCGGGCATCTGGTCGTAGACCTTGCGCAGCGCCGGCGCCATCTTGTTGGTCAGCGTGCCGGCGACGATCATTACGTCCGACTGGCGCGGTGAGGCGCGCGGCGCGAAGCCGAAGCGCTCGGCGTCGTAACGCGGCATCGACATGTGCATCATCTCGACCGCGCAGCAGGCAAGGCCGAAGGTCATCCACATCAAAGACCCGTTGCGGGCCCAGTTGATGAGCGCCTGGGACGAAGTCACGAGGAAGCCGTTGTCGGCAAGCTCGTTGTTGATCTCGCCAAAGAACGGATCGTTCGTCCCGACCGGCTTGCCGGTATTGGGATCGATCACACCCCTGGGACGGGGCGCGACAAGGGTCTGGGAACCGTCGTTCACTCCCATTCCAGCGCTCCCTTCTTCCATTCGTAGATAAAGCCGATCGTCAGCACGCCGAGGAAAACCATCATCGACCAGAAGCCGAGCCAGCCGATTTCCCTGAACGACACCGCCCAAGGGAACAGGAATGCAACCTCGAGGTCGAAGATGATGAACAGGATCGCGACCAGATAGTAGCGCACGTCGAATTTCATGCGCGCGTCGTCGAATGCGTTGAAGCCGCACTCATAGGCCGACAGCTTTTCCGGGTCGGGGTTGCGATAGGCAAGCAGAAACGGTGCAACCACCAAAGCCAGGCTGATGCCGACCGCAACCGCGATGAAAATCACAATGGGAAGATAGTCGTTGAGCAATCCGTCCATGGTCCGACTTTCCAGAGCCCGCCGCCAACTCCCGGCTCAAGCCGGGATACCCCGTAAACATCGCGCGAGGCGCATGCGATCTGGCTCATGCTGCGATGCGGCGAGGGTTAGCGCAGCCACAACGGCGGTGCAAGTCAAACTTGGGCCGTATTTCCGGACCCTGCGCCGCATTTTTCCCATGCGATCCGCCCGCCGGCCTCGGCCAAAAACCTTCGTACTTTAATCCAGTTTTACTCCTGACAGGTTCCGGGTCGCGCCAGGCGCGGCACGGTGTTAGGTGCAAAGGGTCGGTACAGTCTGCCCGCGCGACAAACCGCCTGATGGGACCCATGTCGAAGACGATCTCCAACCGCACCGCGCGACGCATCGCGCTTCATGCCCAGGGCTTTGCCGACCGACGCCCGGAAGACCCGGTGACGCGCCGGCACATGGGGCGCGTGCTGGCGCGAACGGGCCTGTTCCAGATCGACTCGGTCAGCGCGGTCGTGCGCGCGCACTACATGCCTATGTTCTCGCGGGTCGGGTCATATCAACGCGACATGATCGACCAGGCAGTGTCGCGCCGACCCCGCGCTCTGTTCGAATACTGGGCGCACGAAGCGTCGCTGCTGCCGCTTGCTCTGTGGCCTCTCATGCAATGGCGCATGGCGCGGGCGCGCGACGGCAAGGGGATCTACGGGCGGCTCGCGGAGTTCGGCCGCGATCGCGCCGGCTACATTGAGGAGATTTTCGGCGAGATCGCCCGCAACGGGCCGCGCTCGGCGTCCGACTTCGAATGCGAGAAGGGCGACGGCGGCTGGTGGGGCTGGAGCGATGCGAAGCACGCGCTGGAGTTCCTGTTCTGGGGCGGGCGCATCACCACGCGGGAGCGGCGGCCGAGCTTCGAGCGCGTATACGACCTGCCCGAGCGCGTTATCCCGCGCGCCGTCCATGACAGCCCGCCTCCTGCCCCCGCAGATGCCCATCGCGAACTGCTGCGGATCGCGTCGCGGTCGCTCGGCATTTCGACCGTGCACGACCTGCGCGACTATTTCCGCCTGTCGCCGGCCGACATGAAAGGCCGGATCGAGGAACTGATAGAGGATGGCGAGATCTCGCACGTCAGCGTCAAGGGCTGGAAGCACCCGGCCTTCCTCCACAAGAGCGCAAAGGCGCCGCGCACGATCGAGGCGCGCGCGCTTCTTGCCCCGTTCGATCCGCTTGTGTGGGAACGCGCCCGCGCGGAACGCCTGTTCGACTTCCACTACCGCATCGAGATCTACACGCCGGAGCACAAGCGCGTGCACGGCTACTACGTGCTTCCCTTCCTGCTCGGTGAACGGATTGTCGGCCGTGTCGACCTGCGGGCCGACCGGTCGGCAAAGGTGCTGCGGGTCGAAGGCGCCTTCACCGAGCCTTGCGCGCCGGACCACACCGCCGACGCGCTGCGCGACGAGTTGCGGCTGATGGCCGACTGGCTCGGCCTCGATACGATCGAAATCGGCAGCCGCGGCGATCTCGCACCGCGCCTTCGGGGCGCATTCGGAGCCACCTGATGACTGCGGAGGCATCGCCGTTCCCATAACCGGCGATTTTGCCGGTTGATCCAGTATCAAAAAAGATACAGCATTGGATAGCTCTCTATTCTGTACTCGATTTCACGATCGTAGCTCAGCCCGCACGGATGGCGCTTCAGTGACAGACGCTTCAGTGACAGACAAGGACAACGCCCGACCCGCCGCTTCGGTTCTTCTCGAAGGCGTTCACAAGAGCTTCTATGACAAGGCGCGCGAGATCGAGGTGATCCGCGGCGTGTCGCTGGAGATCGAACCCGGCGAGGTGTTCGGCATTCTCGGCGAAAACGGCGCCGGCAAGACCACCTTGATCCGCATGATGTCGACGCAGCTCGTGCCCGACCGCGGCACGATCACCGTCGCCGGCCACGATGTTGTCAGGGCTCAGCGGCAGGTGCGCGGCGTGATAAACGTTGTCGAGGGCGGCGACAAGGGCCTCTACCCCTGGCTCACGGCGCGGGAAAACCTGCGTCTCTTCGCCCTGCTTTACGGCCAGTCCCGCAAGGCGGTCGACGAACGCGTCGAGACGCTTCTCGATCGCGTCCGCCTCAAGGAAGAGGCGCGGGGCCGGCCGGTCATGACGTACTCCAAGGGCATGAAGCAGCTGGTACTTCTCGCCAAGGGACTTGTGAACGCACCGAAGGTTCTGTTCCTCGACGAGCCGACGGTCGGCCTCGACATGGATGCCGTTCACCGCATCCGCGAGATCGTGCGCGGCCTGAAGGCGGAAGGGACCACGGTGGTCCTGACCTCGCACAACGCGTCCGACGTCGACAGCGTTTGTGAACGCGTCGCTCTGCTGGTCGGCGGCAGGATCGAGCGTCTCTGCCGGATGGAGGAACTGCGAGCGCAGTACCGCTCCGCCCTCACATGCGTCGTTTCGGATCAGTCAGTGCTGGCACGGCTGCAAGCCCTTGCCGGAACTTGCCGCACCGTGCCGTTCGCGGCAGGGTTCGAAGTCGAGGCGACCCTCGACCAGCCGGGCCTTGAGGGCTTCTACCGGCTGCTTGCCGAGCATCCGGGAGCGATCGACGGGATCGCGATCCAGGGCGCGTCGCTGGAGGAATTCTACCGCACGCTGATCGGCGGGAAAGCAGCATGACGGCCAACATGCCGGCGATCGTCGGGATCTACCTGCGGCTCAACCTGCGGCGCAAAATGATGGTGTTCGTCGGCCTCGTGCAGCCGATCTTCACCATAACACTCTACTGGCTGAACCTGCCCGCCGCGCTTGTGGCCAGCGACACAGCGTTCTGGTTCATGCTGATCAACGCCAGCCTCGTCAATGGCTGGAGCATCCTCGTATTCTCCAGCCTGTCGGAGCTCGACCGCGACCGGTGGACGGGGCTTCTGGCCCAATATCTGACCGTGCCGCTGCCGCTAGCGGCTCTGATCGGCATCCGCACGGTCGCCAATTTCGCGTTCGTGCTGCTGTCGCTTCTGGTGAGCGCCGCCCTCGCCTTCGCGCTGGCGCGGCCGGCCCTGTCCGCGCTGGCGTCTCCGGTGTGGCTGTGGCTTCTGGCGGCGCTCGCCTGCCTTGCGCTCATGAGCGTCCTGTTCTCGTTCGGCATAGCCACGACGCCGCGCGGGAGGGCGATCATGAACTTCGTCGAATATCCGTTCATATTCCTCAGCGGCATCGGGTTTTCAGTTGCGCTGCTGCCATTACCGCTCGCGGTCCTTGCCGCGTCCATGCCGCAGGGCTGGCTGAGCGAAATACTGCGCTACAAAGCCGGCATCGTCGCAACCGGCCCCCAAGCACTTGTCCCGTGGCTGGCGCCCGTGCTGGTCGGCATGGCCATCACCGGCCTGGGCGTCATGGCCTACCACCTCATGCAGAGGCGCCTTCAGGCAAGCGGGGTACGCGGCCTGTGAACACACTGCTTCACTGGCTCGCCCTTGCGCGACTCGCCCATCGCGGGTCGACCGACGCGCTGCCGTGGTACGGCGTCCTCGCCACTGCGCTTCTCGGACCACTGTTCTACGTCCTCTATTTCTTCTTCGTGCGGCTCGGGTCGATCGCGCCCGATCAGGCACCCCGGATCCTCCTGACGGCGCTGCTTCTGATGCCCGTCGGCGCGAGCGTGTTCGGCATCGCCACGCTGTTCGGCAGGCTGCGCAACTGGGGCGTACTGCGGCAGATCCTGATCAGCCGCTACGGCCTGTTTTCCTTCGCGCTCGCCCAGACCCTCAATGCCACGGCGATCTCGGCCACGGTCAATCTCATCGTGCTGGTGCCGGCAGGCCTGTTCCTGCTTGGCGGCGACCCGGCGATGCTCGCTTCGTTCTGGGTGGCTTCGATCATCGCTTCCTTCGCGCTGGCGATGTTCGGGCTAGCCTGCGCGATGTTCATCCTGACGATGCGCGACCACCTCATGGTCACAAACGTGCTTTTCTTCGTGGTCATGCTGACATCCGGCGTGGTCGACGATCTGACCGGCCTGCCGGACCGGCTGATGTGGATAAACCCGGTCAGGCCCCTGGTCGACTGGATCGGGGATACGAGCTTCGACGGCGGCTGGGACCATCGCATAGCCGCATCCGCGGCGATGGCGATGGTCTATCTCGGCATCGCCAAGGCCGTCGAACTGGTCCAGATGCGCCGCATTGCGCTCGTGGACATTTGAATCCCGTGGGCCGCACGGCGCTGCTATTCCAAAAAAATGATGACATCTCAAAATTGATGCAATAGCTTCGTTTTGGTGGAATAATCCACAAACTTGCTCACCCTCAGGTGGGCATCTCACGAAAGGAGTCAGACATGACCTACGAAGCACCCAAGGCTAAAGAAGTGAAGCTGCCGGCGGTTCTGATGGCGGAAGCTATCTAACGGCTCGCCGTTAGCAGCTTTTTTAGCTGTACTCCCGGGGGAAGGCTTCGGCCTTCCCCCACCATTGCCTCCGCTGCGAAGCACTCTACAAGCCCATCCAACCCCGCAGTCAAACCCCATCCAAACGTCCAGCGTCATGTCCTCCCGGTCATAGCTGACATATCGGCTACGATCCCGCTTCGAACACACTCGAAGAAGCGGTATTCTGATGACATCTCAAAAATGATAAAATAGATTTCCTTTGTGGAATGATCCACGTTTCCGCTCATCCCTGTATGAGCGCATCCAAAGGAGCCGAGCATGATCTACGAAGCACCGAAGGCCAAGGAAGTGAAGCTGCCGGCGGCTCTCGCCTGGGAAGCAGCGTTCTAGGAACGCACAAACTTCCGGGGGAAGGCTTCCGCCTTTCCCCACCCGGACAGGAGAACAGCGATGAGCGACGAGACCTACGAGATTTCGATCGATTTCCGCCAGCGCAAGCTCGGATCCAAGCACTATCTGGTGGGTCGAAACCGGGCGATAGAGCTTAGCGGTTCCGGTGCTTATTTCGTGGAGAAAATGCTCGACGGCGAGACCGTCGACAGCATCGTGGAAAAGGCCGCCGAGGACTTCGGCGTCGATCCGGAAACGATACGCACCGACCTGGTTGCATTCGCCGAAAGCCTGCGCGCGGCCGACGTGCTCGAATGAGCCAGCAGTCGAGGATCGCCTCGCCGGTCGCGCATCTCCTCCTCGTGGTGCTCTCGCTTGCCGCGATTGCACTTGCTCCCCTGCCGGCAGCCCGGGCATGGATCGTCGTGCTCGCCGTACAGATCGCGCTGATCTGGAACATGTGGCGGTTCGCCCAGGATGCCGCGATCACGAGAAAGCTCGTCTCATGCGTACCGATCATGGCCGGCGCCGCGCTCGCCCTGCAGTTCTGGTCGCCCAGGCTTTCGGTGCCACTAGAGTTCTCGGCACTGCCGGTCGCGATGGCACTTGCCGCGGCGATGGTCGGCTTCTTCGGCCTCAACCTCTACCGCAGCCGCGCCTTCTTCGCGGAGCCCGAACTGGTGGAGTTCGTGCAGCCGCACATGAACAAGCCGCTCGCACGCGCCGAGATCGTCCACATGCTCGTCGCGCCGGCGGCCGAGGAACTGATGTTCCGCGCATTTCCGGCTACATTCTTCACCGACCTTCCGTCCTACGCGGTGTTCTCGATCTCTACGTTCATTCTCGTGCACTACATCAATCCGTGGAGCGCGCGGAAGATCAATCCACTTGGCCTTCTGGAACAGGTTGCCATGGCCGCGCTGCTGACACTGATCTTTCTCGGTTTCGGCCTCGGTTGGGCGATCCTGGCCCATACGCTGTACAATCTGACCGCCCGGAGCTTCTATGCCGCTTATCTCATCCGCACCTGAGTTTCTGGACCTCGACACGTATCTGGCGAAGAAGGGGCTGACATTCGAAGCGATCGAGGAGCCGCTTGCGAAAGCGCGGGTAGATCTTCTGACCGGGTCGCTGGTGCGCGGACACGGAACCGAGGAATCCGACATCGACGGATATCGTTTCGTGTCCGAGGACGGCGCGACGCACGAGGTCGCCAATATCGTCCACAGCGGCGTCAGGATCGACATAGAGAATATTCCGGTAGTGGAGATCGAGCACGGGCTCGCGCGGCTGGCGGAATTCGATCCGCTCGACCCGTCGCAGAATGCGCTCGGCGTCAAGCTCGGCAAGACATGGGCGCTTCGCCCGCTGGTCGACGTCATGGGCCGGATAGCCGAAGGCAGGATCCTGCCGGCGAGCCAGCATGCCGACCTTCCCGCCCGCATCCGCGCATCGCATCTGCGGCATGTCGCGACCGCCATCCGCTGGATGGACGCGGAAAACCGCTACGAGGACGCGCTGGGCTTCCTCAAGATGGGCGCATTTCTGAGCTGCCACATGTCGACGATCGATTGTCTGTGCCATGCGCTTCTGGCGCTGCTCAACCGAGACGGCATCTTCTGCGATCGGACCAAATGGGCGATCCCCTTCGCGCATCGCCTTCCCGAGGAGCTGGTTCCGGATCTCGAACGCATGATCCTTCCGAAGACCCTCGACCGCACACATCTCAGATGGGCGCTGCGCCAGAACGACCGGCTGCTCAACGCGGCCAAGGAAACGGCCGCGGCCTGACTGCCCGGCTTGACCGGCAGGCGTATCGCGGTCTTCGCCCTCGAGCATTTCCGGCGACAATCCAATCGCCTCTGATGTTCTATCCCTTTGTTTTTACGCGGTTCCGGACGCAAGACCGCTACGCACTTTGCGGGAATTGCGCTAGGCTGAAACCGGTTCCGTCTCGTCGCAATCGAGCTGAACGATGAACTCCGCGCCCTTTCGCCGATCCGTCGCCAGCACTAGCGAGCCGCCGAACGCCTCGACGATCTGCCGGCTGATCGCTAGGCCAAGCCCCGCGCCCTGCTTGCGCGGCAGAGGCCCACGCGTGAACCTTGCGAAGATCCGGTCGCGATCTTCGCCCGAGACGCCGGGACCGTTGTCGACGACCCGCGCTTCGTAGACGCCCTTGCGCACCCGGCTCGAGACGGTCACGACGGGGGAGGCGCTGGTGTTGTACTTGATGGCGTTGGAAATCAGGTTGATGAAGACCTGCGCAAGCTTGTCGGAATTGCCGATTACAGAGGCCCTGCGCGCCCTGCCTGCCCTGCGAAGCGTCACGCCCGCGTCGCGGGCCAGCGCCTCGCAGCTCGCCAATGCCTGATCCAGCGCGGAATCGGGATCGAAGCTGTGCATTTCCCAGGTCGTCTCGCCCTGCATCTGGTTGAGGTCGAGGATGCCGTCGAGAAGCCGGGTCAAGCGCAGGCTCTCGTTCTGGATGATCCACAGGAAGCGCCGCTTCTTCTCCTCGTCGAGGTCCGGATTGCCCAGGAGGATGTCGCTGAACGAGCGGATCGAGGACATCGGCGTGCGCACTTCGTGGCTGACCTGGCTCAGGAACTCGTCCTTCTGCATGTCGATTTCGCGGAGTTGCTCGTTCGCGGCGGCCAGTTCGGCGGCGGTTTTCTCGACCTGGCGCGACTTGCGTTCCAGTTCCTCCGAATAGGCGCGTATCTGTTCGGTCTCGTCGGCCAGCCGCTTGAGCTCCTCGACACTGATGGACTCATTCGACACCACGCTCGACACCAGCGACCGCGCCGTCGCCGCGCCGACATTCGCCGCCAGCCTCTGCTCGACCATCGCGATCAGCTCGTCGCTGGCTATCGCCGCACGCTCGCCGCGTGCATCCGAAAACAGGCTGACCGCTTCCGCTGGACCGAGGATGCGGTCGGCAATGCGCTTCAGGTCGCGTATCCGCGCGGTGCGGCGGATCACGCTGACCTCGCTTTCGGTCTGGCGCCGGAACACGTCGATGAACAGCCGCGACTGGTAGCGGGCGAGCGGCGTCGGCTCCGTCGCCAGCGAGATGCCGATGAACAGCGCGATATTGGCGAACAGGCTCCAGAACACCGCGTGGACCAGCGGATCGAAGCCGTCCAGCCCGAACAGGCCCTGCGGCTTCAGCCAGCCGATCCCGAACGGACCGAACTCGATCGCCTCGGCCGGCATCAGGAGCATGCCCCCGAAACTCGGCAGGAAGAGCGTGTAGCCCCAGATGACAGAAACCCGCCGCCAGCCCCGCGAGCGCACCTTGCTGGGTCGCGTTCCGCCAGTAGAGCCCGCCGACCAGGCTGGGGAGGAACTGCGCCACGCCGCAGAACGCGATCAGCCCGATCGCCGCCAGCGCCTCGGAGCTTCCGCTGAGCTTGAAGTAGACGAAGCCGAGCATGACGATGAAGACGATGCTTGCCCGCCGCGCGCCGAGAATGGTGCGCACCACCTGGGCGCTCGCCACCGGCACGATCTGAAAGCGGAGCGCCAGGGGCATGATGATGTGGTTCGAGATCATCGTCGACAGCGCGATCGACGAGACGATGACCATCGAGGTGGCGGACGAGAAGCCGCCCAGGAAGGCGAGCAGGGCAATCGCATCCTGGTCCGCGTTGAGCGGAAGCGTGAGCACGTAGAGGTCGGGATTGGAGCCTTCCGGCAGAAGCCTGATCCCGGCAACCGCGATAGGCACCACGAAGAGGCAGATGACGAACAGATAGAGCGGGAAAAGCCAGGAGGCGGTGCGGAGCTGGCGTTCGCCCGAATTCTCGACGACCGTCACCTGGAATTGCCGCGGCAGGCAGATCACGGCCGCGCCGGCGAGAAGCAGAGCGTCACCCAGCGCGTGCCGAAGGTCTGGCCGGGATGTGTGAGGCTCACCGGCGCGCTGTCGAAGACGGCAGCCGGACTGTCGCCGAGGCTGAAGACGACCCACATGCCGACCGTCACCAGCGCGATCAGCTTCACGACCGCCTCGACGGCGATCGCCGCGATGACGCCATGGTGGCGCTCGTTCACGTCAATGTTGCGGACGCCGAAGATGATCGAGAACGCGCACAGTCCCGCCGCCACCCAGAAGGCGGTCGTGTAGTCCGGTTCGAGATTGGTGTTGGCCGCCGCCACCGCACCGGCGGGAAAGGTGACCACCTGGAAGCTGGCGGTCAGCGCCTTCAACTGCAGGGCGATGTAGGGAGCCGTCGCAACCAGGGCGACGATGGTGACCAGCGCGCCGAGTGCCGGATTCTTGCCGAACCGCGCCGAGATCAGGTCGGCGATCGACGTGGTGTGGTAGATTCTGCCGATGGTCACCAGCTTCCTGAGGAATATCCACCAGCCGACGAACACGAAGGTCGGCCCGAGATATATGGTCACGAACTCCAGCCCCGTGCGCGCAGCCGATCCGACCGCGCCGAAGAACGTCCAGCTCGTACAGTAGATAGAGATCGACAGCGTGTAGACGAGCGGCGACGACAGCCAGCCGCCGGGATTGCGGCTGGCGCGGCGGTCCCCGGCGAAGGCGACCGCGAAGAGGATCGCGACATAGGCGAGGCACGCGGAGATAACGACGTCGGCGGCAAGCATCAGCGGCGACGCTCCGATTGCCGTTCCGTCTCCGCGATGTCCGTATCGGTCAGCCGGCGGGCGATCATCCAGGCGCACAGGATGACCACAGCCCAGGCGGCGAACAGATAGACAATGATCACGGGAATGCCGAACACCACGATCGGCGCGGAGAAAATCAGGATGACGGGCGGCATGAGCAGCACGATCGCCAGCACCGGCAGGATCGTCGCGGCGTCGCGGGTTGCACGGCTGTCCGGTTCGGGCCGCTCCACGTCAGGCTCCCGACAGCTCCCGCACGCGCTCCACGACCTCCGCGTTGGAGAACGGCTTGGTGATGAAGGCGCTCGCGCCGATCGCTTCGGCCGTCTTGCGGTCGTTGGCCTGGCCCTTGGCCGTCAGCACGATCACCGGCGTTTCGCGCGTCCTGCCGTCGGCGCGTATGGAGCGAAGGACGTCGAAGCCGTTCATGCCGGGCAGCATCACGTCGAGCACGACCGCCTGGAAGTCCCCTTCCCGCAGACGATCGAGCGCCGACCGGCCGTCGGCGACGATGTCGACGAAGAACCCCGCCTGCTCGAGAATGAACCGGAGCGACTCGACGATGTTCGGCTCGTCCTCGACGATCAGTATGCGCCTTGACGGCACGTCGCTCCTCCGCAGAACCCCACATCTACTATAGCGGCTGGTTGTCGCTTCAACATACACCCTTTGTCTTACATGGCGATCCGGCGGTCACGCGATCAGCGGCTCCTCCTGCCGGTGTCCGCATGCCGATCGGGGACACAGCCGGCAAACGGTCCCGACGGGAACCGTCGCCGTCGAGCGGTCGATCCCGTCGGAATAGACGACACGCGCGGCATCGTCGGCCGAGCATGCGAGCATGACCGACAGCAGGTGGCGTGGAAGGCCTATGCGCGACGGCGCCTTCTCGACGGCGCGCGCGAAAAACAGGAAGTCGTTGCCATCGTACAGCCGGCCGAATGCGCGCACGGTCGCCCCAGGGGTCTGGAAGGCATGATAGACGACCCACAGCGGGCACGCCGTTCCGTAGCGCGGCAGCGAAAGCCTGGCGAGCGGCAGGCGCTTGGTGACGTGCCCCGAAGGATCGGACCGCATGAAGGCGAAGCGAACGCCCTCCGCGCCACGCCGCCGCAACGACGCCAACCGATGCGCGGCCTGCTCGTAGGATACGCCGAAGCGCCCGCACAGCAGGTCAAGGTCGTAGCGGCACATCTCGGCCGCTTCCAGGAATTCCTCATACGGCATCAGCAGTGCGGCGACCGCGTAATTGAGCAATGCCGAGGTCGCCAGTTGCCGCGATTCCTCCGAGGCGAGCGCCTCGTGGCACGTGACGATTTCTTCCACGATCTCCAGCGCGCGCGGCTCGATCGCGGCGCGCACACTGGCAAAACTGCCAGACGACGACGCAGCGGCTTCCCGACGATCCGCCGCCGCGCGCCGGGCGAAGTCGTAGGCGGTCTCGCCCGGCCTGCGATCACGCATCAGACGCGCCGCCAGCTCTTCAAGGCCTGGAAAGTGGTTGTCGGTCTCCGTGATGAACCGGTCGACGTGCTCCATCGGTGTTTCCGAGCGCACGCGCAGATGGGCGTTGTCGAAAAACGATACGAGGGACTGCACCGTGTCGGAAAGCTTCCGGGTATCCGAGGCAATGATCGACAGGAAGCGCGCACGCGCCTCGTCGCTGAGCACGGTTT
>JAMLJD010000080.1 GCA_023953775.1 Rhizobiaceae bacterium | reverse complement strand
TCCAAGCCATTTTTCGCTCGAGGAAGCGCTGGAGTGGATCGAGCGGCTGAAGCCGCGCCATGCCGTGCTCACCCACATGCACATACCGCTCGACTATGAAACCGTCCGGCGGGAAACGCCCGACCATGTCGAGCCGGCCTATGACGGTCAGGTCTTCGAATTCGAGTTGAGCCGGGCAGGGGCGTTCGACATATGAGCAAGAGCATCGCACGCGTGGAACAGGCGGCCCGCGACGCCGGAATGGCGATCGAGATCCGGCGGATGGGTGAGTCCACCCGGACCGCCGCCGAGGCAGCCGAGCAATGCGGATGCGTGGTGGCGCAGATCGTCAAATCGTTGATCTTTCTCGGGAAAGACAGCGGCCGCCTCTATCTGTTCCTGGTCGCGGGCGACCGACAGCTCGATCTCGCCAAGGCCGCGGCGCTGGCCGGCGAAGCGCTTGGCCGGGCCGACCCGCGCCAGATCAGGGACGAGACGGGCTTCGCGATCGGCGGTGTTTCGCCGATCGGCCACAAGATCGACATTCCGTGCTTCGCCGACCGGCGCCTGCTCGACTTTGCGACTGTTTGGGCTGCCGCCGGCGCCCATGACGCGGTGTTCGAGGCCGATCCGTCGGCGCTCGTGCGGGCAGCCGGCGCCACCGTCGCCGACATATCCGCCTGATATAGCTCACATTTTCGAGACTTATGCGGCGCGAGACGATTTCGCCTCGCCGTAAGATGTCTGGAGCGTGGGTTCAGTCCAGGCCTTCCGTCCTGTCGAGATAGCGCATCAGCGCGGTGACGAGATGGTAGAAGATGCTCGCCGGCACGTCCGTCGAGAGTGCGCGGCCTTTCTCGTCGATGCGGTCGATCCACAGCCCGAGCGGGGCGGGCTCGATGTGCCAGCGGAAGAGGCGGCCGACTCGCTCCTCGACCTCGGGTTTCAGGTCGGGACCATCGCCGCGGTCGAGCGCGATCGCCGCCTTCAGAGCCTCCGCCTGGGGCCAGCTCCGCGACATCCGGTCCATCGGCAGGCCGCCGCGCGACACCGCGCCATAGGCGAGGCCGGTGGCGCGGTTGAGCCCGTTGGCAATGGCCGAGGCGTAGAGCTTGCGCGCCAGCGCGACCAGATCGCGCTGGCCGGACATGTCGGCGAAGTCGACGAGCAGCGACGACCATTCGAAATGATGGCCGGGTTCGGTCCACTGGCCGTCATCGCCGGCGGCGGGTTTCCAGTATTCGTCGAAATACTCGCCCAGCGTCCAGCTGTCGGCGTCGAAGAAATGGTTGCGGAAGAGATCGATGATGCGGGCGGCGCGGCGCAGGTAGGACTTGTCGCCGGTGACCGCGAACCAGCTCAGGAAGGCTTCCAGAAGATGCATGTGCGGATTGGTCCGGCGCAGGCCTTCGCCGGCAGAGGTCTCGAGGAAACCGGTCAGGCGCTCGTCTTCGAGATGCCGGTCGAGGAACGCGAAGGTCTCCATACCGAGCTGCTTTGCGTCCGGATTGCCGGCCTGGGCGGCGTGGGCGAGGGCGAGGAGAACGCATGCGTGGTCGTAGGCATCCTCGGTCGGGTCGTCGACCGTTCCGTCGGGATTGAAGGTGCGGATCCAGCCGCCGCGCTCGGTGCGGCCCTTCGAGGCGATGAAATCGATGCCGTGCGCGATGATGTCGTCGGCCGGTCCGTCCCAGCCGCGGTTGCGGGCCACGGCGAAGGCATAGATCTGCCGCGCCATCGTGCGCATGCGCTTGGGCTTCGGCAGCGGCTTGCCGTCGAAGCCGAGCGCCTCGTGGAAGCCGCCATAGTCGCGGTCGACGCCGACGGTCGACCACAGCGGCAGCGTCTCCTCGAACAGCCAGCTTTCCACGCGCCTGCGCCATGCGCCCGGCACCAGCACGCGGCCATGGGCCGGCGTGAAGCGGGTTTCGAGACGGCCGCTCTTCTCGAGCTGCTCGACGATGCGCTTGACGTTCTGGCTCTGGCTGACCGGCGCCACGAAGGTGGCGTCGGCGGTGGACACGACGGCTACGTCCTTCAGGCCGATCGCGGTCAAAAGCCGGCCCTGGCCACGCAGATAGGAATGCGCGCAGTCGATGGCGACGACATCGCCGATGACGACATTGCCGTCGCCGTCGGTGGCGCTGACATCGAGCAGCGACTGCCAGGAGCCGAGGTCGTTCCAGCGAAATCCCGCAGGAACCATCGCTATGTCGGCGGCATGCTCGACGATTGCATAGTCGACCGACACCGCCTCAATGCCGGCGTAGATGGACTCGGGCAGGAAGATACCCGAAAGGTCGCTGACGGCGCCGTCCAGCGCTGCCTCGGCCTGGCTCCATATCCGCGGCTGGTGGCGCAGGAAAAGGTCCCGCATGACATCGGCCCTGAACAGGAAGATACCGGTATTCCAGTAGAAATTGCCGGCTTCCAGATAGCCGGCCGCCGTTGCCAGATCCGGTTTTTCCACGAACCGTGCGACGGGAATGGCCTTGCCGGACGCTTCACCGGCGACCTCGATGTAGCCGTATCCGGTTTCCGGCTGGGTCGGCCGTACGCCGAAGACGACGAGCCGGCCGTCGCGCGCGGCGCCGACGCCGTCCTCAACGGTACGCCAGAATTCGTCGTCCGTGGCAATGTCGTGGTCCGACGGCACGACGAGTACGAGTGCGTCGCTGTCCTCGCGCAGCGCGTGCAGCGCCGCCACGGCGACCGCCGGTGCGGTATTGCGGCCGACCGGCTCGAAGATCACCGAGCCGCCATCGAGCGCGACGCCGGCCAGATCAGCGCGAATGCGCTCGGCATGCTTCTCGGATGCAATCAGATTGACCGGCGCGTTGCCGGCCTGTCGCGCCTTGAGACGACGGACCGTCTTTAGAAGCATCGAGCCATCGCCGGACAGATCGTGGAACTGCTTGGGATTGTCCTCACGCGAGAGCGGCCACAGCCTCGAGCCGATGCCGCCGCTCATCACGAAACATGCGATACGTTCCGACACTTGCAATTTCTCCCGCCAGGCCCTCAGTCTGTATCGACTTATACCGACGCAACCTTGCTGGTTGATTGACGGGCAGCGCAGGCGCAAATCGCTGGAATCGCTGCATTCCGGCACATGCGCAAGTTCCATAATCTATCTTATGCGACAATCGTATGCTGGCATCCAGGCGGATGCCACGTCTGCCTCACCCGCTTCCGGCGGCCTTTGCCCCCTCGGTCCGGAAGGCCCACTGGAAGAACGTCTCGTCGGACACGGTGCGAAGGAACCATGCGACCGACGCCGTCGCCGCGACGGCAAAGACCAGCCGGCCGAACAGAACGCCGCCGATGTCGGCACCGAGCGCCATGACGATCAGTGTGTCCTCGATGACGGAATGGGCAAAGCCCATGAAGGCACAGGACACGAAGACCTGGCGCGGCGATATCGTGCCCGCCCGCGCTTCACGAATGAGAAGCCCGCCGCCATACGAGATACCGAGGAACAGGCCAATCGCCGTCAGGTGTCCCGCTTCTCCCTTGATGCCGGCAAGCCGCAGCAATGGCGACAGCGCCTTCATCATCAGCCCCAGCAGCCCCGTGGCCTTGAGCACCTCGAGCCCCCATGACAGCACGACCAGGATCACGAACATCCAGACCATGGTTTCTGCGAGGTCGAGCAGAAATCCCGGCCAGTCAGAAGTCTGGCTCAACGGGATCCATGCGGGATCGACCGGCTGGGCCAGCCAGCCTGTAGCGGCAAAGATGTGGTGGAGGATAAAGCCGTAAAGCCCGCCGCCGGCGATGCGCAGTAGCGTCGTCGCGACCATCCCGGGACCGGCCTTCTGGATGATCTTCTGTTCGATCGGCAAGGCATGGGCGAAGAGGATCAGCGCCGAAAAGACCGTTACGTCGGCCACGCTCAGGGACGACACGGGAACCAGTGTGAATACAAGCGGTATTGCGCCCCATATCCCGACCAGCAAGGCCGTCAGCAACGCCAGACCGAGTTCCGACGGCAGGCCGAAAATGCTCATCACCGGGGCGAATGCCGGCGCGATCGCATCGATGACGCCCAGCCGCGACAGGATCTCGGCCGCGATCGTGATCGGCACAGTGATCCGCACCAGTATCCAATAGATATCAAAGGTTTCGCGCGTTGTGCGCATCATAGAGGTGAGGATCGGCATCGGCTGATTTCCGGTGGGCGATGACCTTGGGATAGCCGAACCCGACTCGCATTTGCGGTCAAAGATTGCGCTCGCTTGCAATTTTATTGCATATGGATTCGGGGAGATTGTGCCATGGATCGGATCGACAAGCGGCTCCTGGAATTGCTGCAACGCGATGCGTCGCGGACCAATGTCGAGATGGCCGACGAGGTCGGGCTGTCTCCATCCACCTGCCTGCGCAGGGTTCGGCGATTGCACAAGGCAGGCATCATCGAACGCATCGTCGCGATCCTCAATCCCGGCAAGGTGGGGCGCGTGCTGAAGGCGCTGGTGACGGTGGAACTCAAGCTCCACGGCGAACAGCACATGCGGCGGTTCCTCGACCTCGCAGTCGCGGAAAGCGCGGTCTCGCAGGCCTATGCGGTGACCGGGGAAACGGATGTGATCCTGTTCCTGAACCTTCGCGACATGGAGGAATTCGACGAGCTGTGCAACAGGCTGTTCCGCGACCAGACCAACGTCGCCCGCTTCTTCACGATGATGGTGATCCGGACCGCAAAGGACGACCGGGCAATCCAACTCTGACCGGCATCGCGACGCCGGATGCGCGGCGCGCCTGTGGACAAGCGCCCTCGCTGCGCCTGCGCCACTGCGCACCGGCAGCGGCAATTGATAGGCTGCCGCCATGACACCCTCCAAGGATATTCATCGCCTGATCGAGATCATGGCCGCGCTGCGGACGCCGGTGACCGGTTGTCCCTGGGACCTCGAACAGGATTTCTCGACCATCGCGCCGTACACGATCGAGGAAGCCTATGAGGTGGCCGACGCGATCGAGCGCGGCGATCTCGACGATCTGCGCGACGAGCTTGGCGACCTGCTTCTGCAGGTGGTCTACCACGCACGCATGGCCGAGGAGGCCGGCGCATTCGCCTTCGGCGACGTGGTCGAGGCCATCACCACCAAGATGATCCGCCGGCACCCGCATGTCTTCGGCGACGAGGATGCCCGCAGCGCCGGGCTGGCCAAGGGCATGTGGGAACAGATGAAGGCGCGCGAGCGCGCCGAGAAGAACGCCGGCGGAAAGTCCGGCGAGCGCGGCTATCTGGATGACGTACCGGTCGGCCATCCGGCGCTGACGCGCGCCCTCAAGCTGCAGCAGCGTGCGGCGCGCGTCGGCTTCGACTGGAAGGATGCCGAGCCGATCCTCGACAAGGTCGCTGAGGAGCTGGACGAGCTGAAGGATGCCGTGGCGCAGCAGGACGCGGATGCGGTCGAGGCCGAATTCGGCGACCTGGTCTTCTCGCTCGTCAATTACGGGCGGCATCTCGGCGTCGATGCAGAGAAGGCCCTGAGGCGCACAAACGACAAGTTCCGGACGCGATTCCGTGCCGTCGAACAGGGACTTGCGGATGCCGGAACGAGCCTGGAAGACGCCTCGCTCGACGATATGGAAGCGCTGTGGATCGCCGCCAAGAAAAGGTGAGGTGATGCCCCCTACCCTTTGTTCCTGCTTGCGATTCTGGATTCGAGTTCCGCCCTCGCAGATGCGGGCATTCTCGCCGTCAGCGTGACGGCTCCGTCGTCATCGTCCGAGCGGGCGACGACCTGGCCGTTGCGATAGATCCAGTCGATGACAGGCATCTCGCCGGGCGAGAGCCGGACGGTGATCTCCTCCAGCCCGCCGGCGATCCGCTTCTCGACTTCCGCGAGCAACGCGTCGATACCGGCGCCGGTCAGGGCCGAGACTGAGACCGGTGTCCCGCCGCCGTCCCGCCCGAGCCGAGGCAGATTGTTGCGGGCCGTCTCGTCGAGCCGGTCCACCTTGTTCCATACCTCAAGCACCCGCTTTCCGTCGGCTGCGTCGACGCCGAGATCGGCAAGGATGCGCTCGACATCCTCCGCCTGCGCCGCCGTGTCGGGATCGGAGATGTCGCGCAGGTGGATGACCAGGTCGGCCTCGACCACTTCCTCGAGCGTGGCGCGGAACGCGGCGACGAGATGGGTCGGCAAGTCCGAGATGAAGCCGACCGTGTCGGACAGGATGACGATCGTGCCGTGCGGCAGCCTGATCCGCCGCAGGGTCGGGTCGAGGGTCGCGAACAGCATGTCCTCGGCAAGCACGGCCGCGCCGGTCAGGCGGTTGAACAGGGTCGACTTGCCGGCATTGGTGTAGCCGACGATCGCCACGACCGGAAACGGGATCTTCTTGCGCTTGGCGCGATGCAGGTCGCGGGTGCGCCTCACGGTTTCCAGCTCGCGCTTCAGCTTGACGATCTTTTCCTGCAGGATGCGCCGGTCGGCCTCGATCTGGGTCTCGCCCGGACCGCCGAGGAAGCCGGCGCCGCCCCTTTGGCGCTCGAGGTGGGTCCAGCTCCTGACCAGCCTGCCGCGCTGGTAGTTGAGGTGCGCCAGCTCGACCTGCAGCGTGCCTTCCCTGGTGCGCGCGCGGCGACCGAAAATCTCCAGAATGATGCCGGTGCGGTCGAGGACCTTGGCGTTGAACTGCTTTTCGAGATTGCGCTGCTGGACCGGGGTGAGCGGATGGTCAACCACGACAAGCTCGCTGCTCGTCTCGGCCACCTTTTCGGCGATCTCGGCGACCTTGCCGGCGCCGATCAGCGTCGCGGGCTTGGGATCGGCGACATTGACGATCTCGGTGTAGACGGTATCGAGGTCGATGGCGTTGGCGAGGCCCACCGCCTCGTCCAGCCTCGCCTCGGGCGAGCGGGTCAGGCGCGGCCGGCCCGTGGCATCGTCACCGTCATCGCGCAGCGGCTTCGAGAGGACGGGCACGAGAACGATCGCGCGCGCCGACGCGGCCTTCGCGTCGCCGGCATCGTTCGCTCCTGCCCCGAATTGCCCGGTCTGGGTATGGTCCAATCAGGCGTCCCGGCCGTTGTCCTCGCCGTCGAACATCTGCACGGGCTGGCTGGGCATGATCGTCGAGATGGCATGCTTGTAGACAAGCTGCGAATGCCCGTCGCGGCGCAGCAGCACGCAAAAATTGTCGAACGAGGTGACCACGCCCGTGAGCTTCACGCCATTGATGAGGAAGATCGTGAGCGGGTTCTTGTTCTTGCGAACGGAATTGAGAAAAAGATCCTGCAAATTCTGCGTACGTTCCGCCATTTTTCTTGTCTTTCGCCGTTCCCCTGCGGTGTGCCCGCCTAGTAGCGCCCAAATGGAGTGCCCATGTCAAGCACGCCCGAGGGGCAAGACCGCCTGTCGCAGCAAGCAATACTGGTTTGATGAGCACCCCTGCCACCTATGCGGTTAACAGGCGGGGGTTTTTTCCGCAACGTCAAAAAAAGCATCGCGCAACGAAATCGAGACGCTACCAGGATGGCCGTTGGCGACGGGCTTGCCGTCGATCGCGACGATGGGCATGACCTCGCTGGTGGCCGAGGTCATGAAGACCTCCCTGGCGCCCAGGGCCTCCTCGACGGTGAACGGACGCTCCTCGACCTCGAGGCCGAGCCTGGCGGCAACGTCGAGCGTGGTGGCGCGGGTGATGCCGCGCAGGATGCCGAAATCCGCCGGGCGCGTGACGAGGCGGCCGTCGGCCGTCACCATCCAGGCATTGGTGGCGGCACCTTCCTTGACCGTGCCGTCGGGATCGACGAACCAGGCTTCCTGGGCGCCCTGTTCCCTGGCCTGCTGGCGGGCAAGCACATTGGGAAGCAGGCCGATGGTCTTGATATCCACCCTCTCCCAGCGGTTCTCGGGAACCGTGATGACCTTGACGCCCCTGGAGGCCTTTTCCGTCAGCGCCGTGGCATCCATCCGCTTGGCCGTCACCACGATGGCGGCCGGCGTATCGGGATGGGGAAAGAAATGATCACGCGGCGCGACGCCGCGGGTCACCTGCAGATAGACGAGGCCGTTGCGGATGCGGTTGCGGCGCAGAACCTCGCGGATGACGAGTTCGAGCGGCCGGCGCGCCATCGGCCATTTCATCGCCAGTTCGCGCAGCGACCGGTCGAGGCGATCGAGATGCCTCGGCATGTCGATCACATGGCCGCCGACCACTTCGCAGACCTCGTAGACGCCGTCGCCGAACTGATAGCCACGGTCCTCCACATGGACCGAGGCATCGGCATGCCGGACGTAGGCGCCGTTGACATAGGCGATGCGGCTCATCTGCGGCCGTGCTCCATTAAATGATTTGAATATTCACGCAACATGCTGACAATCAGAAGAATTCCAGGCTTACGCGGAACATCTGTTCGACCTGCTTCACCGTGTTCTGCATGGCGAAGATCACCACCCGGTCCTTCGGCTTGATGTGCAGGTCGCCATTCGGCTTGATGACTTCGCCGTCGCGGTAGATGGCGCCGATGCGCATGCCGGGCGGAAGGTCGAGCTCGCGCAGTTCGGGCCCGACGAGCGGCGAGGTCTCGAGCGCCTCGGCCTCGATCACCTCGGCGACGCCCTGCTGGACGGAATGCACCGCGCGGATGCGGCCGCGGCGAACGTGCTGGAGCACTTTGGATATCGTGACGTTGCGCGGGTTCACATGCGCGTCGATGCCGAGCGTCTTGACGAAGTCCTGATAGGTCGGGTTGTTGATGAGCGTCAGGCTCGCCTTGCAGCCGAGGCGCTTGGCCATGACGCTCGACAGGATGTTGACCTGGTCGTCATTGGTCAGGGCGACCATGAGGTCGGCTTCCGGCACGTCTGCTTCCATGAGCAGTTTCTGATCAAGCGCGCTGCCGTTCAGCACCACCGTGCGGCGCAGCTCGTCGGCAATCGCCACCGCGCGCTCGCGCCCCTGCTCGATGATCTTGACCCGCGACTTGGATTTCCGCTGTTCGATCGTGCGCGCCACGTAGAGACCGATATTGCCGCCGCCGGCGATAACGATCTTCGTCGCCTCCTGTTCCTCGTGGCCGAACAGGCCGAGCGTGCGCCGCACCTGTTCCTTGGTGGTGACGACATAGGCAAGGTCGCCGGCGATGAGCTGGTCGGCCGAGTGCGGAATGAACAGCCTGCCGTTGCGCAGGACACCGACGACCGTCGACGGCAGGTCCGGGAAGAGCTCGCTCAACTGCGCCAGCGGCGTGTTGATGACCGGGCACTCCTCGAGGCACTCGATGGCGATCATGACGATGTTGGAATCTGCGAAGCGCACCACGTCGGTCGCGCCGGGCAGCGCGATCCTGCGCAGCACCATCTCGCCGACCTCGAGTTCGGGCGAGATGATGACGTCGATCGGCATGTGATCGCGCGAAAACAGGTCCATGTAGTGCGATTGCAGATAGGATTGCGCCCGGATGCGCGCGATCTTCGTCGGCACGTTGAACAGCGAGTGGGCGACCTGGCAGGCCACCATGTTCACCTCGTCGTAGAGCGTCACGGCTATGATCATGTCGGCCTGCTGGGCTCCGGCGGCGGCCAACAGGTCGGGATGCGCGCCGTGGCCGACGAAGCCGCGCACGTCGAGCGTATCGCGGATGGCACGGATCAGCTCGGGAGAGGTGTCGATGACGGAGACGTCGTTGCGTTCGGCCGCCAGGCGCTCGGCTATGCCGTAGCCGACCTGGCCGGCGCCGCAGATAATGACCCGCATACTACACTCCGAGCGATTTCAGTTTCCGGTGCAAAGCGGATCGTTCCATACCAATGAATTCGGCCGTGCGCGAGATGTTGCCGCCGAACCGGTTGATCTGGGCGATCAGATACTCCTTCTCGAACATCTCGCGTGCCTCGCGCAGTGGCAGAGCCATGATGTGCTGGTCCGACTGGCTGGGCGCCCGTGGCATCACGTCGCCGATCTCGGCCGGCAGGAGGTCGGCGGTGATGGGCGAATCGATGTCGTCGCCGCGCGCCAGGATCATCAGGCGCTCGATATTGTTGCGCAGTTGGCGGACATTACCCGGCCAGTTGTGCGCCTGAAGAACCGCGAGTGCATCGTTGCCGATCCGTCGCGGCTTGATCCCGGACTGGGCAGCGATCTGGTTCATGAAATGGTCGACGAGATAGGGAATGTCCTCGCGCCGTTCCGATAGCCCGGGCACCATGACCGGCACGACCGAAAGCCGGTGATACAGGTCTTCGCGAAAACGGCCTTCCGCGATGAGGGCTTCCAGGTTCTGCGCCGTCGACGAGATGATCCGCACGTCGACCTTGACGCGCTTGGTGCCCCCTACCCGCTCGAACTGCTGGTCGACGAGAACGCGCAGGATGCGGTTTTGCGTCTCGCGCGGCATGTCGGCCACCTCGTCGATGTACAGAATGCCGCGATGCGCCTGCTCCAGCGCGCCGACCTTGCGCTCCGAGCCGTTGGGCTCGGTTCCGAACAGCTCGATCTCCATGCGGTCGGGCGTGATGTTGGCTGCGTTCAAGGTCACGAACGGCCCCGACTTGCGCGACGACAGAGCGTGAATCGCCCGTGCCACGAGCTCCTTGCCGGACCCGGAAGGCCCGATGACCATGATGCGGCTGTTGGTCGGCGCGACCCGTTCGATCGTCTGGCGGAGCTGGTCATCGCGACCGAAGAGCCGATCAGGTCGAAGGTATCGCCGGTCCGCTTCTGAGGTCGACAACCTCGCGCCGCAGCTTCGACGTCTCCAGCGCCCGCTCGCAGACCAGGATCAGGCGATCCGCCTTGAACGGCTTCTCGATGAAGTCATAAGCGCCGCGACGGGATCGCTGACACGGCCGTCTCGATGGTTCCGTGGCCCGAAATCATCACCACTGGAAGATCGGGGTGCAGCTTGCGGATCTCATCGAGCAGACCGAGACCGTCGAGCTTCGACCCCCTGCAGCCAGATATCGAGGAAGATCAGGCGCGGGACGCGATCGCCGATCGCGGCCAGCGCGCTGTCGCTGTCATAGGCGGTGCGCGTTTCGTGGCCCTCGTCGCTCAAAAATTCCGGCGACAAGCTCGCGAATGTCTTCCTCGTCGTCGACGATGAGTATGTCAGACGCCATCCTGAACCTTTTTCTGCTTTTTCTGTTGCGTCGACTGCCCCCGAGTCGTCGCTTCTGTTTTGCCGCCGGCACCGTGATGCGGATCATCGCGCCGCGACCGCCGTGGAATTCGGGCGGCGCATCCTGAGCTCCAGCCGCCATGATCCTCGATGATCTTCTTGACGATCGCCAATCCAAGACCGGTGCCCTTTTTCACGCGTGGTCATATAGGGCTCGAGCAGGGCGCTGGCGATTTTCCCGCGGCAACTTGCCGTTGTCGAGGACCTCGACAACGATATCCTGACCATGCCGGGCGGCCCGGATCAGGATGGCCCCGGCTCGCCGCCCTCGCGCTCCGACGCGTCGATCGCTTTCGGCTGCATTCTTGATGACGCTGCGAATGCCTGACTCATCAGGCGCGTGTCGAATGTTCCGTTGAGCGGCACGTCGCCGAAATCCCGCTCGAACGCGATGTCGCTTCGGCTCACCTCGACGAGGAACGAAGCCCGCGCAGGGCTCACGCAGATCGAGCGTCTTCATGTCGGGCTTCGGCATGCGGGCGAATGCCGAGAACTCGTCGACCATCCTGCCGATATCGCCGACCTGGCGGATGATCGTGTCGGTGCACTGGTCGAAGACCTCGCGATCCTCGGTGATGACCTTGCCGTAGCGCCGCTTGATACGCTCTGCCGAAAGCTGGATCGGCGTCAGCGGGTTCTTGATCTCATGCGCGATGCGGCGTGCCACATCGGCCCAGGCGGTCGAGCGCTGGGCCTGGACCAGGTCGGTGATGTCGTCGACGGTGACGACGAAGGACTTCTCGGGAGCGCCGGCCTGGTTCTCCTCGACGGTGATCTGGACGTTGAAGGTCCGTTCCGCGCCGGCACGGTAGAACGTCACCTGCTCGCGATGCACCGGTCGACCCGAATTGCGCCCCCCTTCGAGCACCCGCCCGATATGCGGCAGGACGACGCCGAGACGCTGACCGACGGTCGCGCGCGCCGAGATCGACAGCATCGTCTCGGCCGACCGGTTGACGATGGTGATCACGCCCGACGGGTCGACGCCGATGACGCCGGCGGTGACGCCCGAAAGAACCGCCTCGGAGAAGCGCCGGCGCTCGTCGATGACGTCCTTGGCGGTCAGGAGCTGGTTCCGCTGTGTTTTCAACTGGCGGATCATCATGTTGAAGGTGTTGCCGAGCGAGCCGACATCGCCATCGGACGTGCGGACGGGAACCTGCACCTCGAGATTGCCCGTCGCCACCTCGCCGGCCGCGCCGATCAACTGCCTGATCGGCCTGACGAGCCGGTCGGCGACCGTGATGCCGGTCCAGATCGCCGACAGCACGATGATCAGCGTCAGCCCCAGATAGACGAGCGCGAAGGCGAGCTGCGTCGTCAGGCGGTTGGCTTCCAGATCGCGGTACTCGTCGGTGTTGGTGCGCACGATCTGCCGCGCCTTGATGACCTCGGCGTCGAGTTCGCGCAGCGTGTAGAGATAGGCGTCCGGAATGTCCTTGAGCCGGATGATGGCGCCGACGATGTTGCGGATGCGCGGCTCGATCAGAACCGGATTTCCGTCCGCGGCCGTCTGGATGGCGTCGAGAAAGGGCTCGGGGACCGTGAAGGTCACCGGGATCTCGGCGGTCATCAGCGTCGAGCCGTCGGAGCGGACGAGCGCGGCATAGCCCAGCGACCGTCCCGCCGCCTGCTGGGTCAGGAAGTCGCGAAAGCCGTTGCGGTCGAGATTGTAGAGCGACCTGCCCTGATCGAGCACATAGGCGAGCGAGATGGTCGAATCCTGTAGATTGCTCGCATTCTCGTAGACATAGGCCTCGGCGATCGACAGTGACGAATTGATGATCGTACGGGTCTTGAGCGCGAACCAGCGGTCGAGGCCGACATCGAGCGTGACCGATGCAATGACGGCGACGAGGATGGCCGGGATCGCCGCAACCAGCGAGAACATCGTCACAATGCGGATATGGAGCCGGGAGGCCGCCTTGCCGCGCTTACGCGCCATGACGATGCGATAGATCTCGCGGCCGATCATCGCCGACAGAAGAAGGATGAAGCCGGCATTGACGATGACCAGCAGCAGCGTCGTCGTCTCGTCCGGCGTGATCGGCGTGACGCCGAGCAGGATCGCGAAGGACAGGCCGGCAATGATAAGCGCCGTCACAATGACCGAGATGCCCGCGGCCGCGAACACCTTGCCGCCATCACCGCCGATCGGGCGGGACATGAAACGGCCCAGAGATGGGATTGCCTGAATCGACATGCGGTCTGCCTGCACCCTCGATAGCGTTGCATGTATGCAACGCAATGTGGCGATTGTGCAACAAGCCTGCGCGGCGGAAGCGAAAAATCAGGGCCGTTCAGCCCTGCCGCGATCCTCGATACACATTGACGCCGAGTTCGCGGATTTTCTTGCGCAATGTGTTGCGGTTAAGGCCGAGAAGCTCGGCCGCCTTGATCTGATTGCCGCGGGTCGCGGTCATGCAGGCCAGCACCAGCGGATACTCGACCTCGGCCAGAACCCGCTGGTAGAGGCCGGGCGGCGGCAACTCGCCGCCGAAGCCGGCGAAATAGCGCTGCAGATAATGCTCGACCGCCTGGGAAATGGAGATGTTGTCGGGAATGGCGCCCGTGCCGCCGTCGATCGACGTCAGGTCGCCCGTTCTCAGCTCCGACTCGATGATCTCCTGGGTGATCTCGTCCTGCGGATAGAGCGCCGACAGGCGGCGAATCAGGTTTTCCAGCTCGCGCACATTGCCCGGCCAGGGGTAGCGCTTCATCGTATCGAGCCCGCCCGACGAGATGCGCTTTGCCTGCAGCCCTTCGCCCTCGACCTGCTTGAAGAAGTGGCGAACGAGATCTGGAATATCCTCGGAGCGCTCGCGCAGCGGCGGCAGGCGCAAGGGAACGACGTTGAGCCGGTAGAACAGGTCCTCGCGGAACTGGCCATGATTGATCAGCGTGCGCAGATCCTTGTTGGTCGCGGCGACAATCCTGACATCGGTCTTGATCGGCGTGCGGCCGCCGACGGTCGTGTATTCGCCCTGCTGGAGAACGCGCAGGAGACGGGTCTGCGCTTCCATCGGCATGTCGCCGATCTCGTCGAGGAACAGCGTACCGCCCTCGGCCTGCTGGAAGCGGCCTGTCGAGCGGTTCTGAGCGCCGGTGAAGGCGCCCTTTTCGTGGCCGAACAGCTCCGATTCGATCAGGTCGCGGGGGATCGCCGCCATGTTGATGGCAACGAACGGCCCGTTGCGGCGGCGTCCGTATTCATGCAGCGCACGCGCCACCAGCTCCTTGCCGGTGCCGGACTCGCCGGTGATCATCACCGTCAGATCGGTCTGCATCATCCGCGCGAGCATGCGGTAGATGTCCTGCATGGCGGCCGAGCGCCCCACCAGCGGCATCGCGTCGGGCTCGTCCGTCCGCTGTTCGGACCGCGGACGACGCGGCTCTGCCAGCGCACGGTTGACGATGCCGAGCAGTTCGGTGAGGTCGAACGGCTTGGGCAGGTATTCGTAGGCGCCGGTCTCGGAGGCCCGGATCGCGGTCATGAAGGTGTTCTGGGCGCTCATGACGATGACCGGCAGGTCGGGGCGCGCCTTCTTCAGCCGCGGCAGGAAGTCGAACGCGTTCTCGTCGGGCATGACAACGTCGGTGATGACAAGATCGCCCTCGCCAGAGGAAACCCAGCGCCACAGCGTCGAAGCGTTGGAGGTGACGCGGACGTCGTGGCCGTCGCGCGACAGGGCCTGATTGAGGACCGTGCGAATGGCCGCGTCGTCGTCGGCGACGAGAATATTGCCGCGCCTGCTCATTCGGCTGCGTCCTCTTCGAATTCGTGCGGCTCGTCCTCGGCGCTGCTGCGCCAGGCCGGCATGAGAATGCGGAAGGTGGTGCCGCGCGGCGAGGAATCGCATTCGATGATGCCGCCGTGTTCGCCAACGATCTTGGCGACCAGAGCAAGGCCGAGACCCGATCCATTCGGTTTCGTCGTGATGAACGGATCGAACAGGATCGGCAGGATGTCGTCGGAGACGCCGGGGCCGTTGTCGTGGACGCAGAATTCCAGCGGCAGCGAGATGCGGTTGGCCGTTCCGGGAACGGAGAGCCGGATGCCGGGACGGAACTTGGTCGACAGGGTGATCTCGCCGTTCGGCTCCGCGCCGACCGCCTCGGCGGCGTTCTTGACGAGATTGAGGAAGACCTGGATCAGCTGGTCGCGGTTGGCGAAGACCGGCGGAAGCGAGGGATCGTAATCCTCGATGATCCGCAGGTTGCGCCCGAATCCGCTGCGGGCGATTGCCTTCACGTGGTCGAGGACGACGTGGATGTTGACCGGTACGCGGTCGATCGGCCGCTCGTCGGAGAACACCTCCATGCGGTCGACCAAGGCGACGATGCGGTCTGTCTCCTCGGTGATCAGCCGGGTCAGCGCGCGATCCTCGTCGGTGACGGCGCTTTCGAGCAGCTGCGCGGCACCGCGTATCCCCGACAGCGGGTTCTTGATCTCGTGCGCCAGCATCGCCGCGAGGCCAGTGACGGAGCGCGCCGCGCCGCGATGCGTCATCTGGCGGTCGATCTTGTCGGCCATCGAGCGCTCCTGGAGCATGATGACCACCGAATCCGGGATCTCGGAGACCGGCGCGACGTAGATGTCGACGACCTTGTCCTCGCCGATACGCGGCGAGGAGATGTCGACGCGGTATTCGTTGTAGGGCGAACGCCGTTCGCGGACCTGCTCGACGAGGGTGAGAAGCGGACTGCCGAACGGCACGAAGCGGGAGAGCGTGTTGCGGGTCAAGACGGCAGCACTCGAACGGAAGAAGTCCTCGGCCTCGGCATTGGCGAAGGTGACGCGATCGTCCGCGCCGACCATGATGACGGGATGGCGGATCGTGTTGAGGACGATCTGTGCCGGGTCGCCGAGCGGCGTTGCACGCGCGGGCGCGTTCATGCGGCTTTCCTTTCACTGAACTGGCCGGCATCGAGGATCGCCGCGCCGATCATCGCCATGACCGCTTCCGGGTCGGTCGATGTCAGGATCGCCTTGCGGCGCTCGGGACCGCAGTCAGGCGCGTGGCGGTCGAGATACCAGCCGAGATGCTTGCGCGCCTGCCGGATGCCGCTGTCGCGCCCGTAGAGGTCGAGCATCGCCTCGTAGTGGGCGCAGACATAGCCGGCGAGATCGAAAGGCGTGGCGGGGATTTCGGACGCCGAAGTGCCCGCCGCCCCGGCGGCGATGGAGCCGGCGATCCACGGTGCGCCGTAATGCGCGCGGCCGACCATCACCGCGTCGGCTCCCGAAAGCCGGACGATTTCGCAGGCATCGTCCAGGGTCCGGACGTCGCCATTGGCGACGACGGGGATCGAGACGGCGTCCTTGACCCGTGCGATGGCGCGCCAGTCGGCCTGGCCCTTGTAGTATTGCATGCGGGTGCGGCCGTGGACGGTGATCATCCGGACGCCTGCCTGCTCGGCGCGGCGGGCAAGTTCGGGCGCGTTGATCGACGTCTCGTCCCATCCGAGGCGCATCTTGACGGTGACAGGCACGTCGACGGCCTCGACGACGCCGTCGATCAGGCGCAGCGCATGATCGAGGTCGCGCATCAGGGCCGAGCCGCAATATCCGCCGGTCACCTTTTTTGCGGGGCAGCCCATGTTGATGTCGACGATGTCGGCGCCCTCGCCCGCCGCGATCCTGGCGCCTTCAGCCATCCAGTGCCGCTCGCGGCCGGCAAGCTGAACCATGTGCGGTCCAGCGATGTCGCGCCTGGCGAGGCGCCGCAGCGATTCGCGGCTTCCCTTGACAAGCTCGCCGCTGGCGACCATTTCGGCGACGCACAGCCCCGCGCCGTGAAGCATCGCGCGCTCGCGGAACACGCGGTCCGTTATGCCCGACATCGGAGCAAGAAAAACGCGGTTGCGCGCCGCGCAACCACCGATCCGCAGCGGTGACGCAAGCTGGGCACTGTCAATCATGCACAAAAACCGGGCAGTTGGACTGTCTGCCTATCCACTAGACATCTTTGCGTGACATTGCAACGCCGAATCCGACGCGCGCCGCGGAATCGGTCGACGGGGCTGGTCAATCAAAGACGCTGCGACTATGGCTTCGGCATGACGGCGCGCGGCGGCATTTCCGGGGCTTCGACAGGCAAGGTGGCGGTGGTCGTGGTGGCCGCCGGTCGTGGCGAACGCGCGGGCAATCCGGCCGACGGCCCGAAGCAATATCGGCTCATCGGTGGCAAGCCGGTGATCCGCCACACGCTCGAAGCACTGTGCGCGCATGCGGCGATCGGCCCGGTCGTCGTGGCCGTCCATCGCGACGACGAGGCCCTGATCGAAGCCGCGGCAGCCGGTCTGTCGTCGCAGGTGCGTTTCGTTCACGGCGGCGCGTCACGGCAATCCTCGACGCGCCTGGCGCTGCTCGCGCTCGCCGCCGATGCACCCGAAAAGGTGCTGATCCATGACGGCGTCAGGCCGTTCATCGACGATGCGCTGCTGACGCGGATCATCGCCGCCATCGAGGCGGACCGCGGCGCGCTGCCGGCGCTCCCGGTTTCCGACACGCTCAAGAGCGCGGACGCGGCCGGCGTCATCTCCGGCACCGTCGACCGCAACGGGCTCTTCGCCGCGCAGACGCCGCAGGGCTTCGGGTTCGAGGCGATCCTTGCCGCCCATGAGAGGGCGCATGAGAGCGGCCGCGACGACTTCACCGACGACGCGGCGATCGCGGAGTGGGCCGGCATTCCCGTGCATGTGGTCGCCGGTTCGCCGGACAACGTCAAACTGACCTGGGGGCGCGACATTGCGATGGCCGACGAACGACTTGGACGGACGACCGCGACGTTCCCGGACGTGCGGACCGGCAGCGGCTACGACGTGCATTCCTTCGGTCCGGGCGATCATGTGACGCTGTGCGGGGTGCGGATCGACCACGACAGGAGCCTGTCCGGCCACTCCGACGCCGATGTCGGGCTGCATGCGCTGACG
>JAMLJD010000008.1 GCA_023953775.1 Rhizobiaceae bacterium | reverse complement strand
CATGGCACGCCTATAAGGCGATGGCGCGCCCGGAGGAATGAACGGTGAGCTGTTGCGCGCCCGGACTCGAAGTGGCGCTCGAGATCGGTCTTGCGCGCCCGTTCTATGACCGTGAGATCGTTCTCGCCAGTCGCGACATCGGCAAGAGGCTAGGCTGCCGCGACAGAGTCACACCGCAGCTCAAGAGAGACGCTGAGGTCGCCACCTGGAATTCCGCCGGCGGTCGCGCGCAGGGCTGCATCGAGATCATGGCCAGGCTGCGGCCAAGCGCATCCGAAGCGGTAGGTGGGATGCGTCGGCCCGAACAGTCTGCAGCGATTCTGTCGGGTGACGACACGAACGTGGTCGCCGAGGCAGCAAGTTCCGTGGAGATCGATCAAGCAACGGGAGGCATCCTTACCCACGACAAGGTCGCTCGCCTAGAATTTCTCGCATCTCACGGCTGCGAAGTCATAGTGGTCGGCGATGGCCTCAACGATGCTCCTGCTCGTGAGGCAGCCGATGTTTCGATGGCCCCTTCGGCGGCTGCACACAGGGAGCGCGGCTCGGCCGATCTGGTCTTCCTTGACTACAGCGTTGAAAACATGCCCGAGGTGATCATGGTAGGGCGCATGGCGACGCGGCGGGGTACACAGAACATCAGGCTCTCGTTCGCCCACGATGAACTTGCGCTTGCAGGATACGTGACCATTCTTGTCGGCGCGGTGGCGATGCTGATCTCATCCATTCTTGTTGTCGCCAACGCGCCGCACCGTGCAGGCCAGAGCGGAGCGCCTTCACGCGGCAGGACTGCTTGGAAGTCGCTCCGGCTTTCGGAGGCGACATGAGCCTGTTGTCGTGGCTTGTCCCGGTTGCGCTGGGCATGGGACTGGTCGGCCTCATCGCCTTCCTTTGGTCGATGAGGAGCGGGCAGCTGGAAGATCTGGACGGCGCGGCCGAGCGGGTGCTGCTGTACGAGGCCGACGATGCACCGTTACGGGATGGAAACGACCGCAATCGCACTTACGTTGCGAAGACACGGAGCGAATGATGCGCGAGCATACCGACAGGAAGTTCGATTGGGTGGCAGCGCTGGCGTTCGGTTCTGGCGCGGCCGTAATGATTGCGAGCATGATCGCTTTGGCAGTCGCATCGATGACTGTGCTCGCGCTGTTTTTCTGAGACCGCAGCAACGCGGGCAGCTGCGTCCGGATGTGCGGGACGCGACAACTTGGCCATTGCAACCGGCTTGGCCTGCGGTATTGTGCGGCCGGTTGTCTCTCGAGTGCCTACTGTGCCATCTTCTCAAGTGGACAGAAAAACATCGCACACTCGCATACGGTTCATGAACCACGCGGGCAGCCTCATCGCATGCATCTAGCCCTGGCGCGGCCGCAAGGCCGTCGACCGGGGGCCGGAAATCCAACCAAGCCAAAAATTCGGTTTTGATTTCCGGGTCCGCCACCGCTGACCCGGTGGAGATGCATGATGATCGACAGACTTCTCGGCCGTGTGCGCGCGGCTTCCGATCTCGTCGTCTGCGGGAGGCGGACATGAGGGTTCTCATCGTAGGCAGCGGGGTCATCGGCGTGACCTCCGCGTGGTATCTGGCGCGCGCCGGACACGATGTCACCGTCCTCGACCGGCAGCCGGGTCCCGCGCTGGAAACCAGCTACGCCAATGCCGGAGAGGTGTCCCCGGGCTATTCGTCTCCCTGGGCAGGTCCTGGCGTGCCGCTGAAGGCGATCAAGTGGCTCCTGATGAAGCACGGCCCGCTGGCCATCCGTCCGCAGCTCGATCCGGCGATGTGGTCGTGGGTGCTGAAAATGCTCGCGAACTGCACCTCGCAGCGATACGCCCTGAACAAGGCGCGCATGGTGCCCATCGCAGAATACAGCCGCGACTGCCTTCGCGAGTTGAGGGCGACGACCGGCATCGAATATGACGAGCGCTCGCAGGGCACTCTGCAGCTGTTTCGCACCCAGAAGCAACTCGACGCCATCGTCGGCGACATCGATATCCTGAAGCAGTTCGGGGTCGATTTCACGGTCCTTGCCCCATCGGGCTGCGTCGCCGCCGAACCGGCGCTCGCGGGGGTAACCGAGAAGTTCGTTGGTGGCCTTCGGCTTCCCGGCGACGAGACCGGGGACTGCCGCATCTTCACCGAAAGGCTGGCGGCGCTCGCCTCTGCGGCCGTCGATTTTCGTTTCGGGGTCTCGGTCAAAGGACTCGTTCAAGAAGGCGGCAGAGTTTCTGGAGTCCGAACATCCGACGGGCTGCTTGCCGCGAACGCCGTGATCGTCGCCGCGGGAAGCTATTCTCCCCGTCTGCTCGCTCCTGTGGGCGTCCACGTCCCGGTCTATCCGGTCAAGGGTTACTCACTGACCATGCCCGTGATTGACGAAGCGGCGGCGCCGATGTCGACGGTGATGGACGAGACCTACAAGATCGCCATCACGCGCTTGGGCGACCGCATCCGGGTGGGAGGCACTGCCGAGATATCGGGCTTCGACCTGTCAATGCCCCGCTCGCGCCGGGCGCCGCTCGAGCATTCGGTGCGCGATCTGTTCCCGGGTGCAGGCAAAACCGCGGAAGCCTCCTTCTGGTGCGGCCTCAGGCCCATGACCCCTGACGGTCCGCCGATCGTGGGGGCCACTTCCGTGCCCGGCCTTTATGTCAACACCGGGCATGGCACGCTCGGATGGACGATGGCCTGCGGGGCCGGACGCATCCTGGCTGACATCGTTTCCGGAAGGCCCCCGGAGATCGACGTCTCAGACCTCGGGCACGGGCGGTACTGGTCATGAGCGCACAAGCGTTGAGGGCAGGCGCGGTCCTCACGGTTGATCTCGACGCCATCGTCGCCAACTGGCGGTTTCTGTCCGACATGGCGACACCAGCCGAGTGCGCGGCTGTCGTGAAGGCGGATGCCTATGGACTCGGTGCGGCCGAAATCGCGGCCGCGCTGCAGGCGGCAGGGTGCAAGACCTTCTTCGTCGCCCATCTCGACGAAGGACTCGATCTCAGGAAAGCTGTCGGATTCAACTCCCGCGTCTTCGTCCTGAACGGCACGCCGCCGGGTGCCGAGAACGAGTTCCTGCGATCGGTCCTGATCCCGGTCATCAACACGGCAGGAGAGCTCGCCGCCTGGCGACGGCGCGCCTACGAGGCAGGGCGCAGCATGCCCGTGGCACTCCAGCTCGACACGGGCATGTCGCGCCTTGGTCTGTCGTCGGGCGACGTCGCGACGCTGGCCGGCGATCCAGATCTGCTAGTTGGGCTCTCGATGGAGTTGGTCATGAGCCATCTCGCCTGCGCCGACGAGCCGGCGCATGCCGCCAACCGAAGGCAGCAGCGCGAGTTCGTGAAACTCCGGTCGGCGCTTTCGAAGAGGGCTCGCTCCTCTCTCGCGAACTCGTCCGGCATCTTCCTGGGCTCAAGTTTCCATTTCGACCTCGTGAGACCGGGCGCCGCCCTCTACGGGATCAACCCAGCTCCCGGCAAGGCTAATCCGATGCGTCAGATCGTTACGCTGTCGGCGCGCGTACTCCAGCTGCGCGATGTAACGGCGGGAAGCTACGTCGGCTACGGGCATGCCTACCGCGCAGAGAGGCGCACGCGGCTCGTGACGCTGTCCGTAGGCTATGCGGATGGTTGGCCGCGGGGTGCAAACCTTTCGGCCTTCTACAAGGGACAGGCGTTGCCGTTCGCCGGCCGAGTGTCGATGGACAGCATCGTGGTCGATGCGACCGACTGTGCGGACGCTCCACCTGAAGGGGCATTCGTGGATCTCATTTGCCCAGAGCAGACGGCGGACGACATCGCCCGTGTCGCAGGCACCATCGGCTACGAGGTTCTGACCCGGCTCGGCCGACGCTTCAGCCGAGACTATCGCCGCCACGCAGCGCTTGCTGCGCGATCCGCGCACGGCACGGCGACACGCAACATCCAACGCATCCACCGATTAAGGAGATAGGATGAGGCACACGGCACCCAAAGCTTCTTCACCAGCTGAGCGATGGCGCCGGCGCCTGGTGTCCGGCTCATGGGAAGGGGCCGATCGGCGCCAGGATAATCGACCCGGACCTGCTCACCGCTGCGGAAGGCGTTCCGATCAAGGAAATCGTCCACCGCACGGGCAACAGCCGGAAGCTCGTCCGGCAGGTCTTTCGCGGCAAGCGGACCGACGTCTTCCGTTCCCGGCAGAGCTCGCTCGAATTGTATCTTCCCTTCCTCGATGAGCAATGGGCGTCAGGCTGCCGCAATGGGGCCGAGCTCTGGCGGCGGCTGAAGGCGCGGGGCTTCCACGGTTCGCTGCGCGTGGTGAGCGAATGGGCGATACGGCGTAGGCAGGCCAAAAGGGCATCCGATCAGCAACTATAGAAAGTTCCTTTTGCCTCGCCGAACTGCTACATTATCTTTCATCGAAACTCTTGTGCGACGCGATAGATTGCCTTTTCGGAGAACGAATGGGTGTGCGTTAGGTCGGTTGGGACAGCAGGTTGGAATGGGGGGTCGAAGACGCCGTCAGAGTACCCCATTTGGTAATTCCGCGACACAGGATTGATCATGTGCGGGGCGTCATCTTCATCCCGACCTTGAAGACCGACCCGTATCGTCGACCTTGCATATGGTTCCTCCATGACGATCTCGACGCGTAGCCTGGCTAGATCTTGGTTGCCGGGGATGGTCACAATCCCCGTTTCGGGATCGACCGAACCATGAATCGCGGCATGTAGCAGCGCTTCGATCGCGTCGGCGAATGTATGGTCTGATCCGAGCACCGTGAGCTCGGGTAGCCCTTCGAAGGGAAGCACCCAGCTTCCTTCCATAGACCGACAGGCACCATCTTGTTCGACAGGCCGGCACGCATATTTCACGCGTGATGCCCCTGCCGCGGCAATAAGCAGGTTCGTCGCATCCCGAGGCGTCATGGTGCCTCCCCCGCGCCCTGCCTTTTCCATGTTCATGTGTCCGGCATCACGCAGTATGCGCGCCATGTGGCGGACGGTCGCCACATCCTGATCGAACACCTCGGCGATTGCATTGGCCAGCTGGCCTGGACGCGCCATGGAACCTCCTTTGACGGTGCGATCATGCTGCCCGGATCACGGCACGATTGACAGGGCGATTGCGCATAAGTATCAAGAGTAACGGTATCGATACCGAACACATCAATTCTGCATGGGAGCCTCATCAATGGCAACCACCGATATCCACTTCGAGACGGTCTCGCTGACGTCGCTGCGGCCCTATGCGCGCAATGCGCGACACCATTCGCGCAAACAGGTGAAGGCGCTCGCGGCGAGCATGCGGGAGTTTGGCTTCACCAACCCGATCCTGGTCGACGAGACTGACGAGATCATTGCCGGACACGGAAGGTTCGAGGCAGCCCATTCATGCGGACTGGCCACGGTCCCCGTTATCCGGGTTTCGGGCTTGTCCGAGGTTCAAAAGAGGGCTCTGCGGCTCGCCGACAATAAGCTGGCCCTGGATTCGGTATGGAACCTGGATCTTCTATCTGCCGAGTTGTCCGATCTGGCAACGACGGATTTCGACCTCACGCTGACCGGCTTCGAGGCGATCGAGGTGGACAAGCTGACGACGCCGTCGCTCGGTCTCAGGGAGTTGGACGGCCCACTGCCGGAGCCACCTGCGGATCCGGTGTCGCGCTCGGGGGATATCTGGGCACTTGGCGACCATTCGATTGTTGTCGGCGACGCGCGCGACGGCGCGCTCTATCGCAATTTACTCGGGATTAAGTTGGCCGACATGGTCATCACCGATCCACCCTATAATGTGTCGGTTGATGGCCATGTCAGTGGCAAGGGGCGCTTCCGGCATGACGAGTTCCAGATGGCGTCGGGTGAGATGTCAACGCCCGAGTTCAGATCGTTCCTGACCACCTCATTGTCGCTGGCGCGCGAAGCCTCACGAGATGGGGCGCTCCATTACGTTTTCGCCGACTGGCGGATGATTGGCATGCTTGTCGGGATCGGCGAGGAGCTGTTCGCGCATTTGATGAACATCGCAGTGTGGGCCAAGCCCAATGGCGGTATGGGCAGTTTTTACCGCAGCCAACACGAGTTGGTAGCGATCTTCAAACATGGTTCGGCACCGCATGTGAACAATATCCAACTGGGCCGCATGGGACGTCACCGTTCCAATGTCTGGCAGTATCCAGGTGCCTCCGGCTTCTCCCGAAGCAGAAAGCGTGACCTGTCCGATCATCCCACGGTGAAGCCGCTGGCACTTGTGGCGGATGCAGTCCGCGACGCGACCAAGCCAGGCGATCTTGTCCTTGATCCGTTTGGTGGTTCCGGCACGACGCTCATTGCCGCGGAACTGACCAAGCGCCGCGCCGCTTTGATCGAGATCGAGCCCAAATTTGTCGATGTAACGTGCCGGCGCTTCCACGAGCAGACCGGCATCGAGCCGGTACTTTTGCCGGATCGTATCCCCCTGTCTGTGGTCTGCGCAGAACGCTGTGCCAAACAGAAGGATTTGGCTCGACGACCTTATGCTTGAACTCATGCAGTTCCCTGGCGCCCGTCACGACGATCAGGTCGATTCCATCACCCAGTTCCTCAATTGGCAAATCCATCAGCACGTTGAGTGGGCAAGACATATCGACGTCCGATGGCCGAGGTGAACCAGCTCCGGGTCGGTATCGGCGGCGCGGTCCTGTCTGGAAACAGTCCCGGTTCATCATCATGGATTGCGCCGACACATGTCGGCATGATGGGCTCGTGTGTCCATTTGCATGACCATGTCGCGGCGCGGCTGACGGGCCCCGCCTGCGAAACGACGCCGGTCATTAACCCTCTCGGTCGCCATTTGGAAATTGTGCCTGCCGCGGCTGGACTTCGTCTGCAAACGACGCATTCGTAGGGTCGTGACGCCGGACAACGAGCTGTAGCGTCACCGAGATCTCTATGCCCGTCCGAGCGCGGGCTTCAGCCAGTACGGGTGCCGGATGGTCCGGGTGCCTGGCTGAAGGAGAAGCGACATGCCACTCAACGACACCAAGCCGACCACCGCTGATATGAAGGCGCCTGCACCGGATACAGACGCGGTTGCGCCCGCACCGGCACGACAGACCTCCCAGGAGAAGAAGCCGCGCAAGGCAGACGGGGAGCACAAGCCCGGTGCACCGAAACAGGGTGGGCGGGAAACACCCGGCAAGGCGGGCCTCAACTCTGCGGCCTCGACCGGCAAGCCAAAGCCGACCAAGGCCGATGTGGTGCTGAAGCAGTTGAAGAGCAGCAGGGGCGCCACCATCGCCGCCATGATGGAGGCGACGGATGGCAGGCCCATTCGGTACGCGGCTTCCTCTCGGGAACGGCGAAGAAGAAGCTCGGCCTCAATCTGGTAAGCACCGTCGGTAAGGACGGCACGCGCCACTATCGCGTCGAAAGAGTGCCGCCAGCTTTGTCATCGACAAGGCAGGATAAAGTTGCGCGATGACCACCGCATACATGGCAAAGGAGATCGAGCAGGGAGGTTCGGGCGCTGGAGATGCTGGACGGATCGAAACTGCGCCGCCGCTGGGCGGAACTTACCGGCAATTCGGCGCCCGGTGTGAGCCCGAAGCTCCTGCGGCTGGCGTTGGCCTGGCATTATCCAAAGCCGCCGCACTAGGCGGCCTCTCGCCCTCGACCTGGCGCAAGCTCGCCCGTGCTGTCGGCGGCAAGAGTGCTGATCGCAGTTGGCAGTTACTGGAACCACGGCCCACATCGCGAATGGCAGGCGTGACCTGCATGGTTATTGCAATCGACGTGAGAACGGTCGTCCTGCTGGAATGACCGAGGAGTGGCGATTTCGAGTGGCTGTCAAGACAGCATCCGCTGGAGCCATCAGTCCGCGCTGTACCTTCTTCGGTTGAGAAGAATACCAGCCGGCACGCCCCGCAGCCTTCAGGTAGCCAGCCAGGTCGTGCGGGTATCAACACGCCAAACAGATTCGGGAGGCACGTGTGCTTCGGATGTGGCGGTCGATCGACGACGATGACTGCCCGCAAAGATCGCGGTATTGAAGATATTCATGGCGGCGATCCGACATCCTGCAAATCGAGCGAGGAAGGGCTGGGTCAGGATTTCAACTCTCTCGACGCCCAATATGCTGCCTGTTCTGCCTATGTCGCCAGCCAGGCCAGCGAAGGCTGGTCGCTGGTTGCCGAGCGCTATGACGATGGCGGCATCTCGGGCGGCACCCTTGATCGGCCGGCCCTTCAAAAGTTGCTCGCCGACATATCGACCGGCCGGATCGATATCGTCGTGGTCTACAAGGTCGACCGTTTGACGCGGTCGCTGCTCGACTTTGCCAAGCTGGTCGAGGCTTTCGATAGGGTTGGAACGAGCTTCGTGTCGGTAACGCAGTCCTTCAACACCACCACCAGCATGGGGCGCCTCACACTCAATATGCTGTTGTCCTTTGCCCAGTTCGAGCGCGAAGTGACGGCCGAGCGCATCCGCGACAAGCTCGCGGCCTCGAAACAGCGCGGCATGTGGATGGGTGGTACGCCACCTCTTGGGTTACGAGCCCAACGGACGAAGCCTGACGATCGTCGATAATCATGCTGAACTGGTGCGGCGGATCTTCAGGCTCTATCTCGACCTGGGCAATGTACGTCTCTTGCAAGACAAGCTCGATAGCACAGGCATGACAAAGCCGGTCCGCATCTCCAAGGCAGGTCGATCCTTCGGAGGCACGTCCTTCACCCGGGGAGAGCTCTATGCCATCCTCTCGAACCCGATCTACATTGGCCGTATCCGGCACAAAGACACGACCTATGACGGCTTGCACGAGCCCATCATCGAGCAGGCCCTCTGGATGAGGTGCAAATCGCTCTCAGCAGCAACCGCAACGGCAAGCGATGCATATCCGGGCCGTGGTTCACCCCAGCCTTCTTGCCGGCAAGCTGTTCGATGGCTCAGGCATGAAGATGACTGCCTCCCACGCCAGCAAGGGAACACGACGCTACCGCTATTATGTCAGCGCCAGGCTGCAGCACGGCGGCGATGCCGCAAACACCGACGGCATGCGCATACCCGCTTCCGAGATCGAAACACTGGTCTTGAACAAGCTCGCAGAACTGTTCGATGATCCAATCGCATTGATGGAAAAGGTAGCCGTTTCACCAGCCGCACCGGACACGACCGCAAAGGCTGTCGTCGAAGGGCGTAAGCCATCGCAGAAGCGCTGCGTGGCCAGATCATGCATCCTGCGTAATGCTCATCGACCGATTGTTCAGCGCATCGACATTGCGACCGATGCGGTCACCATCATCTTGAACAGCCGGGAAATTGCCCGGCGCCTCGGCATCGCTATGCGGTGCGCGTCAGATCAAAGCGCGACAGATGGTTCGCGAGCAGATGAAACCGCCATCCCGACATCACTTCGGATCATGGTCGCCGCCAAGTTGAAGCGCACCGGCATGGCGATGCGTCTCATTCTGCCCTCCGGCGAGATAGCCTGACTCGATCGACGACAGGTCAAGGCCATCGCCACCGCGCATCAATAATGGTGGGAGGAACTCGTCCGCAATCCCGACTTCACATCGCCGATCTGGCTGCGTTCCACAACGTCACGGAATCCTGGGTCACCCGCTCGCTGCGGCTGGCCTTTCTCGATCCTGCCATCGTTGAACAGGTGCTGGCGGGCGGGGCGTTCCGGCCCACCTGACATCTGATGCGCTGAGATCACCCCGACGCGATGCCCGCTCTCTGAAAGTCGGACCAGCGGGCTCGCCACCGTATCAGTGCCGCGCCCTAGAACAGTCCTATCAGACCTGCGCAGCGGTCTTGCGTCCGGAAGTGCGCAAGGACAACGAGAGTGAGCATGGAAGGCGATTCACCAATCGCAGGAAATGCACCCAGCGGTACCCTCCCATTCCGTACTGGCAAATCCGCCGCAGAGAAACGGGCCCAAACGTCGCGGAAATGCGTAGATTCCGGACTTCGAGAGAACCAAACACTGCCCGAAAGCTTTCGCGGTTCTGCGCCGTAGTCAGCGGTATAAAACACAACAATATCAACTAGTTAGACTAGGTGGCGGAGAGAGGGATCTGAACCTCGATACGGTTTCCCGGTGGGCACACGCGTTCCAGGCGTGCGCCTTCAACCACTCGGCCACCTCTCCGCAGCGCGCGGGCCACAGACCCGGCGCGCGGGTCTCATCTAGTTGATCCGGACCGTCATGCCAAGCCGTGTTAGCCAATCGTTTTCGCAGTTTTCCGTCGGTCTGCAGTTCCCGATTGACAGTTGTACGCCGGTGCGCTTGTTTAGCCAGGCAGCGCGTGGATGGGGCCATAACATTTGGTGATCAGACTTTGACGGTCGACGGCGGCGGGGGACGCAGGGCGCCCGACCGCGGGTAAGCCCGTCGCTATGGGTCCTGCCGAACATTGCGGTCGGCCTCTATGACATCCCGGCCAACTGGCATCTGACCTACGACATTTCCATGCCGGACGAGGTCGTGACGTGGGTCTACGCGGACATGGCCCGCGCGGTCGTGAACCTTCTGTGGGGCGGTTGGCTGATCGGGCTGGCGCTGAGGCGCGCAAGGGCGTTTCTGCGCGCTTTCGCTCTGTGGCAGGGCGCCAACATCCTGTGGGAGCTGGGACAGCTCGCCTTCATCGCGATGAGCGACGTCTTCGTCTTCACCGCGCATACGGTGCGTTGTGGTCGGGCGGCTACATACTGGTCGGCTCGCGCTGATCTATCTCACGCGACGCTCGAGGCAGGTCGCCGCCGGCTATGTCGCGGACGGCAGGGCGCGGCCGCCGACCGGTGTCTACGTGATCAACGCTGTAGTCGGAGCGGTCATCGGCGGCGCGCTTGGCGCGATCGGCGGCTTTCTCTTCTCGGCGGAGGCATCGCGACGGTGACGGACATGAGTTGCTTCGAGGGAGCCTGCGGCTACTTCGCGGCCCTTATCGGCTTGCTGGGCCTGGTCGTAGGTGTCGGCACGGAATATGGCCTGCCATCCGGTTCACGGGACGCCGGCCGTGCCCGGGGACCTGACGCGTCGGTCAAATTCGCGTTAGGCGATTGCCGATGCCCGGATGAGGCCATACATCAGGCCCATACCGTTGACAGGTCGAGAACCAGATCCGACGCCGCACATGATCCGGTTTCATCTTCCGCCTTCTGGCGAGCTGCATTGGCGATCGCCGTGATCATGGCGGTGCTCGATGCGACCCGGTCGATCGCCGCCGATGCGCTGGTCCTGACGCCGCTCGGCACGAGCTGGTATCTCGTGTCGCCCGAAACCCTGAATTCGGCGCAGGCGCTGACCCAGCGCTACCTGCTGCCGCAGATATGGATCCGGTGATGATCTTGTATTCCTCAACCTGCCGATTTTGTCGTCTTCGCGGTTCTGGCGCTTTTGTTCTACGCCATCGGGCGCAAGCCGGCCTCCTGGCGCCAGTTCGCGCCGGAACGATGAGCCGGCCAGCGCTCCATCCAGAAGGGAGTTTCCGATGTTTTTCTTGAGCGACATGCTGAACAAGAAGCTGAAGCTGCCGGCCGAGTCGGAGGCATTGCCGGGCCGTGCCGCACCGATCCCGACGGCCAGCCGTCACCACGTTTCGGGACGGTCGATCAAGGGACCGTTTCCCGAAGGACTGGAGACGGTCCAGTTCGGCATGGGCTGTTTCTGGGGCGCCGAGCGGCTGTTCTGGGAGACCGACGGCGTCTACGTCACGGCAGTAGGCTACGCTGGCGGCATCACGCCCAACCCGACCTATCAGGAGACCTGCACCGGGCTGACCGGCCATGCCGAGGTGGTGCTGGTCGTCTACGATCCCGCGGTCGTGTCGTTCGGCGATCTTCTCAAGATTTTCTGGGAGAGCCATGACCCGACCCAGGGCATGCGCCAGGGCAACGACGTCGGCACGACCTACCGCTCGACGATCTACACGACAACCGACGAGCAGATGCGGCAGCGGCGCTGGCCTCGCGCGACACCTACGCGGCCGCGTTTAAGGGTGCGGGCGGCAGCAGGATCACCACCGAGATCGCGCCCGCCGGCGAATTCTACTACGCCGAAGCCGACCACTCAGCAATATTCGTCGAAGAACCCGTACGGCTATTGCGGCCTGGAAGGGCACCGGCGTCGCATGCCCGATTCCGGCGGCGGAACAGCCCGCAGCAGGGTGAGCCGCGTTTTTCCAAAAGGTCAAAATTCCGCGTGAATTTTGATCCGTAGCATGCAACAGTGGGTCGGAGCGGGGGCCGGGGGTCCCTGCCTTGCCACGTCCGGACGAGGTTCAGCGCCGCCGGACGTCGGAACGAAAAGTAAAACAAACCGACAGGGTGTGGATCACATGAAGCGTATCGTTCTTGGCCTTCTGGCCGCAGCCAAAATGTCCGCTTCGGCATTTGCGCAGGATATCAGCCCCGCCATCATCTACGATCTCGGCGGAAAGTTCGACAAGTCCTTCAACGAGGCGGCCTATAACGAAAGCCGAGAAGTTCAAGTCCGAGACCGGCATCGAATATGTCGAGTTCGAGATTTCGAACGACGCACAGCGCGAGCAGGCGCTGCGCCGCTTCGCCGAAACGGCCGCGATCCGATCGTCATGGCCGGCTTCCTGGCCGCGGCGCCGAGAAGGCTGCCGAGTTCCCCGACACCGACTTCGCCATCATCGACATGGTCGTCGACAAGCCGAATGTCCGTTCGGTCGTCTACAAGGAGCAGGAGGTTCTACTCGCCGGTATCCTCGCCGCGATGGCGTCGGAAACCAAGAAGGTCGGCTTCGTCGGCGGTATGGACATTCCGCTGATCCGCAAGTTCGCCTGCGGCTATGTCGGCGGCGCCAAGGCGGCCGGTGCGACCGAAGTGTTCGAGAACATGACCGGCGACACGCCGGCAGCGTGGAACGACCCGACCCGCGGCGGCGAAATCACCAAGTCGCAGATCGACCGTGGCGCCGACGTGGTGTATGCCGTGGCCGGTGGCACGGGCATCGGCGTTCTTCAGGCTGGGCGGCCGATGCCGACAAGCTGGCGATCGGCGTCGATCCCAACCAGAACTACCTGCAGCCCGGCCACAGTCCTGACCTCGATGCTCAAGCGCGTCGACGTTGCCGTGTATGACGCCTTCATGGATCCTGCTAACGGCGAATTCTCGTCAGCATCAACGTGCTCGGTCTCGCCGAGGACGGCGTCGGCTATGCGGTCGACGAGCACAACGAGGCCCTTGATCACCGACGAGATGAAAGCTGCCGTCGAAAAGGCCAAGGCCGACATCATCGCCGGCACGGTCGATGTTCACGACTACATGTCGGACAACGGCTCGTCTCTGCATTGAGGCAGGGTCTCTTTCGTAGTCGAAGCCGCCGGGTTTCCGGTAGCTTTTTCGTGGCGCAACCGGAACCTTCAACCTGGCGACGCGTTGCGCGCCCGGCGCTAAGACCTGCGTCTGATGCTCCTGTCCGATCTGACCAGCCCAGCCGGCCCAAGACGCCTTGCCGCGCTCGCCGCGCTCCAGGTTGCCGGCGTCTTCGCCGGCGCCCAGCTCGGCAAGATCGCGCCGCTCGTCGGCTGGTACCGCGACGAGGCGGCATGTCTCTGGTCGCGATCGGCTTTCTGGACCGCCATCCTCGGCTTCTTCGTCGCCATAGCCGCCCTGCCGACCGCGTTTTCATCGACCGTTTCGGCAATTTCCGCTCCTTCGTCGTCTCGTCGGCTGTGCTTGCGATCGGCGGTATTCTGTTTCTGCACTCGCCGACGGCTCGGGCCTCGTCCTGGCAGCCCGCTTCATCGAGGCGCTCGGCTATCTCGTGATCGTGATCTGCACGCCGGCATTGCTGGCGAACTACTCGCCCGACGCGCTGAAGGCGCCCATGCTTGCGATCTGGGGCGGTTTCGTTCCGATCGGCTTCGCCATCGCGGACTTCTCCGCGGCAGCCATGCTGCCCGCCTACGAGCCGCCGCTGTACCTGCTTGCGGTGGCCGGAGCGTTCACGATCTTCGCGCTGCTGGCCATGCTTCTGACGGCGGGGCTCGCGCCCCTCGACGTACCGGAGCGATCGGAGGGCGGGCAGCGGCTGATGGCTTCGTTTTCCCCGGCAGTGCTGATGGTGTCGCTGGCCTTCGGTGCCTATGTCGTGCTGTCGCTGGCCTTCTTCACGTTTCTTCCGGCCTATGTTTCCGCGGCAGGCGACGCCATGCTGCTACCGGCCGGCGGGATCGCGCTTCTGGTCCCGGCCGGCAACATTCTCGCCAGCCTTCTGATGGGTGGCCGCCATCTGCGCTTCGCGGCCGTCCTCGGCGTCGTCGGCTTTCTTGCCTGCGCCGCGAGCGCGGTGCCGTTCTACACGTCCTCCGATGCCCTGACGGCGACGATCGCGGCGGCGGTCTATGCGGTGGCCGGCGGTATCGTCGCATCCGCGCTGTTCGCGGCAATTCCCTTCGTGGTTCCGCGCGGCGGCTCGGCGGCGATCGTCATCGGCTTCGTCGCGCAATCCGGCGGCATCACGACGCTTGCCGGCCCGCCGGTCGCAGGATGGGTAATCGAAAGCTTCGGATGGCCGGGGCTCGGCTGGCTGCTCGCAGCGGTTTCCCTGGCCGGCGCGTGCCTCGTCGCGCCTTTGCTGACAGGCCGTCGCTGCGTCGAGTCGTGATGGCTACCAGTGGGGCGGCTTCGTCACCGGAATGTCCGGCGCGGTCCGTTCCTCGAGCGCGAGGAAGCGCTCGGTCAGCGTGTCGAGTTTCTTTTGCATCCGCTCGATCAGCTTCCATTGTTCGGCCAGCTGGCCTGAAAGCTCTTCGATGGTCCGCTCCTGCTCGGCGGCGAGAATTTCGAGCTTCGCGAGGCGGTCGTCGCTCATGACGCGATCGTTTCAACGGCGGCGCGTAGCGCCGGCGCCAGCGGCATCGGCCGCCGTGTCTGGCGGTCGACATAGACGTGGACGAAGAAGCCTTCCGCCGCCGGTTCCACCGCATCGTTGCGGAACAGGCCGACCTCGTAGCGCACCGAGGAGTTGCCGACCCTCGCCACCCGGATGCCGGCGGTAATCGTGTCGGGGAAGGCGAGTTCGCCGAAATAGCGGCACCCGGTCTCGACGACCAGCCCGATCTGCCTGCCATGATGGATGTCGAGCGCGCCGTTCTCGATCAGCCAGCCGTTCACCGCGGTGTCGAACAGCGAATAGTGCACGACATTGTTCATGTGCCCGTAGGGGTCGTTGTCCATCCAGCGCGTTGTGATCGTGCGGAACGCCGGATAGCCGTCCCGCCCGCGTGGCCTCGGGCCGCTCATCGGCGTCGCCTTGATGGGTCGTGCGGGATGTCGCCAAGCGGTGTGATTGGGACGGATCTCATGCCGACGAAATTGACAAGCACGACGGCTTTTGTCGAGAGTGCGTTCTGGCCAATCCGCGATTGGCAGGGATCGGTACGCATGCTACGTCTTTGACCAAACGATAAAAACCGAAGGGGAACGGGGCCGGCGCATGGCGGAAGCTGCGATCGAGCTTATCGGGATCAACAAGAGCTTTGGTCCCGTCCGGGCAAACCGGGACATCAATCTCGAGGTGAAGCGGGGGACGATTCACGGCATCATCGGCGAGAATGGAGCCGGCAAGTCGACCCTGATGTCGATTCTTTACGGCTTCTACCAGGCCGATTCCGGTGATATAAGGGTTGCCGGCCAGCCGGTCACGATCAACACCCCCAACGACGCCATCGCGAAGGGCATCGGCATGGTGCATCAGCACTTCATGCTGGTGCAGAATTTCTCCGTACTCGAAAACGTTATCCTTGGCATGGAAGGCGAGCCCCTGCTCAACGCTTCGATCGCGAAGGCGCGGTCGGAACTTGAGCGTCTCGAACGCGAATACGGCCTTGAGGTCGATCCCGACGCCATCATCGAGGAACTGCCCGTCGGCCTGCAGCAGCGCGTGGAGATACTCAAGGCGCTCTATCGTGGCGCCGACATCCTGATCCTTGATGAGCCGACGGGTGTTCTGACACCGGCCGAAGCCGATCATCTGTTCCGCATCCTCGGCCAGTTGAAGGATGAGGGTAAGACCGTCGTCCTGATCACCCACAAGCTGCGCGAGATCATGGCGATCACCGACACCGTGTCGGTGATGCGCCAGGGCACCATGGTCGCCACACGGACTACATCGGAGACCTCGGTCGAGGAACTGGCCGAACTGATGGTGGGGCGGCGCGTGTTGCTCCATGTCGAGAAGGGCGAGGCGAAGCCTGGCGAGATAAAGCTGTCGGTGCGGAACCTGACGGTCAGGGACTCGCGCGGCGTCACGATGGTCAAGGGCGTGTCGTTCGATGTCCGGGCTGGCGAGATTGTCGGCATCGCTGGCGTCGCCGGCAACGGGCAGTCGGAGCTGCTTGAGGCGGTATCCGGTATCCGCCGGGCGGTGTCGGGGACGGTGATGCTGGAGGGATCCCCCGTCGACGTGACGGGAGCCGCAGGGCCCGGCGACCTGCGCGACCGCGGGCTCGCCCATGTGCCGGAAGACCGGCACTATATGGGTCTCATCCTGCCCTTCGAGGAATATGAGAACTCGATCCTCGGTTATCATGACGAGCCGCAATATCAGAAAGGTCTTTTTCTCGACATCGACAAGGCGCGCACAGAGGCCGCCCAGCAGATCGAGAAGTACGACATCCGGCCGCCCAACCCGCGTCTCAAGACGGCGAATTTCTCCGGCGGCAACCAGCAGAAGATCGTCCTCGCCCGGGAGATGGAACAGGACCCGACGGTGCTGATCGTCGGCCAGCCGACGCGCGGCGTCGATGTCGGTGCGATCGAGTTCATCCACAAGCGTTTGATCGCCATGCGCGACCAGGGCAAGGCGGTGCTGCTCGTATCGGTCGAACTCGACGAGATCCGGTCGCTGTCCGACCGTATCCTCGTCATGTTCGACGGCCGCATCGTTGGCGAGCGCGGACCGGATGCCGGCGAGGGTGAACTGGGCCTTCTGATGGCTGGCGTCGAGGCGAAGGAGGCCGCGGAATAATGAGCGCACCCTATGCCAAGCTTCCCGGCTGGGCCGACTACGGCCTCATCCCGCTGATCAATCTGATCGTCGCCTTCGCCGTGGCAGGTATCGTCGTGCTCCTGGTCGGCGAAAATCCGCTCCGCGCCGCCGTGATCCTCGTCGAGGGGGCGTTCGGGGGCGGCCAGAACATCGCCTATACGCTGTTCTATGCAACCAACTTCATCTTCACCGGGCTCGCGGTCGCCGTCGCTTTTCATTGCGGTCTGTTCAACATCGGCGGCGAGGGCCAGGCCTATGTCGGCGGCCTTGGGGTCGTGGCGGTCGCGCTCACCCTTGACGGAACGTTTCCGTGGTGGGTCAATTTCCCGCTCGCGATCCTTGGCTCGGCGCTCGCCGGCGCGCTGTGGGCGCTGATCCCGGCGTTCCTGCAGGCCAAGCGCGGCTCCCACATCGTGATCACCACGATCATGTTCAACTTCATCGCCGCCAGCCTGATGGTTTATCTGCTCGTCGACGTTCTTAAGCCGGCCGGCTCGATGGCACCGCAGACAAGGACCTTCCTCGAAGGCGCGCACCTGCCGAAGCTGAACTGGATGCTCGACGCGATCGGCCTTCCGGTGCGCTCGGCGCCGCTCAACGTTTCCTTCCTGCTCGCCCTCGTGGCGGCCTTCGTGGTCTGGCTGATCATCTGGCGCACGCGGCTGGGCTACGAGATCCGCACCCAGGGCCACAGCCCGAAGGCCGCGCGCTATGCCGGCATCGGCGAGGCGCGCATCATCATCATCACCATGATGATCTCGGGCGCGCTGGCCGGCATGATGGCGCTCAATCCGATCATGGGCGACCAGCACCGCCTGCAGCTCGACTTCGTCACCGGCGCCGGCTTCGTCGGCATTGCGGTGGCGCTGATGGGACGGTCTCACCCGGCCGGCATCGTTCCCGCGGCGATCCTCTTCGGCATGCTCTACCAGGGTGGTGCCGAACTCGCCTTCGAGATGCCGGCGATCTCGCGCGACATGATCGTCATCATCCAGGGGCTGGTGATCCTGTTTGCCGGCGCCCTCGAAAACCTGTTCCGTCCGACCGTGCAATCGATCTTCGCGAGCTTCACGTCGACAACGCCGGCGGTTCCGGCGACACCGGGGGAGCGCGCCTGATGGACTTCTTCAACGTCCTGATCCTGGTCCTCGACTCCACCGTACGGCTTTCCGTGCCGCTTCTGCTTGCCTGCCTGGCGGGTCTCTATTCCGAGCGCTCGGGCATTTTCGACATCGGCCTGGAAGGCAAGATGCTCGCCGGCGCGTTCGCCAGCGGCGCGGCCGCCGCCGTCTCCGGCTCGGCCTGGGTCGGGCTCGCCGCCGCGATCCTCGTCTCGGTGTTCCTGGCGCTGGTACACGGCTTTGCCTCCATCACCAGCCGCGGCAACCAGATCGTGTCCGGCGTGGCGATCAACTTCGTGGCCGCCGGCGCGACCATCATCCTCGGCCAGGCCTGGTTCTCCCAGGGCGGCCGCACGCCGCTTTTGACCGGCGATGGCCGCTTCGGCGCGCTGAACCTCCCTTTCGCCGCCGAGTTGCGCGACGTCCCCATCATTGGTCAGATCTACTCCGAGCTTCTGTCCGGCCACTCCCTGCTGGTCTATTTCGCCTTCTTCATGGTGCCATTCACCTGGTGGGTGCTGTTCAGGACCCGCTTTGGCCTGCGCCTGCGCGCGGTCGGCGAAAACCCGGCGGCGGTGGACACAGCCGGCATTTCGGTCGCGTGGCTCAGATACCGCGCGGTCATCTGCACCGGCATCCTCACCGGCGTCGCGGGCACCTATCTGGCGCTGGCGCAGAATGCCGGCTTCGTGAAGGACATGACCGCCGGCAAGGGCTTCATCGCCCTCGCAGCCCTGATCTTCGCCAAATGGCGTCCCGTGCCGGCGATGTTCGCCTGTCTGCTTTTCGGCTTTCTCGACGCGTTGTCGATCAGGCTTCAGGGGTCGCCGCTGCCGTTGATCGGCAAGGTGCCTGTGCAGTTCATGCAGGCACTGCCTTATATTTTGACCGTTATCCTGCTCGCCGGCTTCATCGGTAAGGCGATTCCACCGCGCGCCGGTGGCGTGCCTTACGTGAAAGAGCGCTGATGTCGCGGGCGCTGTTCGAGGCCGCGAAGGCTGCCATGGCGAAATGCCATGCTCCCTACTCGGACTTTCCCGTCGGTGTCGCGATCCTGACCGAGGACGGACGCATCTTCGCCGGCTGCAATATCGAGGTGATCTCCTATCCCGAGGGCTGGTGCGCGGAGACGACCGCGCTGTCGCATTTCGTCATGGCCGGCGGCGGCCGGATCACCGACGTCGCGGTGGTGGCTGCGAAGAAGGACAGGGTGACGCCGTGCGGCGGCTGCCGCCAGCGGCTTGCCGAGTTCGCGGCACCGGACACGCGGCTTCACCTGTGCACCATGGACGGCGTGGTCGAGACCTTGACGCTGAGTGAGATCTTCCCGCGCGGATTCGAAGCCGAGGCGCTGAAATGAGTGAAGCTTCCAGCCATCTGTCAGCCAAGCTTTCAGGGCTTTCGCCGAAAGTGGCACTGGTTCTCGGCTCCGGCCTCGGCGATCTCGTCTCCGAAGTCGACGATCCAGTCCGCGTGCCTTACGGGGATCTGCCGGGTTTTCCGAAAAGCGGTGTCACGGGTCATGCCGGTGAGATCGTGGCGGGAAAACTCGGCGGCGTCGACGTGGTCATGCTGTCCGGCCGTGCGCATTACTACGAACACGCCAATGCCGCGGCGATGCGGCCGGCGATCGAGACGCTGGCCGAGATCGGCATCGAGAAGCTGCTCTTGACCAATGCCGCCGGCTCGCTCGACCCGGACATGCCGCCCGGCTCGGTGATGCTGATCACCGACCACATCAATTTCTCCGGCTCCAATCCGCTGTTCGGCGAACCGTCCGACCGGCGCTTCGTCGGTCTGACGGAGGCTTACGATGCCGGACTGCGTGGCGCGATCGAGCAGGCAGCGGCGGCAACCAGCACCGATCTCCACAAGGGTGTCTACATGTGGTTCTCGGGTCCTTCCTTCGAGACACCGGCGGAAATCCGCATGGCGCGCGTGATGGGCGCCAACGCGGTCGGCATGTCGACGGTGCCCGAGGTGATCCTGGCGCGCTTCGTCGGGCTGCGTGTCGCGGCCTGTTCGGTCATCACCAACCTCGCGGCCGGCATGACCGGGGGCGAGCTCTCACATCAGGAAACCAAGGACGTCGCGCCTCTGGGCGGCAAGCGGCTCGCGACGATCCTCAAGCATGCCTTCGCCGAGGGGCTGGTCGAAGGGGCCTGAGCCATGCTGCCGCAGGAAATCATCCGCAAGAAACGCGATGGCGGGGAACTCGACCCGACCGATATCGGCGCGTTTGTCGCCGGCCTGACAGATGGCGGCTTCACCGAGGGCCAGGTTTCCGCGCTAGCCATGGCGGTGTTCCTGAAGGGCATGAGCCGCGACGAGGCGGTGGCCCTGACGCTTGCCATGCGCGATTCGGGCGTCGTGCTCGACTGGTCGGATCTGCCGGGGCCCGTCACGGACAAGCATTCGACCGGCGGCGTCGGCGACAACGTTTCGCTGATGCTGGCCCCGATCGTCGCCGCCTGCGGCGCATTCGTGCCGATGATCTCCGGCCGCGGGCTCGGCCACACCGGCGGCACGCTCGACAAGATGGATTCCATTCCCGGCTACAAGAGCCAGCCGGGAAAGAAGCTGTTCCGCAAGGCGGTGACGAAGGCCGGCTGCGCCATCATCGGCCAGACCGCCGATCTCGCACCGGCCGACAAGCGTTTCTACGCCATCCGCGACATTACCGGTACGGTCGAGTCGGTCCCGCTGATCACCGCCTCGATCCTGTCTAAGAAGCTGGCAGCCGGTCTCGGGTCGCTTGTGCTGGACGTCAAGGCCGGCAACGGCGCCTTCATGACGACGACGCGCGATGCACGCGCGCTGGCGCGCAGCCTCGTGGAGGTCGCCAGCGGAGCCGGCCTGCCGTCCACGGCCCTGATCACCGGCATGAACGAGCCGCTGGCCTCCGCGGCCGGCAATGCAGTCGAGGTCGTCAATGCGGTGGACTTCCTGACCGGCCGGGCGCGAGACCGCCGGCTGGAAGAGGTGACCCTCGCTCTTGCGGCCGAGATGCTGCTGTCGAGCGGCGTCGCCCGATCGATCCAGGAGGCCTCCCAGCGCGCCCACGAGGCGCTCGACAGCGGCAACGCTGCGGAAGTCTTCGCGAAGATGGTCAAGGTGCTCGGTGGCCCGGCGGATTTTGTCGAGGATTGCCGCAGGCATCTTCCGGAGGCCAAGGTCGAGATCGCCGTGAAAGCAGACCGGAACGGCTACGTCAGAGCGGTGGAGACCCGCGACATCGGCGTGGCGGTGGTGGCGCTGGGCGGTGGCCGCCGCAAGGCCGAGGACGCCATCGACCACGCGGTCGGGGTGACCCGCCTTCTGCCGGTCGGCGCGGAGGTGAGACAGGGCGATGCACTTGCCATCGTTCACGCCCGGTCTGGCAAGTCAGCCGAGGAAGCATCAGCCGTCATCCGCCATGCCTATCATGTGGGCGAGCAGAAACCGGTGGCGCAAAAGGCGGTGCTGCGGCGAATACTGCCCGATTGAAGCGGTCTGGCGCTTCGGCGCCGGCCTCTACCCTATTGTTCCAGGACCAGCGTACCGTTTTCGACCTGGTATCTGTCGAGACGCGACAGGAAGCTCATGCCAATGAGCGCCTTTGACAGCGCCTTGTCCTCAAGCACGACGGCCTGCACATCGGTCACATAGATGCGCCCGACCTGGAGGCTGTCGATCCTGGCTGCCGCCGCGCGCACTTTCCCGTTCGCGGTGTCGACCTCGTATTTGAAGTCGGAGGCGGCAAGGACGATGCCGGCACGCTTCGCGATGGTCTCGTTGATCGCCACGAGCGTAGCCCCGGTGTCGATCATTGCGGGGATTTCGCGGCCGTTGAGCTTGAAGTCGCCGGCGAAATGGCCGCGGTCGTCGGCCGCCAGCCGCACCTTGCGTCCGGTTAGATCGACTTGTGCCGCTGGCCGTGGTGCTGTGTCCCGCCTCACGCTCGCTGTTTCCTCGGCTGTAGGCGCGGAAGAATCATACTCGACCACCGCCCTGACGAGGTTTTGCAATGCCTTCGGGTTCTGCTGGTAGACGATGGGGACGGACGCGGCCGTCCCGACGAATGCGCTGATGATGACAAGCTTGCGAAGCATGGCCGAACCCCGTTTCCTGCCGGGACTCTAGCCGCGCCATGCTTCATCGGCGCTTAACGTTGGGCCGCATGCGTCGGCAGGCTGAATCGAGGGTTAAGAAAACCTTTCGGCCTACTTCGTACCGTACATGCGATCACCGGCGTCGCCGAGGCCGGGGACGATGTAGCCTTTCTCGTTCAAATGGCTGTCGATCGACGCGGTGAAGATCGGCACGTCGGGATGCGCCGTAGTGAAGCGCTCGATGCCCTCCGGGGCGGCCAGCAGGCACAGGAAGCGCAGGTTCGTCGCGCCGCGACCCTTCAGCTTCTCCACTGCGGCAATGGCCGAATTGGCGGTCGCCAGCATCGGGTCGACCACGATCACCAGGCGCTCGGCGAGGTCGCTCGGCGCCTTGAAGAAATACTCGACTGCCTCCAGCGTATCGTGGTCGCGATAAAGACCGATATGGGCGACGCGCGCCGCGGGAACCAGATCGAGCATGCCATCGAGGAGCCCGTTGCCGGCCCGCAGGACCGATGCGAAGACCAGTTTCTTGCCCTCGAGCGTCGGCGCGTCCATGGCTTCCAGAGGCGTTTCGATGCGTGTCGTCGTCAGTTCGAGATTACGGGTCACCTCGTAGCAGAGCAGCAGCGAAATCTCACGCAGCAGCCTGCGGAAGCCCGCCGTCGACGTTTCCTTGTTGCGCATGATCGTCAGCTTGTGCTGGACGAGCGGATGGTCGACGACGGTGACGCCCTTCATGTCAGATCTCCGGATATGGCCTGCCTCGTGGCGATAGTAGCGACAGAGTCCCGGACCCGATACGCCGCCCGCGTCGAAAACCCCAGCTTTATGCCGCGTCACTGTCGAGCTTGGCGAGCAGCGAGCTGCGTGTCTGCTCGTCCACGAAGGCAGCCTCGATCGCCGTTCGGGTGATCGCCGTCAATGCTGCGTCGTCGAGGCCGAAATGCTCGGCCCCGACAGCATATTCACGCGCCAGGCTGGTCCAGAAATAGGGCGGGTCGTCCGAGTTGAGCGTTACCTTGCAGCCGGCATTGCGCAATGCGGGAAAGGGATGGTGCGCGAAGTCCGGAAACACCTTGAGTTCGATGTTGGAGACCGGGCAAACTTCCAGCACGATACCTTCGTCGGCAATGCGGCGCACCAGATCGGGATTCTCGATGGCGCGCACGCCATGGCCTATGCGGCTCGGCGACAGATGATCCAGCGCCCCCGCGACGCTTTCCCAGCCGGCGAGTTCTCCGGCATGGACCGTGATGCCGAGGCCGGCATCCCGCGCGATTTCGAAAGCGCGGACATGATCCTTGACGTGGCCCATGCGCTCCTCGCCCGCCATGCCGTAGCCGGTAACCAGAGGGTGGCCGCACGTCGCCGCGAAGCGCGCCGCGTCCTCGACCGATTCCGGTCCGAAATGCCTGACGCCGGTCACGATCATGCGGCCTTCGATGCCGGTCTTTTCCCCGGCGCGCCGCATACCTTCGCCCAGTGCGTCGGTGTATGCCTCGGGCGAAAGCCCCGCCTTGCGGGCGTGGTCGGGCGAGGTAAAGACTTCCGAATAGATCGCGCCGTCGCGTGCAAGCCCGGTCAGATAATATTCGGCGAGGAGCGCGTAGTCCTCCTCCGTGCGGAACAGGTCGGCCGCTGCGTCATAGGCGGCGAGGAAGCTGGTGAAGTCGTGCCAGACGAACGACCCGTCGCGGATGAAATCCGATACGTCCTTGCCATATTTACGGGCCTGCTCCTCGACGAGCTCGGGCGCCGCGGCACCCTCGATATGGCAATGCAGTTCGGCTTTCAGCACCATTGCGGACCTCCCCTCCATCCGCGGCAGGCGCGGCTCTTGATCGCGGCCAAGACAATAGCGCCTGGCAGTTCGATCGGCTATGGTCCGGCCAAATTTCGAAGGAAAGGCAAGGCGATGCCGGCTGAGAGGACGACCGCGCGGGGCGGGATGGAAACGTCGTACGGTTTCCGTGAAGTCGGCCCGGGCGAGAAGCAGCCTCTGGTCGACGAGGTGTTCCATCGGGTCGCCGGACGCTACGATTTGATGAACGACCTGATGTCGGGCGGTCTTCACCGGTTGTGGAAGGATGCTTTCGTCGCCTGGCTCAATCCCCCAAAGCGGGCCGGTTGGTCGGTGCTCGACGTGGCCGGCGGCACCGGCGACATCGCGTTCCGCGTCGTCGAGGCGTCCGGCGGGACGGCGCAGGCGACCATTCTGGACATCAACGGCTCGATGCTGAAGGTCGGCGAGGATCGCGCGGAAAAGCGCGGGCTCGGCGGATCGGTCTCCTTCGTCGAGGCGAATGCCGAGGCGCTGCCATTCGAGGACGCCAGCTTCGACGCCTACACGATCGCATTCGGCATCCGCAACGTGCCGGATATCCCCAGGGCCCTTGGCGAGGCATTCCGGGTCCTGAAGCCCGGCGGCCGTTTCATGTGCCTGGAATTTTCTGAGATCGCGATGCCGTTTCTCGACAAGATTTACGAGCGATGGTCGTTCGATGCCATTCCGCGCATCGGACAGGCGGTTACCGGCGACGCCGAGCCCTATCGCTATCTGGTCGAGTCGATCCGCAAGTTTCCCAATCAGCGCGATTTCGCATCGATGATCGGCCGTGCCGGCTTCGAGCGCGTGACATGGCGCGACTACACCGCCGGTGTGGCCGCCGCCCATTCGGGCTGGAAGATTTGAGGCTTCGCGAAGCATGAGCACTCTTGGAGCCTATCTGCGGCTCGGACGGGCCGGCTGGGTTCTCGTTCGCGAGGGCGTCATCGCGGCTTTGCCGGGTGACCAGCTCGAGGGTGCGCCCAAACTCGGCTGGCGGGTCGCGAAAGCGCTGGCGCGCGCGCGCAGCAAGCGGCGCGACCGCACCGAACGGATCGCCGGTGCCGTGGAGAGGCTCGGACCGTCCTACGTCAAGCTCGGCCAGTTCCTGGCGACGCGTCCGGACGTGGTGGGCCATGACATGGCGCTCGATCTCGCTTCGCTGCAGGATCGCATGGCGACGTTCCCAACCGCCGAGGCGCGGGCCGAGATCGAGCTGTCGCTCGGCAGGCCGATCGAGGAACTCTATGTCGAATTCGCCGAACCGGTCGCCGCCGCGTCGATCGCCCAGGTTCACCCGGCGGTGATCCTGCGCGGCGGTCGCGAGGAGGCGGTCGCCGTCAAGGTCATCAGGCCCGGCGTGCGAAAGCGCTTCTTTCACGATCTGGAGAGTTACTTTCTGGCCGCGCGCCTCCAGGAGCGCTTCATGCCATCGTCGCGCCGCCTGAAGCCGGTCGCGGTGACGGAAACCCTGGCGCAGACGACGAAGATCGAAATGGACCTCCGGCTCGAGGCGGCTGCGCTGTCCGAGCTCGGCGAGAACACGCGCGACGATCCGGGGTTTCGCGTCCCGTGGGTCGACTGGGAGCGGACCGGCCGCGACGTGCTCACGCTGGAATGGGTCGACGGGGTCAAGATGTCGAAGCTGGACGAGCTGCGGGCAGCCGGCCACGATTTTCCGAAGCTTGCCGCCAACCTCGTCCAGAACTTCCTGCGGCACACTTTGCGCGACGGCTTCTTTCACGCCGACATGCATCCCGGCAACCTGTTCGTCGAACGCGACGGTACGATCGTTGCCGTCGATCTCGGCATCGTGGGGCGGCTCGGCAAGAAGGAACGGCGCTTCCTCGCCGAAATCCTCTACGGCTTCATCACCCGTGACTATCGCCGCGTGGCGGAGGTGCATTTCGAGGCCGGCTATGTCCCCTCGCATCACGATGTCGCGGCCTTCGCGCAGGCGATCCGCGCCATCGGCGAGCCGATCCACGGACAGCCGGCCGAAACGATTTCGATGGCCAAGCTTCTGACGCTGTTGTTCGAGGTGACCGAGCTGTTCGACATGGCGACGCGGCCCGAACTCCTCCTGCTGCAGAAGACGATGGTGGTCGTCGAGGGTGTCGCCCGGACACTCGATCCGGCCTTCAACATGTGGAAGACGTCCGAACCGGTCGTTTCCCACTGGATCGCCGAGAATCTCGGACCGCGCGGGATGCTGTCTGATGCGCGCGAAGGTGTTCAGGCCGTGATGGCGCTCGCGCGCCAGGCGCCGGAACTGGCCGCGCGTGCGGAAAAGCTGTCGCTCGAGATAGACCAGATGGCCGAGCACGGCCTGCGCTTCGACGACGAGACCGCGTGCAAGATCGGCAAGGCGGAGGCCCGGCATACGCGGTCGGGACGGATGGCCCTTTGGGCGATCGCGGCCGCGTTGATCGTGATCGCGTGGAAGTTGATATGAAGATCATGGCTGGCGTAAAGACCGTGAACATGGGGACAGGCCAATGACCCTCTCGGACAAGCGCATCCTGCTCATCATCGGCGGTGGCATCGCCGCCTACAAATGCCTCGATCTGATCCGCCGGCTGCGCGAGCGCGGTGCCCATGTCCGTTGCGTTCTGACGAAGGCGGCGACCGAGTTCGTCACGCCGCTGTCCGTCGGCACGCTGACGGCCGATCATGTCTTCACCGACCTGTTCGATCGCCATGACGAGCACGATGTCGGCCATATCAGGCTGTCGCGCGAGGCCGATCTCCTGGTGGTGGCCCCTGCGACTGCCGACCTGATGGCCAAGATGGCGTCTGGGCTCGCCAATGACCTCGCTTCCACCGTCCTGATGGCGACCGACAAGAAGGTGCTCGTCGCGCCGGCCATGAACCCGAAGATGTGGGACCATCCGGCAACGCAGCGCAACCGCGGGACATTGGAGCGCGACGGGGTCGCATTCGTCGGGCCGGCGCGTGGCGAGATGGCCGAAAGCGGCGAGGCGGGCGAAGGCCGCATGGCCGAACCGCTCGAGATCGTCGCGGCGGTCGAGGCGATGCTCGATGATCGATCCAGGCCGCTCGCCGGGCGACGGATCGTCATGACGTCCGGCCCGACCCATGAGCCGATCGATCCGGTCCGCTATATCGCCAACCGGTCGTCCGGCAAGCAGGGCCACGCCATCGCTTCCGCGCTCGCCCGTCTCGGCGCGGACGTGCGGCTCGTTTCGGGCCCCGTCACCATACCCGATCCACGCGACGTCACGGTAACGCGCGTCGAGACGGCGCGCGAGATGCTTGCGGCCGTCGAGGCGCTTCTTCCCGCCGATGCCGGTATCTTCGTCGCGGCGGTTGCCGACTGGCGGACGACCGACGCGGCGGGTGAGAAGATCAAGAAGGTCGCCGGCGAGGGGCCGCCTGCTTTGAAGATGGTCGAGAACCCGGACATTCTCGCGACGATCGGCCATCACGCGATGCGCCCCGGGCTGGTGGTCGGCTTCGCCGCGGAAACCCAGAACGTCGTCGACAATGCGAAGGCCAAGCTCGCGAAGAAGGGCGCCGACCTGATCGTCGCCAACGATGTGTCGCCGGAAGGCGGCGTGATGGGCGGAGACCGCAATACCGTGCGAATCGTCTCGGCCACCGGTGTCGAGACGTGGGACGAGATGAGCAAGGACGAGGTCGCCGTCAAGCTGGCCGCGCTTGTCGCCCGGAGGCTCGGCGGCTGAATCGCATGACCGACATTCCCGTACTTACGACGGAGAGGCTCGTCCTGCGCGGCCACAGAGAGACCGATTTCGAGTCTATGGCCGCCTTGTGGTCATACCCTGAAGTCGTGCGCTTCACGGCTGGCAGGCCCCTGTCGCGCGAGGAAAGCTGGCGGCGGCTGGTGTTCTATCGCGGCATGTGGAGCCTGATGGGCTTCGGCTATTTCGCGGTCGAGGACAAGGCAACCGGCGATCACATCGGCGATGCCGGCGTCATGGAAGGCAAACGGCAGATCGAGCCGTCCCTGGCCGGGACTCTTGAAGCAGGCTGGATATTTGCTCCCGCCTGGCACGGACGCGGATATGCCGCCGAGGCGATGAGCGCGGTGCTCGTATGGTGCGAGCGGCGCTTCCCCGCGATGACGGTGACCTGCATCATCGATCCCGAGAACGGTCCGTCTCTGGCACTTGCGCACAAGCTCGGGTTCCGCGATGCGGGACCTGCTGTCTATCAGGACAAGGATATTAGAATGATGCGGATCGCGGCACCCGAAAGCGCCGCGATCCCGAACGCATCATAGGCGGGATGCCCGCGGCCGGTCAGCCCGGAACCTTCGTCTTGCGCAGATAGGGCAGCACGGTCTCGAACGTACCGAACTTCGTCGTGGCGTCGTCATTGTTGACGCTTGTCGGGATGATGACGTCGTCTCCGACATTCCAGTTTGCCGGCGTCGCAACTGTATGCTTCGCTGCCGTCTGCAGTCCGTCGAGCGCGCGCACGACTTCCGCGAAATTGCGTCCCACATTCATCGGATAGGTCATCGACAGCTTCAGCTTCTTGTCGGGTCCGATGATGAAGACGGAACGCACCGTCTGGCTGTCGTTCGGGGTGGGGTTGTCGGGCAGATAGGCTTCCGCCGGCAGCATGTCGAATGCCTTGGAAACGGCCAGGCCCTTGTCGGCGATGATCGGGAAGAACGCCTGGGCGCCGCCGACCTTCTCGATGTCGCCCTTCCACTTCTTGTGGTCCTCGATGCCGTCGACCGAGATGCCGATCACCTTGGTGCCGCGCTTCTCCCATTCGTCCTTGAGCTGGGCGACGGCGCCGAACTCGGTCGTGCAGACGGGCGTGAAGTCTTTCGGGTGGGAAAACAGAATCGCCCAGGAATCGCCGATATAGTCATGGAGGGCAAAGCTGCCCTGGTCGGTCTCGACGGTCAGGTTCGGAATGGTGTCGTTGATGCGCAGGCCCATGATACGGCTCCCTGAGTTTGTTTCCGCTTTCCCCTAGATAAGCTATTGGGCTGCTGATTTTCAGTCTCGGCGCGCGCCAAATTGGCGCAGCCCATGGGATATTTTCCGGTCAGCGCAGGGATTTGCGCAATTATTTTGCGGTTGTGGCCGTGTCGCGTCGGGATCCGGCGCCAGTTTCGTCTGGCGTTGCCGTGTCGACATCGGACTTTATCCGTTCCAGATGCTGGCGCAGAAGTCCGACATTGCGGTTGTTCGCCTTGAAGAAGACATCGAACAGCGACCCCACAATGGGCACACTGCCGACCACGGTATCAAGCGCGACATTGCCGATCATGCGGGCGATCACACGCCCGGGTACGCGGTGGCGTACGCCGTGAAGAACGATATAGGCCGAAACCAGCCCCGTTGCCGCATCGCCAATGCCCGGCAACAGTCCGGCCACGGCGTCGATGCCGAAGCGGATACCGGTGCCGGGAATTCGCCACCGCGAATCGAGGAGCTTCGCGAGCGCATCAAGTGAGGCAAGGTGCGGGTCCGCGTCGTGGTGCCCGGTTTCCGATACCTGACTCACTTGCGCAACACGACCCAGACGGCGTGGACGATCCCCGGAATGTAGCCGAGCAGCGTCAGAAGGATATTCAGCCAGAAGTGCAGGCCCAGCCCCACCTGGAGGAACACGCCGAGCGGCGGCAGGATTATGGCGCAAAGAATCCGAACGACGTCCATACTACTCCCTCTCATAGAAGCGATCGCGAAGATAACGACTTCGGCGGGTGGAAGGTTGCTTTCGAGGGATGAAGCGACGTTTCGAACGTTGGCTTCGCCGGACCGGTGAAGCGGTCGCGACGGATACGTTCGCCTCGGCAGGGAGCCTATCGCTTGCGAAGCGATGTACCGGGCAGCCCGACACGTGGTTTCACGCCAGGGGCGAATGGCGAAAGCTGATTGTTCACGACCTTGCACGGGGATGCAATGAACTGACAGGCCCAGTGGTTTTGTCCCGGCTTCGGACCGCGATGGGGCATGCAGGAGGCGGCATGGACCTTCATCTGTCCCGGATCGGTCCAGACGGGGCCGTACAGGGCCTTCACCTTGGTCGACCAGTCGGCGCGCGCCTTGGTTACCGCGATATATTCATACGTATGGACGCCGACACCCGTGACCGGCCCCTTGCAGTGCTTCTGGGCATAGCTTGCCGCGGTTGCCGAAGACGCTGCCATCGCTGCAGCGACCGCAAGGATACATCCGAAAGCCTTGAACAATGGCATGACTCCCTCCCTGTTGTGTGCGGATTGAACAAGCATCGTCATTGTTGTCGATCACCAGATCGGCTTGATGCGCGGCATCAGGCCCGGCTTGCGCGACGTAATCCCGCGTGTGTCGGTGATGCGGCAGGGCTTGGCGGCATAGATGCAGGTCCAGTTGGGTGCCTGGAACGAACATCCGTTCTGTGAAACGGTGGCGTTGCCGAAATCGGCCCAGCTTGCACCGTAGAGGGCGGCCGCCTGTTGGCCCCAGCTCTGCATGGCGATACGGCGGGCGATCTTCTTGACCTTGTGCTGGCCGACCGTGGTGATCGACGACTTGCAGGTCTTCACATAGGGCGACGCGGCCTCCGCGGCCTGCATCCCACACACCGCGGTGAGCGAAACGGCAAGGGCAAGCGAACGTATTCCGGACATGACGGCCTCCATCGGCGGCGCTGCACGCCGCGCATCGTTGAAGTCATGTCTATGGGTCGCGCCGAGGCCCGATAAGGTTCATCACGATCGATGCAATCTTCGATCGGCTCAGGCAGCCTTGTCCTTCGCGCCGACCTGATAGTCCTTCACCGCGTCGAAACGGATCGCCTTCCAGCGGTCGGCCTCGTAATTGAGGCCGAACTCGTGTGGCGCTAGGAAGACCGGGTCATTGTCGAGATCGCGGGCGATGTCGCCGCGATGCGTCTCGATGAACCGGTTGAGTTCGCCTTTCTCGCTTGTCGAGATCCAGCGGCAGACCGAGAAGCGCGCCACTTCGAAGTCGACCGGAAGGCCGTATTCGATCTTCAGCCGTTCCCTCAGGACGTCGAGTTGCAGCGCACCGACCACGCCGACGATCGCCGGCGAACCGTCCTCCGGCGAGAAGAGCTGAACGACGCCTTCCTCGGCCATCTGATGCAGCGCTTCCTTGAGCTTCTTGGCCTTCATCGCGTCGCCCAGCCGCACGCGGCGAAGGATCTCCGGCGCGAAGTTCGGCACGCCGCGGAAGACGATGTCCTCGCCGTCGGTCAGCGTGTCGCCGATCCTCAGCGTGCCGTGGTTCGGAATCCCGACCACGTCGCCGGCAAAGGCTTCGTCGGCGGTGATCCGCGACCGCGCGAAGAAGAATTGCGGCGCAGACAGCGCGATCGGCTTGCCGGTGCGCACCAGCTTGGCCTTCATGCCGCGCTGCAGCCTGCCGGAGCACACACGCACGAAGGCGATCCGGTCGCGATGGTTGGGATCCATGTTGGCCTGGATCTTGAACACGAAGGAGGTCATCTTCTCCTCCGTCGCCTCGACCTTGCGCGTGTCGGCCTCCTGGGCACGGGGCTGGGGTGCGAACTGGCCCAGCGCCTCGATCAGGTCGCGCACGCCGAAATTCCGCAGTGCGGAGCCGAAATAGACCGGCGTCAGATGACCCTCCCGGAACGACTGGAGATCGAACGGACGGCAGGCTTCCCGCGCCAGCATCATCTCCTCGACGAAGGCATCGCGCTCGTTTTCGGGCAGAAGGCCGGAGACCGCTTCGGATTCAGGCCCGTTGACCGGTATGCGGCGAACATCGTCGTCGGAATGCCGGATCATGTTGTCGGCGAGGTGATAGGTGCCGCGGAAGCTCTTGCCACGCCCGATCGGCCAGGTGACGGGCGCGGTGTCGAGCGCCAGCTTCTGTTCGATCTCGTCGAGGATCTCGAACGGGTCGCGGCTCTCGCGGTCGAGCTTGTTGACGAAGGTGACGATCGGGATGTCGCGCAGGCGGCACACTTCGAACAGCTTCAGCGTGCGCGGCTCGATGCCCTTGGCCGCGTCTATCACCATGACGGCGGAATCGACGGCAGTCAGTGTCCGGTAGGTGTCGTCGGCAAAGTCTTCGTGGCCCGGCGTGTCGAGCAGGTTGAAGACATGGTCGCCATACTCGAACGTCATCACCGACGTGACGACGGAGATGCCGCGCTCGCGTTCGATCTTCATCCAGTCCGAGCGGGTCTGGATCTTGTCCTTCTTGGCCTTGACCTCGCCGGCAAGCTGGATAGCGCCGCCGAACAGGAGCAGCTTCTCGGTCAGCGTCGTCTTGCCCGCGTCGGGATGCGAAATGATCGCGAAGGTGCGGCGGCGCGCCACCGCGTCTTTGAGAGTCTCGGCCATAACAGGAGTTCCGTTCGTTGCGCGGGCTTATAGCGGTGCGCGTCGAGGCTGTCGAACGGGTTTTTGGATCGCTCGTCTTAGACCGCGATCGCCAGCATGTCTTCGGCAGGTGTGAATGGGCTCACATCTAAGCCCGCCGTCCCGATCCGCACGAAGCTCCCGGCGGGCACGGGCTGCCAAGTGGCCGCGTCGCGGTCGAGCGGCTCGGAAACCAGCGAATGGCCGCGCGCGCCGGCTGACAGGTAGAGCGTTGGCGCCAGACGATCCGTCGCGTAGCGCACGGCGTAGAGCGACCGTCCGTCGGAAAAGGCGGCGGTCAGCCGAAGAAACGGATCGAGGCCGGCCTGCCGCGCGGCCGCGATGACGCGACTGACCGAACGCCGGGTCGCGCCATGCGGGTCCGTCTCGAGCCCTTCGGCCAGCATGATCAGGAACAGAAGTTCGGAATCCGTCGAACCATGGCGCTCGGAATAGAGCTGGTCGGGCAGGCTGCTTTCCAGCTTCCGGCGGATATGCTCGAAACTGCCGATCTGCCCGTTATGCATGAAGGTCCAGGCGCCGCTGGCGAAGGGGTGGCAGTTGTCGCGGCTGGTTGCGCCCGTGGTCGATGCGCGGACATGCGCCAGGAAAAGATGCGACCGTACCTGCCGGCACAGATGCCGCAGATTCGGGTCCGACCACGCCGGCAGGATGTCACGATAAAGTCCCGGTTCCGGGCGTTCGCCATACCAGGCGACGCCGAAGCCGTCGCCATTGGTGGCGGTTTTCGCCTCTTGCGCACAATGGCTCTGCGCCACGAGCGAGTGGCATGGCGCGGACACGATGTCCTCGAGGAAGATTGCCTCGCCTCGATAGGCGGCCCAGCGGCACATTTGGGTTCTGCCTTACCGCCCGCGATTGTGGGTTCGCTCGTAAAGCTCGCGGATGATCGTCGACGCGGTCTTTTCGAACATGAAGGGCAGGATCGCGTGGACGAGCGCCGCTCCGGCCGCCATCAGAAGGCGGGAGGAGAACCAGGCCGCAAAGGCCATATGTTCGAAATAGCTCTCGTCGATGCTGGCGGGATGGTCGGTGAAAAGCCGGGCGATACGAGTAGTCATGGCGTGTCTCCAATTCGACAGGATGACGAACGATGCCACATTCCCTGCTGCGAATTGTCCCAAATAGTCCTTGAGAATGTGTAATTGATGGGACATTGTCCCATTCATGAGCGGGAAACTGGATTCAACCGATAGCCGGCTGCTGGCCGAGCTTCAACTCGATGCGACGCTGACCGTCGATCAGCTCTCCGATCGCCTGGGCCTGTCGCGCAATGCCTGCTGGCGGCGCGTGAAGCTGCTGGAGGAGCAGGGCGTCATCACCGGGCGCGTGGCATTGGTCGACGCCGAGAAAGTCGGACTTGGTCTTTCCGTCTTCGTCATCATCCGCACCTCGAATCATGATCCAGACTGGTTGCGCAAGTTCCGCGAGGCGGTAGTTTCGCTCCCCGAAATCACCGGCGTGTACCGGATGTCCGGCGATCTGGATTACGTCTTGAGGGCGCGTGTCGCGGATGTGAAATCCTACGACCGGCTCTATCAGCGGCTTATAGCGAAAGTGCCGTTGTCTGATGTTTCCGCCTCCTTCGTGATGGAGGAGATCAAGGAGACGACTGTGGTGCCCGTCGAGGTCAGGTGAACGAAACCGGTTGATAGCGCGCGTCGGCGATTGACCCCGCGCGGCGGCCGGCTGATAGGGTCTGTGCCATGCAGGTCGTTTCGAAGAACACGCCGGTTATGGGGGTCGTCAGGCTGCCGCACGCAGCGGGCCTTGCGTTGCCCGCCTACGAGACCGCGGGTGCGGCCGGCATGGATCTGCGCGCTGCCGTGCCCGAAGACCGGCCAATGATCATCACGCCGGGAAGGCGGGCTCTGGTGCCGACGGGACTGGTGCTGGAAATCCCCGATGGCTACGAGGGACAGGTCCGTCCGCGTTCAGGCCTTGCGTTCAAGCACGGCGTTACCTGCCTCAATTCGCCGGGCACGATCGACAGCGATTACCGCGGCGAGGCGAAGGTGCTTCTCGCCAATCTCGGCGACGAGGACTTCGTCGTATCGCGCGGCATGCGCATCGCACAGCTCGTGCTGGCCCCGGTCAGTCGCCTCGCGCTGGAGGAGCGTTCGGCTGCCGGCGAGACGGCGCGGGGCGGTGGCGGGTTCGGTTCGACCGGAACCGGCTGATCCTCATTTTTCTCCTTGCTCTCGAACCACACGCGTCGTGGCGCGTTGGTGAACAGACATCCTCGCAAGACACAAGGAGATGCGACCATGCCTTCCATAGGCAAATCCCGTATTATGATCCTCGCGACCGACGGCTTCGAACAATCCGAACTCGAAGTGCCGCTGACGACGCTCAAGGACGCAGGCGCAAGAGTCGACGTCGTGTCGTTGAAGGACGGCGAGATCACCGGCTGGGACAAGAAGGACTGGGGCTCCGCCGTCAAGGTCGACCGGACGCTCGAAGCAGCGAACCCTGCGGACTACGATGCGCTGGTGCTGCCCGGCGGCCAGATCAATCCTGACCTGCTGCGCGTCGAGAAGGACGCTGTCGAATTCGTCGAGGCTTTTGCCGGCACCGGCAAGCCGCTGGCCGCGATCTGTCACGCGCCATGGCTGCTGATCGAAGCCGGTGTCGTCGCAGGGAAGCGTGCAACGTCATACAAGTCGATTGCGACAGACATGAAGAATGCCGGGGCGAAATGGGAGGACGCAGAAACGGTCGTAGACGGCAATATCATCACCGCCCGCAACCCTGGCGATCTCAAGGCCTTTTGCAACGCGATCGTCGAGGCCGTGGAGAACGCCGACACCGGACACCGCGCCGCGGCGGAATAGCCATATCTGGTCCGCAGCCTCGGTCCGTGTGGACCAGCCCCCCGTCTTGTGATCCGGAGCCGGGGAGCGGTACGCTTCGCAAAACGTGGAGGATGCGCCATGGCGGAGACAGGATCGGTTTTTCGGGCATTGCACGGCGGCCCCGGAGCCTTCGTCATCCCCAATCCGTCGGACATCGGCATGGCGAAGCTGCTCGCGTCGCTTGGCTTCAAGGCTCTCGCGACGACGTCGGCCGGCTACGCCTTCACGCGCGGTCTCGCTGACGGGGATGTCGGGTTCGAGCCGATGATCGCCCATTGCCGCGAGATCGTCGCCGCGACCGACTTGCCGGTTTCGGCCGATCTGGAAAAGGGCAAGGGCGACAGTCCCGACAGCGCCGCCGAGACCATCTTCGCGGCGGAAGCAGCAGGACTGGCCGGCTGCTCGATCGAAGACCATACCGGCGATCCCGGTGATCCCATCTACGATTTCGGACAGGCCGTCGAACGGGTGTCGGCGGCCGTCGAGGCGGCACGCTCGCTCAAGCGCGATTTCGTTTTCACCGCGCGCGCCGAAAACCATCTCTGGGGACGCAACGACCTCGACGACACGATCAAGCGCCTACAGGCCTTCGAGAAGGCAGGCGCGGACGTGCTCTACGCGCCCGGACTCGCCGATCTCGAGGCGGTTCGCACGGTCTGCGCGTCGGTGTCGAAGCCAGTCAACGTACTGGCCATCAAGGGTTTCACGGTCGCGGCGCTGTCGGATGCGGGTGCGCGGCGCATCTCGCTCGGCTCCAAGCTGACAACGGCGGCATTCGGCGCCGTTCGGGAGGCTGCCCGCCAGATGCTCGAAGAAGGCCGGTTCGACATCGCAGCGGGCGGAATGCCGTTCGACGAACTCCAGAAGCTGTTTTCGTACTGAGGCTGCGCGGCGTTCGCGGCCAATTCTCCTTAGACTCAGGCGAGGAACCTGTTATCGGGAAATGGCGTTCGGCCATGCACGGCCGGCGCGGGGCGGCGCGGGAACGACAAGGAGGCCTTTCGCATGAACGATATCGAGACCCGGACCCGGCTGCCAGGACGTGGGCGGATATACAACTCCATCACCGAAACGATCGGCGATACGCCGCTCGTCCGGCTCGACCGCTTTGCCGGAATAAAGGGTGTCGAGGCCGCCATCCTGGCCAAGCTGGAATTCTTCAACCCGATCGCCAGTGTCAAGGATCGCATCGGCGTCGCCATGATCGAGGCGATGGAAGCGGAGGGCCGCATCACAGCCGGCAAGACGACTCTGATCGAGCCTACATCGGGAAATACAGGCATAGCGCTGGCATTCGCCGCCGCCGCGAAGGGCTACAAGCTGATACTCACCATGCCTGAGACGATGTCGATGGAGCGGCGCAAGATGCTCAAGCTCCTCGGTGCCGAACTGGTTCTGACCGAAGGCGCCAAGGGCATGAAGGGCGCGATCGCCAGGGCCGAGGAGCTGCTCGCCGAGACGAAGAACGCCGTTATCCCGCAGCAATTCGAGAACCCGGCCAATCCCGAGATCCATCGCCGTACAACGGCCGAGGAAATCTGGAACGACACCGGCGGCGAGGTCGATATCCTGGTCGCCGGCATCGGCACCGGGGGCACCATCACCGGTGTCGGCCAAGTCTTCAAGAAGCGCAAGCCCGACCTGAAGGTCGTCGCGGTCGAACCCGCCGATTCTCCGGTCCTTTCAGGGGGTGCGCCCGGCCCGCACAAGATCCAGGGCATCGGCGCCGGCTTCGCGCCAGGTATCCTCGACACCTCGGTCTATGACGAGGTGGTGACCGTGTCGAACGACGAGGCCTTCGAGAACGCTCGTCTTGTCGCCCGGCTGGAGGGTATTCCGGTCGGAATTTCCTCGGGCGCCGCGCTTCAGGCAAGTGCCGTCGTCGGCGCGCGCGAGGAGAACAAGGGCAAGACGATCGTCACGATCATCCCGTCCTTCGCCGAACGTTATCTGTCGACGGCGCTCTTCGAAGGACTTGAGTAACGCCTGTCGCGTTGCCAGCTTCCGGCCTTGCTGACACAATCGCGGCGGCGGCGCGGGTGCCGCCCTGCGGAGCCGGGTATATGAGGGCAGTTCGAACGTGAGCCGGATCGTGCGAAGCCGCGGTTTCCTGGTCGGCCTCGCCGCGATTGTCATCGTAGTGGCGGCGGTCGCCGTCGGAATGGGTGCGCTGGAGGCCGGCAAGCGCCGCGCGGCGGTCGTGCTCGATGGCGAGCTGCAGGTTCTGGCGCGTTCGATCCGCAGCGAAGTCGAGCGTTTCCGCTATCTTCCCGCCGTGATTGCCCACGACGCGCGGATACGCGACGTCCTGATCGGCACCGCGCCCTACCCTACCGGCGCGGCCAATGCCTACCTGAATGACATCAGGACGGAATCGCGCGCCGACGAACTCTATGTCATGGCGCTCGACGGCGAGACCCTGGCGGCCAGCAATTACGACGAACCGACAAGCTTCGTCGGCAGGAACTACGCCTTCCGCCCCTATTTCCGCGACGCGCTGGAAACCGGCGAGGGGCGCTACTATGCCGTCGGCGCGACGACCGGCATTCCCGGCTATTTCCTGTCGTCGGCGATCCGCGACGGCGAGCGCGTGATCGGCGTCGCGGTTGTGAAGGTCGATATGAGCGGGCTCGAGAAGAGCTGGACCGGCAGTCGGGCCTTCGTCTCGGTGGCGGATGCCGACGGTGTCGTCTTCCTCACCGGTCACCCATCATGGCGGTACCGCCCGCTGAGGCCTCTTTCGGACGATGCAAGGAAAAGTATCCTCGCGGCGCGAAAATATGACGGGATCGCGGTCATCGAGGCCGCCCCCGTATTTCCGGGCGCCGGCGCGCTGCCGACCGAGGTTGCGGTGGAGGGGCGGGAAAGCGCCCACCTGCTGCGCTCGGCGCACATCGAACCGGACGGCTGGACCCTGTTCGTCGCGACAGATCTGACGCCGATCCGCGCCAATGCCTCCCTGCTCGGATTGATCACCGCGCTGGCAGGCATGCTGGTCACCGGCGCAGCACTCTACCTGCACCAGCGCCGGCAACTGGTCCGGGCCAAGCTCGACGAGCATGACCGTCTCGAGCGGCGCGTCGTCGAGCGCACCGCCGAACTCAACCGCGAAGTGGAAGAGCGCAAGCGTGCCGAATACGACCTGCGCGAAGCGCAGGTGACGCTGATTCAGACTGCCAAGCTCGCCGCGCTCGGCCGCATGTCGGCGGCCATCGTGCACGAGGTCAGCCAGCCGCTGTCGGCGCTTGAAAACACCCTGGCCTCGACCGGGCTGCTGGCCCGGCGCGGTGGCGACGAGGCGATAGGCGACAAGGTCGGCGCGGCGCGCGATCTGGTGCGGCGCATCCAGCGTACGGTCAAGCTGCTGCGATCCTTCGCGCGCAAGGACGGCGGCGCCCGCGAAACGGTCCGGCTCGATCGCTGCGTCCGCGCCGCGGTGGAGATCGTCGCCCATCGCGCCGAAGCTGAGAAGGTGGAGCTCGAAATCATGCCCGGCCTCGAGGCCTATTCGGTCAAGGCAAATCCGGTCCAGTTCGAGCAGGTGATCCTCAACCTCCTCGCCAACGCACTCGACGCCGTTTCGGGTCGCGAGCGCCCGGCGGTTTCCGTGTCGGCGGAACGGGTCGGCGAAGATGTGATCCTGAAGGTTTCGGACAATGGCGCGGGCGTGGCCGACGAACTGCGCGACCGTATCGCGGAACCCTTCTTCACGACCAAGGAGACCGGCGAGGGGCTGGGCCTCGGCCTGTCGATATCGCGCGCCATCGTCACCGAGTTCGGCGGCACGCTGACATTTGCGTCCCGCGAAGGCGATGGCTCGACATTCGCGGTTCGGCTGCCCTCCGCCGCCGACAGCCTTCGCGAGGCCGCGGAATGAGCCGCGGCGCGATCCTTTTCGTCGACGACGAGAAGGACCTCCGCGATTCCGCGGTGGAGTGGCTCTCCCTGTCAGGCTTCGAGGTCTCGTCGGCCGCGAGCGCCGCGGATGCGATTGCCGTCCTTGGCGGGCGGCGCTTCGACGCCCTTGTTACCGACATTCGCATGCCCGGGATGGACGGCATGGCGCTGCTCGATGCCGCGCGTGCCGACAATCCCGACCTGCCGGTCGTGCTGTTGACGGGCCATGGCGATGTCGCGCTGGCCGTTGATGCCATGCGTCGCGGCGCCCACGACTTCCTCGAAAAGCCATATGATGCCGATCACCTTGTCGCGGTCCTCGACCGGGCAGTAGAGGCGCGCCGGCTTCGTGGCGAGTTGGAACGGCTGCGGCAAGTGGAGGGCCGCGCGGTCGATCTTGAGGCCCGGATGATCGGCAACGCCCCGGCGATCGTTCGTTTGCGCGAACGGCTGCTGCAACTCGCAGACATCGACGTCGATGTCCTGATCCAGGGCGAGACCGGCACCGGCAAGGAGGTGGCCGCGCGGGCGCTCCACGACTGCGGCAAGCGTGCAGGACGGCCGTTCGTCGCGATAAACTGCGCCGCCGTGCCGGAGACCATTTTCGAAAGCGAGCTGTTTGGCCATGAGCGCGGCGCCTTCACCGGCGCCGTTGCCAGGCGTACCGGGCGCATCGCGCACGCCAATGGCGGCACGGTGTTCCTCGACGAGATCGAGTCCATGCCCGCGGCACTTCAGGCGAAGCTTCTACGGGTCATCCAGGAGCGCGTCGTCGAGCCGATCGGTTCGAACCGGGAACTGCCTGTCGACGTCCGCTTTGTGGCTGCCAGCAAGACGCCGCTCGCGGCCGCTGCCCGCGATGGAAGCTTCCGTTCGGATCTCTACTTCCGGCTCGCGACGGTGACGCTCGAACTGCCGCCGCTCGATCGCCGCCGCGAGGACATTCCGCTGCTCTTCGCCCATTTCGCCGCCGAGGCGGCGCGCAAACACGGGCTCGCCCCGCGCGACATTCCGCAGGCGGTCCTCGCCGGCCTGGGCATGGGGCGGTGGGAAGGCAATGTGCGCGAACTGAGGGGGGCGGCCGAACGCTTCGTGCTCGGCCTTCAGGTCCGTCCCGCGGTGACGGGGCAAGCGGATGCAACCGGCGAAACAAATCTGTCCGATGCCGTTTCGGCATTCGAGGCCGCTTTGATCGCCGAGGCGCTCGAAGCCGTCGGCGGAAATGTGCGCGAGGCCTCCAACCGTCTCGGATTGCCACGCCGGACGCTTAGCGAGAAGATCGCGCGATACGGGTTGCGCGGCGACGAGAGCGCGGCTGAAGGCGCGCGAAGTCGGCAATAATCCGCCATACCGAGGCCGGTTTCGGCGGAAATCCGCCGAACGCGGGATGCCGGTCCACTCGCTGCCTGACGCTATCTGTCTGGAATAAAGGGGAAACTTATCGGTTGCCCGAACTGGCACGATATGTGCCAATAAGATCATCGAGCGCCGGAGAGGAGAGTGCCGGCGTGTGAACACAGGGAGGATTGCATCCATGAAACATCTCACCCGGAATCTGATTGTCGCCGGGACGGTCGCGCTGTCGCTCGGCGTGGGCGCAACGGCTTCGAAGGCGCAGGAGTTCATCAACGTCCTCACCGGCGGCACGTCGGGCGTCTACTATCCGCTCGGCGCGGCGCTGGCGAAGATCTACGGCGACAAGATCGAGGGCGTGAAGACCCAGGTCCAGTCGACCAAGGCCTCGGTCGAGAACCTCAACCTGTTGCAGCAGGGCCGTGGCGAGATCGCCTTCGCGCTCGGCGATTCCGTCAAGTCGGCCTGGGAAGGCGATGGCGAAGCCGGCTTCCCGCAGAAGCTCGAGAAGCTGCGCGCGATCGCCGCGATCTACCCGAACTACATCCAGATCGTCGCCTCGCAGGAATCCGGTATCAAGGAGTTCGCGGACCTCAAGGGCAAGAGCCTTTCGGTCGGCGCGCCGAAGTCGGGTACCGAGCTCAATGCGCGCCGCATCTTCCAGGCGATGGGCATGAGCTACGACGATCTTGGCAAGACCGAATACCTGCCCTTCGGCGAGTCCGTCGAACTGATCAAGAACCGCCAGCTCGATGCGACCCTGCAGTCGGCCGGTCTTGGCGTCGCCTCCATCAAGGACCTTTCGGTATCGCTTCCGATCACCATGGTGTCGGTACCGGAATCGGTTGCCGAGACGCTTGGCGCACCGTTCCTCGCCGCGACCATCCCGGCCGGGACCTATGAGGGTCAGTCCGCCGACGTGCCGACGCTTGCCATCACGAACGTTCTGGTGACGCATTCGGACGTCTCGGAGGAAACCGCGTACCAGATGACCAAGCAGCTCTTCGAGAACCTCGACGAGATGGTCGCGGCCCATGCAGCCGCCAAGGCCATCAGTGCGGAAAAGGGCGCAATGGGCCTTCCGATCCCGCTGCATCCCGGCGCCGAGCGCTACTACAAGGAAAAGGGGCTGCTCTGAGCCCGAGCGGTTCAGGGGCATGACCCTTCCGGCGCGGGCGATCCCGCGCCGGAATTCCGCGCGATATCAAGCAGGCTGGCTTTGATCGGAGAGCCACATGTCCACCGTCGAAACGCACGGCGATGCGGCGCAGACCAGCGCCGCGATCCATGATCCAACACACGGAAGCTTTCCGTCGAGCCGCGAGGGTCGCATCCTGTTCTGGATCGCCGTCGCTTTCTCGGCATATCAGATCGGTGTCTCGGCTCATCTCATAAACTTTCCGAGCCAGGTCGTGCGTGCCTTCCACGTCGGCTTCCTGATCCTGCTGACCTTTCCGCTCGTCGCCTCGATGAGGGGAGGGACGATGCCGGTCCGCTCGATCGCCTGGGCGGCCGGCCTGGCAGGCATGGGCGTGGCCTTCTACCAGTGGATCGAGTACGCGCCGCTGATCCTGCGCGCCGGCTTTCCGCTGACCCTCGATCTCGTCGTCGGCGTTGTTGCTCTGGTCACGGTATTCGCCGCCGCCTGGGTCATCATGGGACCCGCCTTGCCGATCATCTCCGGCGCGTTCCTGCTCTACTGTCTGTTCGGCAACTATCTGCCCGGAATGCTCGCCCATCGCGGCTACGATTTCGAGCAGGTCGTCGAGCACATGGCATACGGTACCGAAGGGATCTACGGTATCCCGACCTATGTCTCGGCCACCTATATCTTCCTGTTCATCCTGTTCGGCTCCTTCCTTGAACGGGCGGGCATGATCAAGCTCTTCACCGACGTGTCGCTAGGCCTGGTCGGCCATGCCCGCGGCGGCCCCGCCAAGGTTTCGGTCATTTCGTCCGGGCTGATGGGTACGATCTCGGGCTCGGGCGTCGCAAATGTCGTCACCACCGGCCAGTTCACCATTCCGCTGATGAAACGGTTCGGCTACCGCGCGGCCTTTGCCGGCGGCGTCGAGGCGACATCGTCCATGGGCGGTCAGATCATGCCGCCCGTCATGGGCGCAGTGGCCTTCATCATGGCCGAGACCCTCGGCGTCGAATATTACGAGGTCGTCAAGGCGGCGATCATTCCCGCGCTGCTCTATTTCAGCTCGGCGTTCTGGATGGTGCATCTGGAAGCCGGCAAGCGCGGCCTGCTCGGCCTGCCGCGCGACGAACTGCCCTCGGCGATGGCGGCCCTGCGCAACGGCTGGTATCTCATTTTGCCGCTGGCAGCGCTCGTCTACCTGCTGTTTTCCGGCTATACGCCGCTTTTCGCAGGCACGGTCGGCTTGTCCTTCACCGCGCTTTTGATCCTCGGCGGCTCCATCGCGCTCGGGCTCCCGTCGACGATCCTGCGTGTGATCTTCTGGGTGCTGCTCGGGGTCGTCGCGGCCAGCTTCTTCCGCTACGGCATCAACGTGATCCTTGTCGCGGCGATCCTGTTGATCCTCGCCAACCTGTTCGTCGCCGGTGGTAAGGAGACGTTGGCCGTGTGCCGCGACTCACTCGCCGAGGGTGCCAAGACGGCGCTGCCGGTCGGCGTCGCCTGCGCCGTCGTCGGCATCATCATTGGCACGATGACGCTGACCGGCGTCGCCAACACGTTCGGGCAGTACATCGTTTCCGTCGGTCAGAACTCGCTGTTCCTGTCGCTGCTCCTCACGATGGTGACGTGCCTGATCCTCGGCATGGGCATTCCGACGATTCCCAACTACATCATCACCTCGACCATTGCCGGTCCGGCGCTTCTGGCACTCGGTGTTCCGCTGATCGTCAGCCACATGTTCGTGTTCTATTTCGGCATCCTGGCTGATCTGACACCGCCTGTTGCGCTGGCCTGCTTCGCGGCCGCGCCGATCGCGCGCGAGAGCGGTCTCAAGATCGCCTTCGAGGCGCTGAAGGTGGCGGCCGCCGGTTTCGTCATCCCGTTCATGGCGGTCTATACGCCGGCGCTGATGCTTCAGGACGGCGGTCCGCTCGCCGAAGCGGTCGGCTACTGGCCCGCCGTCGCCTACATCGTGTTCAAGGCAGCGCTGTCCATCGGCCTGTGGGGTGCGGCGGTCATCGGCTTCCTGCGCGGGCATCTGGCGGTCTGGGAGCGGTTGCTCGCCGCCGCCGCCGCCTTCACGCTGATTGCAGCCCTGCCCGCGACCGACGAGATCGGCTTCGGGCTCGCAGCGGCGTTCCTCGCGCTACGCTGGTACCGCGTCCGCGCGGTGTCGGCGTCCGTGCAGGGCGGATGAGCCTGTGCATCGCTGCGGGTGCCAAGGCGATGACGATCGCCGTGGCCGCCTTCACGCTGTCGTGGACGCATTCGGTGGAGAAGACGCGCTGGGAAGAGGATTGGCGGATCGATGCCGGAAGGCTCGTCCTCGTCGAGGGGCGCGTTATGGGATCCGGAGCCGGAATGGATCCGCCGGAGGGCGCGGTCTTCCGCGACGGGTGGTGGATTTACGAACCTGAGATCGCGCCGCTCGAGGAACTGGTGCTGGCCGCGTCAGGAGCCACAGTGAGCGGTTGGCGGCTGTGCGCCGCTGGTCAATGCACGGAAATCGGCGCGGAGGCAGGCGAGCCTGTAAGGCTGGCGGCCTGCGAAGGGACCGATCACTGAAACTGAACGGTGCCGCCGCGTCGCGCGCAGGCCGGCCCCGGTCCACGCATGTAGTGGCGCTCGGGCCGATAGCTCGGCACCACGAATTCGCGGATGGCACGCGTGCAGCGCGTGAGCTGGTTCCAGTATTCCATTGTCCCGTACCCGTGACAGACTTGGTTGTCCCTTCAGCCTATCCGATCACCCTAGCAGCACTTCGTGAATGCCCGGTGAATGTGGAAGCAGGCTCACCGGCAAAAGCCAGCCGAGAGTGGCGGAATTCCGGGCAAAATGGGGCGCGTAGGTGACGGATAGGACTCTATCCGTCCGGTTGGTAAAGCTTTCGTAAAAACCGCAGCAAATGCGCGACAGCGGCGTATCACGCGGCCAGAAAGTCCCTGCGGAAGGCGTTGGCGCCCGACGGCGAGAAGATCACGGCCCGGCTTTGCGGATCGCGCCGCGCCCAGCGGCGTTCGAGCATGAGTTCGTAGAGCGCGGCCCCGAGGCCGCCTGCCAGATGCGTGCGGCGCACGCTCCAGTCGAGACAGGCGCGGCAGACCGGGCGGCGGCTTCTGGCCAGCCTGTCCATGTCGACGCCTAGCGCGCGGAAGAAGGCATCGCCCTTGGCCGTCACGGCGAGCCCCGCATCATCGCCGTCGATCAGCCCGCGCGCCACGAAACCATCCAGCATCGCGACGCCGTGGTCGCCGGCGAGATGATCGTAGCAGACCCGGGCCTGTCGCAGCGCGCCGTCCCGCGGGCCGGGCCGCACCCGCTTCGGCCCGACGGCCGCGGCGACCCCTGCGATCGATTCCAGCATCGCCGCGACCTGCGGGCCTGAAAGCGCGTAGTAGCGGTGCCTGCCCTGGCTCGCGACCTTCGTCAGGCCGCCCTCGGTCAGCTTGGCGAGATGCGAACTCGCGGTCGGAAGCGTGACGCCGGCCTCGAGCGCCAGCTCGCTGGCGGTCAGCGCGCCGCCATTCATCAGCGCGTCGAGCATCGATGCCCTTGCCGGGTCGCCGACGAGCGTCGCAATACGGGCAAGGTCGGGCGTGTCTTTCATGGTTCGATCATAATCGAAGTATCGTCGTCGTTCAATCGCTATGATGCCCGCATCGAAACGGAGATAGGTTCATGTCCATCATCCTCCGCAAGGCGATTGCCGATTTCGTGCCCGGCCCCTCGCTTCCGGTCGCGACCCTTGCCGGCCTGCTTGCCCGGCTGGTGCGCCTGCACGATCGCTATCAGCAACGCCTCGACCTGGCCGAACTCGACGATCGCATGCTCGCCGACATCGGCGTGACGCCGGCGCAGGCGCGGCGCGAATGCGCGCGTTCGTACTGGGACTAGCAAAGGAGTATCGTACCCCATGTGCAAATCCCATCGCTTCGATGAACGTCGAAGCGTCATCGTCATTTCCTGAAAGGCATCCCGATGACAATCACCTGCTTCATCCGCTACGAGATCGACCCGTTCCGCAAGGACGCTTTCGGGCAATACGCCCGCAACTGGGGGCAGGCGATCCCGCGCTGCGGCGCCGACCTTATCGGCTACTTCGCGCCGCATGAAGGCTCGGCCACCATCGCCTACGGCGTTTACAACATCGCCAGCCTGGCGGCATACGAGGCTTATCGGGCGCGGCTTGCCGCTGATCCGCTCGGGCGCGAGAACTACGACTTCGCCCGCCGCGAACGGTTCATTCTCAAGGAAGACCGTATCTTCCTGAAGCTCGCCTCCACGCCGCATGCGGAGAGGGAGGCGCAATGATCGCGGTCATCTTCGAGGTCGAACCGGCCGACGGAAAGCGCGGCGCCTATCTCGGCATCGCCGCCGATCTGAAGCCGCTGCTCGACGGGATCGACGGCTTCATCTCCGTCGAGCGGTTCCAGAGCCTTGCAAATTCGCAGCGCGTGCTTTCGCTGTCTTTCTGGCGCGATGAGGAGGCCATCAGGGCGTGGCGCAACACCGAGGAGCACCGTCAGGCGCAGAAGGCGGGGCGCGGTGGTGTCTTCGCCGGCTACCGCCTGCGTATTGCGCAAGTCATCCGCGACTACGGCATGACCGAACGCGACGGCGCGCCAACCGACAGCCGGGCGCAGCACGGCTAGCGTTCAGGCATTGCCGATCAGGATGCCCGCTGCCAGCACCAGCCCGCCACCCAGCACCACCTGGAAGGCGGCGCGCAGGAACGGCGTCTCCATGTAGCGGTTCTGGATGAAGGCGATCGCCCACAATTCGAAGAACACGACGACGACCGCGGTGATCGTCGCCGTCGTGAAATGCGGGATGAGATAGGGCAGCGCGTGGCCGAGCCCGCCGAGCATCGTCATGATGCCCGAGGCGAGGCCGCGGATCACCGGCGAGCCGCGCCCCGACAGCTTGCCGTCGTCATGGGCGGCCTCGGTGAAGCCCATCGAGATGCCGGCGCCGACCGAGGCCGACAGGCCGACGAGGAAGGTCTGCCAGGTGTCGCCGGTCGCGAAGGCCGCCGCGAATATCGGCGCCAGCGTCGAGACCGAGCCATCCATCAGCCCGGCCAGCCCCGGCTGGACATAGGTCAGGATGAACTGCCGCCGTTCGCCCTCGTCCTCTTCGGCGCGGACATCCTCGGTCAGATGCTTGCCGGCAAGGCGCCGCGCCAGAGACTCATGTCCCTTTTCGGCCGCTGCGAGATCGCCGAGCAGCTTGCGGGTCGAGGCGTCGGTGGTCCGCTTTGCCGCTTCGACATAGAAGCGGTGCGCCTGCGCCTCCATCGCCTCGGCCTGGCCGCGCACCTGGTCGAGCCCGAGCGGCCGCACCAGCCAGTCCGGCTTGCGCTCGTAATAGCCGCGCACATGCTCGCGCCGGATCAGCGGGATCGTCTCGCCGAAGCGCTGCCGGTGCTTCTCGATCAGCATGGCGCGGTGATGGTCCTCCTCCTCCGCCATCTCGTCGAACACCTTCGCCGAAGCGGGATAGGCGTCGCGCAGCCCGTCGGCATAGGCGCGGTAGATCCGCCCGTCATCCTCTTCCGACGAGATGGCGAGCGCGAGAACCTCCTGTTCCGACAGGCTGTCGAAGGAGCGGCGGCCGAGGCCGAAGACACGGGAAAGCATGAGCGGCAGTCTCTAGTTTAGAAGAGTTCTAAACTAAGATGTTTGGCGTGAAATGGCAATGCGGGGCAGGGGCGAACGGATCACAATTTCCACTTCGGCGCCGTGTGTCCGGTGCTGAGCTCGCAATCGTTTGCAGCCGCCTACCGCCCCGATTGATACTCTCTCAGCGCGTCGCCGAACGCTTCGAACAGCGCGCGGTTGATCGGGTTGCGCTCCGGGTCGTATTCGGCGTGCCACTGAACGCCCAAAGCGAAGCCTTCCGCTCCCTCGATGCGGATCGCCTCGATCGTCTCGTCTTCGGCGATACCCTCGGCGACGACACGCGAGCCGAGTTCCAGGATGCCCTGGCCGTGCAGCGAGTTGACGCGGATCACGTCCTTGCCGAACAGGGTCGCGAATGCCCCGCCCGGCGTCAGCCGCACCTCGTGACGGTCGGCGAAAACGACCGTCGGGTCGGGGTGGATCTCGCCATTCTCGAGCCGCGGCATGCGATGGTTCATGCGGCCCGGCAGCTCGCGGATCTCTGGATGCAGCGAGCCGCCGAAGGCGACGTTCATCTCCTGAAAGCCGCGGCAGATGCCGAAGACGGGTACGCCGCGCGCCACGCAGGCCTCGATCAGCTCGAGAGCCATCGCGTCGCGGTTCTCGTCATAGGGTTCGTGCTTGGCGTTGGCCTCGGTGCGGAACCGCGTCGGGTGCACGTTGGCGCGCGCGCCTGTCAGCAGGATGCCGTCCACCGCGTCGAGCAGCGCGCCGATATCCGTGGTCACCGGGTTACCCGCGAACATCAGCGGCAGCGCGCCGGCGACATCGGCCACCGCCTGCATGTTGCGCTCCCCGACCATCTGCACGGCGAAGCGGTTCTCCACCATCATGTGATTGCCGATGACGCCGACGACCGGCCTGGGCATGGTGCTGTTCCCCAATTGCTGGCTCGTCCCTGGGATAGCGTGCATTGCACAATCGAGGCAAGTATCACGGACAGTGAACACACATGCCACGAAAGCCGATACCGGCGAGGCGGCGGAGTCGATATTGCCACGAAGCGGCAACTGGGTGACTATCGGTGCCGGCACAGTCGTTGAAAGGATCACCGCAATGAACCGTGCACACACATGCGGACATGGTACGATACGCGTCTCCGCCTCGGCCATGCTCCTCTTCGCCCTGCTCGTTCCGCCGTCCCTGTCGTCTGGTCGCGCCCTGGCAGCCGAGGGACCGGCCTTCGACTGCTCCAAGGCCTCGCACGAGATCGAGGTGCTGATCTGCCAGCACGACGAACTCGCCGCCAGGGATCGCAAGCTTGCCGATGTCTACGAGCAGGCGCTTGCCGTTTTGAAGGGCGTCGCCGATGCCACGGACGCGACCGCCGAACTCAAGGCCTATCAGCGCGGCTGGGTCGGCGGCCGCAACGACTGCTGGAAGGCGGACGACAAGCGCCAGTGTACGCTCGACAGCTACGATCGGCGCATCGCCGGTCTTCAGGCGCGATATTTCCTCGTCGAAGCCCAGGATCCGGTCTTCTTTGCCTGTGACGACAATGCCGAGATCGTGGCGACCTTCGTGCCGACCGAGCCGCCAACGGCCAGGCTCGAGCGCGGCGATTCGATGGAGGTCGCCTGGCTCGAACCCTCCGGGTCCGGCTCGAAATATGTCGCGGATTTCGGCATAAGCTTCTGGACGAAAGGGGACGAAGCCCAGGTCGAGTGGCCTCAGGGCAATGCGTTCTCCTGCACCGTCCGCCAGTGAGGAAGGCCTGCCGGGTCGTTTTCTGGCTCTATGTCGCGGTCGCTTTGGCATCGCTGGCACTGGTGCCACTGAGCGCTGCCGGAGCTTTCGGCATGACGCCGGACCCCCTGTCCGGAGTTTATGCAGTGCTGCTGTCCACGCCGTGGAGTTATCTCGGTGCGGCGCTGATGTCCGACGACGTCTGGTGGAATCTGGCGCTCATGGGGTTTGGCATGGCGATCAACGCGGCGATCATCCGTCTTTTATGCTCGCTGCTTGCAAGGACTGCTGCGCCCCAAAGCTGAATGTTTCAGTCGAGCGTGCGCCGGAAACGCGCCAGCGCAATGCCGCCATAGGCGAGAATGAAGACCCCGAGTATCATGGTCTCGAACGCGATCTCGGGAAATTCGGCGCCCTTCAGCATCACTGCCCGCACGATCCTCAGGAAGTGGGTCAGAGGGAAGACTTCGCCGACCCACTGCGCCCAGTCGGGCATGCCCCGGAAGGGAAACATGAAGCCGGACAGCAGGATCGACGGCAGGAAGAAGAAGAAGGTGAGTTGCAGCGCCTGCATCTGTGTGCGCGCGACGGTCGAGATGAAGTAGCCGAGCAGCACCAGCGCGAGCACGAAGGCGAGGATCGCGAAGAACAGCAGCGACATGCTGCCGATGAACGGCACGCCGAACAGCAGCTTCGCCGCCGACAGGATCACGATCACCTGCACCGCGCCGACGACGAGATAGGGCAGGATCTTGCCCAGCATGATCTCGACCGGGCTCGCCGGCATGGCGAGCAGGTTTTCCATCGTGCCGCGCTCGATCTCGCGCGTCAGCGCGATCGAGGTCATCATCACCATGGTCATCTGCAGGATGACGCCGAGCAGGCCCGGCACGATGTTGTACTGCGATATGCCTTCGGGATTGTAGCGCCGGTGCACCACGACCTCGAGATTGGCGTTGACGCCCTTGTGCGCGACCGCCTGCATGCCACGCTCGCGCAACAGCGCCTGGTTGGCCACCGTGCCGAGCGTCGAGATCGCGCCGGATGCCACGGCCGGGTCGGTCGCGTCGGCCTCGATCAGGATCTGCGGGTTGTCGCCGCGGTCGACGCGGCGGGCGAAGTCCGACGGGATGGTGACGATGAAGGCGACGGTGCCGGATGCCATCAGGTCATCGGCCTCTTCAGCGCTCGGGGTCACGTGGTCGAAGCGATAGTAGCCGGTGAGCTCCAGCGCCGACACCATCGGGCGGGTGTAGTGGTCCTGGCTGACAGCGACCAGCGCGGCCGGCAGGCTTTTCGGGTCGTTGTTGATCGCATAGCCGAACAGCACGAGCTGGATGATCGGCACGCCGAGCATCATGCCGAACGTGATGCGGTCGCGCCGCATCTGGATGAATTCCTTGATCAGCAATGCCGCCAGGCGGCTCCAGGAGAACAGCCGGCTCATGGCGTTGCTCCTGTCCGACAAGGAGTCGGGAATGGTGCTGCGGCTGCACCCCTCTCCGGCCTGCCGGCCATCCCACCACGCCTGGGCGCGCTCATCCCATATTGTCCTTCGACCCGGCCATGAACTGGATGAACACGTCTTCGAGGCTGGTTTCGCCCCGCTCGACCGTGACGCCGTCGCGCGCGCGGATGTCGTCCAGCGCGGTTTCCAGCAGGTCCTCGTCAGCGCCCACGACATGCAGCGTCGTGCCGAACGGCGCGACCTGGTCGACGCCGTCACGGCCGGCGAGCTCGCGGGCAATCTTCTCGAGGCCGGGTCCGCGCATCACGAAGGTCGTCAGCCCGGCATCGCGAACCACCTCCTCCACCGTACCGGTCGCCAGCATCTTGCCGTAGGAGATGTAGCTGATGCGATGGCAGCGCTCGGCCTCGTCCATGTAGTGGGTCGACACCAGGACAGTCAGCCCTCCGGCCGCCAGCCGGTGGATCTCGTCCCAGAATTCCCGCCTCGCTTTGGGATCTACGCCGGCCGTCGGCTCGTCGAGAAGCAGCAGCTTCGGCGAATGCATGATGCAGGCGGCGAGCGCCAGCCTCTGTTTCCAGCCGCCCGACAGCGTGCCGGCGAGCTGGTTGCGTCGGCTCGTCATGCCGAGTTCTTCCAGCGCGCGGTCGACATGCTCCTTCACCGGCTTCAGCCGGTAGAGCCGGGCGACGAAGTTGAGGTTCTCGGCGATCGTGAGGTCTTCGTAGAAGGAAAAGCGCTGGGTCATGTAGCCGACCTCGCGCTTGATCGTCAGCGCCTGCGTTGCCAGGTCGTACCCCAACACCGTGCCGCCGCCTTCGTCCGGCGTCAGCAGCCCGCACATGATCCGGATCGTCGTTGTCTTGCCGGAGCCGTTGGGGCCCAGGAAACCGACGATCTCGCCTTTCTCGACGCTCATCGAGACATGGTCGACGACGGTCTTGTCGCCGAAGCGCTTGACCAGCCCGTGAACGTCGATGGCGCTCACTGCCGCGGTTCCGGCAGCCGAGCGTCGACGATCTGTCCGGGCTTCAATGCGTCGGCGCCGTCTTCGGGGCGTGCCTCGATCAGATGCACGAGTTTCTGGCGCGTTTCGAGCGAATAGATCACTGGCGGCGTGAACTCGGGATCGGGCGAGACGTAGCTGACCCGCGCCGTGAGACCGCCGCGACAGCCATCGCAGGAAACCGGTATCACGTCGCCGACCGCAACGGAGGAAAACAGCGCTTCGGGAACATAGAGCTTCAGCTTCACGGCGCCGTCCGGCAGCATCGACAGCATGGGCGCGGCAGGTCCGGCAATGTCGCCTGCATCGCGGATCACGTCGAAGATGCGCCCCGCAGCGGGGGCGACGATCGTCCGGTTCGCATGTCGCCATTCGGCCTGTTCCAGCGTCGCCTTGGCCTGCTCGACCTGGCTCTCGGCCGCCTCGATCGTCTCGGCCCGCGCCGGAAGCGCGGCGACGGCGAGGTTGGCCTTGGCTTCGCCGACCCGCGCATCGGCGAGGTCGGCCGCCGTCCTGGCCTTGTCGAGCTCGGCCTGCGTGGCGATGCCGCGCTTGTTGAGGTCGGTGGTCCGCTTCAGCGTGCGCTTCGCATCGTCCGCCTGTACCTCGGCTGAGCGCAATGTCGTTTCTAGCACCGCCATCTCTTCCGGCCGCTTGCCCTTTCGCAGGTCCGCGAGCTGCGCCTTCGCTTGTGCCAGGGCGGCCTGCGCTTGCGCGACGGCGATCTCCGTGTCGCGGTCTTCCAGCCGGGCAAGCTCGGCGCCCTTGTCGAAACGGTCTCCGCGCCGGACCATGACCGAGACGACCTGAGCCGTCTCGATTGGCGCCAGAAGCACGTATTCGCCCTCGACATAGCCGACGGCCCGGGGCGTTGCGGGGGTGCATGAAAACAGCGACGCGATCACGGGAATGCTGCAGACGAAGCTCATCGATCCGACTCCGGATTTGTCTCGCCGGCCCGGTCGGCTGCCAGTAGATGCATCGACGCGGCCACCACGGCGACGATCTTCGCCACTTCCTGCGCGCCGAAGCGTGACCAGCCCATGCGTTTCAGGACGATGGGCTTGGCGATACGGAAGTAGATCACCTGCCCGATCAGCGTGAAGACGGTGATCCGGGCGGCCTCGCTTTCCGCGGGTTCGCCGGTCGCGTCCTCCCAGAGCTGGCACAGCCGCGAATGGACCGGAAAGAAGACGCCGTCATAGATGATCTCGACGGTCTTGCCCGGCTGGGCGATCTCGCGCAGCAGGAACTGCACGAAGGCGTCTGCTTCCGGCCGCGTCAGCAGGAACGCCGCCATCGTCTCGATGATGGACGCCAGTGCGGCGCGTGCGGCCTCCGGGTCCTGCGGCAGGTCGCCGGGTCTGGAAAGGGCGCGCCCGGCGACGCCGGCCACGGTATCCACGATGTAGTTCGCGCAGGCGATCCGCAGGCCCTGCTTGTTGCCGAAGTGGTAGGCGATCGACCCGATATTCGCCTCCGCGGCGGCAGCGATTTCGCGCGTCGAGGTCGCGTCGAACCCCTTTTCGCCGAACAGGGCGAGCCCGGCGCCGATCAGGGCCTGGCGTGTCTGTTCCGAAGGCCGGCTGTCCGGCAGCTTGCGTTTCTCGGTCATGCGACGATTTTTAATCAATCGATTGATTAAATCAAGTGCCAATATCCGCCTTGCCTTGTCGCGGCGCCCGCGCTTTTATGAGCGATGGCCAAGGAAATCGAACGCAAATTCATGATCGCCGACGACAGTTGGCGCGACGGCGCAGAAGTCGGCTCGAAGATGCGCCAGTTCTACCTGGTGGCACACGACGCCAAGACGGTCAGGGTCAGGCTCAAGGATGGCAAAAAGGCCGTCCTGACGATCAAGATCGGCGGCGCGCGGCTCTCGCGCGACGAGTTCGAATACGAGATACCGGTCGGCGACGTCGAGGATCTTCAGGCCTTCGCGGTCGGTACGGTCGTCGAGAAGACGCGCTGGATCGCGAGGCACGATGGCCTGACCTGGGAGATCGACGTGTTCGAGGGTGCCCTTTCGGGTCTCGTCATGGCCGAGCTCGAGACCGAGGACGACATTCCGGACGACCGGCTGCCCTGCTGGGTCGGGCGAGAGGTGACCGGGATCGAGGCCTACTACAACGCCGTGCTGGCGCTCAAGGGTCTGCCGGAGACGACGGATTGACCTACCGCGTCGACGTGGCGGCACCTCTTGGCAGGGAGGTCCGCCGGGTGGCGCTGGCCGAGATCGACGCGGCCATCGACGAGTTGCGGACGGTCTCCAGGACGAGGCGCAAGGGCTTTCATCTGGCGCGCAAGCGCTTCAAGAAGCTGCGCGGTCTCCTGCGCCTCATACGCGGTCACGATCGGCGTTTCTATCGCGACATGAACGGGCGCCTGCGTGATGTCGCGCGCGCGCTCGCCGACATGCGCGAGGCTTCCGCTCTTGTCGAAACGGTCGACAGGTTCCGGCACGAGTTCGGCGATGCGGACGAGGATGGTCGGCTCGACCGCATTCGTGTCGCGCTGGTGCGCCGCATGCGAGCGGCGTCCGACAGGTCCGGTGGCGTCCGCAAACGCGCCCGCGACGCCGTGTCGGCGTGCCGTCGTATCCGCAAGCGCTTCGCGGCACTGGACATGCCCGCCGATGGCGCGCGGTCACGCAAGATCGTCCGGCACGGGTTCGAGCGGGAACGTGCGCGTGCATGCGCCGCGCTCAGCGACGCGAACGCGTTCGCTCGCACGGAGGATTTCCACGAGCTGCGAAAATCCGTGAAATACCATTGGATGCACGACCGCCTGCTGCCGCGCCGTTTCACGGGTCACGCCTCCGGTCGCCGCGCCGCGCTCAAATCCCTCGGCGAAATGCTTGGCGAACTGAACGACATAGGCGTCATGCGCGATCTGGTCGACCGCAAGGGAAAAAAGCTCGCGGCCGGGGCCGACATCGCCTTTTTCATGTCGCTTCTCGACCGCAAGGAGCACGAGTTGCGGGCCTCGACGGTCGCCGAAGCCGACGCGTTGTTTGCCGAACCGGTCGATGACGGAGCCCGCATCCGTCCACACCGGAGGCGGGATCGTTCCACAGCGCGATCCGGCCGCGCCGGGGCGCGCGACGGAACCGCCAGAAAATCCGGCAAGGTTCAAATGCCGGGCAACATGTCCTAGGTAAGACGCGTCGGATCGCGACGGAACAGGGCATGCCGGACTGATGCAACAGGCGAAGGATACGTTTCTGGACAGGCTCGGCCGCTTTCTTGCCGGCCGCCTGCAGTCCGAATCGTCCGGCTACCGGCCATACACGCCCTCCGATCCCGAAACGCTGCTGCGCACCTTGCGTGCCGGCGATATCCTGCTCGTCGAGGGCAACCAGCGCGTCTCGGCTGCGATCAAATATCTGACGCAGTCGACTTGGAGCCACGCCGCCCTTTACGTCGGCGATCTGATGCCCGAGCCGGAGGACGGTTCGGAACGCCCGCGGCTCATCGAGGTCAATCTCGGCGAGGGCTGTGTCGCGGTTCCATTGTCGAAGTACCGGACCTACAACACGCGCATCTGCCGGCCGGTCGGACTCGTCCCCGACGACCGCGACACGGTGGTCAGGTTCCTTGTCGACCGGCTCGGCCTGAAATACGACCTGAAGAACATCTTCGACATGCTGCGCTATTTCCTGCCGACTCCGCCGGTCCCGGTCAGGTGGCGCCGGCGCATGATCGCCTTCGGTTCCGGCGACCCGACCCGGGCCATCTGTTCGTCGCTGATCGCCCAGGCCTTCGAGCAGATCCGCTACCCGATCCTGCCCGATGTCGATGCGCGCCCCGGGCGGGCATCCGCGCAATCGACCTTCTCGCGCGACGAGATCCTGCACATCAAGCACCACTCGCTCTACACGCCGCGTGACTTCGACCTCTCGCCCTATTTCCAGATCGTCAAGCCGACTCTGGTCTACGGCTTCGACTACAAGACCGTGAACTGGGGCGGCGTCGCGTCCGAAGCCGATATGGCCGAACGTCCGGCAGCCGCGGAACACCGCGACGTGGGGTCCGGCTCAGGCTGATTTGCGCAGCCGCTGCGCGCCGGTCATCTCGGCGTAGGTGGCGATGTCGCGCGGCCGACCGATCAGAAAGCCCTGCATCGCGTCGCAGCCTTCGCGCAGCAGGATGTCGAGCTGGTCCTGGCGCTCCACGCCTTCCGCCGTCACCTCCATGCCGAGCGCATGGGCAAGGCCGATGATCGAGCGGACGACCGCGGCGGACTCGGCCTTGCGGCCGATATTGGCGGTGAAGCTGCGGTCGACCTTCAGCCGCGTCAGTGGAAACGCTTCGAGGCAGGAGAGCGACGAATAGCCCTTGCAGAAGTCGTCGAGTACGACCCTGACGCCCAGCGCGCGAAGGCGGCGGACGATCGAGATCGCAAGGTCGAAATCCTCGATCATGATCTTTTCGGTGATCTCGAGTTCCAGCCTCGCGGCGGCAAGCCCGGTACGCAGAAGCGTGGTGTGGACAAGGGCCGCGAGATCGCCGTTGCGGAATTCCTCCGGCGAGATGTTCACGGACACCGTCAGCGGGAAGTGCCAGCTCGCCGCCTCGCGGCAGGCTTCGCTCAGTGTCCATTCGGTCAGTGCCTGGATGCCGCCATGCTGCTCCGCGAGCGGGATGAAGACATCGGGGCCGATCGTGCCGCGCGACGGGTGAGGCCAGCGCGCCAGCGCCTCGAACCCGATCACAGCGCCGTCGGCGCCGACCTGGGGCTGGTAATGCAGTTCCAGCGCGCCGAAATGGATGGCATGCCGCAGGTCGCGCAGCAGAACCTGATCCGCCCGCGCCTGGCGGTCGGCGGACATTCCGATCACCGCGTCCGGGGAGCCGGTTCGGTCGTCCGCTGTGCCCGTCCGGTGCCCGCCGTCAAATTCCATTGCCGTATCGACTCGCCTTCGAACTGCCGGACCCGCCGCATGAACGGACCCGTGTCCCGCGGATGCAGGACCGTTCGAGTGTCGGCTAAAATTTGATAGAAACCGTTAAGCTCCGAGAAGGATCGAACGTACGCCCCTTCAGGTGTCCGCCAGTCTCCGGTCAGGACCGCGTGCTGCCCTCGAGCGCGTCGAGACCGGCAAGCAGCGCCTTGCCGTCGGCAGGCGTCAGCATGGCGAGCAGCTCTGCTTCGTACGACTTGGCGACCGGCACCAGCCCGCGATAGGCCTTGCGGCCCCGCGCGGTGAGGCGCAGGTGCTCGACGCGGCGGTCGCTGCTGTCCGTCACGCGCTCCAGCCAGCCGCGCTTGTGGAGCGCGGCCACCGCCCGGCTGACCTTCGTCTTGTGCATGGCCGAATGTTCGACGATCCGCGACGCGGTGACGGTGCCGAACTGGCCGATGGTCGCCAGCGCGCGCCACTCGGGGCGGGTGAGTCCGTGCCGTTCTCGATAGACCGCCGCAAACCGGCGGCTCACCACGTCGGCGATGCGGTTCAGCCGGTAGGGAAGGAAGCTCTCGAGATCGAGCGTCTCGAGCGGCGATCCGTCGCCGTCATTCATCGGTCCGTCTCCGCGATATGGTCGTTGCGACGGTAACTTTCTTTGGCTTGGTGTCAAACGCCATCGCGCGCCACTAATGGCGCGAAGAGCATTTCCGCATGTCGGGGAGAACTGGTCGGAGTGGCAGGATTTGAACCTGCGACCCCATCGTCCCGAACGATGTGCGCTACCAGGCTGCGCTACACTCCGATACCAGACCGCGGGCTTATAACGTTGCCACCCTGGCACCGCAAGTCCGAAAAACGGTGCCGTCGCGGCATCGGGCCACGCTCGCTAGTGGCCTTCGGGCCGCTGGCGGCGGAAGCCGGCGCACAGCAGCGCGTGGATCGCGAGCCCGGCGACAAACGGCACGGCGGGGCTCCAGCCAAGGATGGTGGCGACGACCAGAACGGCTGTTGCCGCAAGCGTCGCGGCGATCACCCGGACGCAGATCCACGGCACGCTGCGGCCGGCCCGGAAGGCGATCTGGTAGGCATGTTCCGAATGCGCCTGGAAGACGTTGCGCCCGCGTACAAGCCTCAGAACCACGGTCGAGGTGGCGTCGACAATGAAATAGCCGAACGGGATCCAGGCGCTCCACACCGAAATTTGCTCGGCGAGCGCGAGAAACACGATGCCGGCTGCCAATCCTGCCGGCAGGCTTCCATTGTCGCCGAGAAAGAGCTTTGCAGGCGGCCGGTTGAAGATGGCGAAGGCCGCGAAGCCCGCACCGGTCGCAGCAGACAGCGCGATAGCCCAGCCGGCCGTGGTGCCGAGGCCGGCAAGCAGTCCGGCCGCGATCAGCAGCGGGACGCCCAGCCCGCTCACCGCCATCAGGTCGAGCCCGTCCATGAAATTGGTGAGATTGACGAACCAGACCAGGACAATGAACAGCAGGGCCAGTTCGACCGGCTGGGGCAGGCCAAGATGAAACAGGCCGGGCGAGGGTGCTGCGCCCCACAATGCGATGGCCGCCGCGGCGAGCTGGATGCCGAGCTTGGGCATGGCGCTGAGGTCGCGCGCGTCGTCTATGAAGCCGACTGCCATCAGCATCGCCATCGAGGCACCGATCGCGAGGCAGGCTCGTGTCGATCCGGGATCGACAAAGGCGGCGACCAGGAGCGAGGCGATCGATACCGGTATGATTGCCAGTCCGCCGATCTGGCGCGCCGGCGCGCGATGGTTGGACCGCGCATTCGTGCCGGCGGCGAGGAAGTCCGGGGCAAGCAGGCGCGCCAATGCCGCCAGAAGTGCAAGAACGCTGACCAAGCTCAGCACGGACAGAACAACAATGGCCTTCACGTCGCTTGCGGCCCCTCTTCGCTGGTTCGTTCTATTGGTACCGGGACCGGCTGGCAATGTTTCGGAACCGCCATCCCAAGCGCGTGAAAGCTCGGAAACAAACACCCGCCTCGGGCTCGGTTCCGATTGCCGCCAATCCGCTTTTCGCCTAATGTTGACCAAACGATAAAAAAAACGAGCGGGATAACCCGGAACCGTCAACTCCAGAGGTCGTCACATGTCGAAGAAATCCAGTCATTCGCCTTTTGCCCCGATCAGCCGCCGCAGGCTCATTCAGACAGCGGGAGCCGGCGCCGCGCTTGCCGCCGTTCCGGCCTTTCCGCGGCGCCTTCTGGCCGCCGATCCGCTGAAGGTCGCCGCGATCTACACTGTGCCGGTCGAACAGCAGTGGGTCAGCCGTATCCACAAGGCGGCGAACGCCGCCAAGGATCGCGGCGACATCGAATATGTCTTCTCCGAGAACACCTCGAACAACGACTATGAGCGCGTCATGCGCGAATATGCCGAAGCCGGCCACAAGCTGATCATCGGCGAGGTCTTTGCCGTCGAGGATGCCGCCCGCACGGTCGCGGCGGACTATCCCGACACCGCCTTCCTCATGGGATCGAGCTTCAAGGAAGATCCGGCGGTTCCGAATTTCGCGGTCTTCGACAACTACATCCAGGATGCTTCCTATCTCAGCGGCATCGTCGCCGGCGGCATGACCAAGTCGAAGAACATCGGCATGGTCGGCGGCTATCCGATCCCCGAGGTCAACCGCCTGATGCACGCCTTCATGGCCGGCGTGCGCGAGCTGGCGCCCGACACCAAGTTCCAGGTCGCCTTCATCGGGTCGTGGTTCGATCCGCCCAAGGCCAAGGAGACGGCGTTTGCCCAGATCGACGCCGGCGCGGACATTCTCTACGCCGAACGCTTCGGCGTGTCCGACGCCGCCAAAGAGCGCAACATCCTGGCGATCGGCAATGTCATCGATACGCAGGCGGACTACCCCGACACCGTCGTTGCGTCGGCGCTGTGGCATTTCGAGCCGACACTCGACAAGGCGATCGCCGAGGTCATGGCCGGCAGCTTCAAGGCTGCCGATTACGGCGTCTACTCCTTCATGAAGGAAGGCGGTTGCTCGCTGGCTCCGCTCGGCACCTTCGAAGGCAGGGTGCCGGCCGACGTCATGGCGCTGGTCGCCGAGAAGGAGGCCGCGATCAAGGACGGCTCCTTCACGGTCGAGATCAACGACGAGGAACCGAAGTCCAGCTAGGCGTGGCACAGGCCGCCGGCCCGCTCGTCCGCCCGCAGGATGGTCTCCCTGCTGGCGGCGACTGGCCGGCCGGCCGCGACATGACCGTTCCCTCTCTCCGTCCTTGGCGAGTGGGGTGCCGGCGAGGGGCAGCACCAGCGTGACTGACGAGGCGACGACGACATCCGGTGCGCAGGCGGGCACGCCCGTCCTGCGCCTGTCCGGCATCACCAAGCGCTTCGGACCACTGGTCGCGAACAACGCGATTTCGTTCGCGCTCGGTCGCGGTGAGGTCGTCGCCCTGCTCGGCGAGAACGGTGCCGGCAAGACCACGCTGATGAACATCCTGTTCGGTCACTACGTCGCCGACGAGGGCACCGTCGAGGTGTTTGGCGACAGGCTGCCGCCGGGCGATCCGCATGCTGCGCTCGAGGCTGGCATTGGCATGGTGCACCAGCACTTCACGCTGGCCGACAACATGACCGTATTGGAGAACATCGCGCTCGGCACGCAGCCGGTCTGGTCGCTCCGGCTCGATCGCGGCAGGGCCCGTGCCCGAATTGCGGAACTTTCCGCGGATTTTGGACTGGCGGTCGATCCGGGCAGGCTGGTATCGGCGCTTTCGGTCGGCGAGCGCCAGCGGGTCGAGATCCTCAAGGCGCTCTACCGCGACGCACGCATCCTGATCCTCGACGAGCCGACCGCCGTTCTCACGCCCGCCGAAACCGAGGCGCTCTTCGCGACGCTCAGGATGCTGGTGGCGAAGGGACTGTCGATCATCTTCATCTCACACAAGCTCAACGAAGTTATGGCGGTCAGCGACCGTGTGCTTGTCCTGCGCGGCGGCCGGCTCGCGGGAGAGCGCGCCACCGCCGGCACGACCCGCCAGGAACTCGCCGCCCTGATGGTCGGGCGCGAGGTGGCGCCGCCACAGCCGGCGCCGGTCGAGCCCGGGGCGGTCCTTGCACGGCTGTCCGGCGTTTCGCTGCGCTCGGATGCGGGCCGGCTCGACGACGTCACGCTCGATTTGCGCGGCGGCGAGATTGTCGGCCTGGCTGGCGTTTCGGGCAATGGCCAGGCGGCGCTCGCAGCCCTTCTCGCCGGCATGGTCGCACCCGCTTCCGGGTCGTTGGAGATCGGCGGCCGGCCGGTCACGTCCTGGACCCCGCGCGCGGCACTCGCGGCCGGCGTCGGGCGGATCCCGGAGAATCGCCACGCGGTCGGCACGATCGGTGACATGAGCGTCGCCGAAAACGTAATATCGGAGCGCTATCGTGACGCCCGCTTCAGCAGCCGCGGCTTTCTCGACTGGAGCGCCGCGCGCGGCTTCGCCCAGTCGATCGTCGATGCCTACGACGTGAAATGCCCGTCACCGGATGCGCGCATCAGGCTGCTGTCGGGCGGCAACATGCAGAAGCTCATTCTCGGCCGCGCGCTCGATCCCGACCCGTCGCTGATCCTCGCCAACCAGCCGACGCGCGGGCTCGACGTCGGTGCGGTGTCCTATGTTCACGAACGTCTTCTCGAGGCGCGCGGGCGCGGGGCGGCAATCCTCCTGATCTCGGAGGATCTGGACGAGATCCTGACCCTGTCCGACCGTATCGTTGTGATGTCGCGCGGTCGGCTGTCGGCGCCGTCGGCCCGCGGCGAGCGATCGGTCGCGGAACTGGGCGAGCTCATGGCCGGTCATGGTCTCGATGCGGGGGAGCGCGGCCATGCGGCTTGAGCCGAAACCGTCACCGACCATGGTCGAGACGCTGGCCTATCCCGCGGGCGCGGTCCTCGTCACCGTGCTGTTCGCATCGCTTCTGGTGCTTGCTGCCGGCGCGTCACCCTTCTCGGTGATCTATCTGGTCGCCAAGGGCGCGGCCGGGTCGCAGTTCGCGCTGGTCGAGACGCTGACGCGGGCCACGCCGCTTATCTTCACAGGTCTTGCCGTCGCGGTCGCCTTCCGCGCCAAGCTGTGGAACATCGGCGCCGAGGCGCAGCTCTATATCGGCGCGGTGATGACGATCGTTCTCGGGACCGGCGCCCTGCCGCTGCCGGCGCCGATCCTTATCCCGCTCATCATGATCGCCGCGATGGCCGCTGGCGCCTTGCTGCTGCTCGGCCCGGCCGCGCTCAAGGTCCGCTTCGGTGTCGACGAGGTGGTGACGACGCTGCTCCTGAACTTCATCGTGCTGCTCTTCGTCTCGCTTCTTCTCGAGGGACCGCTGAAGGACCCGATGGGCCTCGGCTGGCCGCAGACCAAGAAGGTCATCGCCGAAGCGCAACTGCCGCGACTGATCCAGGGCAAGCGCCTGCATTTCGGCTTCGTGATTGCGCTTGCGGCGGCGGCCGCGACCTGGGTGATCATGAAGAAGACCGTGTTCGGCTACGAGATGCGCGCCGTCGGCCACAATCCCGAGGCCGCGCGCTTTGCCGGCATGCCGGTCAACCGCATCCTCATGAAGACGGCGCTCCTGTCGGGCGGGCTGGCGGCGCTGGCCGGCTTCTCCGAGGTCGCCGGCCTCAAGGGCAACCTGACGCTCGATCTGTCGCCGGGCTATGGCTACACCGGCATCGTGGTGGCGATGCTGGCGCTGCTCAATCCGCTCGGCGTGGTCATCGCCGCGATCTTCGTCGCCGGTATATTCGTCGGCGCCGACGCCATGAGCCGCGCCGCCGGCGTGCCCAGCTACATCGCCGACGTCATGGTCGCGACCGCCCTGCTGACCATGGTCGTGGCGGTCATGCTGACGCGGTTCCGGGTGAGGTGGCGATGATGGAAGCCTTCGACATCCTGCTCACCGCATCCTTCTGGGTCGCCGCGATCCGCATCGCCTCGCCGCTGATCTTCGCGACAATGGGCGAGCTGATCTGCGAGCGAGCGGGCGTGCTCAACCTCGGCATCGAGGGCATCATGGTCGCGGGCGCCTTCGCCGGCTGGGTCACGGTCTATGCCGGCGGCGATCTGTGGTTCGGCGTACTGGTGGCGGCGCTCGCCGGTGCGGCCTTCGGCCTGCTGCATGCAACGCTCACGGTACCGCTCGGCCTGTCGCAGCACGTCGTCGGCATCGGCATCACGCTGCTCGCCACCAGCCTCACCTATTTCACCTACCGCATCGTCCTGCCCGAGGTGACGTCGCCGCCCAAGATCGAGGCGTTCCAGCCGCTGCCGATACCGGTTCTCTCCGACATCCCCGTCGTCGGCCCGGCCCTGTTCGCGCAGACGCCGCTGACCTACCTCGCCTTCGTCGTCGTCGCGCTCACCGCCTGGATCCTCTACCGCACCCCGCTCGGCCTCGCCGTCCGCGCGGCGGGCGAGAACCCGGCCGCGGTAGAGGCGCAGGGCATCAGCGTCGCCGTCATCCGCATCGGCGCGGTGATGGCCGGTAGCGCGCTGATGGCGATCGGCGGCGCCTTCCTCACCATGTCCGCCTTCAACTCCTTCTTCTTCGAGATGATCAACGGCCGCGGCTGGATCTGCATCGCGCTGGTCGTGTTTGGATCGTGGCGTCCGGGCAAGGCCCTGCTCGGCGCGATCCTGTTCGCCGCATTCGACGCCTACCAGATCAGGCTCCAGCAGCTCACCGGCGGCGCCATCCCCTACCAGATCTTCCTGATGATGCCCTATGTGCTGTCGATCCTGGCGCTGATCCTCGTCGCCCGCCGTGCGACCTATCCCAAGGCGTTGATGATCCCCTACCAGAAAGGAGAGAGATGAGCTTCGACCTGATCGTCAGGGGCGGCGTCCTGCCGGACGGCCGGGCCGCCGACATTGCGATCGCCAAGGGTCGCATCGCCGCCGTCGAGCCGGCAATCGACGCCGAGGCCGGGCAGATTGTCGACGCGTCGGGCTGTCTCGTCGCGCCGCCCTTCGTCGACCCGCATTTCCACATGGACGCAACGCTCTCCTACGGCACGCCGCGCATCAATGCGTCTGGCACGCTGCTCGAGGGCATTGCGCTGTGGGGCGAATTGAAGCCGCTCCAGACCGTCGACGAGATCGAGGCTCGCGCCCTCGACTATTGCGACTGGGCTGTCTCGATGGGCCTGCTTGCGATCCGCAGCCATGTCGACACCTCCGACGAGCACGGGCTGAAGGGTGTCGAAGCGCTCCTGTCGGTGCGCGACAAGGTCCGCGACCATATCGACCTGCAGCTGGTCGCCTTCCCGCAGGATGGCTTCTACCGGTCGCCGGCCGCGCGCGACTGCACCATTCGTGCGCTGGACATGGGCGTCGACGTGGTCGGCGGCATTCCGCATTTCGAGCGCACCATGGCCGACGGGACGCGCTCCGTCACCGAACTGTGCGAGATCGCCGCCGCGCGCGGCCTGATGGTCGACATGCATTGCGACGAGACCGACGATCCGATGTCGCGCCATATCGAGCAGCTCGCCTTTGAGACGCGGCGTCTCGGCCTCGGCGGCCGCGTTGCCGGATCGCACCTCACCTCGATGCACTCGATGGACAACTATTATGTCTCGAAGCTGCTGCCGCTGATGGCGGAAGCCGGCGTCGCTGCCATCCCCAACCCGCTCATCAACATCATGCTGCAGGGACGCCACGACACGTTCCCCAAGCGCCGCGGGCTCACCGCGTGAAGGAGATGCAGGCGCTCGGAATTCGCGTCGGCTTCGGCCAGGATTGCGTGCTCGATCCCTGGTACTCGCTTGGGACCGCCGACATGCTCGACGTCGCCTTCATGGGCCTGCATGTCGCGCAGATGTCGAGCCCGGCCGACATGCGCAGATGCTTCGAGATGGTGACGTCGGAGAACGCCGCCATCATGGGGCTCGACGATTACGGCCTCGCCGTCGGCAAGAAGGCCAGCCTCGTCGTGCTCGACGCGGGCGATCCGATCGAGGCGGTCCGCCTGCGTGCGCCCCGTCTTGCGGTGATCGCCTCGGGCAGGCTGGTTTCGGAGCGCGACAGGGCACCCGCGCGATTGACACTGGCTGGCCGTCCGGCGGCGGTGTCGCGGCGCTTCACCCCCTGATCCGCCGGCTCGACGGACCGATGCCGGGCACCTGCCCGGTTGAATGTCAGTCGCCGCTTACCTTCTTGTTGAAGTCGGCGAAGAACTGCGCTGCAAGTTTCTTGGATGTCGACTGGATCAGCCGACTGCCAAGCTGGGCCATCTTGCCGCCGACATCGGCTTTTGCCGTGTAGGACAGGATGGTTCCGTCGCCGTCTTCTTTCAGGACGACGTCGGCGCCGCCCTTGGCGAAGCCGGCGATGCCGCCCTTGCCCTCGCCCTCGATCGTGTAGGAGTGCGGCGGTTTCAGATTCTTCAGTTCGACCTCGCCGTTGAACCGCGCCTTGATGGGCCCGATCTTCAGTGCCACGGTTGCCGCCAGTTCGCGTTCCGACTTCTTGTCGAGGCTCTCGCAGCCCGGAATGCAGGCCTTCAGGATTTCGGGATCGTTGAGCGCCTCCCAGACCTTGCCGATCGGTGCATCGATCCGCTCTTCGCCATCCATGTTGACTGCCATTGACGCTCTCCCTGCTTGCGGGTCCGTGAGGTAGCTTACGCGGGGTCGAAAGTCCATTCTACCAAAGACAGGGCCGGATCGCAGGCTTGCCGCGTCACGGCCGAAACCCTATCGTCCGGTGTCTTCTGGAGAATGATATGAGCAGCGCCAAGGCCACCACGAAACTTCGATCGCAACAATGGTTCGACAACCCGGCCGATCCGGGCATGACGGCGCTCTATCTCGAGCGTTATCTCAATTACGGACTGACCCGCGAGGAGTTGCAGTCGGGCAAGCCGATCATCGGGATAGCGCAGACGGGTTCGGACCTGTCGCCCTGCAACCGCCACCACGTCGAGCTTGCCAAGCGCGTGCGCGAGGGCATCGTGGCCGCCGGCGGTCTGGCGCTCGAGTTCCCCTGCCATCCAATCCAGGAAACCGGCAAGCGCCCGACCGCCGCGCTTGACCGAAACCTGGCCTATCTTTCGCTGGTCGAGGTGCTCTACGGCTACCCCCTCGACGGCGTTGTGCTGACCGTCGGCTGCGACAAGACCACGCCGGCTCTGCTGATGGGTGCCGCGACCGTCGACATTCCGGCAATCGCGCTGTCGGTCGGCCCGATGCTCAATGGCTGGCACGAGGGCAAGCGCACCGGCTCCGGCACCGTCGTGTGGGAATCGCGCGAGCTGCTGTCGGCGGGCGAGATCGACTATGACGAGTTCATGGACCGGGTCGCCTCGTCGGCGCCTTCGGTCGGTTACTGCAACACGATGGGCACCGCGACGACGATGAACTCGCTGGCGGAGGCGCTGGGCATGCAGCTTCCTGGTTCCGCCGCCATTCCCGCACCCTATCGCGAGCGCGGCCAGATCGCCTACCATACCGGCCGGCGCATCGTGGAGATGGTCCGAGAGGACCTCAAGCCCTCCGACATCATGACCCGCGAGGCGTTCGAGAACGCCATCGTGGTCAACTCGGCGATCGGCGGGTCGACCAACGCACCCATCCATCTCAACGCGATCGCGCGCCACCTCGGAGTCGCGCTCGACAATGACGACTGGCAGGCGATCGGCCACGCCATTCCGCTGCTGGTCAATCTGCAGCCGGCGGGCGAATATCTCGGCGAGGACTACCATCACGCGGGCGGCGTTCCTGCCGTCGTCGCGGAACTGCTCAAGGCAGGGCTGTTGCCGCACCCGGACGCGAAGACGGCGAACGGCAGGACGATCGCCGAGAATTGCCGCGACGTCCGCAATCTGGATACCGCGGTCATCCGCCCGGTCGACGACCCGCTGAAGACCAATGCCGGCTTCATCAATCTCAGGGGCAATCTGTTCGACAGCGCGATTATGAAGACCAGCGTGATCTCGGACGAGTTTAGGGACCGCTACCTCTCCAACCCGCGCGACCCGGAGGCCTTCGAAGGCAATGCGGTGGTTTTCGAGGGGCCGGAGGACTACCACGCCCGCATCGACGATCCTGCGCTCGGCCTCGACGCCGACAGCATACTCTTCATGCGCGGCACCGGTCCGGTGGGCTACCCCGGCGGCGCGGAGGTCGTGAACATGCAGCCGCCGGACTATCTGATCCGCAAGGGGATCAAGTCGCTCCCCTGCATCGGTGACGGGCGCCAGTCGGGCACGTCGGGGTCGCCTTCGATCCTCAACGCTTCGCCGGAGGCAGCTGTCGGTGGCGGTCTCGCAGTGCTGAGGACCGGCGACCGGGTGCGTATCGACCTCAGGAAAGGCACGGCCGACATCCTGATTACCGATGACGAGCTGACCCGGCGCCGCGCGGAATTGCAGAATGCCGGCGGCTACCGTTTCCCCGAGCACCAGACGCCCTGGCAGGAAATCCAGCGCTCGATGGTCGATCAGCTGTCGGCGGGCATGGTGCTCAAGCCGGCGGTTGCCTATCAGCGGGTGGCGGCCAGAAACGGCGTCCCCCGCAACAATCACTGAGTGGCGGCTTTGGCGCGCCGTAGGTCGTCACTGGGTTTCATGGGCCGGTTCGGCCGGTCGGAGGACCTGCGCAGCCTCGACGCCGCACTTCGCGAGGTGGACCTTCACCCCGCCCTGGTGCCGGAAGGCGTCAAGCTCGCTCTGGTCAATCTGATGAAGGACCGTCAGCCGGACGACGGCGAACCGCCGCCGCATGCCTATCCGTTCGTAGCCACCCTCTTCGGCTACTGCGTGCTCGGACCCGGACCGTTCGCGGCAGCCAATGCCGAGGAACGCCTCGCGGAAGCCGAGCGGCGGCTGGAAACCGCGCTGGAGGAGGACGGCTTCGATGCCGACCTTGTCCTGCTCGCCCTGCATGCGAAGCTGGTCAGCCCCGCGCTCGTGGAACGGTACGACCTTCGCGCCGACGAGGAATGAGCCTCAGTAGCCGATGGCTTCGCGCGGCAGGTAGATATTGGCGTGCCGCGCCCTCAGCGCGTCGTCGATTCCGCGCGGGACATGCCGCGGAAAATGGCTGTCCAGAATGCGGCGCTTCTCCGCCGCGGCCCGCTGCAGGATGTCCGGCTTGCCTTTCTCCGCCCATTCCTTGGGGCTGAACCGGTCGGCGATTGCCGGGTAGAAATATTCGGTCTGCATCAGTTCGAGCGTCTGCGCGTGGCCGAGATAGTGGCCCGGACCGTTGAGGCAGACATCGGTGATGGAGGACAGTGACAGCGTCGTGTCCGACACTTCGATGCCGCGTACGCAACGCAGGCATTGCCCGATCATGTCGTTGTCGACGATCAGGCTTTCGAGGCAGAAGCCGAGCAGCGAGGCATGCATGCCCGCCGATTCGTAGACGAGGTTCAGGCCCGACAGCCCGGCCATCACGTCGGTAATGCCCTTCTCGTAGCCCGACTGGATGTCGGGAAGCTTGCCGTCGGCCATGCCGGCCGCCGAACCGCCCGGCAGGTCGTAGAACTGGGCCATCTGCGCGCAGGCCGCCGTCAGCAGCGCCTGTTCGCCGGAGCCGCCCGACATCGCTCCGGTGCGCAGGTCCGACACGAAGGGCCAGGTGCCGAAGATCGCCGGATGGCCGGGCTTGAGCGCATTGACGTAGACGAGCCCGGCAAGGACCTCCGCCACGGCCTGCACCACGGCGCCGGCGATCGCGGCGGGCGCGGTCGCTCCGGCCTGCCCGGCGGACAGAAGCAGGATCGGGATCCCCCCTTTGACGCAAGCTTCCAGAACGCCGCAGGCGTCTTCGGCGAACTTCATCGGTGGCACGACGAAGCAGTTGGAGTTCGAGACGAACGGCCGGGCACGGAAATTCTCCTCGCCGCCGGCGATTGCGTAGAGCATCTCCAGCGCCGGACCGACATTTTCGGCAACCGTGAAGCTCGTCCCGACATGCTTGGAGGTGCCCGTCACGCAGGCATAGAGCGTATTGAGGTCGAGATCGGCGGGGTCGACCATGTCGCGCGCCACCATGGGGCGCTGGAAGAAATGGATGTTGTCCATCACGTCGACGATGCGGGCCGCGTCGTAAATATCCTGCAGCAGCGACTCGCGATACTCGCGTTTCTCGATGTCGACGACATGCACCGCCGCACCTGCCGTGCCGTAGTGGACACGGCGACCCTGCACCACCATGTCGTGCTTCGGGTCCTGTGCGTGGAGCGTGAAGTGGCGGGCCGCGGTGCGGATCGTCTCCTCGACGAGGCGGCGCGGAAAGCGCAGGCGTCCGTCGTCGCCGTAAACGGCTCCCGCCTTCGTGCAGGCTTCGATGCAGCTCGGAATGCCGTTCGCGAAGCCTACGGTCTCGAGGATCGTCAGCACGCCCTCGTGGATCCGCTCCTGGTCGGCTTGTGACAGCGGCTGGTAACGGCCGCCCTCGAGGCCGGAGCGGATCGGGCGGACATCGTCTGCGAGTGGCGCGGACCTGAGGGCCCGGCGTGCCTCCCTGCCGCCCGAGCGCCGGCTGCGTGCTGCGGCAACGCCATCGAGAGCTTCGGACATCCGCCACCCCTTGGTTCGACGTGCCGGTAGCGGCCGCGTCGGCCGGTCCCGTTCGGCGAACTATGCAGCGGCTATTGGGCCACTGTTTGGGCCAGGGAATTCCGCCCCTTGTGCCAGGAAAATCGCCTGTCAGGCGGCCGCCGGCCGCCGCCGCGCGGCCGTTGCCAGCTCCCGGATGCCGGGCTCGATGTGCTGGAGTGCGATCGACGAAATGCCCAGGCGCATGAAGTTGGTGCGTCCGCGCGGTTCGTGGAAGAACCGCTCTCCGGATTCGATCAGCACGCTCCGTGCCTGCGCGGCTTCCGAAATCAGGCGCGCGTCGACGCCGCCCGGCCCTTCGAGCCAGACCGACGTCCCGCCGGGCGACTGCGTCGGCTGCCATTCCGGCAGGAACGCAGATATCGCGTTGAGCAGGCGCTCGCGCCGTTCGGAAAAGGCGGCGGACAGCTTGCGCACCAGCGCGTCGTGATGGCCGAGCGACAGGAACAGCGCGACGGCGCGCTGGTTGTTCGCCGGCGGATGGCGCAGCATGAAGCGGCGCAGCGCCCGCAATTCGGCGATGAGTTCGGCGGACGCGACGATGTAGCCGAGCCTCAGGCCCGGTGCGAGCGTCTTCGACATCGAGCCGACATAGATCACCCGGCCGCTGCGGTCGGTTCCCTTCAGCGCCTGCTGCGGTGCGTCGTCGAAGAGCTGGCTGTCATAACCGTCCTCGATGATGATGCGGTCATTGGCTTCCGCGTCGGCGAGAAGCGCGCGCCGCCGCGCCACGCTCATCGGCACCATGGTCGGGCACTGGTGGTTCGGCGTCACGAACACGAAGCCCGTATCGGCCGGGATCGCGTCCGTCCTGATCCCGCCCGGATCGACCGGCACCGGCCGCACGTCGGCGCCCGCCAGCTTGAAGATCGAGCGCGCGTCGGGATAGCCGGGGTCCTCCATCGCCACCTTCGAGCCGCGCGCCATCAGCAGCGTCGCCAGCATGTAGAGCGCGTTCTGCGCGCCAAGCGTGACGATGATCTCCTCGGGATTGGCGAAGATGCCCCGGCGCGGCAGAAGCCGTGCCTGGATCTGCTCGATCAGCAGCGGGTCGTCGCGGTCGACCACATCGGCGGCCCAGTTCCGGATTTCCAGCACCGCCAGCGCCATGCGGTTGCACTCGCGCCACTCGGCGGTCGGAAACAGGCCCGGGTCGAACTGCCCGTAGACGAAGGGATAGGACGACTTGATCCAGTTGTCCTGCTTGATCGGATCCGGCATGTCGCTCGCCGCGATCTTGCGCAGCGCCTTCCAGTCGACCGACGTGCCGGCCTGCTTCGCCTTCTGCGACGGCTTGGCCGGCGTCGCGAGCACGTCCGGATTGACGAAGTGGCCGCGGCGTTCGCGCGCGATCAGGAAACCCTGGTCGACCAGTTGCTGGAAGGCCAGCACCACCGTGCCGCGCGCGACGCCCAGCTTCTCGGCCAGCGTACGGCAGGACGGCAGCGGCATCGACGCCGCGATCTGCCGGTCGAGGATCGCGGCCACAACCGCCTGCCGGATCTGGGCCTGCAGCGTCTGGCCGGAATCGGGCGATATCCTGAACAGGCCGGACCAAATGGCCGTGTCGTTTCGCGTCGGCATCTGGATCCTCCGATCGCCGCTGCTTACGGGTTTCTGGCACAAACGCTCATAATCTGGTCCAATCCTTTGCTCCAATGAAATTATTTGATCGGACCAGTTCGTGTCGTTGATCGATCACCGCACGCGTTGCCGCGCTTGCACTTTGACCCTCGTCCGGCCTATGTCCGCGGGGCTCGGCGCAACGCAGCACGATGGAGCGACCATGGACAGCAACGCCTTCGAAACGACCCTCGACGCGCTCCGCAGCCATCGCGCCGAAACTGCGGCCATGTCGATGCGCGACGTCTTCGCCGCCGATCCGGGCCGCGCCGATCGCGACACCGCCACGCTGGACGATTTGTCGATCGACTTCTCCAAATGCGCGGTCGACGTCGAGACGATGCGGCTCCTCGCTGCGCTCGCGAAAGCGGCCGGCGTCGAGGAGCGCCGCGACGCCATGTTTGCCGGCGCGCGCATCAACACGACCGAAGACCGCGCCGTGCTGCACGTCGCCCTGCGCAACCGGCCCGACCGGCCGATTCACGTCGACGGTGCCGACGTCATGCCGGAGGTTCGCGCCGTGCTCGACGCCATGCGCCGCTACTCCGACGGCATCCGCGCCGGCACGATCCGCGGCGCCACCGGCAAGCCGATCACCGACGTCGTCAACATCGGCATCGGCGGCTCCGATCTCGGACCCGTCATGGCCACTCTGGCGCTTGCGCCCTGTCACGACGGCCCGCGCGTCCGCTACGTCTCCAATGTCGACGGAGCGCACATCGCCGACACGCTCGCCGGTCTCGATCCCGCCTCGACGCTGTTCATCGTCGCCTCGAAGACCTTCACGACCATCGAGACGATGACCAATGCGGCCACCGCCCGCGACTGGCTGTCGGCCGCTCTTGGCGAGGCGGCGGTCGCCGATCACTTCGCCGCGGTCTCGACCGCGCTCGACAAGGTCGCCGCCTTCGGCATCCGCGAGGACCGCATCTTCGGCTTCTGGGACTGGGTCGGCGGTCGCTATTCGCTGTGGTCGGCGATCGGCCTCCCGGTCATGATCGCCATCGGAGCAGACAATTTCGAAGACATGCTCGCCGGCGCCCATGCGCTCGACGAGCATTTCCGGACCGCGCCGCTCGAGCAGAACCTGCCGATGCTTCTCGGCCTCGTCGGTTTCTGGCATCGCGTGGTCTGCGGATATCCGGCGCGCGCCGTCATCCCTTATGACCAGCGCCTCGCCCGCCTGCCGGCCTATCTCCAGCAGCTCGACATGGAATCGAACGGCAAGCGCGTCACCCTCGACGGCGAGGCCATAGCTACCCCGACCGGCCCGCTCGTCTGGGGCGAGCCGGGAACCAACGGCCAGCACGCCTTCTTCCAGTTGCTGCACCAGGGCACGGACGTCATTCCGGTTGAGTTCATCATCGCGGCGCAGAACCACGAACCCGCGCTTCGCAGGCATCAGGACCTGCTGATCGCCAACTGCCTGGCCCAGTCCGAAGCGCTGATGAGGGGCCGCACGCTGGACGAGGCGAGGACGCAGTTGCGCGTCAACGGACTGCCGGAGGACGAGGTGGACCGGCTGGCGCCGCACCGCGTCTTTCCCGGCAACCGCCCGTCGCTCACCATCCTGTACCGCCGGCTCGATCCCTTCGCCTTCGGGCGCCTGATCGCGCTTTACGAGCACCGCGTCTTCGTGGAAGCGCAGCTTTTCGGCATCAACGCCTTCGACCAGTGGGGCGTCGAGCTCGGCAAGGAGCTCGCAACCGCGCTCTTGCCTGTCGTCGAGGGCAAGGCCGACCCAGACGACAAGGATGCCTCCACCGCCGGGCTCGTCGCCCGCATCCGCGCGCTCAGGGCGGAGTAGGGCGCGTGGCGGCGATTCGCGGCGTTCTCTTCGACAAGGACGGCACGCTGGTCGACTTCAACGCGACCTGGTCGGCGATCGCGCGGCAGCTCGCCATGCGGGCGGCCGAAGGCGACACGCAACGTGCCGACGCGCTGCTGGCGCTCAGCGGCTACGACCTGCTGTCGGGCCGTTTCCTCGCCGATTCCGTGTTCGCCGCCGGCACCAATGCCGAGGTCGTGGAGCTATGGCATCCGGGCCTCGAGCGCGAGGAACTGCGTCGCGTGACGGCGCTCTATGACGAGATCACCGCACGCGAGGGAGCCGCGAGCGCCGTTGCGCTGCCCGGCATCGTCGATGCGATACGCGCGCTTCATGCACGCCAGATCGCGCTCGGCGTGGCGACCAATGATTCCACCTCCGGCGCCGAACAGACGCTCGCGGCGCTCGGGATCTCAGGTATGTTCGCTGCTGCTTACGGATATGATGCGGTCGCGCGCCCGAAGCCGGCGCCCGACGTGCTCGTCGCCTTTTCCGACATGATCGGCGTGCGGCTGTCTGAGATCGCCATGGTCGGCGACAACAGGCACGATCTCGAAACCGGTCGCGCGGCGGGGGCGGGGCTGGTCGTCGGCGTTCTTTCCGGAACAGGGACGCGCGACACGCTGGAGCCGCTGGCCGATATCGTGCTCGATTCCGTCGCCGAACTGCCGGCCTATCTGTCGTCGTCCTGAGCCGGGCGGCCCGTTACGGAACGGGCCGCGCCGGCTTTGTATTGTCAGCGCAGTTCGCGGCGCAGGATCTTGCCGACATTGGTCTTCGGCAGTTCCGTCCGGAACTCGACATGCTTGGGCCGCTTGTAGCCGGTGAGCTTGTCCTTGCAGAAGTCGAGAATCTGCTTCTCCGTCAGCGACTCGTCCTTCTTGACGACGAACAGCTTCGGCACCTCGCCCGAGTGCTCGTCCGGCACGCCGACCGCGGCGACCTCCAGCACGCCCGGATGCTGCGCGACAACGTCCTCGAGCTCGTTCGGATAGACGTTGAAGCCCGAAACCAGGATCATGTCCTTCTTGCGGTCGACGATCTTCACGTAGCCGCGCTCGTCCATGAAGCCCATGTCGCCGGACTTGAAAAACCCGTCCTTGGTCATCACCTTGGCGGTCTCGTCCGGCCTGTTCCAATAGCCGGCCATCACCTGGGGACCCTTGATGCAGATCTCGCCGACATCGCCGGGCTTGACGTCCTTGCCGTCCTCGTCGCGGATCGCGATGATCGTCGACGGCATCGGAAGGCCGATTGTCCCGGTGAACTCCTTTCCGTCGAAGCGGTTGGCCGTCGCCACCGGCGAGGTTTCCGACAGCCCGTAGCCTTCCGCGATGATCGAGCCGGTGACCTGGCGCCAGCGCTCCGCCACCGCCTGCTGTACCGCCATGCCGCCGCCGACCGTCAGGAGCAGAGGCTTGAAGTCGATCTTGCGGAAGTCCTCGTTGTTGAGCAGCGCGTTGTAGAGCGTGTTGAGGCCCGGGAAAATGTGGAACGGGTATTTCTGCATCTCGGCCACGAAGCCGGGAATGTCGCGCGGATTGGGGATCAGGATGTTGTGCGCCCCGAGCCGCATGCCCATCAGCGCGTTAATCGTCAGCGCGAAGATGTGGTAGAGCGGCAGCGCGCAGATATAGACGATCGGGTCCGGTCGTCCGCGCTCCTTGAACAGCGGCTCGACCCACAGGAGGTTCTGCGCGACGTTCGAAAGCACGTTCGAGTGCAGCAGCGTGGCGCCCTTCGAGACCCCCGTGGTGCCGCCCGTATACTGCAGGAAGGCGATGTCGGAAGGCTTCACGTCGGCTGGGCGGAAGGTCTTTCCCGCGCCGGCCTTCAGCGCATCGTTGAACCGGACATGGCCGGGCAGCGACCAGTCGGGAACCATCTTCTTCACCCGCCGGACGACGAAATTGACCAGATAGCCCTTGATGCCCATCAGGTCGCCCATCGCGGCGACGACGACATGCTTGACCGGTGTCTTGGAGATCACCGACTGAAGGGTCGTCGCGAAGTTCTCGACGATGACGATCGCCTCGGCGCCCGAATCCTTGAGCTGGTGCTCGAGTTCGCGCGGCGTGTAGAGCGGGTTGACGTTCACGACGGTGTATCCTGCGCGCAGCACCGCCATCATGGTGATAGGGTACTGCAGGATGTTCGGCATCATGATCGCGACGCGCGCGCCCTTTGCCAGCCCCTTTGACTGGAAGTAGGCGCCGAGCTGCCGCGACTTCTCTTCGATCTCGGCATAGGTCAGCGTCTTGCCCATGCAGGAGAAGGCCGCCTTGCCCGAATTGGTCTTGCACGTATCGACGAGCAGGTCGCCGATCGAGTCCGCGGCGAGCGGTCCGATCTCGGCCGGAACGCCGTCGGGATAGCTCGCCAGCCACGGCTTGGCTCCCGCCTTCGCAGCCGGTGCCGAAGTGGAACGCGCCTTTGCCGCCGTGCTCTTCGCGGGCGTCTTGGCTTTTGCGGTTGCCTTTGCCGGCGCCTTGGCTTTTGCGGCGGTAGCCGTCTTGGTAGCCGTCGGAGCCTTGGCCTTGGACGCAGCCGCGGTCTTCGTGCGTGCGGGTGCTGCGGCTTCCTTGGGTTTGGCGGTGCCGGCCGTCTTTCTGGTCGTCTTGGCCAAGTGGTCCTCCCTGGGGTTGACGCCCGGCCTTTCTTCGGAAGCCGGATCGTATCGTTGTCTGGATGCGCGCCGCCGGCATGGCCCGAGGCCGCCTGCGACATCCTGTCCGCCCACTATCTATGGCGAGACGGTTCCTGACCGCAAGGGCTGACACCGCGCGGTTGCGTTGACGCCGCGTCGCGCGAATGGCTGATTTGGCTACTGCCCGAACCCGCCATGGTCCTTCAGGAACTCTTCCTCGACGGGCGTGCTCGTTCGGCCCAGCGCCTTGTTTCGATGGGGAAACCGGCCGAACTTCGCGATGATGTCGCGATGCTCTATCGCATATTTGGTCGCGTTCTCGTTGCCCAGCGACTTGAAGAGATCGACACCCCGTTCCTGCTCGGCGAGGATCTCCGAATGCATGAAGGGCATGTAGAGGAACTGCTTCTCGTTCGCCGTCATGTCGCGGTCAAATCCCTTCAGCACCGCGTCCCGCGCAATTCCGATGGCCAGGTTGTCGGTGCCGAAGGCATCGGCGCGTTTGCGGAACATGTTGCGCGGAAACTGATCGTAGACGATGACCGCCGCGAGCGCTTCCCTGCCGTCCGTGAACGTCGGTGCGCCGGCCTTCAGCGTCTCGTAAAGCTCGGAAAAGCGGTCGACGATCGCCTCGTCCACGGCGGATTTTCCCGAGTACCAGTCTTCCGGGGTAAGTTCGTCGAACCAGAAGCTCAGAACCTCGTTCGCCCACGCCTTGTCCATTGCCGATCTCCGCTTTACGGCGCACCGCGCGCCGGCGCCAAGGCTTTCCACATAGGAAATTTCGGCGCGCTCCGCCATAGACGCTCGGCCGCGTCCCTCCCGGATGTGCCGGCTTGCCAAACATGTCTGTCGATTGCCGGTCCCTGAATGAAATGTTCCTGAGCAGGCGGTTTTGAGAAACGAAATTCCACTTCCGCTACGGAACTTAAACGAGGAGTTCCAATGGATCGGCAGTTTTGCTTATATGCGGGTTCCGAGAGCCGAAAATGGGCGGCTCGAGATAAAAATCAGGGAGTATTCAATGAAAACCAAAATGACTTTCGCGGCAGCTCTGCTCGCCGCCACGATGCTTGGCGGCGCGGCCAGCGCGAAGACGCTGGTGTACTGTTCGGAAGGTTCGCCGGAGGGGTTCGATCCCGCCCTGTACACGGCTGGCACGACGTTCGACGCGTCCTCCAAGTCGATCTACAACCGGCTTGTCCAGTTCGAGCCCGGCACGACGAAGACGGTGCCAGGCCTCGCCGAAAGCTGGGAAGTGTCTGACGACGGCCTTGAGATCACCTTCAAGCTCCGCTCGGGCGTCAAGTTCCACACCACCGACTTCTTCACGCCGACCCGCGACTTCAATGCCGACGACGTGCTGTTCACCTTCGAGCGCCAGCTCAAGGCCGACAACCCGTTCCACGCCTATGTCGAAGGCGCGAGCTGGGAATACTTCAACGCCATGTCGATGCCTGACCTGGTCAAGTCGATCGAGAAGGTCGACGACATGACGGTGAAGTTCGTGCTCAACAGGCCCGAGGCTCCGTTCATCGCCAACATGGCCATGGATTTCGCATCGGTCGTGTCCAAGGAATATGCCGACAAGCTGACCGAGTCGGGGAGCATTTCCGATCTCAACCAGAAGCCGGTCGGCACCGGGCCGTTCCAGTTCGTCGCCTATCAGCCGGATGCCGTCATCCGCTACAAGGCCAACCCGGACTATTGGGCCGGCAAGCAGCCGATCGACGATCTCGTCTTCGCGATCTCGACCGACGCGTCCGTTCGTCAGCAGAAGCTTACGGCCGGCGAGTGCCACATCACGCCCTATCCGAACCCGGCTGACATCGAGAGCCTGAAAGCCAACGAGGCGCTCAACGTCATGGAGCAGGAAGGCCTCAACGTCGGCTATCTGGCCTACAACACACAGCAGGCGCCGTTCGACAAGGCCGAGGTCCGCAAGGCCCTCAACATGGCGATCAACAAGGAAGCCATTCTCGACGCGGTGTTCCAGGGTGCGGGCCAGGCGGCCAAGAACCCGATCCCGCCGACCATGTGGTCCTATAACGACGCCGTCGAGGACGACAAGTACGATCCCGAAGCAGCCAAGAAGATGCTCGAGGATGCAGGCGTCAAGGACCTGTCGATGAAGGTCTGGGCGATGCCCGTGCAGCGTCCGTACAACCCGAACGCACGCCGCATGGCCGAGCTGATCCAGGAGGACTTTTCCAAGATCGGCGTGACGGTCGAGGTCGTCTCCTACGAATGGGGCGAGTATCTCGAGCGCTCCAAGGCGACGGACCGCGACGGCGCGGTTCTCCTCGGCTGGACCGGCGACAATGGCGACCCGGACAACTTCCTCGCCGTTCTGCTCGGCTGCGACGCCGTCGGCGGCTCCAACCGCGCCCAGTGGTGCAACGAGGAGTTCAACGACCTGGTGCAGAAGGCCAAGACGCTGAGCAGCCAGGACGAGCGCGCCAAGCTCTATGAAGAGGCGCAGGTCGTCTTCAAGCGCGAGGCGCCGTGGGCGACGATCGCCCATTCGGTCGTCTTCATGCCGATGCGCAAGGAAGTGACCGGCTACAAGATGGACCCGCTCGGCGGTCACGCCTTCGAAGGCGTCGACATCGCCGAATAAGCCGGCTCCTCTCGAAAAGGCTCCGGCGGCTTCAGGGCCGCCGGAGGTTTTTGGCACATGCTGCGTTTTCTGATTTCCCGTTTGGCCCTTTTGATCCCGACCTTCATCGGGGTCTCGATCATTTCCTTTGCCTTCATCCGCCTGCTGCCGGGCGACCCGATCCTGCTTCTCGCCGGCGAGCGCGGCCTGTCGCCCGAGCGCTACCAGCAGCTTCGCGAGCTCTACGGCTTCGACCAGCCGCTGGTGGTCCAGTACTTCGATTACCTCGTCAACCTGCTCCAGGGCGATTTCGGCACCTCGATCGTCACCAAGCGACCCGTGCTGGAGGAGTTCCTGACCCTGTTCCCGGCGACCCTCGAGCTGTCGTTCTGCGCCATCATCGTGGCGACGGTCATCGGCGTTCCGGCCGGCGTTCTCGCGGCCATCCGGCGCGGATCGTGGCTCGATCAGTCGGTCATGGGTACCGCGCTGGTCGGCTATTCCATGCCGATCTTCTGGTGGGGCCTGCTCCTGATCATCCTGTTCTCGGGCATCCTGCAGTGGACGCCGGTGTCGGGTCGCATCTCGCTGATCTACTTCTTTCCAACGACGACCGGCTTCATGCTGATCGACAGCCTTCTGTCGGGCCAGTCAGGCGCGTTCAAGTCCGCCGCCTCGCACCTCATCCTGCCGACCGTCGTGCTCGCCACGATCCCGCTCGCCGTCATCGCGCGCCAGACGCGCTCCGCGATGCTCGAGGTCCTTGGCGAGGACTATGTGCGCACGGCCCGTGCGAAGGGCCTGTCGCCTTATCGCGTCGTCGGCCTCCATGCCCTGCGCAACGCCATGATCCCGGTCATCACCACCATCGGCCTGCAGGTCGGCGTGCTGATGGCCGGCGCGATCCTGACCGAGACGATCTTTTCCTGGCCGGGCATCGGCAAGTGGATGGTCGATTCCGTCTTCAAGCGCGACTACGCCGTGGTCCAGGGCGGGCTGCTTCTGATCGCTGCGATCATCATGCTCGTCAATCTGATCGTCGATCTGCTCTACGGTCTCATCAACCCCAGAATCAGGCACTGACGCGATGGCCGGCACCAATGCACAGATCGGGACCGCGTCCGCCGCGACGAAGGGCCAGCGGCGCGCCATGCTGGCCGAGTTCTGGTACTATTTCAGCCAGAACCGCGGCGCGGTGATCGGTCTCTACGTCTTCGTCGCCATCGTCATCATCGCCGTTCTGGCGCCGCTGATCGCGCCGCACAGCCCGAGCCTCCAAAACCGCGGTTCGTTCCTCGTGCCGCCGGTCTGGGAGACCGGTGGCGACTGGCGGTTCCTTCTCGGCACAGACGCGGTCGGCCGGGATATCCTGTCGCGGCTGATCTACGGCGCCCGCTTCTCGCTGTTCATCGGCGCGGTGGTCGTGACGCTATCGGTATCCATCGGCGTCATCATCGGCCTCATCGCCGGCTATTTCCGCGGCTGGGTCGACACGGTCATCACCCGCGTGATGGACATCATCCTCGCCTTTCCCTCGCTGCTCCTGGCGCTCGTCCTCGTCGCGATCCTCGGGCCCGGCCTGCTCAATGCGATGATCGCCATCGCGCTCGTGCTGCAGCCGCATTTCGTGCGCCTCACCCGCGCCGCCGTGATGTCGGAAAAGACCCGCGACTACGTGACTGCGGCGCGCGTTGCCGGCGCCGGCAACATCCGCCTGATGTTCAGGACGATCCTGCCCAACTGCCTTGCGCCGCTCATCGTCCAGGCGACGCTGTCCTTCTCGTCCGCCATCCTCGACGCCGCCGCGCTCGGCTTCCTCGGCATGGGCGCGCAGCCGCCGACGCCGGAATGGGGCACCATGCTCGCCGAGGCGCGCGAGTTCATCCTCAGGGCCTGGTGGGTCGTCACCTTCCCGGGCATTGCGATCCTGGTGACGGTGCTCGCCATCAACCTGATGGGCGACGGCCTGCGCGATGCGCTCGATCCGAAGCTGAAGAGGTCCTGACCGATGGCCCTGCTCGAAATCGAAAACCTCGTCGTCGAGTTCGATACGGTCGGCGGAATTTTCCGCGCGGTCGACGGCCTGTCGCTGTCCGTCGACGAGCGCGAAGTGCTGGCGATCGTCGGGGAATCGGGCTCCGGCAAGTCGGTGTCGATGCTGGCGATGATGGGCCTTTTGCCCTGGACCGCCAAGGTGACCGCCGACAGGATGACGTTCCAGGGCCGCGACATCCTCCACCTCGATCCCGCCGAGCGGCGCAAGCTGGTCGGCAAGGATATCGCGATGATCTTCCAGGAGCCGATCGCCAGCCTCAATCCGTGCTTCACGGTCGGCTTCCAGATCGAGGAGGTATTGCGCTTCCACATGGGCATGGGCCGCGCCCAGCGCCGCGAGCGCGCGGTCGAGCTGCTGCGCCTCGTCGGCATTCCCGACCCCGCGGACCGGTTGTCGGCCTTCCCGCACCAGATGTCGGGCGGACAGTGCCAGCGCGTCATGATCGCCATGGCGATCGCCTGCAATCCGAAGCTTCTCATCGCCGACGAGCCGACGACGGCGCTCGACGTCACGATTCAGAAGCAGATCCTGGACCTGCTGATGAAGCTCCAGGCCCGGACCGGCATGGCGATGATCATGATCACCCACGATATGGGCGTGGTCGCCGAGACCGCCGACCGGGTGATCGTCAAGTACAAGGGCCATATGATGGAGGAGGCCGACGTGCTGACTCTCTTCGAAAACCCGAAGAGCCGCTATACCCGCGCGTTGCTTTCCGCGCTGCCTGAAAACGCCGTCGGCGACAGGCTGCCGACCATTTCCGACGAGAACTTCCTCGCCGATCTGCCGGCGCGCGAGGCCGTCCGATGAGCGATATCGTCCTCGAAACCCGCGACATCGTCCGCGACTATCATATTGGCGGCGGGCTGTTCGGCGCCGCCAGGACCCTGCGCGCCGTCAAGGGCGTCAGCCTGAAGGTCGAGAAGGGCAAGACGCTGGCCATCGTCGGCGAGAGCGGCTGCGGCAAGTCGACACTCGCGCGCATCATCACGATGATCGATCCGGCGACCTCGGGCGAACTTCTCATCGAGGGCGAGAAGGTGGACATCGCGCAAACCGGTCTCAACGCCGAGATGCGCCGCAAGGTCCAGATCGTTTTCCAGAACCCCTACGGCTCGCTCAATCCGCGCCAGAGGATCGCCGACGTCCTGGCCGAGCCGCTGATCATCAATACCGACATGCCAGCGGGAGAACGCCGGGACAGGGCGATGCAGATGCTGCTCAAGGTCGGGCTGGCGCCCGAACATTTCGGCCGCTATCCGCATATGTTTTCGGGCGGCCAGCGCCAGCGCATCGCGATCGCCCGCGCGCTGATGCTCAATCCGACGCTGCTGGTGCTCGACGAACCGGTCTCCGCGCTCGACCTGTCGGTGCAGGCGCAGGTCCTCAATCTGCTCGCCGACCTCCAGGAAGAGTTCGGCTTGACTTACGTTTTCATCAGCCACGATCTGTCCGTGGTGCGCTACATCGCCGACGATGTGATGGTCATGTATTTCGGTGAGGCGGTGGAGTACGGCTCGCGCGACGAGGTCTTCTCGAACCCGCAGCACGAATACACGCGTACGCTTTTCGCCGCCACGCCGCGCGCCGACATCGACAGCATCCGGGCGCGCGTCGCGCGGCGTGAAAAAGCCCGGGAGAACGCCTGAGACAGTGGTTCCCCGCTGGAAATGATCTAGTCTTCCACCGTTGGCGGTTGCGATTCGGAGGGTGCCGCGTCGATGAGCAGGAACATGCTCTACGTGATTATCGGTGCGCTCGCTGTGGTCGTCGTCGCGCTCGCGATCTACGTCTATCGCGAGGAAACCAAGCCGTCAGGCGTCGAGCTGAAGATCGACGAGGACGGCATATCGATCGAGGGCAAGTAAGATGGGCATCGAAAGTCTGGTCGTCTTCATCATCGTGGGCGCCATAGCCGGCTGGCTCGCCGGGCTGATCGTCAAGGGGTTCGGTTTCGGGCTGCTCGGCAACATCGTCGTCGGCATTGTCGGCGCATTCATCGCCGGCCTGCTGTTTCCCGCGATCGGCATCTCGATCGGTGGCGGCGTCCTGGCGGCGATCATCCACTCGACCATAGGCGCGGTCATCCTGCTGGTCCTGATCCGGCTCGTGAAGCAGGCCTGAAGAAGCCGGATGGCCGCCGCGCATGACAGGGCGGCGCTTCGCGTGGCGAGGTTCAATCCCTGCTTGTCTGGCCTTTGACGGCGGGGGTTCTCACGCGCGTTCCAGAAACGCTTCCGTGACCTTCGCGCCGCGTTTCATGTGGTCCGAAATTTCGGCTTTCATCGCGTTCAGGTCGTCGCCCAGCGCCAGTGCCACATACTGGTCGTGCGATTCCCGCTTCGGCCCGCGTATGCCGTGGGCGCGGTGGTGCGCCGCCCAGTAGATCTGCAGCCGTCCCTTCAGCCCGTTCCACATCGAAACCAGCAGCTTGTGCCGGCTGGCTTCGTAGACGAGCGAGTGAAGCGACAGTTCGGCCGCGATGCTTTCGTCGTCGGCTCCACAGTCGATCGTCTCGAGCAGCGCCGCATGCCGCCTCCTGATCTCGTCGCGGAACCAGTCGTCGCGCGTCTCCCAGACGAGCTCGAACGCGAAGGTCTCCAGAGCGGTGCGGATCGAATAGATCTCCTGCACGTCGTCCTTCGACAGGTCGATGACGAAGGTCGACGTATAGGATCGCGAGACGAGAAGGCCTTCATTGATCAGCTCGCGGATCGCTTCGCGAAGCGGTCCGCGGCTGACGCCGAACTGGCTCGCCAGCCGCGATTCCACGATCTGGCTTCCGGGCGCGAGACTGCCGTTCATGATCGCTTCCCGAAGCTTGAGGGAAATCTGCTCGCGGAAGGTGCTGCGCGGCAGGAGATCGACCAGTTGACCCATTGTCCTCATCTCGTTGTGTCAGTCCCGGCGAACCGGTCATTCCAGGCTGCCCGTGGCCGTCGGCGGGCCCGAGCCTGCCCTCGTTCGTCGCGGAGATATGGTTCGGGTTGCCGCACCTCCGGCACGATACAGGTCCGGCTCGCCGGTGACCACCATTCGGGCATCGGGCCACTCCCGATCCGTCTCCCCGTGGACCTCAATGGGATAGCAGTTCGGAAGATTGTTGACAATCGACAATAACTCGCATTCTATTCTCGTGAAAGCGCGATTGGCTGAGGAGAGAGGCGCATGATGATCACCCGCAGGAAGTTTTCATTGATCGCAGGAACCGCCCTTGCCGTGGCGGCAACGCGCGGCATCGCGCCGGTGCTGGCTGCCGGCAGCATGGAGGACATCAAGGCGCGCGGCACGCTTCGCGTCGGCGTGACCCAGGCCCCGCCATGGTACTCGAAGGACCCGGCCACCGGGGAATGGACCTCGGGCGTCGGCGTTTCGGCGGGCAAGGCGATGGCCGAGGCGCTCGGCGTGACGTTCGAGCCGGTCGAGGTGACGTGGGGTACCGCGGTCGCGGCGCTCCAGAGCAACAAGATCGACATCATGTTCGTGCTCGACGCGACCGACGAGCGGAAGCAGGCGGCGGATTTCCCGGATGCGCCTCTGCTCTACTATTCGCTTGCCGTTCTGGCTCGCGACGATCTCGCGGTGACGACCTGGGAAGACCTGAACAAGGCCGGTATCAAGATCGCCGTGCCGCAGGCGACCAGCATGGACAAGTTCCTCACCGAGAATGTCGGCAATGCGGACATCCAGCGCTTTCCCGGCAATACGGAGGCAATCGCCGCATTCCAGTCGGGCCGCGTCGACGCGGTATGCCTGTTCCATCCGCCCCTGATCGCGGCACGCCAGAAGCTCGGCGCCGGTAAGATCGTCGTGCCCTCGCCGGTCAAGTCCAACCCTACCAGCGCGGCCGTCCGCAAGGGCGACACGGAGTTCGTCGCGTTCGTCGACGGTCAGCTCAAGGAATACTACCAGTCCGGCAAGATCCAGATCTGGTACGAGGACTTCCTAACGGGCTTCGGCCTCGACCCGAAATCGGCGCCGCCGATCATCAAAGAGCTGCTCTGACGCTACAGTTCCGTCATGTATGAATGGAACTTCGCGCCGGTGCTTGCGGAAAGCGGCTTCCTGCTCGCCGGTTTCCGCAACACGCTAATCCTCACGGCGACCGCCCTGTCGGGCGGCCTCGTCGTGGGTCTTGTGCTTGCACTGGCCCGACTTTCCAGCCGGCGCTGGCTCAGCGCGCCGGCCGGCGGCGTGATCGAGGTTTTCCGCACCACGCCGCCGCTCGTCCAGCTCTTCTGGTTCTATTTCGGCCTGCCGATCGTCCTGTCGGTTCAGATGACCCCCTTCATCGCCGCCGCGCTGACCTTCACGATCCAGAGCGGCGCGTTCTTCGCCGAGATCTTTCGCGCCGGCATCGTGTCCATCGAGCGCGGGCAGTGGGAGGCGGCGAGGGCGATCGGCATGAGCCACAACCAGTGCATGCGTCGCATCATCCTGCCGCAGGCGGTCAAGCGCATGTTCCCCTCGATGATGGAACGGTCGATCGAGCTCATGAAGACGACGACGCTCGTCGCGACGGTCTCTTACGCGGACCTTCTGTTCCAGGCCAACGAGCTCGCGCAGAAGACATTTCGTCCGCTGGAGGTCTTCACGGTGGTGGCGCTCATCTACTTCGTGACGATTTCCTTCATCAGCATCCTGGCGTCGCGGATCGAACGCCGTTTCGCCCGAAGCGGGGAGTTCACGGCATGAGCTACCGCTGGAACTTCGAGAGCGTTTTCGACAACTGGTGGGCGCTGGCAATCGGCGTCGGCGGGACGCTGCGCCTGTTTGTCGTCTGCCTCGTCCTCGGCATGAGCCTCGGGCTCGTCATCGCTCTCGGCCGGCGCTCGCGGCACCTGCCGGTCCGCTGGCTGGCGACGGCCTTCGTCGAGTTTTTCCGCAACACGCCCGTGCTGGTCCAGATCCTCTGGTTCTACTACGCGCTGCCCATCATCGTGCCGATCGAGATCGGTCCGTTCACCGCGGCGATCCTCGGCATCTCGCTCAATTCGGCAGCCTATTCCGCCGAGATCTATCGCGGCGGCATCCAGTCCATCGAGCCCGGCCAGTGGGAGGCGGCGCGCGCCATCGGCATGTCCGGTCTCCAGACGCTTCGCCGCATCGTCCTGCCCCAGGCAATCCGCCGGATCATTCCCGCGCTCACCAACCGGGGCGTCGAGATCTTCAAGATGTCGACGCTTGCCTCGGTCGTTGCCTATGTGGAGCTCCTGCAGCAGGGCAAGCTGATCGCCTCGCTGAACTTCAATCCGCTGGAAGTCTACACGGTCATCGCCGCGATCTTCCTCGTCATCCTGTATCCGATCGTGCGCGTGACCTATGCGGTCGAGCGGCGTCTCGCGCGGAGCGACTGACCATGGCAAATCCGGCGCTTCGGCTGAAAGCTCTTGCAAAGACCTTCGACGGAAATGACGTGTTTTCTGGCGTCGATCTCGAGGTCGACCCGGGCGACCGCATCGTCATTCTCGGCGCATCGGGTTCGGGAAAAAGCACGCTGCTTCGCTGCATCAACGTGCTGGAAACGCCGGATTCGGGGCAGATCGAGGTCGGCGGCACGGCCGTCGGCGAAGCGGGCCGCAAGGGAACGCGCTACTCCGAGCGTGAGCTCTGTGCGCTGCGCCAGCGCGTCGGCATGGTGTTCCAGCAGTTCAACCTGTTCCCGCACATGACCGTCGCCGGCAATGTCGCCGAGGGGCTGGTCACGGTCCGCGGCATGGCCGCCGGGCAGGCGCGGGAACGCGCGTTGGCCGAGCTGAAGCGGGTGGGCCTCGCCGACAAGGCCGACACCTATCCCTCGAGGCTGTCGGGCGGGCAGAAGCAGCGCGTGGCGATTGCCCGCGCCCTGGCGATGGACCCTGAGATCCTGCTGTTCGACGAGCCGACGTCGGCCCTCGACCCGGCGCTCGTCGGCGAAGTGCTGAGCGTCATCGAGCAACTGGCCAATGAGGGCCGGACCATGCTCCTCGTCACCCATGAGATCGGCTTCGCCTACCATGTCGCGACGCGGATCGTCTTTCTCGCCGAAGGCGGGATCTACGAAACCGGCACACCGGACGAGGTGCTCAAGAATCCGCAGCGTCCGCTGACCCGGCAGTTTCTCGCCGAGCACCGGCGGTTTCAGTTCTAGGCCATGGTCCCGGAAAGCGGACACCGGTTTCCGGGCGGAAGCATGGCCTGCAGTATTGGTTTTCAAGCATTTGTGCGGCGCGGGTGTCCCTCACCTCGCTGCACGGGACACTAGCGAGGATCGGGTTCGATGAAGGAAGACGGCAGTGCTCAGGGATATGTTTCCGATCCCCGCAACGAGAAGGTCCTCGTCTACATCGACGGCCAACTGGTTCCGCGTGACCGTGCCATGGTGTCGGTGTTCGACAGCGGTTTCGTGCTTGGAGACGGCGTGTGGGAGGGACTGCGCCTCAAGCGCGGCCGGATCATCCAGCTCGAGGCGCATCTCGACCGGCTCTTCGAGGGCGTCGGGTCGATCGCGCTCGACATCGGGCGCAGCCGCGACGAGATCAGCGCGGCGATCAACGACACGCTGGCGGCGAACGGCATGGCGGACGGCGCCCATATCCGCCTGATGGTCTCGCGCGGCATGAAGAGCACGCCCAACCAGGATCCGCGCTTCGTGATCGGCAAGGCCACATTGGCCATCGTCGCCGAGTACAAGACGCCGCGACCCGAGTCCAAGTCCAGGGGCCTGTCGCTCTTCACTTCGACATTCCGCACCAGCGGACCGGACGTCTTTGATTTGCGGCTCAATTCGCACAGCCGGCTCAATCTCATCCAGGCGCTGATCCAGGCGATCAATGCCGGCGCCGACGAAGCCCTGATGCTCGATCCGCGCGGCTTCGTCGCAAGCTGCAACTCGACCAACTTCTTCATTGCTCGCGGCGACGAGATCTGGACCTCGACCGGCAGCTTCTCGTTCAAGGGCCTGACCCAGCGGGCGGTTCTCGAAAGCTGGCGCGGGCTGGGGCAAAGGGCTCTGGAAAAGGACTTCACGCTCGCCGAGGTCTACTCGGCCGGAGAGGCATTCGTGACCGGAACGCTGGGCGGGGTCACACCGGTCGTCAGGGTCGATGGCCGCGTCATCGGAAGCGGAAAACCAGGGCCCGTGACGGCCCGCGTCGCCGAGGCCTACGAGGCCTGGGTCATGCGCTAGGAGAAGCATCTCCGGCGTTCGCCAGAGGCTCCGGCGGCCACGCCGGCGACCCGGAAAAAGCGCGGAAAAACGTGTTTCGGCGGCCGGAAATTGCGCGGGTTCCGGTACCCGTTGACGATTTTCCTGTCATTCTCGGCCCTGGATCAGCAGCTTTAGCGCGCAGTCAGCCGTCCCGCGAGCGCATCGCGGATGTTCTGCGCGACGGTCCTCGCGGCGGTCTCGATATCCGGCGACGTCGCGACATGGGGCGTGATCAGGCAGTTCGGCGCCAACCAGATCGGATCGTCCCGCGCCGGCGGCTCGTCGGCCAGGACATCGAGGGTGGCGGCGGCAAGGTGGCCGCTTTGCAGCGCCGCGATCAGCGCCGGCTGGTCGCACTGGGCGCCGCGGCCGGCATTGATGAAGACGCTGCCCTGGCGCATCGCG
>JAMLJD010000079.1 GCA_023953775.1 Rhizobiaceae bacterium | reverse complement strand
CGTTCATGCGCTTGGCCTTCATGATCTTGGGATGCTTGGTCGGCGTGGTGCCGCTCGGATCGTAGAAAAGCTCCTCATGCAGCTTCTCGCCGTCGCGCTTGCCCGTCACCACGATCTCGATGTCGCCCATCGGATTGCGATGGTCACGGACCGAGAGGCCTGCCAGCATGATCATGTTGACCGCGAGGTCGCGGATACTCACCGGGTCGCCCATCTCGAGCAGCAGGATTTCCCCGTTGCTGGACAGCGCACCGGCCTGGACGATCAGTTCGGCGGCTTCGCGGATCGACATGAAATATCGGGTCATGTCCGGATCGGTGAGCGTGATCGGCCCGCCGCGTGCGATCTGTTCGCGAAACAGTGGCACGACCGACCCGTTCGACCCGAGGACGTTGCCGAACCGAACGGACGAGAAGACCTGCCCCTTGCCCGCCTTCTCGGCCATTGTGCCGTAGTGTCTAACAAGCAGTTCGGACCAGCGTTTCGTCGCGCCCATCACGCTGGATGGCCGTACCGCCTTGTCTGTCGAGATGAGGACGAAATTTTTCGCGCCTGACGTGAAGGCCGTCGAGGCGATGCAGTCCGTCCCGAAGATGTTGTTCGATATCCCGACCAGCGGATTGTCCTCGATGATCGGCACGTGCTTGTAGGCCGCGCAGTGGTAGACGGTCTCGACCCGGTGTCGGGAGAACACGGATTCGACCAGTCTGCGGTCGGTCACTGAACCCAGTTCGGCGACGAGCGCAAAGTCGGCGACATCGCGCAGTTCGCGTTCGATCTGGTAGAGGGCCAGTTCGCTGACGTCGAGTAGAACGAGCTTGGAGGGACGCAGCTTGGCTACCGTACGGCACAGCTCCGAACCGATCGAGCCGCCGGCGCCGGTCACGAGGATGGTGCGGCCCTCGACGGTGGCGCTGAGCAGGTCGGCGCTCGGCGGAACCGGCTGACGGCCGAGAAGATCGTCGATATCCACGTCGCGGACGAACTTGCGCAGATATTTGCTGCCGACGAGATCGGCCGCGGCTGGCAGTATCCTTGTCTGGATCTTGTAGGGGCTGATACGCTCCAGAACGTCTCGGCGCTGTTGCGTCGACATGTTCGGCGCGGCGAGGATCACTTCGTTGACACCGTAATTCTCGATCAGCATCTCGATCTGGTCGGGCGCGTAGACCCGCACGCCGAGCAGCTCCATGCCGTGGAAATGCCGATCGAAATCCATGAATCCGATGACGAAGCTGTCGCCGCGCGAGCGCAGTGCGTTGCAGAGCTGAACCCCGGTTTCGCCGGCCCCGAAGATCAGCGTGCGCCGCGCGACCCGTTCGCCTTGCGACACCTGCCACAAGGCCCACTTCGCGGCGAAACGGCTGCCGGCGATTACCGTGGTGCTCAGTGTCCAGTAGATGAGCGGGATCGAACGCGGCACGCCCTCAATGCCCGACATCTCGGTGAGGAAGATGATGCCGATCCACACAAGTACCGATATCGCGGTTGCCTTGACGATTGTCCACATCGCCCGTTCGGTGATGTAGCGGATCACCGAACGATAAAGCCCGAGCCGCACGAAGACGGGGATGGTGACCAGCGGCGCGGCCAGCATCAGCATGAACTGTGTGGGGGTCGGCGTGAAGAATGAACCGAGCCGGATCGCATAGCTGAGCCAGACGAGGAACAGCAATATCGTCGCGTCGAACGCTACCAGCGCGAGCTGCTTGGCGCGCCGCGGAAGCTGCGCGAACTTCTGGAAAAACCGCTCGAGCGACATCAGTATTCCGGCATCCGGATCGTACCCCACGCCAATCCACGGTTGAGCTAATAGCATTGATACGGGTCGGCATGTCCAGAATATAGCGGCGGCATGGCTAATTTGCCGCCGCGGACAACCTGGCTGTTCCGCGGTATCAGTCTGCCCGGTAGATCAGCAGTCCGCGTGCGGTAAAGGGTAGTCCCGACACGACCTCGGTAGCCGTGATGGCCGTCGCGACGCCATTTCCGAGGGCGACGCATATGAAGTAGTCGCTGCCCTGTTCGGGCCGGGTGACGAGCGTGGTGGCGCCGGTTGGATAGATGATGTTGCCGTGTTGGAACGTGTTGGAGACCACCGGCCCGGCGACCGCGCATGGAAGTCCGCCGATGCGAAGCTGACCGGAGGCGGTGCTGTAGGTCGGTGTAGCCGCGATGTGAACCAGGGCGATGACCAGGTCGCCGAGCCGCCAGCAGCATCCGTCCCGTGTCGCGTAGGACACTGACAGGTCGCCCGGCGTCGCGAAGGACAGCGTCGGCATGAACTCCAATGCGACAAGATCTTCGTGCAGCCCGAGCCACTGCGAACCGGTCCATTTCAGCACCACGCCTTCGTCCTCGACCCAGCACAGCCAGCCGGCGCGCGGCGGCAGCTTGGTCCAGGCGCCGTCGATGTAGTGCGCGACGTTGAGATCCCATCCCGCCCACACCCCCGTGGAGCCGGCGGCAGGGATGTAGCGGTCGCCTTCGCCGGGCGTTGCTGGGGGCGCCGCAAGCGACCGGCTTTTCACCGCAAGTTGCGCCAGCGCGTCCAGCTTCTGTATCGCCTCGTTGTGGGTGACGTGCTTCTGCGCCTGGGAGGGCAGGATATAGGGAAGGATCAGGTTGGGTGTGGCGTCCATCGGTGACCTCGTGTTCGATCACCGGCAAGCCTAGCCGCGTGGGCGGATGCGGGGACGGGCGAGACCGAAATATTTCCAACCCGAACCCTGAAAGCGCCGTGGAATCATAAGCTTGAAGTTCGAGGCCGCGCGCGTCGGTCTTTTTCCGATCCCCGTTTCGCGGCGGTATCGCGACCTAGCATTCAACACATTGTGCCACTACTGTTCGCCGGCGGTGGGCTTGGAGGTGGCGTGTTCGACTGACGGCGGGGTACCGGATTCCGGCATCTTCGGGGTTTTCACGAAGGCCTTTGGCGGCCTGCGTTCTTAACCTAGCGCGTCATTCCTGCTTATTTCACTGCATCGGATAGGCTAGATGTCCACAAAAGGCACACCGTCATGTGTCTTTCGGGGCAAGAAACAGGCGAATTCGCCGAAAAACAGGTGAGAACAATGAAGATCGAGGAAGTATTCTGCGACGGCGTGAGCCGCATCAATATCACCGGACCCGTCGTGCGTATCGAGTTCGGCGCCTTCGACATCCCCGAGGACGAAAATGCACCTGCCCCGGAAAATCTCGAGCCCAGGCACCGCCTTGTCATGCCGCTCGAGGGCTTTCTCAAGGGCTTCGAGCTGTTCGAGCGTGTCGTCAACGACATGATCGAGCGCAATGTCGTTGTCCGCGGCGGCTCCGAGGACGATGCCGGCAAGCCTGCCTCCGGCGGCAAGCCTGCTTCCGGCGGCAAGACGGTTTCGCCGAACTTCTCCTGACCTGACGGACGATGCCGGACACGCTGGACACGGGCAAGATCGACGAGGCGCCGGCCGCCCCGGCCGGCCATACGTGCCTGCGTGCGCTGGTCGTCGTGGCGCGATTCCACGGCCATGACCTGACCGTTGAGCGCCTGGTCCAGGACAACGCCCTCGACGGCGAACCGGCGCCGAGACGCCTTGCCGACATCGCCGGCGAGGCCGGGCTGGACGCCAAGGCGATGACGGTGACGATCGAGACGCTCGAGAAGAAGCTGGTCGACGTCATGCCGCTGGTGGCGGTGCTGCAGAACGGCAACGGCGTCGTGATCGTCGACTGCACGCCCGAGGGCGACCTGATGGTGCTCGACCCGCTGGTCGATCGCGCATCGCCCTTCGCGGTCTCCCGCGACGCTTTCCTGCGCAACTGGAAGGGCGCCGTCGTGCTCGTCAGGCGCGGACGCGACCGCAGCGACGGCGAACGGCGGTTCGGCCTCTCCTGGTTCCTGCGCGAGATCGGCCGCCACAAGCGCGACATGGCCTATGTCGTGGTAGCCGTCCTCACTGTGAACCTCCTGGCGCTGGCCGTGCCGCTGTTCTTCCAGATCGTGATCGACCGGGTCCTCGTGCACGGCTCGATGTCCACCCTCACGGTCCTGACGGTGGGCATCATCGGTGTCCTTGTCTTCCAGGCGATCCTCGGGTTCCTGCGCTCGTTCATCCTGCTTCATGCGACCCGGCGGATCGACATGCGGCTTCTCAGGCGCACCTACAGCCACATGCTGTCATTGCCGTCGCAATTCTTCTCGCGCGTCCGCGCCGGCGTGCTGACCAAGCACATGCAGCAGGCCTCGAACATCCGCGAGTTCCTGACCGGTCAGGCGATGATGACGCTTCTCGACCTGTCGATGTTCTTCGTCTTCCTGCCGGTGCTGATCGCCTACAGCATGGTGCTGACAGCGATCGTGCTCGGCTTCACGCTGCTGATGGCGATCACCATCGGCCTGATGATCATACCGTACCGCCGCCGCCTCCAAGCGCTCTACAACGCCGAGGGCCGGCGTCAGTCCATGCTGGTCGAAAGCATCCACGGCATCCAGACCGTCAAGGCGCTGGCGCTCGAGCCGCGCCAGCGCATCGACTGGGACGAGATGGCGGCCACCGCCGTGAACCGGACCTACGATGTCGGGATGATCAGCATCTCGGCCCGGGCGATCTCGGGCCTGCTCGAGCAGCTCCTGACCGTGGCGATCATCGCGGTCGGCGTCCATCTCGTCTTCGCCGAGGAATTGTCCGTCGGTTCGCTGATCGCTTTCCAGATGCTTTCCGGCCGGGTCACCGGGCCGCTGGTCCAGCTCGTCGGCCTCATTCACCAGTATCAGGAAACCTCGCTGTCGGTGCGCATGCTGGGCGAGGTGATGAACAGTCCGGCCGAGGCCAACAGCGACCGCCGGGCGCTGCACCCCAGGATCGAGGGCCAGATCGAGTTCAAGGATGTCGAGTTCGCCTATCCGGGCGTGCGCAACCCGACGCTGCAGAATATCGACTTCACGGTGGAGAAGGGCAGCTTCGTCGGCATCGTCGGGCCGAGCGGCAGCGGAAAGACGACGATCACCCGCCTGGTCCAGGCGCTGTACTGGATCGATTCCGGCGCGATCCTCGTCGATGGGACCGACATACGCGACATCGATCTGGCGCATTTGCGCAACAATATCGGGGTCGTGCTGCAGGAATCCTTCCTGTTCAGCGGAACGATACGGGACAATATCCGGATGGGGCGGGCCGACGCGACATTCGAGGATGTGATCGCCGCGGCGAAGCTCGCCGGCGCGGACGATTTCGTTTCCCAGCTTCCGCACCGCTACGACACAGAGCTGGAAGAGGGGGCACGCAACCTTTCCGGCGGCGAGCGCCAGCGCCTCGCCATAGCCCGCGCGCTGATCCGCAACCCGAAGATCCTGATCTTCGACGAGGCGACCAGCGCGCTCGATCCCGAGAGCGAGTACCTGATCCGCAAGAACCTGTCCAAGATGGCGCGCGGCCGCACGCTGATCGCCATCTCCCACCGGCTGAGCATGGTGCGTGACGCCGACATGCTGCTGGTCGTCGAGAACGGTCGCGTGACCGCGACCGGGCCGCATGACGTCCTGCTCAAGAAGAGCCCGACCTACAAGCGCCTGTGGGAACAGCAGATGGGGTCTGCAAAATGAACATGCCCTACAGGCCGGAGCCGGCGCCTTCGCGGCCTCCGGACAAGCCGAAGCCGGGCGATATCGCCCGGTTCCAGGGCAGCGCTGCCGCAATCGAGCAGTCCAGCGTTCCGTGGGCGGCGCGCAGCGTGCAGATCCTGCTCGTCGCTATCATCGCCTTCGCGGTCGGCTGGGCAGCACTGTCCACCATGGAAACGGTGGTCACCGGACCGGGGCGGCTGACGACGGTCGAGCCGCTCGTGGTCGTGCAGCCGCTCAATCCGGGCGTCATCAGGAGCTTTCCGGTCAGTACCGGCGACCGGGTTGAGCCGGGCCAAACCGTGGCGGTGCTCGATCCGACCTTCACGGAAGCCGATGTCAGCTTTCTCGACACTACGATCAGCAGGCTGGCCGCCGAGATCGCACGGCTTCGCGCCGAAGCGGCCGGCGAGGACGAGGTCGGGCCGTCGCCGGCGTCGAGCGACGCCGATCTGGCCGAGCAGCGCGCGCTGTTTTACCTGCGCAAGGCCGAATACACGTCGCGGCTGGGCGAACTGAGCGCGGCGGTGGAGTCCGAAGAGGCGAATGTCAGGCAGGTCGCCGAAAGCGCCGAAGTTGTGCGCAAGCGCATGAAGGTCATCGGCGAGATCGAGACGATGCGCCAGGACCTGTTCTCGCGCGAAGTCGGCTCAAAGCTCGAACTGCTGACGATCCAGGAGCAGGGGCTGGCGCAGCAGCAGGAGCTGACCCGCCTCGAGAACGATCTCGGCGCGCGCCGCAGCGCGCTCGCGGCCGCCGTCGCGGCAAGGGAAACCTACCGGTCGAACTGGATGCGGATGATCTCCGAACGCCTGGTCGAGGCTGAGACGAAGCTCGCCGAGGCCCGCGCCGAACACCGCAAGGCGACGCGCTACCAGTCGCTGGTCGAGCTGAGGTCGCCGGTGTCGGGCGTAGTCCTCGAGGTTGCCACGCTGTCGATCGGCTCGGTCGCCCAGGCCGCGGAGCAGATCGTCACCATCGTTCCCGACACTGCCGAACTGATCGCCGATTTCCAGATTTCGCCCAGCGAGGTCGGCTCGATCAAGCTGGGCGATCCGGTCAAGATCAAGGTGGCCGCCTTTCCGTTCCAGAAACACGGCGCGATCACCGGCACCCTGATCACGCTGGCACCCGACGTGAAGCAGATACCGGCCGAGGAGGGCGGCGGCGCATTCTACCGCGCGCGTGCCCGTTTCGACCCCGCCAGCCTCGAGAAGTTCGATGCGCGCGACCAGTTGCGGCCCGGCATGGACATCGCGGCCGAAATCGTCGTCGGGGAGCGCGTCGTGTTGACTTACTTCATCTACCCTTTGATAAGATATCTCGATGAGAGCCTGAGGGAACCATAGTGGTCTATCTGAAACGCTTTCTCTTCGCCCTGTCCTGTCTCGGTTTCCTGATCCTGCCGGTATCCGCGATGCAGCCTGCTCCCTCCTCGTCTCCGCCCCAGGGCGCCGGAAATTTCGACCGGGTCGGCGTGGTGTGCCTGGCGGCGCCGTTCGAGGTGACCAACGACACGCAGCTGGACGCGTTTTTGTGCGATGTGATCGCAGGAGAACTCGAGGCGCGGCTCGACGGCCGGTTCCCGGTCGACATTCTCGGCGTGGCCGACCCCGAAGTGCATGCCGCAGGCCGGCTCGTGGTCATGGGCCAGCTTACCCGCGAGGTCGTGGACAGCCCGTCCGGTGACGAGCAGGTGATGTACGCCATCATGCTGTCGACTTATCGCTACGGCGTCGCACCCGACCGGCCGCAGCAGCCGTTTCCGCGCGTCGTGGTCGAGAATGCCGACGACGACTACGACACGCTGCGCAAGAAGATGGACGCTGCCGTCTCGTCGATCCTGGACGAAATAAACCTCTGAGGCGTAAGCCTTTGTTTGCATGACGGTGCTACCGTTCCGGACCATTTCCGGAACGGGGATTTCATGTCAGCACCGATCGGCGAAGCCCGCCCGAACAGCTTCGAATTCGAGACCCGCGCCGTCATCAGGCCGACGGGTTTTCGCGAGTATGACGCACGCTGGTGGTTCGGCCATCCGGGCTCCGACAAGGCGCCGGAACTGAACCTGATGGGTGTCCAGGCGCTGGGAATGGGCCTGGCGACGCTGATCCGGCGGCGCGGCATCGGCCCTGACATCGTTACCGGACACGATTTCCGAAGCTACTCGATGTCGATCAAGCTGGCGCTCGCTTCGGGGCTGATGGCGGCCGGCGCGAGGGTCCACGATATTGGCCTCGCGCTGTCGCCGATGGCCTATTTCGCCCAGTTCGCGCTCGACGTCCCGTCCGTCGCCATGGTCACCGCCTCGCACAACGAGAATGGCTGGACGGGCGTCAAGATGGGCTGCCAGCGCCCGCTCACATTCGGCCCGGACGAGATGTCGGCCCTCAAGGAGATCGTGCTTGCCGGCGACTTCGATCTGTCGGACGGCGGCGGCTACCGCTTCGTCGACGGCTTTCGGGAGCGCTACCTCGATGACCTCGCCAGGGATGCGGGCATCGGCAGGAAACTGCGCGTGGTGGCGGCTTGCGGCAACGGAACAGCCGGAGCATTCGCGCCACAGGTGCTGGAGCGCATCGGCTGCGAGGTCATCCCGCTCGACGCCGAGCTCGATCACGGTTTTCCGCGCTACAATCCCAATCCCGAAGACATGGAGATGCTGCACGCGATCCGCGACAAGGTGCTCGAGACGGGCGCCGATGTCGGCCTCGGCTTCGACGGCGACGGCGACCGCTGCGGCGTGGTCGACAATGAAGGCAACGAGATCTTCGCCGACAAGGTCGGCGTCATGCTGGCTCGGGACATCTCCGCCCATCAGGCCGAAAGCCGCTTCGTCGTCGACGTCAAGTCGACGGGACTTTTCGCGATCGATCCGGTGCTCCAGGCCAATGGCGCGGTGACCGACTACTGGAAGACCGGCCATTCCTACATCAAGCGCAGGGTCGCCGAACTCGGCGCCATCGCCGGTTTCGAGAAATCCGGACACTTCTTCTTCAACCCGCCGATCGGACGCGGCTATGACGACGGCCTGGTCACGGCAATCGCGGTGTGCCGCATGCTCGACCGCAATCCCGGGCGCAGCCTTGCCGATCTCTATCGCGACCTGCCGCTTACCTTCGGCACGCCGACAATGTCGCCGCATTGCGCCGACGAGGTGAAGTACGATGTCGCCGAACGGGTGAGGGCCGAGTTCGAACGCATGAAGAACGATGGCGAGCCGCTCGGCGGACAGGCGATCGCCGACATCGTCACGGTGAACGGCGTCCGCGTCACCGCCGAGGACGGCACGTGGGGGTTGGTGCGGGCGTCGTCGAACAAGCCGGAACTCGTCGTCGTTATCGAGAGCCCCGTGTCGCCCGAGCGCCGCCGGGCCATGTTCGACGCGGTCGACGCGGTGTTGCGGCGCAATCCAGAGGTCGGCCCCTACAACCAGACCTTCTGAGCGCGGTCAGTAGGGGCTGTCGACGTCGCCCGTCTCGACATAGACCGATTTGAGCTGCGAATAATGCCCGAGGGCGGCAAGCGCGTTCTCACGGCCGATGCCGGATTGCTTGTAGCCGCCGAAGGGCATTTCGGCCGGCGACAGATTGTAATTGTTGATCCAGCATGTGCCGGCCTCAAGCTCGCGCACGACGCGGTGGGCGCGCGGCAGGTCGCGGGTGAAGACGCCCGCCGACAGGCCGAACTCGGTGTCGTTGGCGCGCGCGATCGCCTCGTCTTCCTCCGAGAAGGCCAGCACCGACATGACGGGTCCGAAGATTTCCTCGCGCGCGATGCGCATGTCGTCTTTCACATCGGTAAAGATGGTCGGTTCGACGAAGAAGCCGCCTTCGAGGCCCTGAAGACGCGGCACGCCGCCGCCGCAATGGAGGGTCGCGCCCTCCGTCTTGCCGATATCGACATAGCCCATCACCTTGTCGTGCTGGGCCTTGTTGATCAGCGGGCCCATCTGGGTGTCGGGGTCGAGCGGATCGCCGATGACGATGCGCTTCGTGCGCTCGGTCAGCCTGTCCAGGAATGCGTCGCGGATGCCGTCCTGCACGAAGACCCGGGTGCCGTTGGAGCAGACCTGCCCGGTCGAATAGAAGTTCGCCATCATCGCACCGCCGACGGCGTTGTCGATGTCGGCGTCGTCGAAGATGATCAGCGGCGACTTGCCGCCGAGTTCCATCGTCGCGTGCTTCATCTGCGAGCCGGCGAGCGCCAGCACCTTCTTGCCGGTTGGCACAGAGCCCGTCAGCGAGACCTTGGCAACGGCATCGTGGCCGGCGAGCGCGGCGCCGACGTCGCCGAAACCCTGCACGACGTTGAACAGCCCGTCCGGCAGGCCCGCCTCCGTGTAGATCTCGGCCAGCGCAAGTGCCGTCAGCGGCGTGTTCTCCGACGGCTTGAACACCATCGCATTGCCCATGGCGAGCGCCGGCCCGGACTTCCAGCCCGCGCCCTGGATAGGATAGTTCCACGCGCCGATGCCGACGCACACGCCGAGCGGCTCGCGCCGCGTATAGGCGAAGGGACCGCCGAGGTCGATGAAGTCGCCGTGATAGCCGGCGACCACGCCGCCGAAGAATTCCAGCGCCTCGGCGGCCGAGGCGGGATCGGCGACCAGCGTTTCCTGGATCGCCTTGCCGGTGTCGAGCGTCTCGATGCGGGCGACCTCGTCATTGCGCTCGCGCAGGATGTCGGCCGCGCGGCGCAGGATGCGGCCGCGGTCGGCGGGGCGCATCCGGGACCACTCGGCCTGTGCGGCGCGCGCCGCCTCAATCGCCAGTTCGACGATGTTGCCGGTGGCCGTGTGAAGCCGCGCGATCGTCTCGCCCGTCGCCGGATAGATGACGTCGATCGGCGCGCCGCGGTCGTCGTCGACGTAGGAGCCGTTGATGTAGTGCGATGCCTTGGGCTGGGCTTTCATGCCATTCTCCTATCGGTCGCTCTCGCGCCAGCGCGGATTGATCCACGGCTCCTGGTTCGACGGCGGCAGGGGCTGCCGTCCCAGTAGCATGTCGGCGGCCTTTTCGCCCACCATGATGGAGGGCGCGTTGAGGTTTCCGTTTGTGACCTGGGGAAAGATCGACGAATCCGCCACTCTCAGCCCATCGACGCCGATCACCCGGCATTCGGGATCGACGACCGCCATCGGATCGTCGGCGCGGCCGATGCGGCAGGTGCCGCAGGGGTGGTAGGCGCTCTCGGCATGCTCGGCGATGAAGGCGTCGAGTTCGTCGTCCGACTGGACATCCGTTCCCGGCGATATCTCGCGGCCCCGGAACGGATCGAACGCAGGCTGCGAGAAGATCTCGCGGGTCAGCCGGATGCAGTGGCGGAAGTCGCTCCAGTCGTCGGGGTGCGACATGTAGTTGAAGTGGATCACCGGCTTGTCGTTGGGATCGGCCGAGCGCAGCGTCACGCTCCCGCGCGATTTCGACCGCATCGGTCCGACATGGGCCTGGAAGCCGTGTGATTCCGCAGCCGCCTTGCCGTCGTAGCGGATCGCCGCCGGCAGGAAATGATACTGGATGTCCGGGTAGTCGACGCCGGGTTTCGAGCGCACGAAGGCAGCCGCCTCGAAATGGTTCGTCGCGCCGAGACCGGTCTTGAAGAACAGCCATTCGGCGCCGATCAGCGCCTTGGAAAACAGGTTGAGTTTCGAATAGAGCGTGATCGGCTGGATGCTTTCCTGCTGGATATAGAGCTCGAGATGATCCTGCAGGTTGCGGCCGACGCCGGGCCTGTCGGCGACGACGGCGATGCCGTTTCGGGCGAGTTCGGCCGCCGGTCCGATGCCCGACAGCATGAGAAGCTTGGGCGAGTTGATCGACGAGGCGGCGAGCACGACTTCACGCTTTGCCTTAACGACTTGAATCTGTTTGCCAGCTTCGATTTCGACGCCGACGGCGCGTTGATTCTCGATCACCACCTTCCGCGCGAAGCCGTTGACGAGACTCACGTTTTCGCGCTTCAGCGCCGGCCGCAGATAGGCGTTCGCAGTCGACCAGCGGCGGCCGCGATGGATGGTCTGTTCCATCGCGCCGAAGCCTTCCTGCTTCGATCCGTTATAGTCTTCGGTCGTCTCGAAGCCGGCCTGGCGGCCAGCCTCGATGAAGGCGGCGTAGAGCGGGTTCTGCCGCTTGCCGCGGCGCACATGCATCGGCCCGTCGGTGCCGCGCCAGTCGGCCTCGCCGCCATGCGAATGCTCCATGCGCTTGAAATAGGGAAGCACGTCGGCATAGCTCCAGCCGGTCGCGCCCATCTCGGACCAGGTGTCGAAATCGCGCGCGTGTCCGCGCACATAGACCATGCCGTTGATCGACGACGAGCCGCCGATCACCTTGCCGCGCGGCGTGGCGAGGCGGCGGTTGCCGAGATGCGGTTCGGGCTCGCTGGAAAAGCCCCAGTCGTAGAGGCTCATGTTCATCGGGAACGACAGCGCGGCCGGCATCTGGATGAACGGCCCGATGTCTGTGCCGCCATATTCGATGACGATCACCGAGTGCCGGCCGTCCTCCGACAGCCGGTAGGCGAGTGCGGCGCCGGCCGAGCCGGAACCGACGATGACGAAATCGGCCTCAAGTGTCATCGGCGCTCCCCGGGCCTCATTTCACCCTCAGGCTTTCGTAGGACACCATCACGTTTTCGGCATAGCGAGGCCGCTGCGTCAGCCGCTCGTAATAGGCCGAAAGGGCGGGGGTGTCGGCGCGATCGAAATCCAGGGTGAAGTAGCGGTAGAGCGGCGTCGCGACCATGATGTCGGCGAAGCAGGGTTCCTCACCGCCGAGGAAGGTGACGCCCGACAGCCTCGCGTCGAGCATGCGCGCGATCGGCTTGAGCTTTTCCGCATTGGCCCGGACGAGCGCGGGGTCGCGGTCGGCGTCGCGCGTTCGCACGAGCGGAAAGAACAGGCCGCCGATGAGGGCGGGAACCAGCGTCGTCTTGGCCCACTCCGCCCACATGTCGAGCGGTGCGCGCTTCGCGGGGTCGGACGGCCAGAAGGTTTCCGACCCGTAGCGGGCGCCGAGATAGCGCACGATCGCGGCACTTTCCCAGATGATCATGTCGCCGTCCCTGAGAACGGGAACGAGGCTGTTGGGGTTCATCGCCTTGAATTCCGGCGTGTCGACCATTCCGAACGCGCCGCCGGCGTCGATACGCTCGTAGTCGATCCCGATTTCCGCCAGCGCCCACAGCGCGGCCTGCACGTTGGACGAGGTGGTCCTGCCCCATACGGTGATCATCTCACTCTCCCCTCGGATAGCGCTTGTCTTCCTCGAGTACGTTCAGGTCCATATGGTTGCGCATGTAGCGCTCCGAGGCTTTCTGAAGCGGCTGGAAGTCCCATGGGTAATAGGCGCCGTTGCGAAGCGCCTCGTAGACCACCCAGCGGCGCGCCTGGCTTTCGCGGACTTGCGCGTCGAACCGCGTCATGTCCCAGCGCGCGCGGACCATCTCCATGTAGCGCGCTACCGCGTCTGCATGGTCCGCGTTCCCGGCGAGGTTTTCGCGTTCGAGCGGATCGGACTCCATGTCGAACAGCTGCGGCGGGTCGATCTCGCAATGGACGAACTTGTAGCGCCCGTCGCGGATCGCGACCATCGGCGCATAGGAGCCCTCGGCCGCGTACTCCATCAGCACCGGCTCGCTGCGCGCCGCGCCCGACATCATCGGCTTGAGCGACTGGCCGTCGGTCCATGGCGCGACCGCGCCCATGTCGGCGCCGGCGAGATCGCAAAGCGTCGGGCAGATGTCGAGATTGGACACCGGTGCCGTGACCAGACCGGCCGCGATGTCCGGCCCTGCGATCATCAGCGGCACCCGCGCCGACCCCTCGTAGAAGCTCATCTTGAACCACAGCCCGCGTTCGCCGAGCATCTCGCCGTGATCGGAGCAGAACAGGATCACCGTGTCGCCGGCCATGCGGGTGCGTTCCAGCGTATCCAGCAGCGCGCCCACCTTGTCGTCGACATAGGAGATGTTGGCGAAATAGCCGCGCCGCGAGCGGCGCACCTGCTCGGGCGTGATGTCGAAACTGGCGTAGTCGGAGGCCTTGTAAAGCCGCTGCGAATGCGGATCCTGCCGGTCGTGCGGAATGAACGGGATCTCGGGATCCAGCGCCGGGCAGTTCTCGTAGAGGTCCCAGTATTTGCGTCGCGCGACGAACGGGTCGTGCGGATGCGACAGCGAGACCGTGAGACACCACGGACGCCGTTCGTCGTCGTCGCTCTCGCGCGACAGCTGATAGAGCTTCTGGTTGGCCAGAAAGGCGACCTCGTCGTCATACTCCATCTGGTTGGTGATCTCTGCCACGCCAGCTCCGGTAACCGAACCGAGATTGTGGTACCACCAGTCGATCCGCTCTCCCGGCTTGCGGTAGTCGGGCGTCCAGCCGAAATCGGCGGGGTAGATATCGGTCGTCAGCCGCTCCTCGAAGCCGTGCAGCTGGTCCGGCCCGACGAAATGCATCTTGCCGGACAGGCATGTGTAGTACCCGGCCGTGCGCAGATGATGCGCGAAGGTCGGGATCGACGAGGTGAACTCGGCGGCATTGTCGTAGACGCCGGTGCGCGAGGGCAACTGCCCGCTCATGAACGACGCGCGGCCCGGAGCGCACAGCGGGGAGGCCGTGTAGTTGTTGGCGAAGCGGACCGAACGCGCGGCAAGCGCGGCAAGGTTCGGTGCGTGCAGGAAATCGGCCGGCCCGTCGGGAAACAGCGTCCCGGTGAGCTGGTCGACCATGATGATGAGGATGTTGGGTCGGCGTGTCATGACGGCTTTCCGCGCTGCGCGAGTGTGGTGTCGAGATAGTCGAGGACGAGGGCGATGGCCGATGCCGCGTCAGGCGCGCCGTCCTTGAGCGCGCGGCGGATGTAGAGGCCGTCGATCAGCGCCGCCACGCCTTCCGCTGCCCGCTCGGCGTCGTCGCGCGACAGGACAGGCAGGAGCCCGCTCATCAGGTTGGAGTGCAGCCGCCGCGCATAGACGCGCAGCAGCCGCCGCGTCGCCGGGGACCGTTGCGCCTCGACGTAGAAGGCGAGCCAGGCCGCGATGATCTCCGGCTGGAACTGCGACGGCGAAAAGCTGACCGCGATGACCGCCCGCACGCGCTCGACCGGGCCTGTCGCCTTCGCGAGCGCGGCGCGCGCCTCCTGTCCCAGTTCGGAAAGGATGTGCCGCATCGCCGCCTGAAGCAGATCGTCCTTCGCTCCGAAATAGTGATGGGCGAGTGCTGCCGAGACGCCGGCGCGCCCGGCAATGTCCGACATGGTCACGTCGAGCGAGCCGCGCTCGCCGATGGCGATCAGCGCGGCGTCGATCAGCGTACGCCGGCGCAGCGGCTCCATTCCAAGCTTTGGCATGCGGTCAGATTATTTTTGATTGAGCCATCAATCAAGAAAAAACCGAAATGCCTGATGCCGCGCGGAGGCCGAGGGCAGATATCGCCGCGCGCGTTCCTCATCAGTCGGCCAACCCTTGCCCTTCGCTCCCGCCCATAATACGTACAAGATTGAACAGTTCGCGAAAATTCGCCGCGCCGTTGCGGCAAAGCCGTGCTAGGGTTACCCGGAAGGAGACCTCCATGACCGCATCCATCGTCGGCTGGGCGCATTCGCGCTTCGGCAAGCTTGAGGGCGAGACCCTCGAAAGCCTCATCACCGGTGTCGCCAAGGAGGCGCTCGACCATGCCGGCATCGGCCCGGAGGATGTCGACGAGATCGTGCTCGGCCATTTCAATGCGGGCTTCTCGCCGCAGGATTTCACCGCCAGTCTCGTCCTCCAGGCCGACGACAAGCTGCGCTTCAAGCCGGCGACCCGGGTGGAGAACGCCTGCGCCACCGGCTCGGCCGCCGTCCGGCAGGGCATCCGCGCCATCGATGCCCGCGACGCGCGCATCGTGCTCGTCGTCGGCGCCGAGCAGATGACCGCGACGCCGGGGCCCGAGATCGGCAAGAACCTGCTCAAGGCCTCCTACCTGCCCGAGGATGGCGACACGCCGGCCGGCTTCGCGGGCGTCTTCGGCAAGATCGCGCACGGCTATTTCCAGCGCCATGGCGACCAGTCGGACGCGCTTGCCTACATCGCGTCCAAGAACCACAGGAACGGCGTCGAGAACCCCTATGCACAGATGCGCAAGGATCTCGGCTACGAGTTCTGCCGCGCCGAAAGCGACAAGAACCCCTTCGTCGCCGGCCCGCTGAAGCGCACCGACTGTTCGCTGGTGTCGGATGGCGCGGCGGCGATCGTGCTCGCCGACACCCAGACCTCGCTCGCCATGCGCCGCGCGGTTGCCTTCCGCGCCAACGAGCATGTCCAGGACTTCCTGCCGATGTCGAAGCGCGACATCCTGCTGTTCGAGGGCTGCGAGGAAGCGTGGGCCCGCGCGCTCAAATCCGCGGGCGTGGCGCTCGACGATCTCTCCTTCGTCGAGACCCACGACTGCTTCACCATCGCCGAGCTGATCGAGTACGAGGCGATGGGCCTGGCCAAGCGCGGCGAGGGGGCGAAGGTCGCGCTCGAAGGCCAGACCGAGAAGGGCGGCAGGCTGCCCGTCAATCCCTCGGGCGGCCTGAAGGCGAAGGGCCACCCGATCGGCGCGACCGGCGTGTCGATGCATGCGCTGACGGCCATGCAGCTCACCGGGGAAGCCGGCGGCATCCAGGTCGACGACGCCAAGCTCGGCGGCATCTTCAACATGGGCGGCGCGGCCGTCGCCAACTACGTGTCGATCCTCGAAAGGATCAAATGAAACCATCGGCCATCGTCACGGGAGGCGCTTCCGGCATCGGCCTCGCTGCCGCCGAGCGCCTTTTGGAGGACGGATGGCCGGTTGCCGTCATCGACGTCAACCCCGATCGGCTCGCCGACGCGGAAGATTTGTTCGCGGGCGAGAATGCGATCTTCGTCGAGGCCGACCTCACCGACGAGGAGGAGGTCGCCGAGACCTTCGACCAGGTCGTGGACGCTCTGGGACCGGTGGGCGGGCTGGTCAACTCGGCCGGCATCGCCCGCGACGTCCCCGTCGAGGAAACCAGCGCGGAACTGTTCCGCCAGATCCTCGACGTCAATCTCGTCGGGTCCTTCATCGCGTCACAGGCCGCCATCGAGCGCATGGCTGACACGCTGGCAATCGTCAACATCGCGTCGGTGTCGGGTCTTAGGGCCAACCGGGGCAGGGTGGTCTATGGCGCCTCGAAGGCCGCGGTGAAGATGATGACCGAGGTGATGGCGGTCGAGCTCGGCGCCCGCTCGGTCCGCGTCAACTGCGTCGCGCCCGGGCCGGTCGACACGCCGATGGTCGCGGCGCTGCATCCGGCGGAGACCCGGCGGGAATGGATCCGCCGCACGCCGCAGGCGCGCTATGGAAGGCCGGCCGAGATCGCCGCCGCCATTGCGTTCCTGCTGTCGCCCGACGCGAGTTTCATCAACGGCCACACCCTTGTCGTCGATGGCGGTTTCACGCCGGCCGGCCTGATCCCGCCGCGTGACGAGGATTGACAGGGATCGGAGGGACCATGCGGCTGCGTGCGATACTGGCTGCCGGCGGCATTGCCGGGCTTACGGTTTTCGGCGCGGCGGCTGCCGATGACGACGCTCTCCGGATCGCCCGTAAGTTCTGCGCCGCGCGTGTGGCCAATGACGAGGCGGCGACCCGGGCGCTGATCACCGACGACCTTGCGCGCACGATCGCCGAAGCCGAAGCGAGGAACAAGCTGTTCGCTGATGCAAATCCTGACGACAAGCCGCCGCTGGGAGACGGCATTCCGTGGCAGGCCTTCGCCGACGTTGCGCCGAGCTGCACGCCCGGCAACGTCCATGACGGCGGCAACAGGATCATGGTCGATGTCGCATACGGCTTCCCGGACGCCAGGGATGCCGGGTGGACCGATCGCATCGTGCTCGTCGACCAGGGAACGCTGAAGCTGGACGACGTGCTCTACCAGCAATTTCCGACCGACAGCACGCAGCACGGCCTGCGCCGCACCCTGGCATCGATATTCGACCAGTGAGCCGGATGGTCACCCGTCGAACAGGGTGACCCTGCCATAGGCCGGCACGATCAGCGCAGGCCTTTCCAGATCGATGCCCGCCACGAGACCGCCGAGCTGAAGCTCCAGACGCGCGCCAGGTCCAACAGCCAAGCCGGCGAGCCCGCCCAGCGTGGCGCGGAATTCGTGCGCGCCGGGCCCGATGGCGTAGTCGAACAGGCCCGGCGCGAAGTCGCGTCCGACCGCATTGCCGGGCAGCCGGCCGCCGAATTCGGGCACCGCGCGCATGAGATAGGCGACGAAGCTGTTCGAGTTCGGTCCCGGCCAGATGTGATAGTCGCCGCGTTTCGAATAGGGATACCGACCGATCGCGGCCTCGAAAAGCGGGATCAGGCGCTCGGCCTGCGGGCCCGACGCCGAGTGCAGCACAACCGGCTCGTTCGAATACCATCGCCCGTCGGCCGGCCGGTCGTTGTGGCGCACCGGCATGCCCCAGCCGACCTTCTCGTAGCGGTCGTAGGCGGTCGCGTCCTTCCTCTTGAACACGAGCCAGCTATGGACGGAAAACGCACCCTTGAGACCACCGGTTCGCGCCGCCATCAGATAGATCGCGGCGTCCGCGTCGGCGGTCGGTGACGGAAGGACCCCGCTGGACGACCAGTCCGCATCGCGCCACGAGCCGGGCCTCTCCTTCAGCACCCACCACCCGGCGGTGGCGATCGCCGGTAGGAGAAACAGCGCGAGGATCAGCATCGTCAGCCGCAGCATATGGCGCATGGGTGTCGAAAGCCTTTGCGTTGATCGCCCCGCGGGACTAATCGGGGCGTTCCGATCAGTGGTTTGGACTATTTCGGTGAATTCATGACAAATCCAGTTCTCGTCGAGGTAACGCGCGGACACATTGTCGAGAGCGTGCATCGGGGCGCCGTTGCCGTGTACGATGCCGACGGCGTCGAGGTCACCGCCAT
>JAMLJD010000078.1 GCA_023953775.1 Rhizobiaceae bacterium | reverse complement strand
TATTTCTGTGCCGACGCGTTCCGCGACCGCGACGGCTTTGTCGCGCATGAGATCGCGATGAACCCGGCCTATTTCGATCTGGGCGACATGGAGAGCTTCGCCACGCTGGTGCACGAGATGTGCCATTTGTGGCGGCATGTGTTCGGGCCGAAGAACCGCAAGGGCGGTCTCGGCGCGCCGGGCTACCACGACGGGGTCTGGGCCGACCGCATGGAGGCGATCGGGCTGATGCCATCGGATACCGGCCGGCCCGGCGGCAGGCGCACCGGCTTCCACATGCGCGACTATCCGATTGAAGGCGGTGCGTTCGACCTTGCCTCCAGGGAACTTCTGATCGGCGGCGAGGGCGTCAACTGGCGCGACGCGCAAACGGTCGCGTGGTTGGTGAACCCGTTCGATGCGGAAGGATTGTCCCCTGAAGATGCTCCGCGTGCTGTGCGCAGGAAGAAGCCTTCGCGGACACGCTTCGAGTGCCCCGGCTGCAAGCTCAGCCTCCACACGCGGCGATCGGCCCGGCTCGCCTGCCTCGATTGCGAACGTCCCCTCATCGCCATCTGACCCAGGGAAAGGCATCGCCATGTCTGCGATCGACCACAAGACGTCCGACCAGCACCCCTCGCGTTTGCCGAAGCGCCGCCTTCCGCCGCTGACGGAGATCGCGCTGCCATTGCTGGCGCTGTTGAGCGCGCTGATGCTGGCGCTGGCGGTTCCGAACATCATCGGGACGGGAGGATGGTGGACCTATGCAAAGGCCGGCGTGCTCGCGGCAAGCGCGATGGTGGTGTCCTTCGCGGTCAACCGGCTGGCGATCGAGCGGGGTGCGCCGGCCGCGACGCGCGGTCATCTGGGTGCGGTCGCCGTCAGCCTGGGATCGATGCTTGCGGTGGGGTCCGGCCTGTTCGCCGCGACCTATTCCGGGCTGGTGTTCAAGGATGTGGCGGAACTCCAGCTGCAGGAGCATGGCACCGCCCTTGGCGTCCATGTGGGAGGCGAGACGGAGGCAGCGGCCAAGGCTGGACGGGTCTTGCCGGCGATCCGCGCGATCGAGAGCGATCTTGCGCAGAAGGCGCAATGCGAGATCGAAGCCGCCTGCATCTCGGGGCGTGGCGGCGGCTTTGGGCCGGTCGCCCGGATCGTTGGCGAACAGGCGGGACAGGCGGCGGCGATCGCCGCGGAGATCGCCAGGGGCGATGCGGCACGCGAAGCCCTTCTCGAGCGCCTCAACGGGCTGCTCGTCGAATATCAGAGCGTGCTCGGCGATACGAACAAGGATATCTGGGCGCGGCGCGCCGACCTCCAGGCGATCGACGCGCGGATCAGGCAGGGATTGGGAGAACTCGGTGAAGCGGTGCCGGTGGCATTGTTGTCGGCCTATGCGGCGAGCTTGCAGGCCGGTATCGCGATTCCCGGTCGCATCGAGGCGGAGACGCGGCTGAACGCGATCCTGTCGCGGCACGGGCAGAGCTTGGCGGCCGTGATCGCGACCATCGACGCAGCGGACGCTGCCGCGCACGGCTTCCCCCGCCGCACCGGTGTGTCGGATACGTTCGCCTATATCGCGCACTTCCTTCCCGTCGCGGCGATCACGGCGGTCGTGGAGCTGGTGTTCCCGCTGGTCTTGTGGGCCTACACCTACTGGGCTCTTGCCTGGGATGTGTTTGTCCGGGAGCGGCGGCGCGAGAATGCGCCGGGATCTTTTGCCCAGGCGACCCGTGCGGGCCATATCGGCTCCGGCGATGATCGCTTTGGCAATGCGCGGCAGGTTCACGCCGAGCAGGATGGCCGCGACGCTGTCGACCGTCATCCGTCTCCGCCGGCTCTTGCCGATCACGCCCCTGAACATCCTCTTGACGATGTCGATGCCGCGCATCGGCCGAACGCCAGCCGGCCCTTGGTGGAACGGCAGACCGGGCACGGCCGTGCGGTGGACCGCCTCGATGATGTCCACAACAGCCCGATCGACCGTGGCAGCACCGGTGCCAAAACCGTTCACGTCGATAGCGCGCGTCATCATGCCGGATATCGCGACGTCAACGACAGTCCCGCGTCCCCTGAGCGTCCCGACCGCCGCGAGGCCGCCGCTCCCGACGACGCGCGCCGTGACCGCCGTGGCCGATCCGCCAAGCGTATCCCGCATCGGCTGAACGGCAAGGGTTCTCACCCGGGTCACGATGACGATCGGTCCGGATCGCGCGGCGATGGCGGTCATTCTTCCAAACCCTCGAGCACAAGGAGACCCTGAGATGCTGATCTCACTGTTCAAGGATGTGGCGCCGCCGGTGGTGCTGGCGGGCGGGATCGTGTGGGCGGGCGCCAATTACCTGCTGATCGCGCCGAAGATCGCCGAGCGTGTGGTGGCGGCCGATCATCTCGACCAATGCCGCGCCGATCAGGAGAGCCTGATCGCACAGGCCGGCAAGGATGCGGTCGCAGGCCTCGAGCTGCCCTCGATCGATCCAGCGCAGGAGTTGGCGCTGCGCCAGGCCGAGGGGCTGATGAACAGCCCGCTGATGGGCTGGGCGCGCGGCGCCAGCCAGGGCATGGACCGGATGCTGGGCATCGACATCGATGGCACGCTGGCGGCGGCGCGGGAACAGGTCGAGGAAGCGCGGCGCGCCGGACAGGCAAGCTTCGACCGAGCGAAGAAGCGGCTCGAGGAGAAGACGAAGGCGCAATTGGTCTCAGCCGGCGACCTGTGTACCTGCGCGGCCAATGAAGCGATCGAACAGACGCGCACCGACTGGGCGCTGTTCACCGGTTCGCTGACACTCTACGTGCCGGCTACCGTGTCGGGCTTCGATCGCGAGATCGGCACCGTGCTCAAGGCCGGCGCCTGTCAGGGTCGCGAGGCGTCGTCATGAGCGGGGTCGTCCTTTATACCGGCGGCGGCTTCACCGTGACGGAACGGCTCCTGCGCACACCGCGCAAGAGCTATGCGGTCGACCGGATCGAGTTCGTCGCGGTGGAACGTCCGCTTCTGTTGTTCGCCATTCCGCCCGCACTTGGCCTGATCGGCTTCGCGGCTGTGTTCCGCCGCTATCTCTATGCGGGCGAGATCGTCACCCTGCTCACCGTCTGTGCCGTCGCGATCCTCGCCGCGATGCTGGTCGGCACGCTGAAGGTGCACAGCGTGGCGCTCAAGGACAGCGAGGTGGCTTCCAGCCTCGGCCTGGTGACGCGGCTCAGGCAAGTGCGCGATGCGGTCGAGCGCGCCATGGCGCTGCACGGCAACCGTCCCGACGCTTCTTACCGGGTGGATGCGTGATGAGTGCTGCGCCCAAATCCGGAATGCATCCGGCGATCGCGGTCAATGGCGGCATGCTGGGCGCGGTTCTGTTCGGTTCCGCGGCCTATGCGCTGTGGCCGACCGCGCCCGAATGGTGGGGGCTTGGCGTGGCGAGCGTCATCCTCGCCATGGCGGCGCTCGGTTGTCTCTTCAACGCTATTGGAGCAATGATCGGGCGCTATCGCCGCGAGCGGGAGCTGCGGCGCTATCTGATGCTTGGCTCCGGTCCCAAATCCGCCCGGCTGGCGACGGTGGAAGATTTGCGGCGCGCGGGGATGGTCGAATGAGGCTGTTCCGTCGCCATGTGCCCCGGCCGACCCTTCCTGGCGGCCGCCGCATCCTGGGGCTCACCTTCGACCAACGCCCGATCCAGGAGCCGATGAATGCCGGCTCGTCGCTGACCTTCGCGGCCGCGGGCGGCGGCAAGACGACCTGCGTGTCGGTTCCGGCCGTCGAGTGCCTTCTGCCGGACAAGGACCGGGCGCTGTTCATCAACGACGTCAAGGATGGCGAGATCGCCGCCCAGATCGGCGGGATGTGCGTGAAGCATGGCCGCCGCTTCGGCATGTCCGACCTCTTCGCGCTTCACGGGCGCGACAATCCCTGGTCGATCTCGCTCAACCCGTTCGGCGCGGCGGTCGAAGCCTTGCGCAACGATCACGAACAGCTGCCCTTCATCCTCGAGAACATCGAGCATGCGCTGATCGAGGAGCCGCCGGACGATGCCAAGCATTTTTACTGGCGCGAGATGCCGCGCCAGATGATCGATACGGGCATGCGGGTCCTGCTCGAGCGCAATCCGCGCCTGTGCTTCCCCGGTGCGCTGCATGCGCTGATCGCCGATCCTCTCACCTGGAACCGGGCGCTGCGCGAGGCGGAGGAGAGCCTCGATGCCGATCTTGCCGCGGGCGCGCGCCAGCTTCTGGAGATGAAGGAACACAATCCCGACCATTACACGCAGCATCTTCAGGGCGCGCTGACCGCCTTGCGTCCCTTCTCCTATGGTCCGATGAGGAATGCCGGGCGCCACGCCGACATCACCCATGCCGAACTGATCGATCAGGGCTGGATCGTCTGCTTCGTCAATCCGGCGCAATATGCCGAGCGCCTCGGCCCCTTCTATGCGCTGCAGTTCCTGGCGCTGATGAGTGCGCAGCTCAGAGCCGGCGCGGGTCGAGCCGACTATCTCCTCGACGAGTTCACCAACGCGCCGCTGAAAGACGCGCTCAACCGGGTGACCATCCAGCGGGCCTTCGGCGCGCGCACCCACTTCATCGCCCAGTCGCGCCAGGACGTGGTGCGCAAATATGGCGAGAAGGAAACCGCCCTCCTGGAAGAGAACTGCACGGTCAAGCAGTGGTTGAAGTTCTCGAACTTCGAGGAGGCGGAGCGTGTCTCGAAGGCGATGGGCGAGGAACTCAGCGTCAATCGCGGACTGGGGCTCACCTCGGACAAGTCCGACTGGTCGACGAACTACTCGACCGGGCAGCAAAGGGTGTTCACCGCGGACGAGCTGATGCGGTTGCCCGCTGACGAGCAGATCCTGCATCTGCCCGAGGTGGGCTTCGTGCATTGCCTGAAGTTCCGCCAGAACCAGGCCGGGCCCTTTTGCTTCGAGCTTGCCGACAATCCGCTCGAGGGCGGGCGCCTGCCGCCGGAGCCGGTGGTGTGGATCGAGCCGGGCGGAGGGTTGTCATGAACGCGCTTCGGAAGCGCCTTGGCGACGGCGCCCTCAGGGAGAAAAAACCGAGACTGGTCTATCCGTCCTACTTCGCCTGGGTGCCGATCTTGATGGCGCTGTGGTGGAGCCATGCGGCCTATGGCCTGCCGCATGTGATCTGGTCGTACCGGTTCGATCTGGTGAGCTCCGCCGACCGCTGGGACTTTGGTGCGCGGCACTACCGGGAATGCCGCTATGTCGGTCCCCATGGCGGCTTCGTCACCGATGCGCCCGGCGGGCGCTGCGCCTGGATCATCTGGCGCCGGGCATCGGATGCGGGAGACGCCCGATGACGGTGCTCCCCATCCTTGCCTCTCGTCGACACGTCACCTTGGTCATCGCGGCAGGCGTGACGCGAGCGCCGTCAATGTCGGCGTCTCGGCTTCGCGTTCGCCTACTGCATTGTGTGCCACGGCACACGCATGCGCGGCCTGAGCGCATGGCGCTCGACCAGCTCCAGCCGCGCCATCGCCTTGACGACGGCAAGCATGGTGGCGGCATCGGTGATGCCGGCCGCGATCTGGCGCTCGCATTCGGCACGATCTGGCAAGGTGAGCGCCAGCCGCTCCGCTTCGCGCCAGAAGCCGTCGGCATCCAGCCCTTCGAGCCATTCCTCCACATCCTGCCTGTCCTCGAACGCGATCATGCGGGAATCGTGCCCGATCGGTGGCGGCGGATGCAAATTTGGTCCTCAAACCCGGGAGTTCTGCCATGACCCAGCCGATTGCCGACGAACTGCGGCAGCTCTTCGAGCTCGCCACCATGCGCCGCGAGGCGACAAGACTGACCAGCGCCAGCCACTGGAGCCGGGCGTCGACGGCGCTGAGCCGCTGCGGGCGGGCGCGCCGCTTCGAGCAAAAGGACTTCGAGACCCGCTACGAGACCAGGGTCGAGATCGCACGCCGCCGCCTGATCGACGAGGCCGGCTCGAAGGGCTTCGACTTCCAGCCCCGCTGGGCGGGCGACGACCGATTCTCGGCATCGGCCATCCTGCGCCAGGCGCAGCGCGAAGTACGCATGCGTCATGAACAGCGGCTTGCCCGCATCGACGCGATCGAGCGGCACGCGCTGACGTCGATCATGGCAGCGTCGATGCGGGGACGCGGCGGCCAGGGCGGTCCCGCCCGCCTGCGCGAGACCTTCGGCCAGGTGATCGCCTTCCCCGCCAACCGCCCGCGGCCGCGCAACCGCGATCGGTGAGGCGGGCAGATGAAGCTGCGATCTGCCGAGATTATTGCAAATGAAACGCAACAATCTTGCGTGTTTTAGTCTTGCCTGAAACAGGAATAATATCCTATTGTTCTTGTTATGTTCTACAACACCACAACAAAGGAGACACAAGACATGAACTACTTCTACGACCCGAAAGAACAGGAACGGATGCTGGAGGCCCGCGAGAGCTTCTCCGGCAGGCTCCTGACCGACGCCCAGTTCGACGAGGCGATGGCGCTGACCGGTATCATCGAGCGTGAGATCAGGAAGAACGGCGCCTTCAAGGAGAAGCTCGGCGATTATGCCCATGCCTTCTCGCGCACCGAGAACTTCGTCTCCGCCAAGGCGGAGACGGTGGTTCGCGACCTGTTCAAGGCGCGCACCGGCATGACCATGAACCAGATGCGCGAGGAGCTGATGGAGCGGGAACAGAATCTTCCCGCCGATCATCGCAAACTTGCCCATGAGGCAGCACTCGGCATCGGCGAGTTGATCGAGAACGGCGTCAAGATGAGCTTCAACCGCGCCTTCGCCCATCAGGGACAGGCACTCGCCGCCGAGTTCGGCATCACCGATGCCGGTGCCAAGCGGCTGATGAAGGAGGTGTTCGCTGAAATCGAGAAGGCCGATCTCTACGAATGGGGCAAGGATCTGGAAGAGCGCTTCTACCGCCCGCAGATCGAAGCCGAGCGCGAGGCGGCCGGCGAACGCCGAGACCGGACGGGACAGTCGCGAAGCCGGAGCGGATCGCGAACAAACGGGCGTGGCAATGGCAGGGACGATAGCGGTCGCGACGATCATTCCCGCGACGATCAAGGCCAGAACGATCAGGAAAGTGACGGGCCCCGTGCCGGCTCCCGCTTCCGCCGCGCCGCCAGGAATGACGGAGAGACCGAGACCCAGACCGCGGAGCGTTCCGAGCCATCCCAGACCCGGCAGCGCGCCATGCGCTTCAGCCGGTAGGAAAGCCGATGCGCGGAGCCTACATCGAAACGATCGGGATCGTTCGGAAGCGTGGCGGCGGCCTCAGCTGCCGCGCATCCCGTCTGCATGCGACTGTCCGGACAACCGGCGCCCGCGTACCGGTCGGCGACGGTTGCACGCCTCGCGGCATCCTCTCTTCCGCCCCGTTCTCTCCACCGGGAGACGATGCATGAGCGATATCGATCTCAGCAAATACCGCCGGCATGTCGATCATCTCGACATGCCGGATCGCGAGAAGGACGAACTGCTTCTGGCACTCTGGCGGATCATGGAAAGCTTCGTCGACCGCGCCTTCGGCGACGATCCCGCGTCCCATCTGCGCAATGGCGCCGACGACAGGCTGGCAAGCGGCAAGTCCGACCCTGTGGGCAAAATGGCGATCGAGGATGCCTCGCGCGAGCGCGATGTGGTAGACTCGGCGCCATCAACCGAAACGGAGAAAACCCCAGGCCTTGCCGGCTCGTTCCGCGCGACCAGCGCAGACGACGGCGGGAGAAAGCGATAGTCCAATGTCAGTCCAGACCAGTCCCCAGAAAGCGATCATCTACTGCCGCGTCTCGGGCGTGAAGCAGGTGCGCGAGGGCGACGGCCTGGCCTCGCAAGAAACGCGCTGCCGCGAATACGCATCCTACAAGGATTACGAGGTGGTGGCGGTCTTCCGCGACGACATGAGTGGCGGTTCGGCCGCCCGTCCGGGCATGATTGCCGCCTTGAACTTCCTCAAGAAGCACCGCCGCGACGCCGTCGTGGTCATCATCGACGACATCTCCAGGCTGGCGCGCAATCTCGAGGCGCATTTGCATCTTCGTACCGCGATCGCCAATGCCGGGGGACGGCTGGAGAGCCCGTCGATCGAGTTCGGCGAGGATTCCGATTCCATCCTGGTCGAGAACCTGCTCGCCTCGGTCTCGCAGCACCAGCGCCAGAAGAATGGCGAGCAGACGAAGAACCGCATGCGCGCCCGCGCCATGAGCGGCTACTGGGTGTTCAACGCGCCGATCGGCTACCGCTATGAGAAGACCGCCGGACACGGCAAGCTTCTGGTGCGCGACGAGCCCTATGCCTCGATCATTGCCGAGGCTTTGAACGGCTACGCCTCGGGCCGCTTCGAGACCCAGGTCGAGGTCAAGCGCTTCCTCGAGAGCCAGCCCGCCTGGAAGAAGGACAAACGAGGCGAGGTTCATCCGGAGCGGGTGACCGAACTGCTCACGCGCGCCGTCTATGCCGGCTATATCCATCATGAGCGCTGGGGATTGCATTACCTTGAAGGCAAGCATGAAGGCCTGATCACGCTTCAAACCTTCCAGATCATCCAGGAACGCCGCAACGGTCTCGCCAAGGCGCCGTTCCGCAAGGATGTCTGCGACGACTTCCCGCTGCGCGGCTTCGTCTGCTGCGCGTCGTGCAACGAGCCGATGACGGCCTGCTGGTCGAAAGGCCGATCGCGGCGCTATCCCTATTATCTGTGCGATACCAAGGGTTGTCCCGACTACCGCAAGTCCGTGCGCAAGGAAAAGATCGAAGGCGAGTTCGAGACCCTGCTCGGCGATCTCAAGCCGACCGCCACGCTCTTCCATGCCGCCTACGACATGATCCGCGATCTGTGGGACACGAAGCTCGCCACCACCCGCCAGCAGACGGCGGCGCTGGTGAGGGAACTGAAGGCCACAGAGAAACAGGGCGAGCAACTGCTCGACCGCGTCGTCGAGGCGACGAGCGATGCCATCATCGCGGCCTATGAGCGCCGTCTGAAGGAAATCGAGGCCCAAAAGGCCGTTCTGCGCGAGAAGATCGCCTCATTCGGCAAGCCGCTGGCGCCGTTTGTCGAAACGTATCGAACCGCCTTCGCCTTCCTCGCAAACCCTTGCAATCTCTGGCATTCGCCCCGCATCGAGGACCGTCGCGCCGTCCTCAAGCTGTGTTTTGCGGGACGTCTGCCATATGACCGGAAAGACGGCTATCGAACCGCCGAAATATCCATGCCATTCAAACTGTTAGGAGAACTGAAAATGAACGAAACCGAGATGGTGCCCAGGGGCGGAATCGAACCACCGACACGCGGATTTTCAATCCGCTGCTCTACCAACTGAGCTACCTGGGCCTTTTTCGGAAGGGCAGCGCGAGGCTCCGGACCGAGGGGCGGCGTTGGCGGCCGCCCGGAAGCGCGTGGGTTATAGCACGAGATTTCCGCCTGTCCAGCGTTCGCCGGCGCAATTCGTCGCGCTGCCAGCCGGTGTGCTGAAACCCGCATTGCCGGTCGTGTTCGCGACCGTCCATCGCCGGCGTTTTTCACGTCAAAAGGGGGAAATTTTTGGTAGCGGAGGAGGGATTCGAACCCCCGACACAAGGATTATGATTTGCGGGCTGCCCACGTCCTGATGAAGGCGGCCCAGGAGAACGGCCAATAGTTTCGATCAGCCGTTTTGTCGGGTTCTTGCCTAAGCGGTCCCGAATGAAGCTCATTTGAGAGGTTGATCGGCCGTAGACGTACTTTGCTGCACCCTCGACGATTTGTGTGTTCGAGTTTCTGACAAGTTCGCCAGGCGGCATTGTAGCGAGTTCGCGCAGTAGGTGGGTATCTCTTGAAGCAACAAAGAGCCGCCTAGGACCGATCGGAATCGCTAGATGCCCACCTTGGATATCAATCCCATTTGTTCGAACTATCGGGCGATCGGATGTGAGGAGTTCGTGTTTGGATGCAGAAGCGTCGATTACCATCCACTCCATATCGTTGATGAACGAACCTACGCGGCGATTGTCGATTAAAGTGAACAGTGTTTCGAACATTCCTTGTTCGAGTTTCGGAACAGGTGTTTGGGCAAGATACTCTGCAAAAGTCGGAGGATCCTGAGCGCCGCGAAGTTCGTCATACTTGGCTTCGAGCCCCCCTGACATTGAGCGGTAGTGCCCGCGCCATTGTCTGCGGAAAATCTCGATATCCTCCGGGCACCGCAACATCAGTGAGAGCATGAATCGAGACCATGCGCTGCGAGTGTCGATGGTCCACGTTTCAAGGGTGGAGCCCTCAAGGATCGCGAGTGCCGTCGCGGCCAGGCTATCAATCGGCCTGAAGAATTGATGTTCGACTTGGTGGGCTAGGTGTTCCGGAAAGTCCTGTAATGCGTACAACCTCCGTAAGTACCCAGTGCCATCCGGATGGACGTACCGGACCTTGACCTCGTTATTGTAAGGCCGGCTAAACTCGCAGACTTTACCATCCGCGTTCAGCCATCGCTTTAGATAGAAAACCGGAATGTAATGATGCTTGTTTGGCGGGTTCTGCAGACCGCGCCCCGTCATCGCGATATGATTACGGTCATTAGCGTGACATGTCGCGTCCCATGTTGCGTGGAATAGCCGAGTGTCACCGAAAATCCTTGAAAATCAAGGGAACTCAGTTGCAACACAAACGCGACATGAGAGCCGCGATTCAGGCGTCTAAGTGTTTGAAATTATTGGTAGCGGAGGAGGGATTCGAACCCCCGACACAAGGATTATGATTCCTCTGCTCTAACCGACTGAGCTACTCCGCCATCCGCCTCGCGTGTCGGGCCGCGAAGTATCGCGGCGGGCCGGGACGAGGGACGCGCGGATATAAGGTTGGGGCGGCGGGAGTGTCAAGCGCTGCGACGCATTGCCGGATCGGCCATTTCGGCGTTATGGATGGCGCCGGCGGATCACGCGGGAAAAGCGCACCTGGTCCGGCCCGTGGAGGGACAATAAATGGCGGCTCCAGCGCCGTGCCGCGCAGGCCGCGCCAGAGGGGATCGACGGGCGGGCGAGGGGTGCCGGCGACCGTCGACAGTGCGAGCGCATGCCGGCGACACGGTACCGGCAAGGGGGCTGCGCAGCCATGACCACATCCGGCGATGCCGCGGCCATGCGCACGAGTTGGCGGGACAGGGGTTGAGTCGGACCGGGCGCGCCGATATGCATCGGCACGGCCATTTTCGGACAAAGGGTGGATGAAACCGCGTATCGCAGTCCTTGGATGCGGATATTGGGGATCGAACCATATTCGCACGCTGAAATCGCTTGGGGCATTGCATTCCGTCTCGGACGTCAACCCGGCGCGCGCGGAAGGATTCGCCAGCGAGCAGGAATGCCTGGCGATCGAACCCGAAGAGCTCTTCGCGCGCGACGACATCGACGCGGTGGTTATGGCGCTGCCGCCGCAGTTCCACACCGAGAACGCGATCAAGGCGGTCGAGAGCGGCAAGGACGTGCTGGTCGAGAAGCCGATCGCGCTGACCGTCGCCGATGCCGAAAAGAGCGTACAGGCCGCGCAGGCCAACGGCCGCATCTTCATGGTCGGCCACGTGTTGCGCTTCCATCCGGCCTTCGAGCGGCTCAAGCTCCTGATCGACGACGGCGAGCTGGGCGAGATCCGCTACATTCACTCGCACCGGCTCGGTCTCGGCAAGTTCCACACCGAAAACGACGCGCTGTGGGACCTTGCACCTCACGACTTGTCGATGATCCTGGCGATCACCGGCACGGAGCCGCTCGACGTGCGCGGCGAAGGGGCGGCCCTTCTCGATCATTTGTCCGACTTCGCGCACCTCCACATGCGGTTCCCCGGCAATCTGCGCGGCCATCTGTTCACATCGCGGCTGAACCCGTATCGCGAGCGGCGGCTGACAGTGGTCGGTACCAAGGCGATGGCGGTGTTCGACGATGTCGAGCCGTGGGGGCGCAAGCTGGCCGTCTACCGCCATGCCGTGTGGCAGGATTCGGGGCGCTGGGCCTTCACCGCCAACGAGCCCAGCTATGTCACGGTCGAGCAGGGCATGCCGCTGACGCGCGAGCTCGAACATTTCATGTCCTGCGTGGAAACGCGCAGCGAACCGCGAACGGGCGGCGAAGAGGCGATCCGCGTGCTGCGGATCCTGACTGCCGGAACGGTCACCCACGACTGGCCGCTATGACGCGGTGATCCAAAGACGACAGGCGGCCTTCGCGCGCTGGGAGTGATCTGGCGACCTACGCGCCGGCCGGTATCGCCGAGAGGCGCGACAGCATCTCCTCGGCCACGCGGCTACGTTCGGAACGTTCGATGAAACCGCCGCCGAGAACGCGTGCCTCGTCGCCATCGCCGGAATAGAATACGCAGGCCTGGCCAGGCGCGATGCCGGCCTCACCCTCGGCGAGCGAAACCCGCACGTCGCCGCCGGCGTACAACGTCGCCGGACCGGGCGGCCGCGTCGAGCGAACCTTGGCGTGGACTTCGAGCCCTTCCGGCGGGATCTGCGCAAGGGGGATGTCGCCCAGCCAGTTGACGTCGCGCAGCACGACGCTGCGGGTCTCGAGCGCGTCGCGCGGGCCGACGACGACGCGCGCCCGCTCGGCATCCAGATGGACGACGTAGAGCGGCTCGCCGGAGGCGACGCCGATGCCGCGGCGCTGGCCGATCGTGAACCGCACGATGCCGTCGTGGCGCCCGAGCACGCGGCCGTCGAGATGGACGATCTCGCCCGGCTGTGCGGCAGCGGGCTTCAGACGCGCGATGATGTCGGAGTATTTCCCCTGCGGGACGAAGCAGATGTCCTGGCTGTCCTGCTTGGCGGCGACGGCAAGGCCCATTTCGGCGGCGATTTCGCGCACCGCGGATTTCGGCAGGTCGCCGAGCGGAAAGCGCAGGTAGTCGATCTGCTCCTGGGTCGTCGCGAAAAGGAAGTAGCTCTGGTCACGCTCCGCATCGGCCGGCCGATACAGCGCGCGGTGCCGGCCATTCTGCCTGCTGCGGATGTAGTGGCCGGTGGCGAGCGCGTCGGCGCCGAGTTCGTGCGCCGTCTCCAACAGGTCGGCGAACTTGACGGTCTGATTGCAGGCAACGCAGGGGATCGGCGTCTCGCCGGCGATGTAGCTTTCGGCGAACGGGTTGATCACCGCCTCGCGGAAGCGCTTTTCGTAGTTGAGCACGAAATGGGGGATGCCGAGGGTTTCCGCAACGCGCCGGGCGTCGTCGATGTCCTGGCCGGCGCAGCAGGCGCCGGCGCGATGGACCGCGGCGCCGTGGTCGTAAAGCTGCAGGGTCACGCCGACGACGTCATATCCCTGCCTCTTCAGGATGCCCGCCACGACCGACGAATCCACGCCGCCCGACATCGCGACGACGACGCGGGTGCTCTCCGGGCTGCCGGGAAGGTCCAGGCTGTTCATCGGCTCGACTGTCTTTCCTGCGGAAGCGGGTTCAATGCCCGCGGACATCATATAGGTCAAGCTCCGGCGCGCTGCCATGTTGCGGCGCGCCACCGCACGGGGCGCGAAGCCATTAAAAGTCTTGGCGAAATCCTAATGCGCCGTTCACCAAGCTTACCCACCCATTACCATGCGTTTAGGCAATTTTTAAAGCTGTGGCGCTAGTGTGGCTTCGATTAGGTCTTGTTTTGTGTTGAGAGTACGATGACCGATCTGGTTAGACCGCGCGTAAAATATGTGATCGGGCCCGATGGCAGCCCGCTGACGATAGCCGACCTGCCGCCGACCAATACGCGTCGCTGGGTCATCCGCCGCAAGGCCGAAGTCGTCGCTGCCGTTCGCGGCGGACTCCTGAGCCTCGAGGAGGCATGCCAGCGTTACAAGCTGACGGTCGAGGAATTCCTTTCCTGGCAGGCGTCGATCGACGAGTACGGTCTGGCCGGCCTTCGTACCACGCGCATCCAGCAGTACCGGCACTAGGCGCGGCTTCGCGCACCACATCATTCCACCTTCGCCGGATCCCCACCGGGCTCGACCGGCGCACTCCCCGCTTCCGCATCGATCGCGGCTTCCCGTTTCGCCAGCCACGACGCAGCGACCGTCAGTACGGCGGACGCCGCGAAGAACCATAGTCCGGGCTTGGTGATTGCCGTTGCGACGCCGCTTGTCTTCGCGGCGAAGATGACCAGCGCGACGAGGACGACATCCAGCATCGACCAGTTCGACATCGCCCGGAACACGGCCGGGATGCGATGACGGCCAGGGGCGCCGCCATAGGCCGCGAGATGCAGAACAATCAGCTTGCAGGCCGGAAAAACAACGGAAAACAAAGCTATGACGATTGCGAACGCGCGATCGCTCTCAAGCCACAGGCCGGCGACTATCCCAAGCAGTGAGGGCGTGTCCGTCAGAACGAACAGGCGTTTGACCTCGATGAGCGGGAGCGTGATTCCGAGTGTGTATGCGACGGTCGCCGAGAACAGCGTCAGTGCGAGGAGGTTGCGCATACGCGGGCTATAGAGGAACCGCGCGTACGCGAAAAGGGAGAGCGGTGTCGGTCGATCCGGCTTAGCCGATCATGGCGCGGCCATGTTCGGCGCCGCGAACCTTGCCATCGCGGGATTCCAGCATTTCGGCCTTGGCGAGCTCGGCTTCGGCTTCGGCGAGTGCGGCTTCGGCGGCGTCGCGCTGCTGACGAAGGTCGACCTGGGAGTTCTTCAGATTGTCGCGACGCTGCCGTGCGGCCTTGGCGAAGGTGGGGTAGGCGAAGTGGTTGATGTCGGTGATGCCGGCCTTCTTCTCTTCGGCGGCGATCTGAAGGTCCAGTTCGTTGGCCATCCGATCGAACTCCGCGATCATCGTGTCGAGCTGGTTCAACTGCCGGCCCTTCTCGTTGACCTGGAATTGCCTCAGCCTGACCTGGTTCTCGCGTGACTTCATGACATCGTACTCCCTGAAACGCCTTACCCCCGAACCGGAACGCGGCTCGAAACCCCACACTCATGTCGCTCGCCCGGCTTCCGGGTGACGAAAAAAGGAAACAATCTCCTAAAGTTTTCCGCCGACGGTAACCATTCGTTTACGGGCATTGTTAATCATACGCATCAGGCCTTAAGGGCGGGTAAAAATCCGGGGCATTCGGCAATTGGCGGTCATCGAGTCTTCAGAGTCGTTTAGCAGAGATTCTTGATGTGTGACTTGAGGTTGGCGGTGGTCCGATTCATCAACTGATTCAAATGGGTGACGGAAAGAGCTGAAACATCCAATGGTACTTGCAAAGCCGAATTAGATTTTGTTAACCATTAGATGGCAGCCTCCGATTCAGGCAATCACGTCTCCGGTGCCGGGAAGCCGAATACCGGTCTGGCAGCGGAAAAGGGGAATGAGATGCGCGTTCTGCTGATTGAAGATGACAGTGCAACCGCACAGAGCATCGAGTTGATGCTCAAGTCGGAGAGCTTCAACGTCTACACCACCGACCTGGGCGAGGAAGGTGTCGATCTCGGCAAACTCTACGACTACGACATCATTCTTCTCGACCTGAACCTGCCCGACATGTCGGGATATGAAGTGCTGCGCACGCTGCGGCTTTCGAAGGTCAAGACGCCGATCCTCATCCTGTCGGGTATGGCGGGCATCGAAGACAAGGTGCGCGGTCTTGGCTTCGGCGCCGACGACTACATGACCAAGCCGTTTCATAAGGACGAGCTGGTGGCGCGGATCCATGCGATCGTTCGCCGCTCCAAGGGCCACGCGCAGTCGGTGATCACCACCGGAGACCTGATCGTCAATCTGGACGCCAAGACCGTCGAGGTCGGCGGCCAGCGGGTGCACCTGACCGGCAAGGAATATCAGATGCTCGAGCTGCTTTCGTTGAGAAAGGGCACGACGCTGACGAAGGAAATGTTCCTAAATCACCTGTATGGCGGGATGGACGAGCCGGAACTGAAGATCATCGACGTCTTCATCTGCAAATTGCGCAAGAAGCTCGATGCGGCATCGGGCGGACAGAACTACATCGAGACAGTCTGGGGTCGCGGTTATGTGTTGCGCGAGCCCGAAGAGATCCGCGAAAGCGCCTGACGGCGCCGTCGCGACACGACGAGAAGCCCGGCCTTGGCCGGGTTTTTGTCGTTTCAGGCGGCGAGTTCCAGCTCGCGGAAGCGGCTGAGAAGCTGCGGACGGTTGAACGGCTTCAGGATGTAGCCACGGGCGCCGGCGCGCTTGGCGCGCATGATCGCGCCGACGTCGAATTCCACCATGCAAAGAACGATATGGGGCTTGATTGGCGTCGCGATGTTGACCGCGTCGCGGATGAATTCCTCGGCGGCCATATCTGGAAGCGTGCCGTCGACGATGATGATGTCCGGCATGTCGGCGCCGCACATGGCGAGCGCCTCGCTGCCGCAGCTTGCCTCGATGACAAGCAGGTCGGGACCGTTGAGGATCCGTTTCGCAACCTTACGTATGACGCTCGAATCGTCGACTATCATGCACCGCTTCATCGTCCCATCCTCGTGTCGCACCGTTTCCGGCGCCATATGCCCCTACAGCGCATCGTAGGCCAGTCCGGTAAAGAAGCAGCAAAGCCGCTGCCTATAATTTTAACGGACACCGTTTTCCGGTACGCGCTAGCAGAATCGCGGCAGTTTTTCGTGCCACTATGCTTGTCGACAGAAGAGTTCTTCTTGAACGAATCTCGACATACGCATGACGATCGAGCCGACCTTTTCCAGGCTCGGCAAGCATGTAGCCCGTGGCAGCGCCTCAGGCCGCGGTTATCTCGATGTCTTCGGCTGTCGCCTTGATGGTGATCGTCATGCCTGTCTCGCGTGCGAGGAGCAGCGTGTAATATGGCTGCACGGCATGGGCATCGATCGGCTCCTCGGACTTGGCGCCACCGTGCATCTCGAGGAAACGCGGGGGCACACGGACCATCGGACCCGATGCGGTCAGGACGAAATTCGCGTTCGTCTCGACATCCTTGAGCTCCGCTGTCAGCTTGCCGCCGCGCGGGATGCAGGCGTTGGCGATGAGGATCAGGTTCAGAAGCAGCTTGACCTTGTTCTTGGGCAGGTAGGCGCGACCACCGGACCAGGTGAATTCCGGCTTCTCGTTCTTCATGAACGCAGTGGCGACGGTCTCGGCGTCGCCGGTGTCGATCTGCATGCCGGCGGAACCGGCCGCGCCGAACGCGATGCGCGCGAACTGCAGCCGTGCCGACGCGTTGTAGGCGCTGGTGCGGATCAGCTTCATGGCGTCTTCGTCGGCGCCACCTTCGTCGAGCAGTTCGAGGCCGTTGTTGATGGCGCCGACGGGGGAAATGATGTCATGGCACAGCCGGCTGCACAGCAGCGCGGCCAAATCCGGCGCCGAAAGCGTGAAAATATCGGCCATAAGGCAAGTCCCCCGGTTTCTGGTCTATCGATGCCCCTGCCGCGCCACTGTCGAAGCGGCGAATCAATCCGTCCGCCAGTGAATTTGGTTACACAGCCTGTCTTGCAGCGGCAAGGCGAGAACCTGACTAGACGGAACAGGTTAAACCATCTTTTCGCCGGCGCGACCTCATCGCGGGGCCGTGTTTAATGGTTGAAAAAGGATTACGGCCTAGTATCGCCGCGTGACCCGGACAGCGCGGCCGTGAAGAGCCGCCGGCGGGCATGGCGTCTGCAAAGCGGCTCCCGATTGGAGAGCTAGAAATGTTTGCCGGATTGAGCAGGAGAGAATTTCTCCGTTCCGCAGCGGCCGCGCTGGTCGCCACAAGCGTCGTGACCGCCGTTCCCGGCGTCGCGCGTGCCAACGAAACCTATACGGCACAGGAAATCGTCGATTCCGGGCACCGCTTCTTCGGCGCGACCTCCGGCGGGCTTGCCTCGGTCGTGGAGAAGCTGTTCGCGTCCTACGGGCTGCCGAACGGCTATGTCCTCGGCGAGGAGGGGTCGGGCGCGTTCGTGGGCGGCCTCACCTATGGCGAGGGCGTCCTCTATACGAAGAACGCCGGCGACCACACCGTCTTCTGGCAGGGTCCCTCAGTGGGCTGGGATTTCGGCGGCCAGGGATCGCGGACAATGATGCTGGTCTACAATCTCGACAGCATCGGCGACCTTTATCGCCGCTATCTCGGAGTCGCGGGCTCCGCCTATGCGATTGCCGGACTTGGCTTCAACGTGATGAAACACGGCGACGTGCTGCTGGTTCCCGTTCGTACCGGACTTGGCGCGCGGCTCGGCGTCAATCTCGGCTATCTAAAGCTCACCCAGGCCCCCACCTGGAATCCCTTCTGAGGGTCGTGTGCCCGCCCCGGCGGGCTTAAGGTTAAAAAGCGGTTTCGCCACGGCGGCACTGGATTTGTCCTGTGCCGCCGTGGCACATTCCCGACCGGCCGGACGCTGCGGGAAGGCCCCCGCCGTACCGGCTGCAAGTCTGCGGCAAGGGCGGCGTAAGCGTGATCCAGTCAATCCTGTTCTTCAGTCTCGGTTTCCTGTGCGCCGGCTTCCTGGCGCTGATGGTGGCGCCGGCAATCTGGCGCCGCGCGGTTCTCCTGACGCGCCGGCGGATCGAGGCGTCGGTGCCGCTGACGCTCAACGAGATCGAGGCCGACAAGGACAGGATGCGCGCCGAGTTCGCGATGTCGACGCGGCGGCTCGAGATGAGCATCAAGACGTTCAAGGAAAAGGCGGCCAGCCAGATCATCGAGATCAACCGCAACCGCGAGGAATTGCGGGCCCTTGCCGAAGAGCGCGGGGAAAAGGATCGCTCGCTGAGCGAACTCGAAGCCAAGAGCGGTGAATTGCGCGCCGAACTCAGGCGCCGAGAGGAAGAATTGCAGCGCGCGTCGGAGCGGCTCGCCGACGCGAACAAGAAGCTCGAGGAACGGGCGCTCGAACTCGAGGAGCTCGGCAGGCTCTATGAAGATGCGAGCTTTTCGTCGAGCAGCCGGCAGATCGAACTGGTGGCGCGCGAGACCGAGGTCGAAAAACTCGCCGGCGACATCTCCGGCCTTCGCAACCAACGCAAGGATGCGGACAGGCGCGTTCGCGAGATGATGGCCGAACGCAAGTCTGCGGCCGAGGCGCTGAAGCAGGAGAAGCGCCGCGCGACGGAGCTCGAGAAGAAGCTCGACCGCGTTTCG
>JAMLJD010000077.1 GCA_023953775.1 Rhizobiaceae bacterium | reverse complement strand
ACCAGCGCCGGTCGCGTTTGGCGAAGTCGATCAGATTTTCGGGCCCCTCCTCGAAAGATCCTTCGAGATCGGTGTCGAGCCTGACGATCCAGTCGTTGCGCGCCAGGAGCGCCGCCTCGACATAGTCGTGGCTGAGGATGTGGCCGCCGAACGGTGGTCTGCCGCTCAGGGCCGGCAGGCCGCAGCTTTGCGCGAAGGCTCGTGTGCGGACGATTGCATTGTGCCCCCAGAACGGGCCTTCCTCGCCTTGCAGCGTTGCCAGCCCGCGCGCGAAAGTCGGCGAATAGAACGTCGCGGCAAACTGGGTCGCGCGGCCGAACCAGGATCGCGCATGGATGATCTTGGGAAGGGTCTGGAGCAAGCCCAGCCGCGGTTCGGCCTGCATGCGGCCGACCATCTCGACCATGGTGCGGCCGGCCACCAGGCTGTCGGCATCGAGAATGATCAGGAAATCGTAGATCGCGCCCGAACTGCGGATGAAATCGGCGACGTTGCCGGCCTTCTTGCCCGTGTTTGCGTCACGGCGGCGGTAGAAGACCGTACTGTCCGTTATCTCGGCACGGAGCCGTTCGATCCACCGCTCCTCGTCCGCCGCGATTGCCGGATCCGTCGTGTCGGAGAGCACCGCGAAATCGAACATGTCGCCAAACCCGGTACCGGCCAGGTCGCGGGCCATCGCCGCGACATGGGAAAAGGTCTTTGCGGGGTCTTCGTTGTAGACCGGTACGAGAACGGCGGTCCGGGTCGCGGAAATATCGCGCGCCGGCCGGTTAGCCTCGCGCGGCGAGACCAGCCCGTTGAGTGCGATCGCAGCGCCCCAGCCAAGCCAGCCCGCGCTCAATGCGAGCAGGCCGGTGCGGAAATAGTCGAGCCAGTGTTCGCCATCGGCCAAAAGAACGTCGGCCGCCAGAACGGCCGCCATCGCGGCGACCGTCAGGCAGAAAAGCAGCGAAACGATTCTTCTCGAAGCGACCATGGGTTCGGCAGCCCGGCGCGAGCCTGGCCTTCCAGTCCTATTTCGATGCCAGCCAGGGCAGCAGGAACATGCGAAGCGCGCCCGGCGACCGCCGGCGCTCGAGAACCTGTTCCGGCATGGCCATCGGAGCGACCGGCAGTACCGAATTGCGCATGATGCGGATTTGCGGCACGGCGTCAGCTTCTGCGGTCATCTTGCGGTCTCCATTGATACACCCACGTTTCCGAAATCCGGGTTCCCCGATGCGACAGGAAGGCACTGAACTCGGCCGGTGAATCGCCCTCGGGACGGACGTCCAGCACAAGGCGCCACGCGCCGTTGGCCTCGATACGCGACAGCGACGAATGGACGATCTCGGCATTGCTCGCCTTGAGCGTGCTTTCGACCTCCTCGCTGTCGGCGGCCACAGCGGCGAGCGCGCCGCCGGCGAAATCGACGACGAATTTCTGTAGGTCGGCATCGTTCTCGACGCCCGAGACGCCCCCATGGCCACCGCGCAGCGCGACCACCCGCGCAAGCTTGTCGCCGGCGTCCTCGAGCGCGCCCCAGGTCAGCTTGTAGCGATACTCGAAATTCTGGCCGGCGTTGACCTCGCCCTCCGGGACCCAGAAGGCGACGATATTGTCGTTGACCTCGAGTTCGGTCGGTATCTCGACCAGCGTGATGGCGCCGCGGCCCCAGTCTCCGATCGGCTCGACGAGAAGGGACGGGCGCCGCTCATACGCGGCACCGGCATCCTGATAGTTGTCGAAGGCACGGTCGCGCTGGAGTAGGCCGAAAGCGCGAGGGCTTTCCTCGTTGAAGAACGAGGTCGCGAGTCGCGCCGGATTGTTGAGATTGCGCCAGACCTCCTCGCCGCCGCGCCGAACAATTTTCAGGCCGTCACTGTCGTGAACTGCGTTGCGGTAGTCGCGAAATGCGCTGCGGTTGTTCTCGCCGAACAGGAACATCGACGTCATCGGCGCGACGCCGAGCCGTTCGACGTCGGCGCGCAGGAAGATCCTGGCGGTGACCTCCATCGTGGTTTCCTCGCCAGGCACGATACGGAACGCATAGGCACCGGTGACGCTCCTGCTGTCGAGGGAGGCGTAGAGGGTGACCGCCTCGGCGTCCGGCGACGGCGTCTCGATGAAAAAGGCGTCGAAGCGGGGAAATTCCTCACCGTCCTGGGTTGCCGTGTTCACGGCGAGGCCGCGCGCGGACAATCCGTAGACATTGCCCCGGCCGAGCGCGCGGAAGTAGCTCGCACCCAGGAAGACGGCCAGCTCGTCCATGATGTCGGGTCGGTTCAGCGCGTTGTGGACGCGGAAGCCCGCAACGCCCGGCATCTGAATGTCCGCGAAGCTGACGGGATCGAGCGGCGCGCGATACTCGAAATCGGCCGGTTGGAACGCCAGCGGCTTTGACTTGCCACCATCGACCTCGAACATGCCCACCGGCGAATTGAAGAGCCACCCCATGTGGAACGCCTGGAGCTCGAAGGGAGCCTCGCCGTGCCAGACCGCGTGGTCGGTGCGGTAGCGGATCGCGCGATGCTGGTCGTAGGTCAGCGACGCCAGACGCTCGGGAAGATCGGTGTCAGGCTCGACATACTCCCGCACCGCCCGCTGACGGGCAAAGTCGGTCAGCCGTTCGAAGGAGAACTCCGCTCCGTCGGCGCCGAACCAGTCGTTGATCTCCGCGTTTGAAGCGAGTGCCGCCCTCGCCATGGGCAAAAGGAAGGCCGCGCCCGCGGCCGAGCTCATCAGAAAATCTCGCCTGTTCATAAGGTCTCCAGTAGGCACGGACATGCCGCCGCGATGCACGGATCGGTTCCGTGCAGCCGGCTGATGCTGCGCTGCAAAAAACGCCGAAACAAGGGCCTCGTTCCCCTTGCCGGCGATAACATTGCGCTACGGTCGGAAGCGATTGGTGATGAGCGCGGAGACCCGCGACAACAGGTCCGAAGGACCGTCGCGGCAGAGGTTGTCGACGGGATGTGTAGCCGCGTCCAAGGCAGCCGGCCGAGACGGCGAGTGCAGGCGACCCGCCCTACGCCTGCCCCGCCAGATCCTTCAGCCGATAGAGGACCTCGAGAGCATCGCGCGGCGTCAACTCGTCGGGATTGACGCTTTCGAGGGCAGCATTGACGGGATCAGGCCCAGGCTTGCGGGCCGGCTCGCGACGAACGTTGACGCTGAACAGGGGCAGATCATCGGCAATCTCGGCGGTCCTGCCGGAGATCTCGCCTTCCTCGAGCCTGTGCAGGACCTCGCGCGCGCGCTCGACCACCGGCTCGGGAAGCCCCGCGAGGCGCGCGACCTGAACGCCGTACGAGCGGTCTGCGGCACCGGCTGCGACCTCGTGCAGAAAGACGACCTCCCCTTCCCACTCCTTGACCCGCATGGTGACGTTTCGAAGCCGCGGGAGCTTCTCGGCCAGTGCGGTCATCTCGTGAAAATGGGTGGCGAAGATCGCCCGGCAGCGGTTCTTCTCGTGGAGATACTCCACCGAGGCCCAGGCGATCGAAAGTCCGTCGAACGTCGCGGTGCCGCGCCCGATCTCATCGAGGATCACCAGAGCGCGCTCGCCGGCCTGGTTGAGGATGGCAGCGGTCTCGACCATCTCGACCATGAAGGTCGAGCGTCCCTGGGCGAGATCGTCGGATGCCCCTACCCGCGAAAATAGCTGATCGACAACGCCGATCCGCGCCGAGGAGGCCGGCACCCAGGACCCGATCTGGGCCAGAATGGCAATCAGCGCGTTCTGGCGCAGGAAGGTCGATTTGCCTCCCATGTTGGGACCCGTCAGCAGCCAGATCGCGCCAGACGCTTCGCCGCCTTCCGGTGAAAGATTGCAGTCGTTGGCCACGAAGGGGTCGGCCAGTTGCCGCCGCAGCGCCTGCTCGACGACGGGATGCCGGCCGCCCTCGACATGGAAGTCCAGCGAAGCGTCGACCACCGGCCGGCAATAGTCCTCGCTCTCGGCCAGCAGCGCCAGCGCGGTGGCGACATCGAGTGCGGCGAGCGCGGCCGCACACGATCGCAGACCGTCGGCTTCGGCGACCGTTTCCGCCAGAAGGCGGTCGAAGATCGCCAGTTCGATTTCCAGCGCCCTGCCCGCCGCATTGGCGATCTTCGTCTCGAGATCGGCCAGTTCCGTCGTCGTGAACCGCATGGCGCTCGCCATGGTCTGGCGATGGATGAAGCGTGCGCGCGCTTCGTCGCTGCCCGTCAAGACGTCGCGATGGTTGGCGGTGATCTCGATGTAGTAGCCGAGCACGTTGTTGTGCCGGATCTTCAGCGACCGGATGCCGGTCTCCTCGACGAGATCGCGCTCCATCGCGGCGATCACCCGGCGCGACTCGTCCCGCAGCGCGCGCATTTCATCCAGCTCGGCCTCGTAGCCTGCGCGGATGAAGCCGCCGTCGCGCCTGACCAACGGCAGGTCGTCGGCGAGGGCCGCGCCGAGGTGATCGGCAAGGGCGGCGGGACGCGCGGCGAGCGCCGCCGCACCGCCGTCGACCTCGCGCGGCAGGTCCTTGCCATCGAGATGCGACACGACCGTCGCGGCGGTGGCAAGACCGGCCGCGACTGCTCCAAGATCGCGCGGGCCGCCACGGTTGAGCGCCAGCCGGGTCAGCGCCCGCATCATGTCCGGCGCCGCGCGGATCGCGCTCCGCAGGGCGTCGCGAAGCCGGGGATCGGCGAGCATGAACGCGACGGCGTCCTGCCGGTCGATGATCCGCGCGACGTCGGTCAGCGGCGAGGAGAGCCGTTCGGCGAGGAGGCGCGCGCCCGGCCCGCTCACCGTGCGGTCGATCGCCTTGAGGAAGCTTCCGTCGCGGCCGCCGGACAGCGTCCGGACCAGTTCGAGATTGGCGCGCGTCGCGGCGTCGATGAACAGCCCCGACGAGGCGGTCTCATGCTCGGGTCGCGAAAGCGGCGGGCGTTCCGCCTTCTGCGTTTTCTCCAGATAGGCGACGATACCCGACATCGCCGAGAGCTCGGCGCGCGAGAACTGTCCGAAGCCGTCCGCGGTCGCAACGCCGAAGAAGCGGGCGATGCGGCTTTCGGCGGTGGCCGAGTCGAACAGGCTCGGCGGTTGAGGCACCGCGCGCCTGCCGAGATAGTCGAACAGGGAGCGGAATTCCGGATCGTGGTAGAACGGCTCGGCGACGATCAGCTCCGCCGGATCGATCCGCATGATGTCGGCCAAAAGGCGGTCTGGCGCGGTCTGGCGCACGGTGAACGACCCGGTCGACAGGTCGACCCAGGAAAGCGCCATCGCGCCGCCGTCGGCTCCTTTCACCCGGCCGAGTGCCATCAGGTGGCTCGCCTCGGACGGCGTCAAAAGCTTGTCCTCGGTCAGCGTGCCGGGCGTCACCAGCCTCACGACATCCCGGCGCACCACCGATTTCGAGCCGCGCTTCTTGGCCTCGGCCGGGTCCTCGATCTGCTCGCAGACCGCGACCCGGAATCCGGCAGCGATGAGCTTCTGGAGATAGTCGTCGGCCGCGTGAACCGGAACGCCGCACATCGGAATATCGGCGCCCTGATGTTTGCCGCGCTTGGTCAGCGTGATGCCAAGCGCGCGGCTCGCCAGTTCCGCATCCTCGAAGAACAGTTCGTAAAAATCACCCATCCGGTAGAAGAGCAGCGAGTCCGGATTGGCCGACTTGATCTCGATATACTGCTCCATCATCGGCGTCGCCGCCGCCGAAATTTGCGAAGAAATGGGACGTTCCTGATTCAAATTGCGGCCTGCCGGGACTGAATTCTGCAGTTTTTTGGCGCAAGCCGAGCGAATTTGCCGACTTTTGGCGCGAAGAGTTCCTGATTGGCGATTTACAGGTGCGAAGTGTAGCCTTAATCCGTGTGCTCCACAAAAGAAGCATGACCGCGCCCGTCAAGAGGCGCGGCGACGGGAAGGAAATGCCACTGCCATGCCGCTGAAAGACAAGAACGACAACGCGGGACCGTCGGTCAGCGCGCAGGAAGCTCTCGACTTCCATGCCTCGGGACGGCCGGGCAAGCTGGAGATCAACCCGACCAAGCCGATGGCGACCCAGCGCGACCTGTCGCTGGCCTACTCGCCGGGCGTGGCGGTTCCCGTCAAGGCGATCGCCGAGGATGCGAGCCGCGCTTTCGACTACACCACACGCGGCAATCTGGTCGCGGTGATTTCAAACGGCACGGCGATCCTCGGCCTCGGCAATCTTGGCGCATTGGCATCCAAGCCGGTGATGGAAGGCAAGGCGGTGCTGTTCAAGCGCTTCGCGGACGTCGATTCGATCGACCTCGAGGTCGACACGGCCGATGTCGACGAGTTCATCAACTGCGTGCGGTTCCTCGGACCGTCATTCGGCGGCATCAACCTCGAGGACATCAAGGCGCCCGACTGCTTCATCATCGAGCAGCGGCTGCGCGAGATCATGGACATTCCGGTCTTCCACGACGACCAGCACGGGACTGCGATCATCGCGGCCGCCGGGCTGATCAACGCGCTCGAGGTCACCGGGCGCGACATGAAGGACGCGAAGCTGGTGTGCAATGGCGCCGGGTCGGCGGGCATCGCCTGCATCGAGCTGATCAAGGCGATGGGTTTCTCGCCCGAGAACGTCACCCTGTGCGACACCAAGGGCGTGGTCTATCAGGGCCGTACCGAGGGCATGAACCAGTGGAAATCGGCCCATGCGGTGAAGACCAAGGCCCGCACGCTGGCCGAGGCGATGGACGGGGCCGACATCTTCTTCGGCCTGTCGGCCAAGGGCGCGCTGACCAATGCGATGGTCCAGTCGATGGCGAAGAACCCGATCATCTTCGCCATGGCCAATCCCGATCCGGAGATCACGCCGGAAGAGGTCGCGGAAATCCGAACCGACGCGGTGATGGCAACCGGCCGGTCCGACTATCCGAACCAGGTCAACAACGTTCTCGGCTTCCCCTACATCTTCCGCGGCGCGCTGGACGTACGGGCAACCACGATCAACGACGCGATGAAGGTCGCCGCGGCCGAAGCGCTCGCCGAGCTGGCCCGCCAGGACGTGCCCGACGACGTCGCGGCAGCCTATCAGGGGAACCGCCCGAAATTCGGCCCCAACTACATCATTCCCGTGCCGTTCGACCCGCGTCTCATCTCGGCGATCCCGGCGGCCGTTGCGCGCGCGGCGATGGACACGGGCGTCGCCCGTCGTCCGATCCTCGACCTCGAAAAGTACAAGCAGGAGCTTTCGGCGCGCCGCGATCCCATCGCCTCGACGCTGCAGCGCATCTACGACCGCGTCCGCCGCCAGCCGAAGCGGGTGGTCTTCGCGGAGGGCGAGGAGGAGCAGGTGATGCGCGCCGCCGTCTCCTATGTGAACCAGAAGCTCGGAACGGCAATTCTCATCGGCCGCGACGACCAAATCAAGGAAACGGCCAAGAACGCCGGCGTCGATCTCAACAAGCCCGGCCTCGAGATCATCAATGCGCGGGTGTCGCGCCGCAACAGCGTCTATGCCGACTATCTCTACGAGCGCATGCAGCGCAAGGGCTTCCTGTTCCGCGACTGCCAGCGCCTGATCAACAACGACCGCAACCATTTCGCCGCCTGCATGCTGGCGCTCGGCGACGCGGATGCCGTTGTCACCGGTGTGACGCGCAACTATTCGACGGTCCTGGAAGATGTTCGCCGGGTGATCGACGCCAAGCCCGGCCACCGGGTGATCGGCGTGTCGATCGCGTTGTGCCGCGGCCGCACTGTCATCGTCGCCGACACCGCTGTCCACGACATGCCCAATTCGGAACAGATCGCCGACATCGCCGAGGAGGCAGCGGGCTTCGCGCGGCGCATGGGCTACGAGCCGCGCGTGGCAATGCTCGCCTACTCGACATTCGGCCATCCGTCGGGCGAACGTTCCGAACGCGTCCAGGAAGCCGTCAAGATCCTCGACAAGCGGCGGGTCGACTTCGAGTATGACGGCGAGATGGCTGCCGACGTGGCGCTCAACTCCCGGCTGCTGCAGCAATATCCGTTCTGCCGGCTGTCGGGTCCCGCCAACGTCCTCGTCATGCCGGCATTCCACTCGGCATCGATCTCGACCAAGATGCTGCAGGAACTGGGCGGATCGACGGTGATCGGCCCGCTTCTGGTGGGGCTCAACAAGCCGGTCCAGATCGTCTCACTGAACGCCAAGGATTCCGACATCGTCAACATGGCGGCAATCGCGGCGTACAACGCCGGAGCCTGAGGTCTCAGGGAACCCCGCCGGGCCTCAGAGGGTTTCATACCGAGTTCGATAACCGGACAGTTCGGGAAACACGACCGTGGCGATGGCAATCGGTATCATGACGGCGCTGCTCGCGATCGCGACGGCGATGCCTTTCATGCCGCTGGCGCATGGCATCGTACGGATCGGCGACTTCCCGCGTCAGCAGATTCTATTCGTGGCGGCGGTTCTGTTTGTCCTGAGCACCCTGGCCGTCGAGCAGCGGCCTTCAATCGTGGGCATGGAAGCGGTCCTGCTCGCGGTGATCGTCGTCCAGCTCTACCACGTCCTGCCGTTTACCCGCCTCTGGCGACCCCAATCCGCACATCCCAAGCCGGGCGAGAGCGGGCTGCCGCTCCGGCTCCTGGCGTGCAACGTCAAGATGTCGAACAGGCGCTATGGCGATCTCATCAGGCACGTCAAGGACGCCGATCCCGATATCTTCGTGCTGATGGAGGTGGATGATGGCTGGAAGGACGCGATGTCCGACCTTCTCAAATCCTATCCCCACGTCGTGGCCAGACCGCAGGACAACAGCTATGGCATGGTGCTGGCATCGAAACTGGCGCTGTCCAATACCGATGTCGAATGCCTGCTGACCGACGGCGTGCCGTCGATCATCACGGATGTCTTGGGTCCCGACGGAGAGCGCTTCAGGCTCTATTCGATCCACCCGGAACCGCCGGTGCCGCATCGCGGTACCGAGGGGCGCGACGGAGAGACCGCGCTGATCGCGCTCATGACGCGTAAGGAGACGCTGCCGGTTCTCGTGACCGGCGATCTCAACGACGTGGCGTGGTCGCGAACGACCGATCGCTTCCGCAAGGTGAGCGAGCTTCTCGATCCGCGGATCGGGCGCACCGTATTCTCAACCTTCGATGCGCGGTACCCGCTCATCCGCTGGCCGCTGGATCATCTCTTCCATTCGGCGGAGTTCAGACTGGTCGCCATGAAACGGCTCGAACCATGCGGTTCGGATCATTTTCCGGTGCTGTTCGACCTGCTTCTGTGTCCGTCGCAGCATACGGAGTCGGCACCCGAGAAGGCGAACGGGAAAGACATCGACCGGGCCGGCACGCTCGTCGAGGAAGCACGAAAGCGCCAGGACCAGCCGATCGGATCGGATTGGGAGAACTGAGGCCGGTCTCAAGCGGTGGTTTCCCGCCCGATGGCGGGAAACGCCGCTGAACCTGGATCAGCCGTACCAAGGACCCTGGACGACCTCCGTATCGACACCGGCCTCGCCGACCTTCGTCGCGAATGCCTCGGGATCGCTGCCCTTGTAGTGATACGGGTAGACATAGGCAGGCTTGAATTCGGCGACGGCCGAACTCGCCTGGTCGATATCCATCGTGAAGGGCAGGTTCATCGGAACGAATGCGATGTAGATGTCGGTCAGAGCCCGCATCTCGGGAATGTCTTCCGTATCGCCCGCAATGTAGACACGGCGACCGTCAACGGTCAGAACGTAGCCGTTGTCTCGCCCCTCGGGATGGTACTTGAGGCGATCCTGTGTAGTGTTGTAGGCCGGAACGGCGTCGATCGCGACGTCGCCCACGGTCGTGCTCTCACCATTTCCGATGCTCGTCGCCCTGGCCTTCAGAGCCTCGGGAAGCATGCCGTAGACGGCCGGATTGGTCACCAGCTTCGTGTTTTCGCCAGCCAGTGCCGCCAGCGTGTCGGCGTCGTAGTGATCGCCATGTTCGTGGGTGATCAGGATCAGGTCTGGCGCGGGATGTCCCTCATAGGCCGCAGCGCCGCCGACAGGATCGTTGTAGATGACCATGCCGGGCACGGTCATGACGAAGGATGCGTGCGAGACCGGATGAACTGTGATCTTGCCGCTGTCGGTGGCGTAGCTGTCGCCTTCCTTCATCTCGGCACGCGCGGCGTAAGGCATGACGGTCGTCAGACCGAGCCCCGCAAGGCCCGCGACACCGAGTTCCAATGTCTTGCGTCGTGTGATGTCCATTATGCTCTCCGTTTCGGAAATTTGCTCCCTCTGCAGTCGTCCCGGCCGGCCGCATGCCGCCCGGTCGCCACTTCCAGACCTAGGCTGGCGAGGAACCGATCCAGCCCAAGGCGGCCGATCCAGTTCAAAATGACGTGAGCAGGGACGCCGGCCCGGCGCTTCGTCAGAGCATCCGGGCGAGCGTTTTGGGCGCCTTCAGCAACCAGGATCGCCTCAAGCGGCGGGAAAGCTCCCCGTCGGAGATCGCAGCGATCCGCACGAGCATCGCCGGCCAGCCCCGATAGTGCTCCGTCTCGTAGTAGATGTCGGGCGCTGCCTCGAAGAGCATCTGCTTGTCCTCGAGACTTGCCGCCAAAACGACCGTACCGGCATCCTTCACGCGGCAAAACCCCTTGCCGCGAACCTTGAGTGCGGGGGTTCCGTACCACGTCGACTGCTCGACCTCCGGAAGCCCCGAGGCGGCGTTCACAAGGCGACGGAAAATGGCCGAGAGATCGTCAGCCACAGCCAATGGCTCACGACCTGGGCTGTTCCCTGGCGGTGTAGTGCCTGACATAGCGTTCCGCCAGATTCTCGATCGGCAGCACGACCAATACAACCACCGTGCCCATTTCCCGATCGATCACGCAGCCGCGCCCGAACTGGGCACCAAGGCGCAGATATCCCTTGATCAGCGGCGGCATGGAGGCGATCGCGGCGCGGGTGGAATAGGAGCCACGCGGCAGGAGGTCCATGTTGAACGCACGGTTCGGCAGCGCATCGACGCGCCACTCCGTTTCCGGCGAGCAGTGATGGGCGAGAAACGACAACGCGGTCGCGTGCGCGGCAGGATCGGTGCCGGCAAACGAGGCGCAACCCGTCAAGACGGCGATTTCATAGTGGCGGATATAGGCCCAGATGCCGAGCCACAGCGTGTCGATCGTGCGCTTGGTGCGGTATTGCGGCAGGACGCACGACCGGCCGACCTCCAGAAACGATACGCCAGGGTGGCGCGCCACCATGCCTTCGACGTCGAACATCGCACTCGAATAGAAGCCGCCGACACTCGCGGCCCGGTCCTGCCGCAAGAGGCGATAGGTCCCGACGATACGATCGTGATCGCGGCCGGGCAGCGCATCGTCCATCACCAGCAGGTGATCGCAGATCTCGTCAAACCGGTCGGCGTCGCGCTCCTCGATGCCCATGTTCCGGGTGCCGAAGGTCTCGCCGAATACCCGGAACCGCACGTGCTGCGCCGCGTGAACCTCTTCCTGGTTGGCCGCCAGACGGACAGACAACGTACCGATCCGGCCGAGCTCTCGACCAGCGAGAGCGCTCGAATCGACAAAGCCGACTCGCGGCTGCGAGGGTCCCGCCTCGCCCTCCAGGGGCGTGTGTTTCAAGGCTACTTCTCTCAGGAGCGCGAATCCGTCGTCACGATTCTGGTTGGCACAGACTAGACCAAGTTGCGTAAAACTTGAACCGGTTCCGTCAGCGAAGATGGGGCGCAGCGTCAGATCACGACCGCGATATCGCCGGTCTTGTAATAGTCGACATAGCGCTTGGAGATGGTGCCGACCGGCAGCACGACGAAAACGTCGGTGGTGCCAAAATCATAGTCGACCACGCAACCGTCGCCGAACCTCGCACCGATCCTGAGATATCCCTTGATGAGCGGCGGCATGGACGCCATCGCGGAGCGCAGGTCGACGGCCTCCGGCGGCACGAGATCCATGGCGCGGTAACGGCCGGACACCGCGCTTATCGACCATTCCGGCTCCGGCCGGAGATTCTGCGCAATGAACGACAGCGCCTCGGCATGCGCGGCCGGAATCGTGCCGGGAAAGGATGCGCATCCGGTCATCACGGAGATGGAATGCCGGCGGATATAGGCCGAGATCCCGTGCCACAGAACCTCGATCGTCCGCTTGGACCGATATTCGGGCAACACGCATGAGCGTCCAAGTTCGAGAAACCGCTCGCGCGGATGCCGCGCGACAAGCTTGTCGATCTCGAACTCGTCGCTCGAATAGAATCCGAAACCCTGTTCGGCGACATCCTGGCGCAGCAGGCGGTAGGTGCCGACAATCTGCCGGTGCTCCGGTCCGTCAAGCGCGGTATCGAAGACGAGAAGGTGGTCGCAGATCGGATCGAACCGGTCCGCGTCACGGGCTTCCAGCTTGTCGACTTCCGCCGAGCGGGCTCCCATTTCCTCGTAGAAGACGCGGTAGCGGATCTCCTGCGCAGCAGCGATCTCGTTCAGCGAAGAGGCAAGCCGGACTTCGAGAGAGCCGATCCTGCCGAGCGCCGGCGTTCCGGCCAGCGCCTCGCCGGATGGCGCGGCTTCGGGCGTCACGCGCATTGGCGCCGGGTCCCGGTCGCGTTCAAGCAAAATGCCTGGCACCGCTGATTCTCCTCTGGCCGAAGTGGCGGTGGGATACGCATCGGGTGCAACAGTACAATGACACCGGTTTCGTGTCGATATTCCCCGCAGACGACGGACGCCTCAGGCCGCCGACTGGCCCTCCACGGCATCGACCAGAAGCCGCGGGTCGACGGGCTTGGTGATGAAGCCGCTCGCCCCGTGGGCGAGGACGACGTGTCGGGTCTTTTCCTGGCTGTCTGCCGACAGGACCAGGATGGGCACCGGCGGCAGGCCGTGAAGCCGCTCGTGCTCGCGGATCGCCGCGATCGCGTCGAGCCCGTCGAGCGCCGGCATGTGAAGGTCCATGAGGATGACGTCTATGCGGCCGGTGCCGGCCGATTCGACGGCGGCGTCGACGGCGGAGCGGCCATTGTTGACCGTCTCGACCGTGTGGCCGGCCTTGGTCAGCGCCGAGCGCGCGAGCAGGGCGTTGATCTCGTTGTCTTCCGCGACGAGCACCGTGAGGCTGGCCGGCGACAGGTGCGCTTCCTGCGGCGCGTCGCCCCCGGCGGAGTCTGTTGCTGACGGCAGGGCCTGTTCGGTGAGTACCCGCAGCAGGGTCTCGCCACGCACAGGGCGGGCGAGGAAGGTGGAATAGCCGCCAGCGCGAAAGCTCTTGAGATTGCCGCGGTCGCCGGGTGCGATCAGCGTGATCGCCTGGCAGTCGTCGAACCCGGCCTCGCGGATGCGCCCGAGAACCGAGCCGGCATTCTTCTCGACGGTCGCGTCGACCAGAATGGCCGTCGGCCGGGCATCGCCGCCGCGCATCGCCCTGATCGCAGCCTCGGCGGTGACGAAGACCGACGCCTGGCCACCATGCTCGCGGATCGTCGCCGCCATGGCGCATCGGCTTCGGCGTCGTTGCGCGAGATGATCACCGCGACGCAGTCCTCGAGGATGGTGCCGACCGCAGCGCCTCGGTCAATCGGGCCTGGCGGGATCTCGACGGCGCGGAACATCGACCTCGCCCACGGAAGCTGTCCATCAGCGATGGTTCCGCCCATGGCATCGACGATGCGCTTTCTTCGAGATCGAGAGCCCGAGGCCGGCCCGCCATGCTCGCGCGTCGACGATCCGTCGGCCTGCTCGAACTCCTCGAATTGCCCATGTCCTCGGCGAAGCCCCGTCCCGAATTCTGGCGATGCGGAAGGTGATCGGTGGGCTGGACGTCCCGCCGAACCCGGACAGTCATCGAAACGCCGCCGGTGGTCGCAACTTTGATCGCGTTGCCGAGCAGGTTGAGAAGCACCTGCCGGCTTCGGGATCTGCGCGATGGTGGAGGGACCTCGATGCCCACATGCACGCCGAGACCGATATTCTTCCAAAGGCGCGCTGCAAGCAGCTCGGCGACGTTCTCCACCAGTTTGCGCACGGCTACCGCTCTGGGGATCGAGACTGAACCGCCCGGCCTGATCTGGAATTGGTCGAGCAGGTCGTCGATCAACGCCAGAAGCGCCGAGGCCGAGGTCGCCACTTGCGCCGACATAGGTGCCGCTCCGGCGTCAGCCGGGTATCGGCCAGCAGCTCTGGCCATCCGCGATGCCGTTCAGGCGTGCGATTTCGTGGCCGACGGTGGCCGGAAGCGGACTTGGCTGGTTCTCGCCGTCTCGGTCGGTTCCGCGCCTGGGCATGACCGCGGTCTCGGCCCGCTGCGCGCTGTGATGTCACGCGCGATCGCGGTGATGCGAGACGGTGCCGCTGACATCGTCGCGGACCGACTGGAGCCGATCCAGGCGAACCATCTGACGCCCTTGGCGGAATGGATCGCCACGTCATCGAGGAGGCATTCGCCGTCCAGTAAGGCTGAATCCAGCACGATGCTTCGACCCTACGCCGAGTTCGGACAGGGTACAGCCGACGATGTCGCGCGGCGAACGGCCGACGAGCCCGCAAGCACGCCAGTTGGCGTAGACGATGACGCCATCAGATCGCGGTGGACGACGATGTCGCCCAACGCGGCCGTTAAGCCCGCGAAAGTGCTCTCGCTTTCCTGCAGTTCCCAGATCCGGTCGGAAAGCTGCTCCATCCGTTCCCGTTCGCCTGCCACTGACCGGTCCAGTAACGTAGCGGTTGGTGGCCGCGACCAGCGCACGAGGCCCCGAGCAGGCCTGCTGGATAGCCCGGCGAGATGCCGGCTGGTGACCGGCGCGTCCATGGCCCACAGGCATGGCGCGTCGCCGACAGGCTGGCACGCGCCGATCAGTCCGGTTGTGCCGCACCGCCGGGCTGGTAACCGGAAGGGAGCTGGCCGGCAGGCCGGGCTCTCGCGGCGCGGGGCCCTGCGCCGGTCGGCTTCCGGCCGACTGGACGCGTCCGCTGCGACATGGACAGATTCCACCATCGCCGATCATATCCGGCAAGCCTTAGGTGGTGCCGGTTGTTGCTCAAGAGTTTAACGGTCCGGACAGGCCGGAACCCGCTATCTCGATCATGAGGCGCCCGCGCACCGATCCTGGCGATGATGTCGTCGGCGGTCTTTATCACGTCTTCGAACGGTATGACGGTGGTGGATGGCGGCAAGCTTGTCGCGATCGAAATCGGACGCGATGCGGCGCTACGCCTCCATGCGATTTTTCGGCGCTATGACGGAATCAGATGCCGAGAAGCGACACGCCGCGTAGACGAATGGCGATGGTCGGCAGGTCCATGCCGCGGCGAGGCCGCAGGCGGCGACGGCGCCGCCATAGAGGTCATCGACAGGACGTTGCTGGCGTATGGAGCGCCGACCAGACGCCGCCGGCCCAGCGCCTCGGCGCGGTCGGCTAACCGGCACGGCGTAGATCGATGATCTCTACCGCGCCCAGATCCTTTCAGGGTAGCCGTTCGGCCTCGCTACCGGTCGACGTGACCACCTGGTAGCCGAGCGATTAACACGGCCACGGCGACCGGAACCGTTGCTCGCCGCACCGGTCACGACGACCGGTCCCTGCGCCGGGTCGATGCTGCCGACGTCGAGCGCAAGGATGTACAGCATTCAGGTAGCCGCGGTCTTGATACACACACGCCTGCGGGCGCTCGCCGTCGGGCAGCGGCACCAGCCAGTCGCCCTTGACCTGGGCGCAATGGGTGAGCGATGGGCTTCGCCGACACCCCAGCCACAGCAACGACCTGTCGCCCGGCTTCCAGTCAGGACGGACGAGATCACCGTACCGGCGAAGTCGATGCCGGGGATCAGGGGAAACCGCGCACCACCGGCGCGGCGCCGGTGATCGCCAGGCTCTGTCCTTGTAGCTCACCGTCGTCGCCTCGACGGGCGACTGTCACGTCGCCCGCCATGAGCTGATCGTCGGTCATCTCGGCCCAGTCACCGACTGCTTCTTGTCTTCGTCCCGAGAGATCAGCAGGCTTTGAAGGTGTCGGACATCGTCGGTCTGATTTGTGCCGGTTCGACCTTGTGGTCTCAGTTGTCCGGGGTCAACGGCCTTTGCGGGCCCGGCGCCAGCCGAGCAATTCCTCACGAGAACACAAACCTGCGCCGAAGGCGATGAAGACGTCCCGCGATTGAAGATGCTGAACGACCATATGGTGTGTGAAACATCAGGAGGATAGTCGATCACGTGGCCAGTAAGCGACGCGGTCGATCAGGTTGTCGATCGCCCCGCCGATGATCAGCGCGAAACCGACCCGCGCCATGTCTGGTCCGGCCCGGTCCTACCGCCAGCCAACCGACGAACATCGATATGAGCGCCACCAACAAGTCCGCCGCCGCCCAGCCAGGCCAGCATGGAAAAGGCGATATGCCCGGATTGTAGGTGCGGCATAGTGCGAAGAAGGAACGAGCTTCCGACCCATCTCATGGAATGGCAGGATACGCCTGACCAGCCACTTGATCCATTGGTCGAGAAACGACCGCGATGGCCGAGAGCATGCCGTAGCCCGGGAAACGGCGTTCATTGCCGCGCGCCTCGAGGACAGCGCCGAAAGCTCGACTTCGCTGAACAGCATCAAATTCCTGTGGCGACTGCCAGATTGAGCGAGTTTCCAGCGGCCTGCCTGGGGTATCCGCACGAGGTGGCCGCAGGCGTCGGCGAGCGTATCGGGCAGTCCTGCTGTTCTGCGCCGCTCATCATCAGGAGCAACCGGTCCGCGGCATAGTTTGGGCACACGATAGTCCACAGCACCCTCTGGGATGTGCCGACGACCATGCCGCCGAAACCGGTGCGCCAGGCGAGAAACAAGCGTTTGCCGGTGCGTACGATCGGCACCGAGATCGAACCCATGGTCGCGCACCGTCTCGAGGCGGTTGACTGGCCGCCGCCAACGAGGACGATAATGCTTTGCGCTAACCGCGGTCGATCGTCCGGATCACTGTTCTCAGATTGCCCGGATCACGAACCCGGTCGAGCGCCACCTCCAGATACCGCTGCCGCCTGGCTTGACGCGATCGAGCGGTGACGCGACGCGTTGCTCGGAACACGCCGACGACGGCCTGCGGATTGGCCTGCGCGCGTGATCGCCGTCATGACCTTGTTACACCTGGAGCACGAGCCGCCTTCTGGCCACCGTGCGCGCCGCCACCTTTCCACCGCCGGGCTGCCGAGCCCGGTCTGGAGACGATCAGCGTGGTGGATCGCCCAGCCCTGGTCGTGAGCGCATCGATTACCAGCTTCAGGCCTTCGCCAGAAAGGTCCGGACTCTTGGTCAGTGGTACTTCTTGACCAGCGACCGGATCTCCTTGATCAGCGGTTGGCGAGGCTGGTGACTTCTGGATCGTCTGACGGGACGCCTTGGGTCGTTCATCGCGCGACCCACCTTCGAAAACAGCGGACGTCGAGAGCGCGGCAACTGGCGGATCTGTCGATGACGAGTTCGCTCGACTTGATCGTGCCGCCCATGCTGGCGAAGGCATCACGCATCAGGCGCGGATGGCGAAGAAGGACGCGCGGATCGAATAGGCTGTCAGCACCACGCCGATGGCTGGCGTCAGATCTCCCGGCAAAGTTCGACCAACGTCGGCAGATCCTCGAAAAGCTGCCACACCCGCCCTTCGGTCCACGGGCCAGCCATAGGCCGGCGGATCGAACAGGATAATGTCGTAGCGCTGCCGCGCCGTTCCTCCCGTTCGGCGAATTTCATCGCATCCTCGCAGATCCAACGGATCGGGCCTGCCGGCGGCGACCCGCGACCTCCTGGTTCTCCCGTGCCCACCCTATCGCCTTCTTCTCTGAGGCGTCGACATGGGTGACCTCGGCGCCGGCGCGGGCCGCGACCAGCGACGCCAATCCGCATAGCCGAAGAGGCTTGAGGACGCGCACGGGACGGCCAGCCTGGCGAATCTCGTATAGCCTCCAGGTTCCAGTGCGACAGCTTCCAAGCTCGGGAAACACACCGACATGGCGGAACGAGGCAGAAGTACCGAGATAGTCGATGCCGCCGGCGTGGTCGGCCATATTCCCGCCGAGCGGCGTCCCGGGGAGAAGTGCCAGCGTCAATGCCCCTTCGTCGGTGTCGCCATTGGTGAAGATGGCGTCGGCTTTTTGCCACGTCTTTCCGGTGGCAGGTTCGTCGCCAGACCGCCTATCTTCCATCGGACGATGCGGTAGAAGCCGTATTGTTTCGCCGCTGCTGTCGAACGATCAGCGCATAATCGTCGTTTCGGCTCGACCTCGAGGATGAGGGGCAGACGTTCGGCGGGCAGGATACCGTCGCGGCGCGTGGCGGGCCTCCGCGGCGTGCCCCGATCCGCGTCGTCGGCCACCGCGACGGGTACCGAGCGGGGCGAATCGGCGCCGTGCCGCGCGTTCTGTCGCTTTTTCTTGTTCCTGGAGGTCTTCACGCCGATGCTCCACCAGCCGGTGGCGGGCTTCTGCCACAGGCCGTTGCATCAGGCAACCGGCCGTCCGGCAGGCTCAGTCTCTCGTGGCGCGAAACACGGCGATGCCCGCAGCAAGGTCTTCCAGCGCGGCACCGACCGACTTGAACAGCGTGATCTCGGCGTCGCCGCCGCGCCCGGCAGCCTCGCCGCGCGTCAGCTCGAACAGGTCGCCGAGAATGGCTTCCGGCGCGAGTGCTCCGGACGCGAGCGCCTGGACGATATCGCCCGCCTCCTTGGTGGCGCCGGCCCGCGTATCGACATAGACACGCGCCTTGCGCACGGCCTCGTCGTCGCTCTCGCGCATCGTGGGCGAGAACGCGCCGACGAGATCGACATGCGTCCCCGGCTTGAGCTCGGCGCCGCGCACCAGCGGATCGGTCGATATGGTCGCCGAGGACACGATGTCGGCCCAGCCAAGCGCCTCGTCCAGATCGTCAGCGACGGAGGCATGGATGCCGTCGGCACGCAGGCCTTCGACCACGCCCGCGGCATTGGCGGGCGTGCGGTTCCAAATGCGGACATCGTCGATCGGCCGCACGGCGGCATGGGCCCTGGCCAGAAAGGGCGAAAGCGCGCCGGCACCGATGACCAGCAACCTGCTTGAATCAGCACGCGACAGGTAGCTGCTGGCCAGCGCCGAGGCGCAGGCGGTGCGCCACAGGGTCAGCCGCTGGCCGTCGATAAGCGCCAGCGGCTCGCCCGTGGCACCATCGAGCAGAAGATAGACCCCCATCACGGCAGGCATTGCGATCTTGTTGTTGTCCGGCGACACGGTGACGATCTTGACGCCGACAAAACCGTCTCGCGAGGTGCCGGCCGCCTGAAAATCGGTCCAGGCCGGCATCAGCAACAGCGTCGATGCGGCGCCGTCCGGGCGTTCGATCGTGTGATGATGCCGGACGGGCTGCACCGCGCCGTCGCGGAACGCGACGCGCAGGGTCTCCACGAGCCCGCCAAAACTCAATGCGCGGTCGACATCCGCTGCCGAAATCTGAAGCATGGTTTGTCTACCCGGGGTCCAGGGTCAGGATTGCGGCTTTGGCAGTGCAGGCCCGGCAGGCCGGGTCGCATCCCGCAACCCCCTGACCTCCGCCGCACGTTCGCGCGCCAGACGGCGATAGCGCCCCTGCCGGAACCAGGTCACGAGGCTGCCGATGATGAGGCCCAGCACGAGCGCCATGAAAAGCCATGCGAACAGGGGCAGTTCCATGGTCAGGCCCGGATTGCCGGGATTGAACGGATCCATCGTGAAGGCGACGGGCTCGCGGTTCGCCACCGCCAGCGCGATCAGGACGATCGCCAGCGGGATGAAGACGGCAAAATTCAAGAACCGGTTGAACATTTCAGCTTCCGCAATCGCCAGCGTCGGGAGGACGGTCAGTCCGCGTTGAGCCGCTCGCGAAGTTCCTTTCCCGTCTT
>JAMLJD010000076.1 GCA_023953775.1 Rhizobiaceae bacterium | reverse complement strand
GACGAGGGCGCGCATTTCGACCGCGTGGTGACCCTCGACGCCGCCAACCTGCCGCCGATCGTAACCTGGGGCTCCTCGCCCGAAGACGTGGTCTCCGTGACCGGCGTCGTGCCCGATCCCGACGAAATCGCCGATGAGAACAAGCGCAAGTCCAAGCAACGTGCGCTCGACTATATGGGGCTGAAGCCGGGAACGAAGATCACCGACATCGAGCTCGACCGTGTGTTCATCGGCTCGTGCACCAACGGCCGCATCGAAGACCTGCGGGCAGCCGCGAAGGTGGTCGAGGGAAAGACCGTTGCGGAGCGCGTCGATGCGATGATCGTGCCCGGCTCCGGCCTGGTGAAGGCGCAGGCCGAGGCCGAAGGCCTCGACAGGATCTTCAAGGCCGCCGGCTTCGACTGGCGCGAACCGGGATGTTCAATGTGCCTGGCGATGAACGATGATCGCCTCAAGCCGCAGGAGCGTTGCGCATCCACGTCGAACCGAAACTTCGAGGGCCGGCAGGGCTTTAAGGGTCGCACGCATCTGGTGTCGCCCGCCATGGCCGCCGCCGCCGCGATCGCCGGCCGGTTCGTCGATATCCGGGACTGGCGGAAGGGCTGAGCACTCCGTCCGTTCCCTCCCCGTCGCAGAAGGAAATGTCGGCGACGGGGACGCCGGCCTTCCTCAGTATCTCTGCGAGCTTCATCTCGTCGGGTAGCGCGATGTGGGCGCCGCCGGTTTCCGTGCCATGCAACTGCGCACTTGCGCGTCCTTGCCGAGCGGATCGGCATCACGGAGCGGAACGTGCCGCTTCTAAAGTCCGGCAGGGCGGGTGAGGTCCGCTTCGAGACACTGGAGAAGATCTGCGAGGTTCTCGACTGCCAGCCGCGTGACCTTCTGGAATATCAGGTCGAGGACAAGCAGAAGGTCGCGCGACGCTGCCGCGCCTGCTCGCTTTTACCGTCGATTAACCATAGGAGCGTGATCCCGGCCCCGGATCGGCTTCGTTTCCGATTTCTTGTCTGTCCCGCCGCATGCTCGACGTATCTGGAGGGATTCGATGAGCGGTGCGGGTTTCATTTTGGCGATCAATCTGTCGGTGGCAGGTCTGCTGGCGACGGTATTCCTGTCGTTTGCGCTCTACGAGAAATCCTATGTCTGCGCGCGGTGGTTTGCACTCGCCTACGTCTTCGGCATGGCGAACTTCGTGCTGGAATTCATCGTTCACGCGCTCGATGCTCCACGCGCGCTCGCGACACTGTCCTACGCGGCTGTCCTTGCCGCGATGGTCGCCTTCAATGTCGGGCTCGCCCGCATGTATGCGCTCCGACCGCCGTGGCGCATGCTTGGCTTGGTCTGCTTTACGGCGATCGCGGTGAAACTTGCCGTGGTGGATGTGCTTGATCGCGGCTCCTTCGTTCGCATGACGCTTTATCAGGCACCCTATTTCCTGCTGCAGATGATCGCCGCGGCTATTGTCCTTTCGGGCGGCCGGACGCGGACGACCGACCGACTGCTTGCCGCGCTTCTGGCGCTGAGCGCGCTCCAGTTCATGACAAAACCCTTCCTGTCGGCCGGTTTCGGAGGGACGGGAGCCGGACCGGAGCAATATCTCGCCACACAGTACGCCCTGATTTCGCAAACGGTCGCAACCGTCTTCGCGCTGGCTGTCGCATTCTTCGTACTGATTATCCTGGCTGCCGACCTGCTAGCGGAAATCAAGTCGCGGTCCGTCACAGACGCGCTGTCAGGCGTGTTCAACCGGCGTGGCTTCCAGGAGCGGCTCCAAGCGATTGCAGAAGACCCGGAAGCCCGACGTAAGGCGTTGTCCGTCGTGACCTGCGATCTTGATCATTTCAAATCGATCAACGACACCTACGGCCATACCGTCGGCGACAAGGTCATCGCGGCTTTCGCCGATACCCTGGCCCGTGCCGCCGCCGGCCGATATCTCGTCGCCCGTATCGGTGGCGAGGAATTCGCGGTTCTCCTGCCCGACGCGACCGTTTCGGCCGCGCGGCAGTTCGCCGAGCAGGTCCGCATCGCCTTTGCCGTGCGGGCCATCGACGGATTGGAGAAAGGGGCCTCGGTTACGGCCAGCTTCGGCGTCGCGGAGCGGGCTGACGGCGAACACTGGTCCGATCTTCTCGACCGGGCGGACCGCGCGCTCTACGCGGCCAAACGCGACGGCCGCGATTGCGTCCGCCTCGCCCCCGCGCTCCGATCTACCCGCGACGAGCAGTTCGCTCAGCCGCCGCGAATGCTGCGCAGCCTCGCCTGACGGATCGTGGTGTCAGCCCGATCTGCCGACCAGCCGGTAGGCCGTCATCTCTGCGGGCGACAGATAGTAGAGCGCGGTCCGAGGCGTATCGAGCGCGTGCAGCCACAGGGTCGGATCGACACCCATGTCGACGAGGTGCCGCGTGATCCGCGCCGTGGTGAGTTGCGCGTCCGCCATCGCTTGCGCGGGGTCGGCCGGCGCGGCGCCGACAGCGTAGAACTGATGCAGGCCGACGGCCGATTTCGGCCCCGCGCTGCGCCGCACGCCACCGGCCATCATCAGCGGGCAGGACGATGCGCAGATCGCGCCGTCGGGAATGCTGGTGGAAAGACGCTTCTCGCGGATCAGCTTCGCCATCGCCATCGCGTCGTCGAGCGAGCCGCCCGGCGAATTGAGCTCGATCGTGCGGACATACTCGCCGCGCGCGTCGATTTCGTCGGCGAACCGCAGTGCCGCCCCCGCATCAATGCTTCCCGTCGCCGACAGCACGCCGCCGCTCCTGAGCTCGAAGCGGATCGGCTGGCGCAACGTTGTCTCGTCGTCGGTCACGAAGTCGCGCGGATCGGTCGTCGGCGTGCCGTCCGTCCCGGTGTCCACCGCCGGCGGCAGCACCGGCTCGGTGATGGCGGGCGCATCCGGCGATGCCGGCAGGAACCCGCCATTCCGGTCGACGAGTTCCTTGAGGTCGAGCGCCAGGACGCCGATCGTCCCGATGAGAAGCCCGCGAAAGGCCCAGCGGATCAGCTCGCCATCGTCGAAGCGCGCGAAATAGCGTCGCAGAACGCCGGGCGGCGCCCTCTCCGCATCGCCCGAAAGGATATCCGTCCGCGTCTCGAGGCTCATAGCTGATCGCCGCGCTTGCGTTCGGTCAGCGACAGCGCGGTCACGTTCTCCCGCGCCGGCGGGTCGGGCGGCCCGGACACCTCCTCAACCGCGGCCGCGTCCTGGTCTTCGACGATTGCCTGCTCGCGTCGCGCCGCGGCCTGTTTGCGCAGCAGCGCCTCGTGGAGGTCGAGCGAGCGCATCATGTCGGCGGCGGTGATCCGGCCCGCATCGTCGAGCTCGTCCTCGCCGCGCCGGATCGCCCCGAACACCACGACCATGACGCCAACGAGAACCGCTGGCAGGAGGTCGATCGAGATCGCGCCGGCCCAGCTCGGAAGGAAGCTCGTCGCGTAGAGAAGTACCGCTTCGGCCGACGACAGCGGCACGAACCGCCGCTCCGCCACCTTCGGCTGAGCCAGGATCTCGCCCGCTGCTGCCGACAGCGCTTCCGACTGCGCGGCCACCGACCGGCGCACCGTCTCCATCACCTGGTCCTGCCGCACCGCGAGATCGCCGCTGCGCCCGTCGGCCACAGGCGCGATGAAGCCGGCCGAGAGGTCGGCGGCGGCGCGGCTCACAGAGGGTGCTATCGAGGTCTGCTCCAGTGCCGCGATGACGCCTGCCAGCGCCACCGCCTCCTCTGCGAAGGAATCCGCCCGTGGCTGCACCGGCCCGGTGCCGGAGACCAGGCCGCGCATGGTGGCGAGATGCGCCTGTCCTTCCTCGAACAGCCGCGCCACGGTCTCGCGCGAGTTCTGGATCGTGCCTTCGAGCTCGCGCATCTGCGCGGCCATCTGGGTGAGAAGCTGGACGACGCTGCCCGAGCCGGACGTCCCCGTCAGCGCGCCGGAATTGCGCTCTTCCTCGGCAAGCCGCGCGAAGCGTTCGCCGGCGCGCTGGATGTCCGGCAACAGCGACAGCGCGCCCATCGCATTGCCGTTGGCCTGGTCGAGATCCGCCGTATAGCCTTCGAGCGTCGTCGCGAGATGCTGTTCAACCGCCGCCGATCCCGCGAGCGCGGCCGCGTTCAGCCATGACGACATCGCGATGATCATCGCCGAACCGACCGCCATCACGGCCACCAGCGCCATGCGCGAGGCGCCGTCGCGGATTTCCGGCAGGAAGCGGATCAGGTAGGTCCAGAAGCCGTAAATGCCCACCGACACGGCGGCGGCGTATATGATCGCCGCGAAGAACACCAGCGTCGCCGAGCCGTCGAGCAGGCTGCGGACGCCGAGATAGGTGTAGACGCCGCTCGCCAGCGACAGCGTGGCGAGCACGAAGCGCGTCATCGTCTGCATCTGCTCGACGTGGCGGCGCAGTTTCCGCGCGGTGTGGGCATCACTCACGGCATCGCTCCTTTCCGGTCATGCCGCCTATGGCTAGCGACAAACCGGGCTTATCCGTGACGACGGCGCGCGGTTGCTCAGTCGCAGACCACCGGTGCCGTCGGCACTTCCCATGCTTCGAGGCCGTACATCCGGCTCCGCCCGACCCAGCGATAGGGCGGGCGATGGCAGCGGCGGACGTGGCGCGTATCCTCGTACTCGTCCATGTAGACGACCTTCGGCTCGCGCATCGCCTCGAGTTCCTGCGCCAGATAGCCTGCGCCGACGACGATCCGCTTGTAGCCGGACGGGCTGATGATCACGAGATTGCCGAACGAATCGTCGAAGACCCGCTCCTTGTGCTTGCCGCCGGCCTCCGCGCCGGACGACAGGGCGATGGTCATCGCGACCGCCGTGGCGACGACGGCTGACACGCCCGCCGACCTGCCGAAGAAATTTCTTACCGAACGCATGGCGCGTACTCCTTACGGGAAGACGCAGCCTCCTCTGCCGCTAAATTAACGTTTTGGAAACCAAAGTCACTGGGTAGGGCAGGTGCCCGTCCACGCCAATTGACAGATATGGTTAATTCCGCTCATGGAGATGCATGACCGACTCGCCGCAAATCGACATCGCGCTTCTTCGGCTGAACGACGCGCATCACTTCGCTCCGCTGCTGGCGGCCTACGCGCAGGCGCTCAAGCGCGGCGCCCCCCGCCGCCCCGATGACTATTACGCAGAGACGCTGCTTCAGGACCGCTCCGCCGAGATCCTCGGCGCGCGCATCGACGGCGAGCTGGTCGGCTTCGCGATTTTCCACGACCTGCCGGAGCCGGTCTCCGGCCTGCGCTGCGGCATGACCGACCACATCTATGTCCATCACGACTATCGCAGCCGCGGCATTGCCAAGGCGCTGATCGACGTCCTCGCCGACCAGGCCGAGGAGCGCGGCTGGTCGAAGCTGATGCTGAACGCGCCACGGCAGCCCGAGGACGGCCGCAAGCTCTACGAGCAGATCGCCGCGCCCGCCGACTGGTCGAGCTTCGTCATCCGGTTCGACGGGCGCTGAGGATGGTCTTGCCCCGGCACGCCTGTGGCCCCGGCCTGGCGGCACGCATGTTTCTGTTGCCGGTGATCCTCCTCGCCGCCGCGACCGCTGGCTGTGTCGGCCCCGCCGAGGATGCGCTCAGCAGCTTTTCCCCGTCACAGCCGCGCATGGCGACCTACAGCTGCGGCAATGGCGACGTCCTGCGCATCGAGAACCGTCGCGGCTCCGTGGTGGTGATGAAGGCGGATGGCGAGAGCATCGAACTGCCCGCCTCGCCGCCTCGTCAGCAGAACCGCTACGGCGAGCCGCCCTATGCGCTGGTTCTGGAGGATCGGGACGCGCTGTTCATGGTCACTGGGCAGGAGCCCGTCGACTGCCGCAGATGAGGGGCGCAGGCCGTGGGGCGGTGGTGCCGCAACTTCAATCGATTGAACGGTCCGCCACTTCGGCGCGGCCACTAAATATGCGCCCGGAAAGGCTTTTCCAGCTTTGACGCAGTGCAAAATAGGGGTTAGAAAGCCGGTGCTGCCGGGCTGGTTCCTGATGCTTGACGTTCAGCCACAGCACGGCCGGCGGTGAATTTGGGGGAGCCATGAGCACACCGACAGCCACCCGAAGCGGCCTCAAGCCCCGGCCCGTATCGCCGCATCTCCAGGTCTACAGGCTGATCCCGACCATGCTGATGTCGATCGTGCATCGCATCACCGGGGCGGCGCTCTATTTCGGCACGCTGCTCGTCGCATGGTGGCTGGTCGCCGCGGCCACCTCCGAGGCCTATTTCGATTTCGTCAACGGCATCTACGGGTCCTGGTTCGGCCGGCTGGTCCTGTTCGGCTACACCTGGGCGCTGGTCCATCACCTTCTGGGCGGCATCCGCCACTTCATCTGGGATACCGGCCACGCGCTTGAGAAACATACAGCGACGAAGATGGCGTGGGCGACGCTCGCCGGCTCGATCACGCTCACCATTCTCATCTGGATTGCCGGCTACGCCGCGCGGGGGATGTGACGATGACCGATTTCCGCACCCCCCTGCGCCGTGTTCGCGGCCTTGGTTCGGCGAAGGAAGGCACGCACCATTTCTGGCGCCAGCGCCTCACCGCCATCGCCAACGTCCCGCTGATCCTGTTTTTCGTCGGCCTGGTCGTCGCGCTCAACGGCGCGCCCTATGCCGAGGTTCGAGCGACGCTCGCCAACCCCTTCGTGGCGCTGATCATGGGGTTCGTTCTTCTGTCCGCGCTCTATCACATGAAGCTCGGCATGCAGGTCATCATCGAGGACTACGTCCACGGCGAAGCGCTGAAGATGGTGCTCCTGATGCTCAATATTTTCTTCCCGATCATCGTCGGCGCGGCATCGGTCTTCGCGCTCGCCAAGATCGCGTTTGGAGGCTGATCCCCGCTCATGGCCAAGGCAGCGCACGACAGGGCGGGAAGCGCCTATACCTTTGTCGATCACAAATATGACGTCGTGGTCGTCGGCGCCGGCGGAGCCGGGCTGCGCGCCACGCTCGGCATGGCCGAGCAGGGGCTGAAGACGGCCTGCATCACCAAGGTCTTCCCGACCCGCTCGCACACCGTCGCAGCGCAGGGCGGTATTGCCGCCTCGCTACAGAACATGGGTCCCGACAACTGGCAGTGGCACCTCTACGACACGGTGAAGGGCTCGGACTGGCTCGGCGACGTCGACGCGATGGAATATCTCGCCCGCGAGGCGCCGGCCGCCGTCTACGAGCTCGAGCACTACGGAGTGCCGTTCTCGCGCACCGAGGACGGCAGGATCTACCAGCGCCCCTTCGGCGGCCACATGCAGAATTTCGGCGACGGTCCGCCGGTGCAGCGTACCTGCGCGGCGGCCGACCGCACCGGCCATGCCATCCTGCACACGCTCTACGGCCAGTCGGTCAAGAACCACGCCCAGTTCTTCATCGAGTATTTCGCGCTCGACCTGATCATGACCGACGGGGTCTGCACCGGCGTCGTCGCCTGGAATCTCGACGACGGCACGATCCACCGCTTCTCGGCCAAGATGGTGGTGCTCGCCACTGGCGGCTATGGCCGGGCCTATTTCTCCTGCACTTCCGCGCACACCTGCACCGGCGACGGCAACGGCATGATCGCCCGCGCCGGCCTGCCGCTTCAGGACATGGAGTTCGTGCAGTTCCACCCGACCGGCATCTACGGCGCCGGTTGCCTGATCACCGAGGGCGTGCGCGGCGAGGGCGGCTATCTGGTCAATTCCGAGGGCGAGCGCTTCATGGAACGCTACGCGCCATCGGCCAAGGACCTCGCCTCGCGCGACGTCGTCTCGCGCTGCATGACGATGGAGATCCGCGAGGGCCGCGGTGTCGGCAAGGAGAAGGATCACATCTTCCTTCACCTCGACCATCTCGACCCGGCCGTCATCCACGAGCGCCTGCCCGGCATCGCGGAATCGGCGCGCATCTTCGCCGGCGTCGACGTTACCCACGAGCCGATACCGGTGCTGCCGACCGTCCACTACAATATGGGCGGCATCCCCACCAACTACTGGGGCGAGGTGCTCAATCCGACGAAGGCCGATCCGGACGCGGTCGCGCCCGGCCTGATGGCCGTCGGCGAGGCTGCCTGCGCCTCCGTGCACGGCGCCAACCGCCTCGGGTCCAACTCGCTGATCGACCTCGTCGTGTTCGGCCGTGCCGCCGCGATCCGCGCCGGCCAGGTCATCGACCGCGACGCCAAGGTTCCGGCGTTGAACGAGGCCGCCTGCGACGCGATCATGGAGCGCTTCGACAGGATCCGCCATGCCGACGGGGCAACGCCGACCGCGGTACTACGCGAGAAGATGCAGAAGGCCATGCAGGAAGACGCGGCCGTGTTCCGCACCCAGGAATCGCTCGAGCAGGGCTGCAAGCGCATCTCCGCGATCTGGGACGAGATGGCCGACATCAAGGTGTCCGACCGCTCGATGATCTGGAATTCCGATCTCGTCGAGACGCTGGAGCTGGAGAACCTGATGGCCAACGCCGTCACCACCGTCTACGGCGCCGAAGCCCGCAAGGAGAGCCGCGGCGCCCACGCCCGCGAGGACTTCACCGAGCGTGACGACAAGACCTGGCGCAAGCACACGCTGTCCTGGGTCGATGAAGCCGGCAAGGTCAGGCTCGACTATCGCCCGGTTCACACCGAGCCGATGCTGAAGCACGCCGACGGCGGCATCGATCCGAAGAAGATCGCGCCCAAGGCGCGGGTATACTGATCGCGGGACCGGACCATGGTTGAACTCACACTGCCCAGGAACTCCCAGGTCGGACAGGGCAAGACCTGGCCGAAGCCGGAAGGCGCGACGAACCTGCGCGAATACCGCATCTATCGCTGGTCGCCCGACGACGACGCCAATCCGCGTGTCGACACCTATTATGTCGATACCGACGATTGCGGGCCGATGATCCTCGACGGTCTCATCTGGATCAAGAACAAGGTCGATCCGACGCTGACCTTCCGCCGCTCATGCCGCGAGGGCATCTGCGGCTCCTGCGCGATGAACATCGACGGCACCAACACGCTTGCCTGCACCAAGGGCATGGACGAGGTTTCCGGCGCGGTGAAGGTCTATCCGCTGCCGCACATGCCGGTGGTCAAGGACCTCGTGCCCGATCTCACCGTGCCTTATGCCCAGCTCTCCTCGATCGAGCCCTGGCTCCAGACAGTCTCGCCCGAGCCGGCCAAGGAATGGACCCAGAGCCACGAGGATCGCCAGAAGCTCGACGGCCTCTACGAATGCATCCTGTGCTTCTGTTGCCAGACCTCGTGCCCCAGCTACTGGTGGAACGGCGAGCGCTATCTCGGCCCCGCCGTGCTTCTCCAGGCCTATCGCTGGCTGATCGACAGCCGCGACGAGGCGACCGGCGAGCGGCTCGACAATCTGGAAGACCCGTTCCGGCTCTACCGCTGCCACACGATCATGAACTGCACCCAGGCATGCCCGAAGGGCCTGAACCCGGCCAAGGCGATCGCCGAGATCAAGAAGATGATGGTCGAGCGGAGGGTCTGATCTCGCGATCGGACTTTTCTCGCGCGCGCCTTCGGCGTCGCGGCACCCGAGATCAGGAAGATGATGGTCGAGCGGCGGGTCTGGCCGCCGCCCGCAAGTATTCGTTTAGTCCCGGGCGAGCTTGACGATCGTCTCGGTCAGCGCGTCCGGCTGCGAGAAATAGGCCGAGTGGCTGGCGGCGATGCTCTCCACACGGTCCGGCGGGTTTGCCTCGATGAGCCTGTTCTGCAGATCGAGCGAGACGGCACGGTCCTCTGTCAGCCTGATATAGGCGCGCGGCACGGTTCCATAGCGTTCCGGCGTCAGACTGAGCTGCTCGCCGGCAGGGCGGATCGGCTCCCGGCACAACAACGTATGGGCGAGCGCCAGATCGTCGTCGCTGCAATCGGCATAGAGCGCGTCGCGATAGGCCTCGGGCCGCAGCCAGTCCCAGAGCTCGGTCATGTTGATATCCATGTTCGCCGGGATCAGCGACTGGCGGTCGGTCGGCGCCCATTTCGCGACGCTGTCGCCGGCCGGCAGCATGAAGGCGGCGAGATAGATGATGCGCCCGATGCGTTCCGGGTGCCTCTCCGCCAGGGCCGACGCGACGATGCCGTAGCGGCTGTGCACGACGATCGTGGTCTTGCCGTCAGGCGGAAGCTGCGCCTCGGCGGCCGCGACCATGGCGTCGAGGTCCACCGAAGGCAGCGGCGCCGGGTCGCGTCCGCGGCCGGGCAGGTTGACGGCGGATACGGCACCATGCGCGCCCAGGCGCGGCAGGATCTTGAACCAGCACCATGCGCCATGCCAGCTTCCGTGGATCAACAGAAAATGCGTCATCCGAACCACTCCTCTCTCTTCAGATGACGCGCCATGTGTACCGCCGCCGGTTTGATCTCCACCCGAAACCGGCGCGCGCCGGCAATGAGGCCGGGTCGCCGGCACACATCGAAATCACGCAACCGTGCGCCGGCTTGATTTGAAACCCGGCCGGGCTCCGTTACGTGTTTTTCGCAACAAGGAGACACGCCATGATCCGAGCCGTCCTGACCGCACTCGCACTTGCATCTGCCCAGCTTGCCGCCGCCACCCCGGCCTCGGCCGAGACTGCGATCTTCGCGGGCGGCTGCTTCTGGTGCGTCGAGTCCGATTTCGACCACGTTGCCGGCGTCACCGACACGGTCTCGGGATATATCGGCGGCGAGAACGAAAACCCCACCTACAAGAACCATCCCGGCCATGTCGAAGCGGTTCGCATCGAGTTTGATCCGGCGAAGGTCAGTTACAAGCAGCTCGTCGACGCCTTCTTCCGCTCCGTGAACCCGACCGATCCCGGCGGCCAGTTCTGCGATCGCGGCCACAGCTACACCACGGCGATCTTCGCGACGTCGGCCGAGCAGAAGAAGACCGCCGAGACCGCGAAGGCGGAGGCTCAGCAGGAGCTCGGCAAAGAGATCGTCACGCCGATCGCCGATGCGCCGCAATTCTGGGATGCCGAGGACTACCACCAGAACTATTACAAGAAGAACCCGATCCGCTACCGTTTCTACCGCTCGTCCTGCGGCCGCAACGCGACCGTCGAGGATCTGTGGGGCGACGCGGCCTATCGCGGCATCGACCACTGAGCCCCTCGCTCACCCCACCTTCGAACGCGGCATGTCGCACGGCGGCCGCTATGCGGTGGCTGTCTGTCGATCCCAGAGCTCTCGATAGCTCCTTATCTGCGGAAACAGAGGGCGTTGCCCCTTGGTATTCTTGTCGGCATAAAGCTGTATAAATTCTTCAAATTTCTTGTGATCGTTAATAATAATATTCCATATGGTGGATTTTACTATCTTTGCATCATAAAGACCATCTTTGACCCCGTGCATTATGGTGTCATATTTATTGAGAAGATGTAGAATATCCTTCCTTGCCTTATACAGGTCTTTCTCCGCTTCGACATTCCTCCTCGCGAGGAAAATATCCTTCTGCGTCAGGCCATAATCGTCGATAAGGTTGAAGATGCTGTTACGTTTGTCGGTCACTTCGTCAGACAAAAAGTTCCTGACCTCGTCATAAGTGCTTTGAATCTTGAACGTCTTGCGCGAGAACTCATATGAAATCAGGGAGGCTATGTACCCGCCTACAAGAGCTCCAAGAAGAGGTCCGATAAAAGCCGTCCAAAAATCCGACATTGCATACCCCCATAGAGGTTATGCTACAAATTTCACGTCGTTTCTGTCAACACTACTACGATTGGATTCTACAGGACCGCTGGAGTTGGAGTATGACGGCACGGGCGATGCCCCTCCGCGGCAGACGGCCCTTTCGCCGCACCCAGTCCAACGTCTAATGTTGCCGCCGCAACGCGGATGGTAATAATGCGCCCGAAATCGGCCGGGTGGCGGAGCCGTGCCGCCGGGGTCGTCAATAACAGTGGAGGAGTTCCATGTCCGAGGTGAAACTGCATCGTGTCCAGCCCGCCTGGAAGAAGGACGCGCTGATCGACAACGACACCTACCTCAAATGGTATCGCGACAGCGTCAGGAACCCCGACAAGTTCTGGGCCAGGCACGGCAAGCGCATCGACTGGTTCAAGCCCTTCACCAAGGTCAAGAACACGTCCTTCAAGGGCAAGGTCTCGATCAAGTGGTTCGAGGACGGCGTCACCAACGTCTCCTACAACTGCATCGACCGGCACCTGAAGAAGCGCGGCGACCAGACGGCGATCATCTGGGAAGGCGACAACCCCTACGACGACAAGAAGATCACCTATGACGAGCTCTACGAGCATGTCTGCCGCATGGCCAACGTGCTCAAGAAGCACGGCGTCAAGAAGGGCGACCGCGTCACCATCTACATGCCGATGATCCCCGAGGCGGCCTACGCGATGCTCGCCTGCGCGCGCATCGGCGCGATCCACTCGATCGTCTTCGGCGGCTTCTCGCCCGACGCGCTGGCCGGCCGCATCGTCGACTGCGAATCGACCTTCGTGATCACCGCCGACGAAGGCCTGCGCGGCGGCCGCACGATCCCGCTGAAGGAGAACACCGACAAGGCCATCGACATCGCGGCGCGCAACTTCGTCATGGTCAAGAACGTGCTGGTCGTCCGCCGCACCGGCGCCAAGGTCGGCTGGGCCAACGGCCGCGACGTCTGGTGGCACGACGAGGCGCGCTCGGTAAAGCCCGACTGCAAGCCAGAGAAGATGAAGGCCGAGGACCCGCTCTTCATCCTCTACACCTCGGGCTCGACCGGCAAGCCGAAGGGAGTGCTCCACACCACCGGCGGCTATCTCGTCTACGCCTCGATGACCCACCAGTATGTCTTCGACTACCATGACGGCGACATCTACTGGTGCACCGCCGATGTCGGCTGGGTCACCGGCCACAGCTACATCGTCTACGGACCGCTCGCCAACGGCGCCATCACGCTGATGTTCGAGGGCGTCCCGAACTACCCGACGGCGGCGCGCTTCTGGGAGGTCGTCGACAAGCACAAGGTCAACATCTTCTACACCGCCCCGACCGCGATCCGCGCCCTGATGGGCGCCGGCGACGAGCTGGTGAAGAACACCTCGCGCAAGTCGCTGCGCGTCCTGGGTTCCGTCGGCGAGCCAATCAACCCCGAGGCCTGGGAGTGGTATTACAACGTCGTCGGCAACAAGAAGGTGCCGATCGTCGACACCTGGTGGCAAACCGAGACCGGCGGCATCCTGATTACGCCGCTGCCCGGCGCGACCGACCTCAAGGCCGGTTCCGCGACGCGGCCGTTCTTCGGCGTCCAGCCGCAGCTCGTCGACAATGACGGCAACGTGCTCGAAGGCGCGGCCGACGGCAATCTGTGCATCGTCGATTCCTGGCCGGGGCAGATGCGGACCGTCTATGGCGACCACGAACGCTTCATCCAGACCTATTTCTCGACCTACAAGGGCAAGTACTTCACCGGCGACGGCTGCCGCCGCGACGAGGACGGCTACTACTGGATCACCGGTCGCGTCGACGACGTCATCAACGTGTCGGGCCACCGCATGGGCACGGCCGAGGTCGAGTCGGCGCTGGTCAGCCACGACAAGGTGTCCGAGGCCGCCGTCGTCGGCTACCCGCACGACGTCAAGGGCCAGGGCATCTACTGCTACGTGACGCTGATGGCGGGCGAAGCCGGCACCGACGATCTGCGCAAGGAACTGGTCACCCATGTCCGCAAGGAAATCGGGCCGATCGCCTCGCCGGACAAGATCCAGTTCTCGCCGGGCCTGCCCAAGACGCGCTCGGGCAAGATCATGCGCCGCATCCTGCGCAAGATCGCCGAGGACGATTTCGGCGCGCTCGGCGATACCTCGACGCTGGCGGACCCCGCCGTCGTCGACGACCTGATCGAGAACCGGCAGAACAAGAAGAAGTGACGGCATCGGCGGCGGCCCGACGGGTCGCCGCCGCCTTGATACCGCCGTCCCGCGGGATTGCCCGCACCGGCCCCACATGCTTGATGGCGTAATGCATCTCGTCACCGTCGTCATGGTCGCCGTGTCCGCCATCGTGGCCTTCGCTGCCCTGCGGCCCCGCCTGCTCCGCAACCCCACCTGGCGCGCGACCGTCACCCCACTTGCCTCGATCATCGGATCCGGCTTCCTCGTCGTCGCGCCCATCCTCGCCCATGCAGCGGGAAACTGGGCCTGGCTCGCAATGCTGGTCCTGTGCCTCGTCGCCTATCTCTTCGGCTCCGCGATCCGGCACAACATAGCCGTCGTCGAGCCGATGCTGGACGGCGATGCGCCGAACCACGTGAAACTGCTCGAGCGGACATCCGAACTGGCGCTGACCTTCGCCTACTTCATCTCGGTCGCCTATTATCTCAACCTGTTCGCGGCCTTCGCGCTGCGCGGGGCGGGCGTCGACAGCCAGTTCTGGGTCAGAAGCCTCTCCACCCTCGTCATTGCGTCGATCGGCGTCCTCGGCCTTACAAAGGGGCTGCGCGGACTGGAGCTTATCGAGGAAAGCGCCGTCGGGCTGAAGCTCGGGCTGATCGCCGGGCTCACCGCGGCGATGGCCGTCTTCATCGCGACGGCGGTTCTCGGCGGCGATTTCGCCCTTCCCGCGCTCGACCACGCCACCGGGACCCGTGAGCTCGCGATCCTGCTCGGCCTGATCATCCTGGTCCAGGGTTTCGAGACGTCACGCTATCTCGGCGATGCATATGACCGCGAGACGCGCATCCGCACCATGCGTTCGGCGCAGTTCATCTCGACCGGAATCTATGTCGCATTCGTGCTTCTCGCGACGCCCTTCTTCACCGACCTCGCGCCCGCGACGGGAAAGGAGACCGCCATTATCGACATGCTGGCGCCGATCAGCCTTGCCGTGGCGCCGCTGGTCATCGCGGTCGCTCTCGCCTCGCAGCTTTCCGCCGCGGTCGCCGACTTGAATGGCGCCGGTGGCCTTCTCTCGGCGGCCAGCAACGGCCGGGTCGCGCTCGGCGCCGGCTACCTGGCGACCACCATTTTCGCCATCGCCATCACCTGGGCGGCAAACATCTACGAGATCATCGTCTACGCCTCGAAGGCATTCGTGATCTATTACGGGCTGCAGTGCCTCCAGGCCTTCCTGGGAGCATGGTCGGACGACAGCGCGATGCGCATTGCGAGGCTGGCGCTGTTCGGGCTCGGCATCGTCATCGCGCTGGCGGTTCTGTTCCTCGGCATACCCGCCGACGCATGAGCGCGCATTCCCCCTTGCCAAACGGGATCGGCGACCCCATCATTCAGGAGTGTTCAACGAACTGAAAGGAGGTGATCCAATGTCGAGTGATTCCATGTTCCGTAGCGTGGTCCCGGCGGATCGTCCTTTCGGGAAGCAGTCTTCCTGACAGGCGCGTGAAGCGCGACCGATAGCTCGTCTATCGCCACGGGTCGCGCCACGGACGGAAACACGGGAGCCGCCTTCGGGCGGCTCTTTCCGTTTTGTCGCCCTGTCGGCAGGGGATCAGGCGGTCGCCGCCATGCGCATCGGCGCCGCGACTGGGCGCGGCAGCAGCAACCGGTGGACGTCGACGATGTCCAGCATCTGCGGCACGTCGCAGGCGAGGATGGGAGACAGGTCGATCACCGTCCCGGCAAGCTCCATGTCGTCCCGTGTCGCGATATGCTCGCCCGTTTTCAGAGACGGCGAGGCCACGGGACCGGCGAGATCGGCCTTGACCTGCACGAAACGCCCGCCGCTGAGGAAATAGCGCGCCGACATCCAGGGCGGCGCGCCCGACACCGCCTCGAGCGCCGGCCAGGACTGGACCGTGGCGTCACGTCCCGAGGCGCGGTCGAGCGTCGCTGCCAGCTCGGCGACCACCGACTGTTCGCTTGTGCCCCGCTCCGCGACCAGATTGCGGTTCAGGCACAGGAGCCCGTTCTCGGCCGGATGGTAGAAGCACAGGCTTGCCGCCGGATCGATACGGCCATCGCCGTCGAGTGCGAGCAGGCCGTTTTGCGCCAGCACCACGTTCGGCCGCACCGTCAGGTCGACCGGCGTCATTCCGTGATCTGAGGTCAGGATCATCCGGTCGCATGGCTGCATCAGCGCCATGGTCTGCTGCATCGTCCGGTCGACGTCGGCAACCAGATCGCCGAGAAGCGGCAGCACGATCGCCTCGCGCTCGCTCGTCCAGTGCGTGCAATCAGGGGCGGCATAGCCGGCAAGTTCGTGCAGCGCGAGGTCGAGCGCCGGCTGGTACGTCATCACGAGACCGGAGGGCGCGGCAGCGAAACGCGACAGCCACTCCTCGGCGAAGCTCGCCGCCATCAGCCGCAATGTCTCGACGAACAGGGCCTCGGCCCGTCCGTCGCCGCCCTGTTGCAGGGTCGGCCCGAGGTCGCCGCGGCGGTACCAGTGTTGCAGCCCCGTCGCCATGAAGGGCTGGCCCGGCGATTGGTGACCCAGGCCGGATCGCTCGACGCGCCAGGCACCGAGGAAAAGCAGCTTCTCCGCACCGTCGATCACGCAGCGTTTTGCCAGGCCTCGAACCCGGTCGTCCGGCTGGCCGCGTTCCGCCGGCCTGTAGACCCACAGCGACCCCCAGCGATCCCCGGCGATGGCCGCCAGTTGATCGCGCCCGAAAAGCGCCGTCGCTTCCTGGCAATCGAAGACCGCCGGCGCGACGACGGCCGGCCCGAACCCGTAGGCATAGCTTGCCAGCGCCGAGCCCAGCCTCGCACGATCGACATAGGGCAGGTGCGCCAGGCTGACCTTCATCCCCGCCTCCGCCGCCCAGTCCCAGATCAGCCGAACGTCGCCGCAGAGCCCTCCGAAGGCCCGCTTGCTTCGCACCATGGCAGGGTCTGAGAAATCCGGCTGGTCGAACCCCGAAAGCCATGTCTCGGCGCTGTTCGATCCGCTGAACAGCGCCGCGAGCGATGCCGGCGTCTGACAGTTCGGTCGCAGTGGCTGAAAGGCGCCGATCCGATTCTCCGCGAAGCAGCGTGAGAGCGCGGGAAACCGTTCCCGGTGAAGGCGGAGCAGCTTGTCGACAAGCCAGTAGGGCAGCCCGTCGACAAGATACCATCCGAGCCGGCCCTGCCCGGTCATTGCGCGGAGGCCTCGATGATGGCGCCGAGATCGACCGTCTTGCCTGCAGCCTCGAACCAGCCGGCCTCCTGCAGCAGGCTCACGAGCCTTTCCTCGGATTGCGGAGGCGGCGTTTCGATCAGCCCGTGCCATTGCCCGGGCGTGAAGATGCGCGCGTCCTCGGTCGCTCCCCGCAGGAGGGCCTTGCGCACGGCGTGGCGGTCGGGCCGGTGGACCGTGTCGACATCGGACCGCACGTCCGGAAAGATCAAAGCCCGGCAGACGGTTGCCTCGGTCGCCACGGGAACCCCCAGCGCCCGGACGTAGACCGAAGGCTCGACCAGCACCTTCTCGCCGGCGGGTCTCGGTGCGCCCGACCCGTCCACGAGCTCGACGCCGCAGGCCGCGGCGAGCTCCGGAAACATCGACAGGGTGCCGATGCCCACATGCGGATAGTCGGGCCAGCCGCGAAGGCGCAGCCGTCCGCGGTGAACGTCGATCAGCACCTTGTCGCCCGACAGATATCCGAGGCGATGCGTGAGGAGCAGCTTCAGCAGCGTCGTCGACTTGCCGCGGCCCTTGTCGCCGAGCACGAGCACGGCGCCGTCCCGTGCCATCGCCGCACTTGCGTGGAGGATCGTCGTGCCTCGCGCCTGTTCCGCCGCAAGCGCGGTGTACCGCAGCGTTTCGAGGAGATGGTAGTGCGAATCCCGGCTGACATGAATCGTCAGCGTCCGCGCATCCGGGTCGGCCAGATAGGCGGTCTGATGATGTGGGTCGATGCCGACGCGCCTGCCGTCGGGCGCATCGCCGATCGCCAGCGTGAAATTGAACGCCAGCGCACTCGACCGGCGCAGCACGAAGGGCTCTGCGGCATGGTCGGTCACCACGTCCGGCAGCGCATCGTAGGGCTGGATGGAAAGACGGAAATCGGCCTCGCCCTCCGGCGCGTCGTCGCGGAAGACCGGCCGCAGGCACGCCAGCGCACGATCGACGATCGGCGCGGCATCGGGGTGGACATCCATCTCGAAGCGGACCGCACCGGTCGAGATGACCTGACGCTGGATCGCCCTCTCGTCCGAAGGGGATCGCCGGTCTTCGCTCGCGGCGACGGACCGTTCGACGCTTGCCGTCATCGGCGTGCTCCCGTGATGTGCCGCACGAGGGTACGGATTTGCGTCTTGAGGCCGTCGAGGCCCGACGCGCCGTTGGCAATGACGAATTCGGCCGGTATCCGCGCCAGCTGCCGGTCGAGCGCCGAGCTCCGGATCACAGTCGGGTCGCCGCGTCCGCCGAGCCGCCCGAGGCGTACCGTTTCCGGCGTGACGATGCGGACGACCCGAAATCCGAGCTTTTCCATGAACGGCCAGTCCGTTTCGTCGTCTCTCAAGTCATCGTTGAGGACCACGTCTTCCTCCGCCTGCTCCAGCCGTCGCCCGAGATCGTCGACCAGGCTGGTCGGCGAGATCGCGCGCAGCCGTGTCGCCACGGCTTCGAGCAGCGCCTGGTCCTGCGCCTCGGGCTCGAGCGTGCGGCCGGCGATCCGGTAGAAATGCTCCTGGAGTTGATAGAGCGGGAGCGCCAGCTTGTAGATCCCGCACCGCAGGCCGCTCTCGGCGCAGGCGGCGACGAGCTCGCGGGCCGCCGTGCTCTTGCCGGACCCGCTGGGACCGATCATCGCCAGCCTGATGGCCTGCGCCCTCATCGTGCCGTCAATCCTGCGGGGCAGTCGCCGGCGAGCGGCGCCGAAAGCGCCGTGCCGAACAGCCGGGCGAGATGGTCGGCGATCGCGCCGATGTCCCGGTCGATCTCGGCACCGTCGAGCGTATGCCGGCAGGCCGGCGCCCGGATCGTGATCGTCCGCCCGGCGAGCTTGAACCCGGCATCGTCGAACCGCTCTTCCTCCGTCACCGCCGCGCGCCGGGCGACGTCGATCTCGAACAGGCCGCCGCTGCGGCCGGATTCGACGCCGACCCGCAGCAGCGTTTCGCGGACCGTTCCCAGCCTTTGCAGTGGCGCGCTTCCGAACAGCGCCGCTATATGCTCGGGCCGCTGGTCGAAATCCTGGAGATCGATCGCCTTCGGCTCGCTGACCGACACCCGGCGCCAGCCGCCCTTGTCCGCACGATGGATCTCGACGTGCCAGCCCGGCATGTCGAAGGATGCCTTCTTGCGGCGGCTCCCCGGCTTCACCGCGACGATCTCGTCGGCGGCGAGCGATGCCAGCACCGTGGTATCGGAGACGAAACTGCCGATCTCGCTGCCGTGATGCGTATGGAACCCCGGCCAGCGGTTTTCGTCGACCGCCTCGAGGATCGCCTCCGCGACCGGCACGACATGCTCCGCATCGATCGTGAAGTGTCGCGCCGGGGCCGCCATGTCGCGGTCAGGAAAGACGCAGCATTCGAAATTGTTGAGATGCAGGTGCCAGCGCTGGTAGGTCTCCCGCAGCACCGGCCCCAGCGTCTCGCGCGTGCAGGACGGCAGGCTTCCCGGCCTGAGCAGATGCGTGCGATGCCGGTCCTGACGCATGGTCAGGGCGACGAGTTCGATCGCGTTCCCGTCGATCCTGGCGAGCGCCAGCGGCCCGCCGTCCGGAACCAGGTTCTCGACGCCCTGTTCCCTCAGGTCGATCAGGTACGACGCGGCCTCCGTATCGAGATCTGCATCGATCGGATGCACGAGAACCTCGGCGGGGCCGGGTTCGTCATGGCGCAGACGCCAGCTTCCCAGGATGACCGCGGCGCCCATCGTCTACTCCGCCGCCGCCAGGCCCCGCGCCTCGCGCGCGAAGTCGAGCTTGGAATAGAGATCGTGCTGGAACTTGACCCCGTGGGCCTTGAGAAACACCTCGACGCGGCTGCACAGCGCCTCGAATTCGGGCGTGACGTCGCGAAGCGGAAAGCACGTCCGGCTGCGGCAGTACTCGACCTCGACCTGGCCGAAGCGGTGCTCGGAAACGTCGTCAAAAGTCGCGCAGATGTCGAAATAAACGCCGAAGATGTGCCCGGTTTCAAGCGATTCATAGTTCACGTCGAACCGTTTTCGGCGAAAGGCGGGCAGCTTTTCGACGTTTCCGGCGACGCGCTGGCGCGCCGTCTCGAGAAAACTGTCGACCGGGATCGCCTCGTTCGGCCACAGGCTCTCGCGCCGCAGCTCCGCATTCTCGCGGAACCATTTCCGCTTCACCGTCACCGGACCGTCGACCTGCGGAATGAAGGAGATGTACCCGGCCTCCTCGGGCGGCCCCGTGACGTCGAAGATATGGTTTTCGTAGTCGAAGACCTGGAAGCCCATATGCGGCTCGGGGAAAAAGCCCTCTACCTCGCCGTCATAGAGCTCGCGGTGGAGATCGGTCACCAGCGCCCAGGTGTCGGGGATCGCGTGGAACGTATATTTGCGCTCGAGTTCCATGTCCGAACGCCACTGCGAATAGTTCCAGCGCGTATTGAACAGCGTCGAGCGCTCGGCGAGCGCCGGTTCGGCCTTTGCGACGGCCTCGCCGAACGCCTGAAAGCCGTCGATCGGATCGGTCTTCTCGATGGTGGCGAAGCGCAGCGCGAGTGTCTCGGATTCGGTCTGCTCGGCATCGAAATAGAGCGCCAGCCGGTCGCCGAGGTCGACCGCGTAGACGAGCGGCTTCAGCCCGGTCCGCCAGATGCCCGGAGCGGCGGCGTCCAGTCGGTCGCGCATTGCCGTGCGCCGCGTGCGCTGCGCCGTCGTGAGGCCCCCGGCCTCGAACCGCACCGGCTGCGCCAGCTCATGCGCGAACGTGTCCGCGAATATCGCAGTCAGCGATATCCCGCCCGCCTTGACCAGCAATCCGTTGCCGCCGAGCGGCAGGTCGCGCGCCATGCCCGCCAGCAGAACCGCCGGCGCGAGCGAGCCGGTGACGGCCGGATGGTTCTCGAAATCGTAGCAGCCGATCCAGATTCGCGTCACGATGCCACTCCCGTGCCTTCCAGGCGTCCGATCGACATCGCGCCCGATCCGTGCGTGTCGATGCGCAACGCGTCCGCGTCCCGCGCCATCGCGTAGAGCTCGGGCGACTGCATCGCCGGCAATCCGTGCTCGCGGATCAGGATCGCGAGGTGGCACAGCAT
>JAMLJD010000075.1 GCA_023953775.1 Rhizobiaceae bacterium | reverse complement strand
CCACGATGCGCCGCAAGCAAGGGATACGGAATGCAACTGACCGTAAACGGGGCAGACATCGAAATCGATGCAGAACCCGAAATGCCCCTGTTGTGGGCACTGCGCGACAAGGCAGGAATTCTCGGACCGAAATTCGGCTGCGGCATCGCGGCCTGCGGCGCCTGCACGGTTCTCGTCGACGGCGAACCGGTCCGCTCCTGCGTCATGCCGGTCGGCCAGGTGTCTGGCGAGGTGACGACGATTGACGGCCTCTCGGACGGCGACACGCTGCATGCGGTGCAGCAGGCATGGCTCGACGAGCAAGTCGCGCAATGCGGCTACTGCCAGGCCGGCCAGATCATGAGCGCCGTCGCCCTTTTGGAGTGGACCCCCAACCCGACCGACGAGGACATCGACAACGCCATGGCCGGCAATCTGTGCCGTTGCGGCACCTATCCGCGCATCCGCGCCGCCATCAAGCGCGCCGCGGCGGCGAAGGCGGGAGCCTGACCATGTCGAGGCTCGGAACCATCACGCGCAGGACGCTGCTTGTCGCGACCGCGGCAGTCGCCGGTGGTGTCGCCGTCGGCTACTATTTCTACCGCAAGCCGCCTGAAAATCCGCTCGAGGCCGGGCTGGGCGACGGCGAAGCGACGTTCAACCCATGGATCACCATCGGCGAGAACAACGCGATCACCGTGGTCGCGCCGCGCGCCGAAATGGGCCAGGGCGTCATGACGACGCTGGCCGCACTCGTCTGCGAGGAGCTCGACGTCGACCTCGATCAGGTCAAGGTCGTCCATGGCCCGCCCGGCGACGCCTACGCCAATATCGCGATGCTGGAAGATGGCCTGCCCTTCCCGCAGTTCGACGATTCCGTTCTGGCTGAACTCGCACGCGGCTCCATGGCGGTGGTCGGAAAGTTCCTGTCGCTGCAGGTCACCGGCGGGTCGACGTCGACCGTCGACGCGTTCGAGAAGATGCGGCTGGCCGGTGCAGCTGCGCGCGAAACGCTGAAGGCAGCAGCGGCGAGCCGGCTCGGCGTTGACGCCGCGAGCCTGCGAACCGAACGCGGCATGGTCAGCGACCCCGCATCCGGCAAGAGCCTGAGCTACGGCGAACTCGCCGCTGAGGCAGCCGGACTTGATCCTCCCGGCGACATCGCGTTGCGGCCGAGTTCCGAGTGGCGTCTTCTCGGCAAGCCGCAGCCCCGCGTCGACATGCGCGACAAGGTCACCGGCGCGCCGGTCTTCGGCGTCGACGTCGTTCTGCCGGACATGGTGCACGCGACAATCCGCATGAACCCGCGCCTCGGCGGGGCGATGACGTCGATGGACGCCAGCGCGGCGGAAGCCATGCCGGGCGTGATCAGGGTCGTGCCGATCGAACACAGGCTGGGCAACGGCTTCGCGGTGATCGCCGCGACCACCTGGCATGCCTTCCAGGCAGCCGAGAAGGTCGAGGTCGAATGGGGCAAGGCGGCCTATCCAGCCGACGATGAGGCGATGTGGCGCGTGCTGGGTGAGGCGGCATCCGACGGGAGCCCTTCGGCACAACGCGACGACGGCGACGTCGAGGTCGAATTCGCCGATGCCGCGCCGGAAAAGCTCCTCGACGTGGAATACCGCGTGCCGTGGCTCGCCCATGCCTGCATGGAGCCGATGAACGCGACCGCCTGGCTGCGTGACGGTGCGCTGGATGTCTGGGCGCCGAACCAGTCGCCCGGGCTCGTGCGCACATTGTGCGCCGATGCCGCCGGTGTCGAGGAAGGCGCCTGCACCGTTCACACCACACTGCTCGGCGGCGGTTTCGGCCGACGCGGCGACGTTGACTATGCGATCTTCGCGGCGATCATCGCACGCCACACCGACGGCAAGCCGGTGAAGGTGACCTGGACGCGCGAAGAGGACATCACCCACGACATGTATCGCCCGGCCGCGCTCGGCCGCTTCCGCGCGCGGATCGGCGAGGACGGCCTGCCGATGGCCGTGGACATGAAGATCGCCTCGCCCTCGATCATGGCGAGCGTCCTGCCCCGCTTCTTCCCGTCGCTGTCGGCGATGGGACCCGACAAGACGATCACCGACGGCGCCTTCAACCAGCCCTACGCGATCGCCAACTACCGGGTGTCCGGCGTCAAGGCCGACCTTCCGGTTCCTGTCGGCTTCTGGCGCTCCGTCGGCAACTCGATCAACGGCTATTTCCATGAATCCTTCATGGATGAGATCGCCGAAGCCGGTGGCGTCGATCCGGTCGAACTGCGCCGCAAGCTGATGGCCCCGTGGCCGACGGCGGCAAAGCTGGTCGACAAGGTCGCGGAGATGTCCAACTGGTCGGAACCGGCAGCGGACGGCCGCGCCAAGGGCTTCGCCTTCACCGCCAGCTTCGGAAGCTGGGTCGCCGAGGTCGTCGAGGTTTCGGGAGACGCCGACGCGCTCCGCATCGAGAATGTCTGGATCGCCGCCGACCTTGGCGGCGTACTCGACCCGTCGATCGTCGAAGCACAGCTCTTTTCCGGTGCGGTCTACGGCCTTTCGGCCGCGATGGGACAGGAAATCACCTTCACCGACGGCATGGTCCAGCAATCCAACTTCCACGACTACGACGCAATGCGCATCAACCAGTGCCCGAATTTCGAGATCGCGATCCTCTCCAACGCGCCCAAGATGGGTGGTGCTGGCGAGGTCGGCACGCCGCCGGCGATCCCGGCGCTCGCCAATGCCGTCTACGCGCTGACGGGCAAGCGCATCCGCCAGCTTCCCCTGTCGCGCGAGGTAAGGTTCGCATGATCGGCCATCGCGCATTTATCGGCGGGCTTTTCGCCTGCCTGCTGCCGGCGTCTTTCGCGGTCGCTCAGGAAACCGCGCCCGAACCCGCCCCGGCCGTCGTGGATCGCGAGGTGGGGCTTCCCGCGTGGGACGACGTCTACAAGGTCTTTTCGCATCCGCGATGTGCCAACTGTCATGTCGAGGATGATCGCCCGCGCTGGTCCGGGCCGCATTACGGCGCCACGCGCGTCCACGCATTCAACATACAGCGCGGCGAGGACGGTTTCGGCAATCCGGGCCTTCGCTGCACCACCTGCCACTTCGAGACCAACGCCGCCAAGCTCCATGGACCACCAGGCGCACCCGCCTGGCATCTGGCACCGGCGGAGATGGTGTGGTTCGACAAGTCGTCTGCGGAAATCTGCGCGCAGATCAAGGACCCGGCGCGCAACGGCGATCGCACCCTCGACGAAGTGGCCGAACATGTTCGCGACGATCCGCTCGTCGGGTGGGGATGGGATCCCGGCCCCGGGCGCGAACCTGCCCCAGGATCGGCGCAGGAGGCCTTCTCCGCGCTGAAAAGATGGGCCGAAGCCGGGGCGCCATGTCCGGAGCGTTGACAGGAGTGAAGGAAATTCAGCTTTTTTGCACTGCAAAAATAGGATAAGACCCGCCCGTCCCGATTAACAGTTCTTCGGGATTTGAATGCTAGGCAGTACACCCCCATATCGAGCGTTGTTGCGTCTTTGCTCCGTATTCGCGCTCCCGGGTAACCGCCCTTCGGATTATTGAACATGCCCAGGATCAAGTTTCACAAAGTCGCGGCTGTTGTCGTGCTCCTCGCCACCGCCGCATGGGTGGCAACCGGCGAGTTCTCCTCGGTCGGAAGCGCCGCCGACGAGGCCGCCCCGAGCCCGATCGAGACGGAGCGTCCCAAGACTGTTCATACGGTGGGCGTCGTCACGCCGCCGCGCATCATGCACTCCCGCGCGATCCAGGTTGCGGGCCACACCGAGGCCGACAAACGATCCACGCTGGCGACCAGGGCGGCCGGCATCATCGAGGAACTGCCGATCCGGCAGGGCGGGCGCGTCGAGGCAGGCGATCTCGTCGTAAAGCTCGAAAGCGAAGGCAAGGAAGCCGCGGTCGACACGGCGCGCGCACTGCTGACGCAGCGCGAAGCCGAGCTCGCCGCCGCCGAGCGGCTGGCCAAGAACGGCACGCTGCCGAAGCTGCAGCTCGACAATGCCCGCTCCGCGCTTGCGGCTGCAAAGTCGCAGCTCGAAGCGGCCGTCGCGGATCTCGACCGGACGCGCCTGCGCGCGCCGTTCTCCGGTGTCGTCGACACGGTGAATGTGGAACTCGGCGCTTCGGTCGCATCCGGCGCCGCGGTTGCGGTGATCCTCAGCCTCGACCCGGTGCTCGCCAAGGGCGAGATCAGCGAACGCGATCTCGCGCACGTCAATGTCGGCGACAAGGCCGACGTCAAGCTGGTCAGTGACGACATCGTCCAGGGTACGGTCCGCTACATCAGCCGCGATGCGACCGCAGCGACGCGGACCTTTCCGGTGGAAGTGGCAGTACCCAACGCCGACGCGGCGATACCGGCCGGGATGACCGCCGAAATCACGCTTCGCGCAGCACCGGTCGATTCCGTCCTGCTTCCGCGCTCCGTGATCACGCTGAGCGACAGTGGCGACATCGGCGTCCGTGCCGTGGACAAGGACAACAAGGTCGTCTTCTACCCGATCGACATCGTCGACGACACGCCGCGGGGGCTCGTCCTGGGCGGCATTCCCGCCGATGTCCGCATCATCGTGGCGGGGCAGGAACTGACGACCGAGGGCGAAGAGGTCAACCCAGTCGAGGCCGATGCGGAAACCATCCGCAAGCTTGTCGGAGAAGCAGCGGCGGGGTCGCAATAGCCCATGGATATCGTCAAACTCGCCATTCACAATGCGCGGCTGACCCTGGCCGTGCTTGTCTTCCTGCTGATCGCGGGCGCGCTGGCCTACCAGTCCGTCCCGAAGGAAGCCGAGCCCGACGTGGCGATACCGGTCATGTATGTCAGCCTGACCTATCGGGGCATCTCGCCTGAAGACTCCGAGCGTTTGCTGTTGCGCCCGGTCGAGGCCCAGCTCAAGAGCCTCAAGGGCCTGAAGGAAATGAAGTCCGCCGCCTATCAGGGTGGCGGCTATGTGCTTGTCGAGTTCGATCCCTCGACCGACCTGTCCGATGCGCTGATCGACACCCGCAACAAGGTGCAGGACGCCAAGCGCGACCTGCCGCAGGGCGTCGACGAGCCGACCGTCAGCGAAGTCAACGTCTCCGAATTCCCCGTCCTGGTCATCACCCTGTCGGGCGACGTGCCGGAGCGTGTTCTGGCGACCGCCGCCAAGGCGCTACGTGATCGCGTCGAGGAAGTACCCGGCGTTCTGGAAGGTGCGATCCAGGGCATGCGCGACGATCAGGTCGAGGCGATCATCGACCCGATGAAGCTGTCGTCATACGGGCTGAGGCTCGACCAGCTCGTACAGGGAATTGGCGCCTCCAACAGCCTTGTCGCGGCCGGCGCGCTGGAGGGCGAGGAAGGCAAGTACCCCGTCAAGGTCCCCGCCCTGATCGAGACCCCGGAGGACGTAGCGAACCTCCCCGTCGTGGCGATGCCCAATGCAGTCGTGCGGGTGAGGGATCTCGCCACCGTGCGCTCGACGTTCAAGGATGCCGAGACGATCACCAGGATCAACGGCCAGCCCGCGATCGCCATCGAAGTCAAGAAGCGGATCGGCGCAAACATCGTCGAGACGATAGAGGGCGCCAAGGCGGTGGCCGACGAGTTCCTGAAATCCGCGCCGGAAGGCATGGATGTCACCTACACGCAGGATAAGTCGGTCTTCGTCAAACAGCTCCTTAACGACCTCCAGAACCATGTCATGATCGCGGTGATCCTGGTCTTCATCGTGATTTTGTACGCGCTGTCGGGCCGTGCCTCGATGCTGATCGGCCTTGCCATTCCCTCATCGTTCCTGATGGGCATCCTGGCCCTCACGCTGATGGGCTTCACGATCAATATGGTCGTGCTGTTCTCGCTCATTTTGGCCGTCGGCATGCTCGTCGACGACGCGATCATCGTCACCGAATTCGCCGAGCGGCGCATGTCGGAAGGCATGCCGCGCGAACAGGCGTTCGAACTCGCCGCCAAGCGGATGGCTGGTCCGGTCATCGCCGCGACGATGACGCGCATCGCCGCCTTCTCGCCGCTGCTGTTCTGGCCCGGCATTGTCGGCGACTTCATGAAGTACCTGCCAATCACGTTGATCGTGACCCTGGCTGCATCGATGCTCTACGCGCTGGTCTTCACGCCGACACTGGGCGCCAAATTCGCCAAGGCGCCGGAGCACGAGGAAGAGCCGCAGGATGGCATGTACATGGCCGTCGTCAAGAGAGCCGTGCACTTCCCCAAGACAGTATTGGTAATGACTGTCGCACTGCTCGTGGCGGTGCCCTTCGCCTATTCCAAGTTCGGCGCGGGGGTCGAGTTCTTCCCGAGCGTCGAACCGGACTACGGCCTGCTTTACGTCCATGCGAGGGGCAACCTGTCCCTGGCCGAGATGGACGCCGCAACCGCTGAAGCGGAAAAGCGCATCCTCGGCTGGCCGGGCATCGAGTCGGTCTATACCCGCGCCGGCAAGACGCGCGGCGGCGGCGCCGACATCCCGGAGGACGTGGTCGGCGTCATCCAGTACGAGTTCATCGACTGGCGCGAACGCAAATCCGCCAACGATATCCTCGACGATCTGCGCGTCGCGATGGCCGGCATTCCCGGCGTCGATGTGGAAGTCCGCGTTCCCGATGCCGGCCCGCCGACCGGAAAGCCGATCCAGGTTCAGCTTTCGGCCGATGATCCGGCGGGCCTGAACGAAAAGGCCGCAGCGGTTGCCGCCACCGTGGCACAGGTCCCCGGCGTGATCGACGTCAATGACGGCCTGCCTCCGCCGGGCGTCGACTGGGCGATTCAGATCGATCGCGGCAAGGCGGCGCAGTACGGCATCAGCCCAGGCGCCGTCGGCACGGTCGTGCAGCTCGTCACCACCGGCCTCAAGCTCACCGACTACCGGCCGGCCGGCGCGGACGATGCGGTCGATATCCGGCTGCGCCTGCCCGAGGACCGTCGCACACTGGCGGCGCTCGACCAGCTCCGTGTGGAAACAGCGCAGGGATCGGTGCCTATCTCCAACTTCGTGACCCGCGTCGCGGAGCCGACGACCGGCATCCTCAACCGTATCGACGGCAAGCGCACGGTCACCGTCACCGGCAACGTGGCGTCCGGCGAGCAGGTGGCGGTGGTACAGCAGAACGTGTCGCAGGCCGTCGCGGGCATGGACCTGCCCGGCGTCGAATGGAAGCTCGGCGGCTCGAACGAGGATTCCGAAGAAGCCAGCGCGTTCCTGTCGAATGCTTTCGGCGCGGCGATCTTCCTGATCTTCATCGTGCTCCTGGCCCAGTTCAACAAGTTCACCAGCGTCTTCCTGGTCCTGTCCTGCGTAGTGATGGCCACGATCGGCGCGCTGCTTGGCATGATGATCACCGGCCAGGCCTTCGTCATCGTCATGTCCGGTATCGGCATCATCGCGCTGGCCGGCGTCGTGGTGAACAACAACATCGTGCTGATCGACACCTACGACCGGTTGCGCGAGGAAGGCTGGAACAAGGTCGACGCCGTTCTGCAGACCTGCCGCGAGCGCGCGCGCCCGGTCGTCCTGACCGCGCTGTCGGCGATCCTCGGCGTGCTGCCGATCGCCTTCGGCCTCGGCCTCGAGCTGTTCCACCACGAGATGACGATCAACGCGCCGTCGACGCAATGGTGGATCGCGCTGTCTTCGGCGATCGTCTACGGACTGGCCTTCGCCACGGTGCTGACGCTCATCGTAACGCCCTCGATGCTGATGGTGTTCACGCGCGAGAAGCAGCCCGCCGGCGGCCGACGCGGCCTGTTTTCGCGCCTTTTCGGCTGGCTCCGCCGCAAGCCCGCGGCTGGCGCCGAGACGAAGCCGGACGAGGTCGATGTCGCAGCCGACGCGCCGATCGAATATCCGAAGGCAGCGGAGTAACATCCGACAATACCGGCGGCCCGGGGCCGCCGGCAGGTTCTCCATGAAGCACTGCGGGAACCCGCGGGGCGCCATGCGCATTCTATCCGCGCATAGGCGCAACCGCGAAAGGACTTACTATGTCTCTCGGCACAATCCTGCTCATCATCCTCGTCCTGCTCCTGCTCGGCGCCATTCCCGCATGGCCGCACTCGCGCGGTTGGGGTTACGGACCCTCCGGCGGCCTCGGCCTGATCCTCGTCATCGTGCTTATACTCGTGTTGCTCGGCCGGATCTGACGCTTCAGGAAACGGCGCCCCGGGACCTGCCCGAGGCGCCGCATGGTCGACGCTGCGCCGCGCGCTTCATGCCGCCGCGTCGAACTTCCGATCGAGCCCCAGATCGTCGACCGCGGCGCGGATAGCTGCTACCGGATCGGTCGAAGGCACATCGCCGATCAGGGCTGCCAGCTTGCCGCCGTCGAGTGAGTGCGGCGTCCGCCACAGATAGGACATGGCGGAAACCTCCCGCATCATCGGCATCACCAGCCCGGCGGCGCGCAGCAGCGTCCACGGAACGCCACGTCGCGTCAGGGACCGCCCCACCGCCTCCTCGGCAGCCTTCTTCATCTCGTAGCCGGTCAACGTATGGCCGGCGAAGTGGAACGTGTCGAATGCCGGAAGCTGCGCCCGCTTTTCGGCCAGATGTGCGAAGGCGCGGCCGAGATCGGGCAGGTAGGCGAATGCGTGCTCGAGGTCCATCGGACCCGGCCAGGTGAAGATGTCCTTGCGCAGCTTCGCCAGGATGATGAGGTCGAGCCAGCTTTCCGGGCGCATCCCGCCATAGAAGTCACCGGCTCTCAGCACGATCGTCCGGGCGTCGTTCTTCTCCGCCTCTTCACGGAACAGGTCCTCCATCGCGATGCGGATCTCGGCCTTCTCGGTCGAGGCGATCTGTCGATCACCTTCCCTCATCCCGGGATGGATGTCGTAGCCGAAATTGTAGACATTGCCGGCGAGCATGTGGGTCGCACCCGTCGATACGGCCGCGGCTGCCACGTTCTTCGCCATCGGCATGACCTTTTCCCGCCACTCGGTGTATTGCGGGTTGAGGCCGTTGACGATGACCGCCGCGCCTTCGCAGGCGCGGATCAGCGCGTCGCGATCGAAGGCATCGACCTCCACCGGCTCTACGCCGGGAGCAAGCATTGCCGCCTTGCGTCCGCGAGCCACGCCGCGCACGGCCCAGCCGCGTTCGAGAAATCCCCGCGCCGCCGCGTCGCCCACTCGTCCAGCCGCACCAAGAACAACCACCGTTTCCATCGTCATCTCCTGTGTTTCAGTGTCGATGGAAGCATTCTCACCTCTTCCATGATGAATGGAAATTGGCTAACGATGGCTAATTATCATTCATGAATGAATATCAATGCCGGACCTCGACTGGAACCTCATTCGCAGCTTCGCCGCCGTTGCCGAGACCGGCAGCCTGTCCGCGGCAGCGCGCCGGCTGTCGGCAAGCCAGCCGACGCTCGGGCGCCATATCGCCGAACTCGAAGCGGCACTCGACGTCACGCTGTTCCGGCGCGGCCGCACCGGCTACGAGCTGACCGACAGCGGGATTGCACTGTTCGACCGTGCCCGCGCCGTGCGCAATGAAGCGACCGCGTTCGAACGTCTTGCCTCCGGCGCGGTCGAGACGATCGCAGGCACGGTTCGCATCACGGCAAGCGAGATCGTGGCGGCCTACGTGCTTCCGCCGATCATAGCTCAACTCGGCATCGAGGAACCGGAGATCGAGGTCGAGATTGTCGCGTCGAACCAGGTCGAGAACCTGCTGCGGCGCGACGCCGATATCGCGATCCGCATGACCCAGCCGGAGCAGCTCGATCTCGTCGCACGCAAGGTGGCCGACCTTCCGCTCGTCGCCTGTGCAGCCACGTCCTATCTCGAACGCCGGGGCAGGCCCGAAACGCCTGAGGACCTACTCGACCACGCTCTGGTCGGCTTCGACCGCGGCATGGACCTGATCGCCGGTTTCGCGCGCATGGGCGTCGACATCGACCGCCACGCCTTCGATGTGCGGACCGACAACCAGATCGTGTTCTGGGAAGCAGTCAGGGCAGGCGCCGGAGTGGGATTTGCCCAGGCGTCACTGGTCAGCCGCGAGCCGAAGGTCGAGGCGCTCCTGCCGGGCCTGCCCCTCCCGACCTTGCCCATGTGGCTGGCAATGCACCGCGACGTCAGGACAAACGCCCGCATCCGCCGCGTCGCGGATTTCCTGCATGTCCGGCTGAAGGACTATTCTGCCGGCTGAGGGGTGGTGAAATCGGCCGAGCGCGCGAGCTCCGCCATCAGGCACACCAGGACCAGAAGCCCCGACAAGGCGACGAATATCGGCGCGAAACCCGTCCGCTCTCCGATGAAGCCGATCGCCGACGGCGCCAGGAGGATACCCGAATAGCCCATGGTCGTGACGACGCTCATGCCGGCGCTGGAGGACAGGCCCGGCTGGTTTCCCGCAGCCGAGAAGGCGATCGGCACCATGTTCGCGATTCCGAAGCCGCTTAACGCAAAACCGGCGACGGCCAGCCCCGGTGCGGTCGCGATCCCGCCGGTAAGCATGCCGGCTGCCGCAACCAGGCTCGACACGCGCAGCGTCGTCACCGCGCCGAACCGGGAACGGACCGAATCGCCGACGAAGCGCATCACGGCCATGGCGGCGGAGAAGGCCGAGAAGGCCAGCCCGGCCGTGGCGATGTCGGTATCGAGTTCCTGCCGGAGATAGATCGCCGCCCAGTCGAGCACCGCGCCTTCCGGGATCATGGAAAACAGCGCGATGAAGCCGACGAGATAGACGGCGGCTCCCGATGGCAGCGAAAGCCGCTGCCGTTTGCCCGGCGCGACCTGGTCGTCCGCGATCACATGACGCAATGCGACCAGCGCCATCGCGAATGCCGCGAGGCTGGCAAGGCTCGCATGCGCGAGATGGCCGAAATGAAGGATGGCAAGCCCGCCGAGACCGCCGCCTGCAAAACCGCCCAGGCTCCAGAAGCCGTGCGAGGACGACATCACCGCGCGACCGAGTCGCCGCTCCACGACGACCGCGTTGGTGTTCATCGCGACATCCATCGCTCCGATCGACGCACCGAATACGAAAAGCGCCACCGCCACCGTCATCACGTCCGTCGCCGCCACGACCGGTACCAGACCGGCGCAGGCGACAAGCGCTACCACGCGCAGCACTCGTCGCGAACCATATCTCGACATGGCCAGCCCGGCCGACGGCATGGCGACGAATGCGCCAAGCCCGAAGACCAGGATCAGAAGACCGAGCGTGGTCTCGGAGATCGAGAGCCGGCCCAGAACGAGCGGGATCTGCGGCGCCCAGCTCCCGACCAGAAAGCCGTTGACGAAAAACAGCGTGGCGACGGCCCACCGGCCGCGACTGGCCAGATTCCCATGTACCTGCAATTTCCACGAAGCCTCGAATTTGGACACCGGCAACCTACGCCTGCCGCGGGGCGCGTCAATAGGGCGCGGGGGCGGCTGACCACCGAATCCCCGGCTCTGCCCTATTCCGGACCAAGACACGCCATAATCATGGTCGAAATTGAATTGAGGGCAGACAGCCGATCGGGCAACCGGCCGTATGACCCTGTTTCCGTTCAACGAAGTGGCGGGGATTGAGCGCCGGTTCCGGCAGCTCATACACTATCGTGGAGACCAGCATAATGACATCGCCTCGTTTGCCAGCCTCGTTTCGGTATGCATCGGTATCGCAGGCAGCAGGAACCAGAAGCATCGGAAGCCAGACCCGGCCGGCGTCACGCCGCGCGGCGGTGGCAACGTTAGCGGTTGTCGCCCTCGCGACGGCTGCGACGGGTGCGTTCATCGCAACCCGCATGTCGGCCCAGCAGAACGAACAGTCTGTCGCAGAGACCGACGCGCCGGCCGTACCTGCGGTCCAGAAGCGCGCCGCGGCGCCGAAATCCGTGCGTGTGAACGTCACGGCTGCATCCGCCGACACTGCAGCCCCGGCCGTAGCCGAACCGGCAGTCGCCGAGAAGCGCCTGATGATCGACAAACCGCTTGAGGATGCCAACCCGCGCTGGGTGGCGGCGAATTCGCGGCCGGTGAAACTCGAGGATCTCATCGCTTCGAACAGGAATACCGACCCGGGCAATACGGCCTCCATCTCGGCATTCCGTCAGGAGAACAGGGATACGCCCTTCGACCGCCTGACCAGGAAGACGGTTCCGGTCGCCGAGACCGACACGCTGGCGCTTGAAGCCGAGATGACGGACGAAAAGCCGGTCGCCGAACAGGTGCCCCTACCCGACGAGCCCGGCATTGCCGGTCTGGGCAAGGCCCGGGTCTCCGCCTACGTCAACATGCGATCGGGACCCGACAACGGGGCCTCGGTGGTGACGGTCGTCCCCGCCAACGCCGAGATCGCAGCAGCCACCGATTGCCAGCATTGGTGCAAGGTGGTCTATGAAGGCCGCAAGGGCTTCATCTACAAGGATTACATCCGGCGATAGGGACGGTGCGAGCCGCTCGGGACGAGATGGGGCCCGCGAAAGCGTTTTCCCTCTCTTCCCGACGGCCGGCAGCTAGAGCGGTTCATCTTCAGCCGTAGACGATCAGCAGGTCCTTGGCGTCGATCTGGTCTCCGGCACTCACCAGAACCTCGGCGACGGTGCCGTCGCGCTCGGCATGGAGCGCCGTCTCCATCTTCATTGCCTCGATCGACAACAGCACGTCGCCGGACTTGACCGGCTGGCCGGGCGACACCGCGAGCGTCGACACGACACCGGGCATCGGCGCACCCACATGCGCCTCGTTTCCTGCCTCGGCCTTGCGCCGGGCCTTGGCCGCGCCGGCGCCATGCGCGCGATCGGGAACCTTGACGCGGCGGGGCTGTCCGTTGAGTTCGAAGAACACCGTCACCATGCCCTTCTCGTCGACATCGCCGACGGCGAGGCAGCGGACCACAAGCGTCTTGCCGCGCTCGATTTCGACGAAGATCTCGTCCTCCGGCTGCATGCCGTAGAAATAGACGGGCGTCGGCAGCACGCTGACCGGGCCGTATTCCTCCTGCGCGGCGGCGAAATCCGAGAAGACCTTCGGGTACATCAGCCAGGACGCGAACTCGAACTCGCTCACGTCACGATCGAGCTTTGCCTCGAGCTCCGTCCGGCCGGCATCGAGGTCGGCATCCTTCAGAAGCGAACCAGGCCGCACGGTAATCGGCTTCTCGCCCTTGAGTGCCTTCTTCTGAAGAGCCGCCGGCCAACCCCCGGGCGACTGTCCGAGATCGCCGCGCAGCATCGCCACGACGGAATCCGGGAAGGCGATGTCGCGAGCGGGGTCCTCGACTTCGGCGACGGTCAGATCCTGGCTGACCATCATCAGCGCCATGTCGCCCACAACCTTGGATGACGGCGTCACCTTGACGATGTCGCCGAACATCAGATTGACGTCGTGATAGGCCTGCGCGACCTCGTGCCAGCGCGATTCCAGCCCGAGCGAGCGCGCCTGCTCCTTCAGGTTGGTGAACTGCCCGCCCGGCATCTCGTGAAGATAGACCTCGGAGGCCGGCCCCTTCAGGTCGCTCTCGAACGCGGCGTACTGGTTGCGAACCGCCTCCCAGTAGAACGAAATCCGGCGGATCCAGCTCGCATCGAGCCCGCTGTCCCGCTCGCTGCCCTTCAGCGCCTCGACGATGGAACCGAGACAGGGCTGTGAGGTGTTGCCGGAAAACGCATCCATCGCCGCGTCGACCGCGTCGACGCCGCTGTCCACCGCCGCGAGCACCGTGGCAGCCGCGATGCCGGACGTGTCGTGCGTATGGAAATGGATCGGCAGATCGGTCGCCTCGCGCAGCGCCTTGAACAGACCGCGCGCCGCGGCCGGCTTCAGCAATCCGGCCATGTCCTTGACCGCGATGATATGAGCGCCGGCCTTTTCCAGCTCGCCGGCCATGCCGACATAGTAGTTCAGATCATACTTGGCGCGGTCGGGATCGAGGATGTCGCCGGTATAGCAGATGGTCGCTTCGCAGAGCTTGCCCTCGCCGCGCACCGCATCCATGGCCACGCGCATGTTATCGACCCAGTTGAGGCAGTCGAAGACGCGGAACAGATCGATGCCGCCGGCCGCCGCCTGCCTGACGAAGTGCCGGACCACATTGTCGGGATAGTTGGTGTAGCCAACGCCGTTGGCGCCGCGCAAAAGCATCTGCAGAAGCAAGTTCGGCGCGCCCTCGCGCACCAGCGCCAGCCGTTCCCACGGATCTTCCGTCAGGAAGCGCATCGCGACGTCGAAGGTCGCCCCGCCCCAGCATTCGAGCGACAGGAGCTGCGGCAGCGCGCGCGCATAGACGCCGGCGATCCTGGCGATGTCCTGCGTGCGCATCCGCGTCGCCAGAAGCGACTGGTGCGCGTCACGCATCGTCGTGTCGGTGACGAGCACCCGGTCCTGTTCCCGCATCCAGCGTGCGAACTTGTCCGGGCCGACCGCGTCGAGACGCTGTTTCGTGCCATCCGGCACCGGTGCGTCGACATAGGGCACGCGAGGGGCGGCCGCCTCCGGATTGGGCAGCGCGCGTCCGCGCGTCTCGGGATGGCCATTGACGGTGACGTCGGCCAGATAGTTGAGCAGCTTGGTCGCGCGGTCGCGCCGCTTGACCTGCGTGAACAGCTCCGGCGTCTCGTCGATGAACCGCGTCGTGTAGCTGTTGTCGCGGAATTTCGGATGGCCGATGATCGCCTCGAGGAAGGTCAGGTTGGTCGCCACGCCGCGGATGCGGAACTCGCGCAGCGCGCGATCCATCCGGCGGATCGCCTCTTCCGCAGTAGGAGCCCAGGCGGTCACCTTTTCCAGAAGCGGATCGTAGAATCGGGTGATCACCGCGCCCGAATAGGCCGTGCCGCCGTCGAGGCGGATGCCGAAGCCGGTGGCGCCGCGATAGGCGGTGATGCGGCCATAGTCCGGGATGAAGTTCTGTTCCGGATCCTCGGTGGTGATGCGGCATTGCAGGGCGTTGCCGTTGAGGCGGATGTCCTCCTGCGCCGGCACGCCGGACTGCGGCGTGCCGATCGCCGCGCCTTCGAGAATGTGGATCTGCGCCTTGACGATATCGATCCCGGTGACCTCCTCCGTCACCGTGTGCTCGACCTGAATGCGCGGATTGACCTCGATGAAGTAGACCTTGCCGGTGTCGGCATCCATCAGGAACTCGACGGTACCGGCGCCGACATAGTCGGTGGCGCGCGCCAGCTTCATCGCATGCTCGGCAAGGTCCCGGCGTTGCGTGTCGTCCAGATAGGGCGCCGGTGCGCGCTCCACGACCTTCTGGTTGCGCCGCTGGATCGAGCAGTCGCGCTCGAACAGATGCACGACATTGCCGTGCGTGTCGCCCAGCACCTGGACCTCGACATGGCGCGCGCGCTCGATCAGCTTTTCCAGATAGACCTCGTCCTTGCCGAAAGCCGCCTTGGCCTCCCGCTTCGCTTCGGTGACCTCGCGCTCCAAATCCTTTTCCGCGCGGATCACACGCATGCCGCGTCCGCCGCCGCCCCAGGAGGCTTTCAGCATCACCGGATAGCCGACTTCGGCCGCCATTTCGCGGACCTTCGCCATGTCGTCGGGAAGCGGTTCCGTCGCGGGAATGACCGGCACACCGATCTCGATGGCGAGGTTGCGCGCCGCGACCTTGTTGCCCAGCCGGCGCATCGTCTCCGGCTTCGGGCCGATGAAGATCAGGCCGTTTTCCGCGCAGGCCTCGGCGAATTCCGGGCTTTCGGACAACAGGCCGTAGCCGGGATGCACCGCGTCGGCGCCGGACTGGCGCGCCACCCGGATGATCTCCTCAATCGAGAGATAGCTCTCGATCGGTCCCATCTCCTTGTCGAGATGAGGGCCGCGGCCGACCTGATAGCTTTCGTCGGCCTTGAAGCGATGCAGCGAGTACTTGTCCTCCTCCGCCCAGATCGCGACGGTCTTCAGCCCCAGCTCGTTCGCCGCGCGGAACACGCGGATGGCGATCTCGGATCGGTTGGCGACGAGGATCTTGGTGATCGGCAAGGCGGCACTCCAATTCGCGCGGCGGACGGGTCGCTATTCCTTATCGCGAATTTGCTGCAGTGCAAACACGGCCGGGCCGGGCGTTGCCGGCAAACAGAAAAGGCCCGGCACGTTTCCGTGCCGGGCCCGGTATCAGGAATGCCCGAGACCTAGTTCTCGAGATAGTCGTACTTGCCGCCCTTCCACTCGTAGAAGACGTAGCCGGGCAGCGTGACATCGCCCTTGTCGTCGAATTCGAGCGAGCCGAGCACGGTGTCGAACGTTCCGTCGTCCAGCGCCTTCACGACGGCGTCGAACTCGGTCGACTTGGCGGCATTGGCCGCGGCGGCCCAGGCCTGGATCGCGGCATAGGTGTAGAGCGCATAGCCCTCGGCGGTCTTGCCGGAGGCGAGCAGCGCGTCGACGACCGGCTTGGCGATCTCGTTCTTGCGCGGATCGGGCGAGAAGGTCATCAGCGTGCCTTCGCCGGCGTCACCGGTGATGGCCCAGTACTCGTCGGTCACCAGCGCGTCGCCGGAGACCAGCACCGTGTCCATGCCCTGCTCGCGCATCTGGCGCACGATCAGGCCGGCTTCGGTGTGGTAGCCGCCGACATACAGCACGCCGATGCCTTCGGCCTTCAACTTGGAGACCAGTGCGGTGTAGTCCTTTTCACCGGCGGTGTAGGCTTCGTAGAGCGCCGGCTTGCCGCCAGCCGCCTCGTAGGCCGCCATGGTCGCATCGGCAAGGCCCTTGCCGTAGGCGGTCTTGTCGTGGACGAAGGCGATCTTCTTGTCGGCGAAGTTCTCGACGAGATACTTGCCGGCCACGTCACCCTGCTGGTCGTCACGGCCGCAGACGCGGAACGTGCCCGGGCCGGGACGATCGTCGGTGTAAGCCGGGTTGGTCGAAGCCGGCGAGATCTGCACGATGCCTTCTTCCGAGTAGACCGCGGAGGCCGGGATCGACGAACCCGAGCAGAAGTGACCCGCGACGAACACGGTGCCCGAGCCGGCAAGCTGGTTGGCGACAGCCACGGCCTGCTTCGGATCGCAGGCATCGTCGCCGACTTCCAGAACCAGCATTTCGCCGTTCACGCCGCCGGCCTTGTTGATGTCCTCAACCGCCTGCTCCGCGCCGCCCTTCATCTGGGCGCCAAACGACGCATACTGACCGGTCATGGGACCGACCGTTGCGATCTTGATGTCGGCCCAGGCCGAACCGGCCATCAGAAGGCTGAGCGCTGCACCAGCCAAAAGAACCTTTTTCATGGTAACTCCCTGTTGAACACCCGATGTTCCCGAAGCGGCGCCGGTTAGGTGTCGCGATCCCGGCCTCCGCATTGCGGGATCGAAATCCCGCTTGAACGGCATGAAAGCTTAACTTCGTGAGGAAATCAAAGGCTTTCAGCCATTATTGGTGAATGCCGTCAGTTCTTCTTGCCCCATCCGAACGACCCCTTCCGGTCGTAGTCGAAACTGTACTGCGTGGCCATCTGGCCGGCCCGCGTCATCCGCTTGCCCAGGAAGCCGATCACGACCAGCACGATGAGGTCTACGACGTAATAATGCAGCGACAGCAGCGTCCCGTTGAACAGAGCGAAATGGATGAACCGGGTCGCCGCCGCCAGAAGCACCATATACGCAAACAGTTCGATGTCGCTCTGCCAGGATTGCGCGATGGCGCGTCCGGTCAGGAATGCAGCGCCCCCTGCGAGGATCACCGTGACGAACAGGAATTCCCAGACCGTCACTTCCCAGATCAGCGTAAGCTCTTTTTCCATGATCGGCCCTCAGTGCCTCCCGCCCTCGAGATAGGCGGCGCGCACCTCCTCGCGTTTCAACAGTTCCGGTCCGGTGCCGGTCATGGTGATGTTGCCGTTGACCATGACATAGCCGCGATGGGCGAGCTTGAGCGCGTGGAATGCGTTCTGCTCGACCAGGAAGACCGTCAGGCCCTCCGTGCGGTTGAGCTCGCGGATCACCTCGAAGATCTGCTTCACGATCAGAGGCGCCAGGCCGAGCGACGGCTCGTCGAGCAACAGCAGCTTCGGTCGGCCCATCAGCGCCCTGGCGATCGCCAGCATCTGCTGTTCGCCGCCCGACAGCGTACCGCCGCGCTGCGTCGCCCGCTCCTTGAGCCGCGGAAACAGCTCGTAGATGCGTTTCAAATCGTCGTCGAAATGCTCGGGATCGACGAGTGATGCGCCCATTTGCAGGTTCTCGAGCACGGTCATGCGCGGAAAGATGCGACGTCCTTCCGGCGACTGTGCGATGCCCATGCGCATGATCTCGTGGGTGGGCAGGTTGGTGATGTCCTTGCCGTCATAGATGATCTGTCCGGCCCGGGCGCGCGGGTCGCCGCAGATGGTCATCATCAGCGTCGACTTGCCGGCACCGTTCGCGCCGATCAGCGTCACGATCTCACCGGCGTTCACCTCGACGTCGACGCCACGCAGCGCAACGATCTTGCCGTAATAGGTCTCGACGCCGCGAACCGACAGCATGGCAGGGGAATTACCGGTCATCGCTTGCTCCCCTTGCCGCTGCTCTTTCCGGGTCGGCTCGTCGGCACGTCACCCTTGTCGACGCGCTTGGAGAACGCCGTCTGCCCGCCCTTGGCGAGCGTCTTGGCCTGCTTGACCCATTCTTCCCGCTGGATGCGGCCGGGGAAGGAAAGATACGCCCCGACCCATTCGACCTCGCGCGCCTTCCATGCGGCGATCTGATCGAAATGCCAGATGCCGAGCGCGTTGAGCTTCTTCTCGTTCGCCGGACCGATGCCGCTGATCCGGGTGAGGTTGTCGGCCCCTCCCGTCCGCGCCTTCTTGAGGCCGGCCGGCTGGCTGCCGGGGTAGGCATCGGCGTTCTTGACCACGACCTCGCTGACGGCGGCAGTCTCGGCCGCCTTGGTCTTTGCGGCCGGCTTCGCAGCAGCCTTGCGCGGTGCCTTCGCGGACGCCGACTTGGCGGCAGCCGGCTGACGCTTCCGGGGTGCTGCCTTCTCCGGGTGAACCACCTCTTCGACGTCGTGCTTGATTTCCGGGATGTCGATTTCGGCCTCGTCGTCCACGCCGAGATAGGCCGCAATCACCTTCGGGTCCGATTTCACGTAACCGGAATCGCCGTCCGAGATCTTGATGCCGTAGTCGAGGACAACGATATGGTCGGAAATCTCCATCACCACGCCCATGTCGTGCTCGATCAGCAGTACGGACGTGCCTTCCGAGCGAATGAACTGCAGAAGCTCGTTGAGTTCGGCCGATTCACGCGGATTGAGGCCCGCCGCCGGCTCGTCGAGGCACAGGAGATGCGGATCTGTGCACATGGCCCGCGCGATCTCCAGGCGACGCTGTGCCCCATAGGGCAGGTCGCCGGCAGGATCGTCGGCCCGGTCGATCAGGTTGACCTGCTCGAGCCAGTAGACCGCCTTGTCGATCGACTTGTTCTGCGCGGCGCGGTAGCCGGGCAGGCCGAGAATGCCGCCGATGCTGAAGCCCGACGCCACCATAAGCGGATTGTGCTGCGCAACGAGCAGGTTCTCCAGCACCGTCATGCCGCCGAATAGCCGGATGTTCTGGAACGTGCGCGCGACCTTCGCCCGGTGGGAGATCTCGTGGTCCGCCATGCGCTCGAGCAGGAAGACCGAACCGTTCTCGCCGGTCTGCCAGCGCGTGCCGCCGGCTGTGACCGTTTCGACCAGGTCGGCCTGCTGCCCCGGACCGTGGCGCATGACGATGCGACCCTCGGTCGGTTTGTAGAAGCCGGTGACGCAGTTGAAGACCGTCGTCTTTCCGGCGCCGTTCGGCCCGATGAGCGCGGTGATGTCGCCGCGCCCGACATTGAAGGACAGGTCGCCGATGGCGACCAGGCCGCCGAAGCGCATCGTCAGATGTTCGACGGTCAGGATCGGGTCGCGATCCCACCTCGCCTCGCCCGCGGGCGAAGCGGCGTGCATCTCTGCCGTATCCATCAGTGACCCTCTCCCTGCGCGACGAGATCGGCGCCGATCTTCTTTCTCACCTTGAGCACGGCCGACGGCTCGCGCGTCGTCACCAGCCCGCGTGGCTTCCACACCATGATCGCGACCATCGCGAAACCGAAGATCAGCATGCGATACTGGACGGGATCGAAGCCGCTTCCGAAAATCTGCTGCAGGAAGTCGAGATTACGCAGCATCTCGATGCCGCCGATCATCACCACCGACGCGATCACCACGCCGATCTGCGAACCCAGACCGCCGAGCACGACGATGGCCAGGATGATCGCCGACTCCAGGAAGGTGAAGCTCTCCGGCGAGATGAAGCCCTGCCGGGTCGCGAAGAACGAGCCGGCAAAGCCGCCGAACATCGCGCCGATGGCGAATGCGGTGAGCTTGGTATTGCGCGTGTTGATGCCGAGCGAGCGGCAGGCGATCTCGTCCTCGCGCAGCGCTTCCCAGGCCCGGCCGATCGGCAGGCGGCGCAGCCGCATGGTCACGACGTTGGTGATGATCGCCAGCACGAAGATGATGTAATACAGGAAGATGAAGCGGTGGATCGAGCTGTACTCCAGCCCGAAATAATCCGCGAACCCGCCTTCCCCGCGCGAGAATTCGAGACCGAACAGGGTCGGCTTCGGAATGCCGGAGATGCCATCGGGGCCGTTCGTGAAGGTGTACCAGTTGAGCAGCACGATGCGGATGATCTCACCGAAGGCCAGGGTCACGATGGCGAGGTAGTCGCCCCTGAGGCGCAGCACCGGGAAGCCGAGGATCATGCCCCAGAAGGCGGCGAGAATGCCGGCCAGCGGCAACGCGGTCCAGAATCCCAGTCCGAGATGCTGTGCGAGAAGCGCGAAGGAATAGGCACCGACGGCGTAGAAGGCGACGTAGCCGAGATCGAGCAGACCTGCGAGGCCGACGACGATGTTGAGGCCCCAGCCGAGCATGATGTAGGTCATGATCAGGATGGCGAGGTCGATATACTGCCGTTGCTGCCCGGGGAAGAACGTCGTGAAGAAGAACGGCAGCACGACCGCGAAGGCGAACAGCGCGATCCCGGCGATCCGACCGAGGCTCGCCAGCCGCGACGCCGACGCAGCCGACTGAGGCTTGCGTCCAGCCGCCGGCCCGCTGCGCGCGCGGTATTCCGCGACGGCATAGAGAACAGCCACGACCGCCACGCCGACCGAGAACCCGATCAGGATCCTCTCGACCTGCTCGCTGGAATTCGCATCGAAGGCCAGCATGAACGTGACCGCGAGGACGAACGGGATCCCGGTGATCAGCTTCGGCCCGATCGAGGACTCGCGGAAAATATAGGCCTCGACGAGCAGCCGGCCGAAGAAAACGATC
>JAMLJD010000074.1 GCA_023953775.1 Rhizobiaceae bacterium | reverse complement strand
TGGTTGCCGCCTATTCGGCGGCGACGAGCAATGTGACGCCGCGTGCCACCCGGCTGCTGATCGAGGATACCGAAAGCCAGAACATGCTGGCAGCATTCGTCGGCTCGTTCCTCTACAGCCTGGTGGCAATCATCACCCTGTCGATGGGCGCCTATGGCGAGCGCGGCCGAGTCGTGCTGTTCGCGGTCACGATCCTCGTCATCCTGATCGTCGTGGGGACGCTCCTGCGCTGGATCGACTACGTGTCCAAGCTCGGCCGCGTCGGCGAGACGACCGAACAGGTGGAGCACGCCGCCACGGATGCGATGCGCGGCCGCTTCACACGGCCCTTCCTCGGCGGGCTGCCGCTGGCCGATCCCGTCAGCAGCATACCCGATGGGGCGATGCCCATCTTCGCCTCGGTCATCGGCTATGTGCAGCATGTCGACATGGGGGCGCTGTCTGAAGCCGCGCGCTCGGGTTCAGGCGCGGTCTATCTGGTCGCTCCTCCGGGCACGTTCGTGGACGCGAAGCGGCCCGTCGCATGGTGCACGGGCCTCGCCAATCGGGAAGCGCTCGACCGGATTCGCACCGCCGTGACGATCGATGACGAGCGCTCCTTCGACCAGGACCCCCGTTTCGGGCTTTCGGTGCTTGCCGAGATCGCGTGCCGGGCGCTGTCGCCGGGCATCAACGATCCCGGCACGGCGATCGACGTGGTGGGACGTGCGGTGCGGGTCCTGAGCATCTGGGCCGATCCCGATACACAAAAGGAACCTATCTACCCCGAAGTCCACGTGACGGCGATCACCGCCGACGAGTTGTTCGACGACGTCTTCATGCCGATCGCCCGGGACGGGGCGGGGATCGCCGAAGTCCAGATAAGGTTGCAGAAGGCGCTGGCGGCTCTGGCCCGGCTCGGCCGCGAGGATTATCGCGAGGCGGCGATCAGACAATCCCGGCATGCGCTCGCACGCGCGGAGGCCGCGATGGCGTTCGAAGGCGACATTGCCCGGGTGAAGGCGGCGGCCGAGGCGGTGGGCGGCTGACGGGCCTCCGGAACCCGAACCAGCCTTAGCCGTTGTTGACGGATGGGGCATCACGCGGACCTTTCCATGTACAAGCTGCGACTGACCGATCTCGTGAAGGACATGCGGGACGTCAGCGTGTTCGGGCCGGTGCTGCTGATCGCGCTGGCCGCTTCGGGCCTGTGGATCTTCCTCGAGATCGGCCACGAGGTCGGCGAAAATGAAATGGAGGCGATGGACAGCTTCATCCTGCTGCTGTTCCGGGACCCAGCAGACCTCTCGCAGACCATAGGGCCGGCCTGGCTCAAGGAAACGATGGTCGAAATCACCGCTCTGGGTGGCTATCCGGTGCTCGTCCTGCTGGTCAGCGCGGTGATCGGCTTCCTGCTCGTCTCGGGCAGGCGGGGTCCGGCACTGTTCGTGTTCCTGTCGATCGTCAGCGGGTCGCTCGTCAGCCATGGCCTCAAGCTGATCTACGACCGGGCACGGCCCGATCTCGTCGAACATCTCGTCACCATTCACACGCCGAGTTTCCCGAGTGGCCATGCGACGATGAGCACCGTGGTCTACCTGACGCTGGCCTCGCTGATCGTCCGGCTGGTCGAAGACTGGCGTGTCCGCGTCTACGTGATGTCGGTCGCGGTCGCCGCCGCCGTCCTTATCGGTGTCAGCCGCGTGTATCTCGGCGTCCACTGGCCGACCGACGTCATGGCCGGATGGGCCATAGGTGCCGCCTGGGCAAGCCTTTCCTGGCTCGTCGTTTCGGTTCTCAGAAGGTTGCGCGGGAAGGGAGATCCGGATGCCGGATATTGACGAGGCGGCCTCTCGCCAGAAGTGGATCAAACCGCTGGCGAGAGCGGGCTATGCCGCGCGGGGGCTTGTCTATCTGGTTGTCGCGTTTTTCGCGTTCCTCGCTGCCTGGAGCGGGGCCGCAAGCGAGGATACCAAGGGCGCGATCGAGTTCCTGACGAAGAATCATGCAGGCGACGTCCTGGCGATCCTGCTGATAGCCAGCCTTGCCGGATACAGCATCTGGCGGTTTTTCCAGACGATCTTCGATACGGACGAGCATGGTGTCGGCCTGAAGGGGCTAGGCATCCGGGCCGGCCTCCTGGCGTCCGGCATCACCTACGGCGTGCTGGCGTTCTACACCTATTCGCTGTGGCGCGGCAGCGGCAATGCGGACGATGGCGACTTTGCCCATGTGCTTGCGCGCTTCGTCGGCGCGCAGGCCACGGCACTGGTCTTGGCCGCGGTGTTCGCAATCGTTGGCGGAGCGCACGTCGTCAAGGCGATACGGCGGAAGTATCGCGATCACATTTCGGCCGATCGCCAGATGATGCGCTATGTCGATCCGATCGCCATGGCGGGGCTGTCGGCGCGCGGGGCGATCTTCGGGGTCATTGCGCTTCTGCTTTTCCGCCGCGGCCTCGCAGCCGGTGAAAACGGGCGCACGCCTGGTCTGCGGGAGGCGCTCGATTTCATCATCTCGCTGCCGCTGGGGAGCATGCTGCTCGGCGTCACGGCCCTCGGCCTGCTTGCCTTCTCGCTCTACTCGTTCATCGAGGCGGGGTGGCGGCGGATCAATGTCGAGGATGCGTGAGCCGAGAAATCCGCTTGCGCGGCCATTCTTTCGCCGCTAGATGAATTTCATGATCACGATCTCGACCAGCAATCTGTGGTGGTGGGCCTGCTGACAGCGGCCGGTTGAGCGCGTGTGCGTGGACTTTGACGATGGCCGCAACGGATTTCCGGGCGGCCTTTTTCTTTACCGGGGCTCTCCCGGATCCGTCGCTTGAAGGAGATGGGAACGGGAGATGACTGTCGAGACCCTGGACAACGGCGCAGAGCGCTTCGTGACCGCCGGCGGCATAGCCGTGACGCGGCACCGTGTCGAAACACCCTACGAGGCCGCGATCGAAACCTATATCGATGCGCTCGACGAACGGCGCGGCTGCGTCTTTTCCTCGAACTATGAGTATCCCGGCCGCTATACGCGCTGGGACACGGCGATCGTCGATCCGCCGCTGGGGCTCTCGGCGCGCGGCCGGACCATGAAGGTCGAGGCGTTCAATGCCCGTGGCGAGGTACTGCTGCCTGTCGTCGAAAGGACCCTGCGGGCGCTGGATGAGGTCACGATCACGGCAAGCGAAAAGCGGCTGCTTGCGATCGATGTCGCCGAACCAGGGCGCGTCTTCGCCGAAGAGGAGCGCAGCCGCGTTCCCACGGTCTTCACCGTGTTGCGCGCACTCGTAGCGCTGTTCCGGACGAACGAGGATTCCGATCTCGGGCTCTACGGCGCGTTCGGATACGATCTCGCATTCCAGTTCGATCCGGTAACCGCGAAGCTCGACCGGCCGCAGAGCCAGCGCGACCTGGTGCTTTACCTTCCCGACGAGATCCTCGTCGTCGATCATCACGCGGCGAAGGCCTGGCACGACCGCTACGACTATTCAGGCGAGGGCTTTTCAACCGAGGGGCTGGAGCGCGGCGGAGACGCCGTCCCCTTCAAGATGTCCGATCGCGTGCCGCCGCGAAGCGACCACGAGCCTGGCGAGTATGCAAAGCTGGTGGAGAAGGCGAAGGAGAGCTTCCGCCGCGGCGACCTGTTCGAGGTCGTGCCGGGTCAGATGTTCTTCGAGCAGTGCCGGTCGAAGCCGTCCGACATCACGCGGCGGCTGAAGAAGATCAACCCGTCGCCCTATTCGTTCTTCATCAATCTGGGCGAAAACGAATATCTCATCGGGGCTTCGCCGGAGATGTTCGTGCGGGTATCGGGGCGTCGCGTGGAGACGTGTCCGATCTCAGGCACGATCAAGCGCGGCGAGGATGCGATCTCGGATTCGGAGCAGATCCTCAAGCTGCTCAACTCCAAGAAGGACGAGGCCGAGCTGACGATGTGCTCGGACGTCGATCGCAACGACAAGAGCCGTGTCTGCGAGCCGGGCTCGGTGCGCGTCATCGGCCGGCGGCAGATCGAGATGTACTCGCGGCTGATCCATACGGTCGACCACATCGAGGGCCGGCTGCGCGAGGGTATGGATGCCTTCGACGCTTTCCTGTCGCACGCCTGGGCGGTCACTGTTACCGGCGCGCCGAAGCTGTGGGCGATGCGGTTCATCGAGAACCACGAGAAGAGCCCGCGCGCCTGGTATGGCGGGGCGATCGGGATGGTTCATTTCAACGGCGACATGAACACCGGGCTCACCCTGCGTACGATCCGCATCAAGGACGGTATCGCGGAAGTCCGCGCCGGCGCGACGCTGCTCTTCGATTCCGATCCTGAGGAAGAAGAAGCCGAGACGGAGCTGAAGGCATCGGCGATGCTGTCGGCGATCCGCCAGGCGTCGGCCGGAAATACCGGCGATGCCGCGCGCCAGGCTGCCCGTGTGGGCGAGGGACTGTCGATCCTGCTGGTGGACCACGAGGACAGTTTCGTACATACGCTGGCCAATTATTTCCGCCAGACCGGCGCCTTGGTGACGACGGTGCGGTCGCCGGTTGCGGAAGAAACCTTCGACCGTCTGGCCCCCGACCTGGTGGTTCTGTCGCCGGGGCCGGGCAGTCCGCAGGACTTCGATTGCAAGGCGACGATCGACAAGGCGCGCAAGCGTGGCCTGCCGATCTTCGGGGTCTGCCTGGGTCTGCAGGCGCTCGCCGAAGCCTATGGCGGCACACTTCGCCAGCTTCATGTGCCGATGCACGGAAAGCCGTCGCGGATCCGGGTCAACGGAAACGGGATGGTCTTCTCCGGGCTGCCGAAGGAAATCACCGTCGGCCGCTATCACTCGATTTTCGCCGACCCCTCGCGATTGCCACCGGAGTTTCTCGTGACGGCCGAGACCGAGGACGGCGTGATCATGGCGTTCGAGCACAGCAAGGAGCCGATCGCGGCAGTGCAGTTCCATCCCGAATCGATCATGACGCTGGGACAGAATGCCGGCATGCGGATGATCGAGAACGTGGTCGCTCATCTGCCGCGGAAGGTTAAGGTGAAGGCAGCCTGACGCGGGTGAATTGCGCTGGCGCGGCAATGAGGCTAATCGATAGCCTCCCGCCGAGAAGCCTTGTCCATCAGGAGCCGCGATGACCGACATGCCTGGATCCCGGCGTTTGCCGCTGTTGGCGGGGCGGGGTCTGGCTGTCCAGTGGCTCTTCCTGCTGTCGCTGTCTGCCGTGCTGGTCGCGATCTTCGAGCTGGCGCATTTGCCGGCAGCATTTCTGATCGGCCCCATGCTCGCAGCCGTGTGCGCCGGCGTACAGGGCGCCACGATCGCGATACCCCGGCCGGCATTCGGTGTCGCGCAGGCTGTCGTTGGCTGCATGATCGCAGCATCTCTGACCGCCGACCTCGTGCCGGCATTCCTCGCGGACTGGCCTATCCTCATTTCGGCGACGCTGGCGACGCTGGCGGCCAGCAGCATCGTGGGGTGGCTGATCAGCCGCTGGCACATCCTGCCGGGAACGGTCGGCATCTGGGGGGCGGCGCCCGGCGCAGCCTCCGCGATGGTGCTGATGGCCGGAGCATTCGGCGCCGACCAGCGCCTCGTCGCGTTCATGCAGTATCTGCGGGTCATGATGGTCTCGTTCGGCGCCGCGATGGTGGCGCGGCTGTGGGTCGGCTCGACCGCCGGGCCGGAGGCGATCGTCTGGTTCCCGCCGCTCGACTGGACCGCACTAAGCGCGACGCTTGCCGTCGCGGCCGCCGGGGCCGGCTTTGGGGCGATTGCCCGGCTGCCGTCGCCGTTCTTTCTCGGCTCGCTCATCGTCGCGCTCGTCGCCAAGTTCACAGGGCTGATCAGCTTCGAACTGCCGCCCTGGCTGCTGGCCGTGAGCTACGCCATCGTCGGCTGGGCGATCGGAATCCGGTTCACCGCCGATACGCTACGCCAGGTTCGGGTCGCGCTCGTCAGGGTCGCCCTGTCGATCCTCGCATTGATGGCGTTTTGCGGAATGATCGCCTTCCTTCTCGCCGAATTCGCCGGCGTCGATCCACTGACCGCCTATCTGGCGACGAGCCCCGGCGGGATGGATTCGGTGGCGATCATTGCAGCAGCTTCTCGCAACGTCGACATCTCGTTCGTGATGACGATGCAGATGCTGCGGTTCCTCATCGTGCTGGTGCTCGGCCCCGTAGCGGCGCGCTATCTGGCCGGAATGCTGCGGGATTGAGCTGCCCGCACGTTTCCGTTGAACCTTTTGTCCTGCGCACGCGACACAGAGTCGGCTTCGGCAGGAACGGAGGTCCGACGAACCGCGCAGGAAACCAACCCTGACATATTTGACGCTTCCGGCCATCTTCGCCGCTTCCGTTCCGGCCGGAGCCTTTCGGCAATTGACCCGACGTCTGCCATGTGGTTGAGCGTGGGCCGAGCCACATTCCCGACAAACCGCACGCATCAGCCCTTGAGCACCGCCCCCAAAGCCGCAGCAACCACTTCGCGCGTCCGTCTGCTTGCGGGCCTGTCGATCATCGTCGCGTTCGCGGTGATGGGGTTGAAATTCGCTGCCTGGTGGCTGACGGGGTCCGTCGCGCTCTATTCGGACGCGCTGGAATCGATCGTCAATGTGGTCGCGGCATTCGCGGCATGGTGGGCCGTCAACCTCAGCCACAAGCCGGCCGACGACAACCATCCGTTCGGCCATCACAAGGCGGAGTACTTCTCGGCCGTTTTCGAGGGCGTGCTGATCGTCGTTGCTGCGCTGCTGATATTTCACCAGGCCGCGAACGCGATCCTCTCGCCGGCGGAAATGGGGTCGACGGCCGTTGGCCTGGGCATCAACGCCGCCGCCGCGGTCGTGAACGGGTTCTGGGCCTGGCTGCTGATTTCGACCGGAAGGCGGGTCCGTTCGCCTGCGCTCGTCGCGGACGGCAACCATATTCGTGCCGATGTGGTCACCTCGGTCGGGGTGATCGCGGGTCTTCTGCTTGCCACGGTGACCGGCTACTGGATCCTCGATCCGCTGCTGGCAATCGTCGTCGGGTTCAACATCCTGTGGCAGGGCTTCGTGCTGGTGAACACGTCGATCCAGGGCCTGATGGATGCGGCATTCACCGATACGGATCTCGCCGAGACACGGGCGGTCATCGACGCGAATTCATCCGGGGCGTTGGAGTATCACGATCTCAAGACGCGCGAGGCGGGGCGGGCGCGTTTCATCGAGTTCCATCTGGTGGTTCCCGGCGACATGCCGGTGCGCAGCGCCCACGACATCTGCGACCGTATCGAGGCCGCCCTGAAGAGAGAGCTGCCGGGCTCGCGGATCGTGATCCATATCGAGCCCGAGGAGAAGGCGAAGCACGGCTGACGTCGCCGTGCCCGCCACGAGCTCAGGACGCTCAGTCGAGCGAGGCGACCAGGAAGCTCCCGCGCCCCGGCTTCAGGGCGACGACCTTGTAGCCGCGCGACTTCAGGTCGGCGAGGAAGCCCGGCAGCATCTCGGCGGTCCTGCCGTGGATGTCGTGAAGCAGGATGACGCCCTTGCGACGGCGTTCGATCCTGGCGATCGTCCGCGCACGCACCTGATCACCCGACGATTTGAAGTAATCCTTGGAATCGATATCGACGTCGATCACGACAACCCCGTTGCTGGCGAGGTCGCGCCGCAGCGCCGAGGTGCTGGCGAGATAGGGAAAACGGAAGAACGGTGCCACGTTGCCGCTTCCGACTGCCGCAGCGACGCTCTTTCTGCCGCGCTCGATCTCGGCTTTCGCGTTTGCGGTGCTCATTCCTGCGAGATTGCGGTGCGACTGCGTATGGGTGCCTATTGTATGGCCGCGCGCGGCAACCTTGCGAGCGATGGCCGGATAGGCGTTCGCCATCTGGCCGACCATCAGGAACGTCGCCTTGACGCCGTAGCGGTCGAGCGCGGCCAAGACCTTTTCCGTGCGACCGGGCATCGGGCCGTCGTCGAAGGTCAGGACAACCTCCTTGTCGCGCAGCGCAATGTCGGAGACCCGGCTTACGCGGAGCGAGCGACCGGCGAGGCTGCCGCCGGGATTGGTCGGGAAGACCAGTGCGGCCTTCTCCGCCTTCGCCTTGCCGGAACGGGTGTCCTGGGCCGCCAGCGCCGCCGGCATGGCGTTTCGCTCAGCAGTGTAGGAGGTCCGCGCGGTATCCGAATTGGACGTGCTGGCGCAGCCAGCCATGAACAGGGGGAGAAGCAAGGAACCGACCAACGCAACCGACTTCAGCATCACACGCACTCATCACATTGAACACATGTGAAAAATATTCCGCACATGGTTAACAATCCGGTATCGGTACCAACCTGCCGGATGCCAGGGGCACGACGCATGCGCCATCCGATACTGCGCGCTTGCCTATCGGGACGTCGTCGGCTATCAAACCGCCATGTCTTCGAGCCGCAACAAAGCCGCAAGCCACAAAGCCGCCTTCACGGGCGAAGCTCTGCGTGCGCTGTCGGCGACGCTTCTTCTTCTCGGCCTTAGCGGCGGTCGTCGGGTTTCCTGAAGGAGCGCCCGGCGATCGATGCGCCGGCCGGCCTCCGCTCCTCGACCTTCACACCCATTGCATGAAAATTTGCTAGGCGCTGTCCGCAACAGCAGGACCTCCCGCCCGGCATGGCCCGGAAAGAGAAGACGATGAACGACCAGACTCCCGTGAAATCCGCGCACGGCATGCCCGACGCGGCGACCAAATACCAACCCTATCCTGCGATCGGCCTCACCGACCGCACCTGGCCGTCGAAGCGGATTGAAACGGCACCGATCTGGTGCTCGGTGGACCTGCGCGACGGAAACCAGGCGCTGATCGACCCGATGGGACACGAGCGCAAGGCGCGGATGTTCCAGTTGCTGCTCGACATGGGCTTCAAGGAGATCGAGATCGGATTTCCCTCGGCGTCGCAGACCGATTTCGACTTTGCACGCTGGTGCATCGAAGAAGGCAACGTCCCGGCGAATGTGGACCTGCAGGTGCTTGTGCAGTGCCGGCCGGAACTGATCACCCGCACCTTCGAGGCGCTCGAGGGCGCCGCCACGCCGATCGTTCATTTCTACAACTCGACCAGCGAACTGCAGCGCCGGGTGGTGTTCGAGAAGGATGTCGGAGGCATCAAGCAGATCGCGACCGACGCAGCCAAGATGATCACAGACATGGCAGCGAAGGCGGGCGGCGGATACCGCTTCCAGTACTCGCCGGAGAGCTTCACCGGAACCGAACTCGAGGTAGCGCTCGAAATCTGCAATGCGGTCACCGAGATCGTGCAGCCGACAGCCGACAACAAGCTGATCATCAACCTGCCCGCGACCGTCGAGATGTCGACGCCAAACATCTACGCCGATCAGATCGAGTGGATGTGCCGTAACCTCGACAACCGCGAGAACCTGATCATCTCCCTGCATCCGCACAATGACCGCGGCACCGGCATCGCGGCAACCGAACTCGGGCTGATGGCCGGCGCCGACCGCGTCGAGGGAACGCTGTTCGGCAATGGCGAGCGCACCGGCAATGTCGACATCGTTACGCTGGCGCTGAACATGTACACGCAGGGCGTCGATCCGGACCTCGACTGCACCGACATCAACCGGATGAAGGACGTGTTCGAATATTCGAACCAGATGAAGATCCCCGAACGCCACCCTTATGTCGGCGAGCTCGTGTACACTGCATTCTCCGGGTCTCACCAGGATGCGATCAACAAGGGCATGAAGGCGCTGCGCAAGGCCAACCGCCCGCATTGGGAAGTACCCTACCTGCCGATTGACCCGACGGATGTGGGCCGCAGCTACGAGGCGATCATCCGCATCAACTCGCAGTCCGGCAAGGGTGGTATCGCCTACGTGCTCCAGGCCGATTACGGGTTGAACCTGCCGCGCAACCTCCAGGTCGAGTTCTCGCGCGAGATCCAGCGCATTACCGATTCAGAGGGAAAGGAACTGCCGTCGCGGCGCATCTATGAGGAATTCCTGGCGCTCTATGTCGACCAGCCGGACGGGCGATTCAAGTTCGTGGACCACCAGACGTTCCCCGACACCGAGCACAAGGGCCGCCGGATCGTCGAGGCGGTGATCACCGACGGTGGCGAAACCGTCACGGTTACGGGGAGTGGAACCGGCCCGATCGATGGCTTCGTCGATGCGCTGTCGCGGTATCTCGGCATCGAGATGAGCGTGCTCGATTATTCCGAGCACTCCATGCAGCGTGGCTCCAACGCGGCCGCGATCTGCTATCTCGAAATGGAGCATCCGGCTGGCCGGCTGTTCGGTGCGGGTATCAACACGAACATCGTAGCGGCATCGCTGGAGGCGGTGGTGTCGGCAGCAAATCGAATCCTGACAATCCGGCAGGACGACTGACGACCGGCTACCCGGCACCAAGCACCGGGTTTTCAACAGGGCGGCGGAACCGCTTGTGTGGTGCCGTGTGGCGCGTATGATCCTCGGCGAGGCCAGTACTGGCTCGAAGAGGTCATGTCTTGCGGCGCCTGATGCCCCCCGCCGCCCTGGTCCGAGAGGCTTTGGCGAAGATTTTGGCGAGCGATACATTCGCGCGGTCAGAGAGGTCGCGCGAATTTCTGCGCTACCTTGTCGAGCGCGAGCAGGCCGGCGAGTCCGAGCGTCTCAAGGGATATGCGATCGGGATCGACGTGTTCGGTCGCGATGCCGAATTCGATCCGGCAACCGACGCCGTGGTACGCGTGCAGGCGGGCCGTCTTCGCGAGTTGCTTGGGCAGTACTACGAAAGCGAAGGCGCGGACGCGCCAATCCGCATTCTCATACCGCGCGGCGGATATGTTCCCGTCTACACGGAACTTGAACAGGCATCTGCCACAGACGAGGCATCGGCGAACGCCGATGCTCCGCCGCCATTAAAGGCGGGAAGAGCGTCCGCTTCCGGCGGGTGGCGGCGCTCGCCGGCAATGTCGGGGCGAACGATGCTCGCGGCCGCGGCAGTAGTTGTGGCGATCATGCTCTCCGGTGTCGCCTACCTTCAGTTCGGGCGGCCGGATCCTGCTTCCGTGGGGTCGGTTCCCGCGGATATCGACGAGGCAGGGCCGCTGGGACTTCCGGCGGTTCATATCATGGCGAGGGACACCGACGATTCGACCCAGCGCGTCGCCGCGGTGCTTCGCAATGCGCTGCCGGGTTTCGATACGGTCGACTTTCTGGCCAGAATGCACGCGGACGAAATCGGTCAGCGCGGGTCCGCGGCACATTTCATTTTCGAAGTGGGACGCAGGGCCGGTCAGTCGAGCGTCGGCATCGATCTTCTCCACACCGATACGGGCAAGGTGCTGTTGTCCCGGTCAGTCAGTTCCGAGCACGCCTCGGTAGCGATCGATCCGGAAATCGCCGATATTCTGACATCCGCACTGCCGGTTTCGGGGACAATCTACGCGCATCTTGCCGAATTCGGGCCACGTAGCGCGCTAACCCGCTGCCTTTTGCTTGGCAATGCCTATTTTCGCGATCAACGCGAGCAGCGGCACCGTGAGGCGTACGAGTGCTTCCTCGCGCTTGAGGAGGAGGACCCCGGATCCGCATTGATCCCGGCCGAGCTCTCGGCCCTTGTCCTGGAAGCGGTAACCGACCGGTATGCATTTCCGGAGGACGCATCTATCGATAACGCTCTTGCGCTCGCGCGGGAGGCGGTGCAGCTCGGCCCGACAAGCCCTTATGCCCACCGGTCCTACGGATATTTGCTGACGCGCACCGGCAACCAGGACGAAGCTTTGCGCTGGATGCGCAAATCCTACGACCTCAATCCGTATGACCTCGGCATGGCGGCGTCCTATGCCTATGCGCTCATCTTCGCTGGCGAGTACGAGCTGGGCATTCCGCTGATGGCACGCGCGGTCGAGGCATCGAGCGCACATGCGATCTGGTGGGACTACGGTCTGTTCCTGGGGTACTTCATGCTTGACGATCTCGACCACGCATCGCGTGCGGCAAGCGCATTGGCAACGACGGATCGCGCCCACTATGTCGCCGCCCGCGCGATCGTCGCGCATGCTGACGGAAGGATCAGGCAGCGCGACGAGCTTCTCGCCAAGCTGGCCAGCATAAGCGCGACCTTCGTCGCCGACCCCGAGGGCTATTACCGGCGCGCCAACTATCCCGCGGACATGGCTAAGAAGCTGGTCGACGCGCTTCGCACGGCCGGACTGTCGACAGCCAGTTGACCGCAGCTTGCCAAGCAGCGTTTACGCGCCACCCGAATCCTGAAATCTAGGGCGGTACGGCACAGGTCCGGCTGTCAGGGAGTTGGTTATGTCGCTTTATGCGCTGGAAGCAGGAACGGGTCGCGAGACGGTCGTTCTCATTCACGGTTTTGCCGGAAGCCATGCCGCGTGGCGTGAGGTTCAGCTGCTTCTGGCGGGAAAATACCGGACGATAGCCTATGACATGCCGGGGCACGCCGCCTCCCTCGACTGGCCAGGCGCGGGTCCGGCCAAGGTCGCGGCGCGCGCCATACTGGCCGACCTGGCGGAGCGCGGCATATCCGGCGTTCATGTCGTCGGGCACTCCATGGGTGGCGCCGTAGCAGTGCTGATGGCGCTGTTCGAGCCCGGCCGCGTCGCCTCGCTGACGCTGTGCGCGCCCGGCGGCTTCGGTCCGCAGATCAATGGCCGGTTGCTCGGGCGCTATGCATCGGCGACGGACGCAGCCGACCTGCGCGACTGCCTGGAACAGATGACGGGCTGGTACGGTACGGTCACGGACTCCGCGGTTGCCGACGCGGTTGCCCAGCGGGCGATCCCGGGCCAGCGCGACCTGCTCCTGGAGATCCGGAAGGGCATGACCCGGGACGGTCGACAGGGTGAGATACCGCGTGAGGAGATCGCGAGGATCACGGTGCCGGTGACGCTTTTGTGGGGCCGGCTCGACAACGTCCTGCCGGCATTCCACACCGAAGGCCTGCCGGCGCGGTTCGATGTCCGTCTTCTCGACGATGTCGGCCATATGGTGCCGGAGGAGGCGCCGCGTGCGGTTGCCGATGCGGTCGCGGAAACGGTCGAGACCGCTGTCGATTCAGGCGATCCTGCACCACCCACGCCGAGCAATTCGTGATTTTGCCGCAAGGCTGTGTTAATTCACCGTTAACCATAAAAGCGTGGTCGGAGTGATAGTCATGAACGAAGCTGGCGGAAAACGCCCCGCAGACGGGAATGTTCGCAGGCTGTCCGACGTGATCCGCGAGGTGAAGAACCATCAAGCGGATCGCGACGATGTCGTCGTGGAGATGCGCGAGGCGCAGCGGACCCGGCTCGAACTGCTTGCCCAGGAACTGGAGCCGGTCTTTGCCGACATCCCGGAGGATGCGGCGAATTTCGACCTTGCGATCTCGTCGGGCATGCAGCCGCGCCTCTGGATAGACGCCGTGACACACGTCACCATGGGCCGGGACCGTCGCACCTATCGCTTTCTCAGGGATACCCGTCTGGGACGTGTCGTCCTGGCGGAATCGTCCGAGATCAAGCCGGTCGCCGACAGGGTCGCGCGCTATATTGCCGAGCGCCTGGTCGAACGCCAGAGGATGATCGACGGCGATGTCGAGGCATTGCGGCCTGCGACACAAGATGGCCCGGAGCAGGAAACGGCGAGCCATGAGGCCGCAGCCACGACCGAGGTTGCCGAGCCGGTAGCGGTGGCGGAAACGGAAACCGGACGCGGTGCGGGCGCGCTGCTGTCGGGCCTGTTGTTTGTTCTCGTCGGCGGTGCGGTTGGCATCGGGGCGATGCTCTTCGTCCTGCGGGACCGACTGCCGGAACTTTCGTCGTTCTTCTAGGGGCTGCCTAGGCTGCTTCCGGCTGCTTTCGGTGCAGTTCCTCGCGCGAGATCACGCCGATCGCCGCGTCGAGACCGGCGACACCCCGCCGTGTCAAAGTCGTGCGCCAGTCGCCCGGCTCGCCTTCTATCTCGAGGAGATTGTACTGCGCCGCCGGCTTCGAGTGTCCGAGCGACTGTCCTGCCGCCGCCACGCCGACAACCGGAATATCGCCGTCGGCGCCCTTGATCGTATGCAGGCTGGGCAGATGCGTATGGCCGTGCAGGACGAGTTCGGCGCCGTGCTTCCGCATCGTCTTCTGGAAAAGGGTGATCCCGAACAGCCGCTTCGACGTCCGAGTCGCACCGCGCACCGGCGGGTGGTGGATCATGACCACCCGGTAGAGTCCGCGTTCCCTGGCCTCATCGAGCAGGCGCCCAACCTTCTTCGCCTGCTTCTCGCGGAAATAGCCATTTGCCATGAACGGTCCGGTCGCTCTGGCCGACGAGATGCCGACAAGCGCGATGGGACCGCGTTGGCGCAGATAGGGAAACCCGCTGCGGTCCTTCGGCGTATGGCCGTCGTCGCCCGTCATGTAGGCGCCCCAAGCTTTGCAGGCCTTGTCGAGGGCGCCAGGGACGTAGGCGTCGTGGTTCCCGGGAACGACAGACACGTCATGCGGGGTACCGAGCGTCTCGAGCCAGATCCGCGCGGCATCGATCTCCTTGTCCAGCGCCAGATTGACCAGGTCTCCCGTAAGCGCGATATGGTCGGGTGTCGCTTCGAGCATGTCCTCGACAACGCGGTCGATGACGTCTTCCTGCATCGTCTTGCGCCGCCGGCGCTGCCAGTTCACATAGCCGGTGATACGCTTCGAAACGAGATCCCGGTAGGTGACGTCGGGAAGGGGACCGAGATGCAGGTCGGAGAAATGCGCAAGCCTGAACATCCTGTCTTTGTAAGGCAGGCGGCGCTGTCTTGCCAAGCGCGGGTCCCGGCAAGGTGAGTGCGAACGCAGACGATCCTTTCCGACAGCGCCTGTGGCCCCGCATCAGGGCGCGGCTGTTTCACAGCTATTTCCTGCTTGCACGGCCGATGACGCTGGGGGTTCGTGCGCTGATCCACGACGCGGGGGACAATACCGTCTTCCTGATCCGCCATACCTATGTCCCGGGCTGGCAGTTGCCCGGCGGTGGCGTCGAACGCGGCGAGACGATGATCGAGGCGCTGGCCCGCGAGGTGGAGGAGGAAGGAAACATCGTATGGCGGTCCCCGCCCGTGCTCCGTTCAGTGCACCTGAACCGGCAGGCGAGCCCGCGCGACCACGTGGCTCTCTATCTGGTCACCGATTTCGAGCAGCTGCGTCCGCGGCTCCCGGACCGCGAAATCGCCGAGGCGGGCTTCTTTCGGCTCGAAGCCCTGCCTCCGGAGACGACGCCGGCGACGCGGCGACGCCTGGGCGAAACCTTCGACGGCGTGGACATCTCCGACTACTGGTAGCGGCGAGGTTCAGGCCGCTTCGCGGAACCGCGCGCGGTCGTGCGGCCTGGTGTAGTCGATCTGAGGCCCCGCCGGGACGATACGCGTCGGGTTCACCGTTTCGTGGCTTGCGTAGTAGTGATGCTTGATGTGGCGGAGGTCGACCGTGCCCGCGACGCCCGGCACCTGGTAGAGATCGCGCAGGTAGTTGGACAGGTTCGGGTAGTCGTCGATGCGGCGCAGATTGCATTTGAAGTGGCCGACATAGACCGGGTCGAAGCGTACGAGCGTGGTGAACAGGCGCCAGTCGGCCTCGGTGATGCGATCGCCGGTGAGATAGCGGCCGCGTGACAGCCGGCCCTCCATCTCGTCAAGTGCCTCGAAAAGCTCGCCGAAGGCCTCTTCATAGGCTTCCTGGGTGGTAGCGAAGCCCGCGCGGTAGACGCCGTTGTTGATCGCAGGGTAGACGCGCGCGTTGATCGCGTCGATTTCGGCGCGCAACGCGGACGGGTAGAAGTCCAGCGATGCGTCGCCCCACTCGTCGAAGGCCGAATTGAACATGCGGATGATCTCCGACGACTCGTTCGACACGATCGTCTCCTGCTTTCGGTCCCACAGTACGGGAACGGTGACGCGTCCCGTATAGGCGGGGTCGGCCCTGGTGTAGATCTGGTGCAAATACTCGCTGCCGTAGAGCGTGTCGCCCGTCGCTCCGTCTCCCGTGGCGAAGGTCCAGCCGTTCTCGCCCATAAAATGATGGACGACCGACACCGAGATGGCGTCCTCGAGCTTCTTCAGCGCGCGGACAATCAGCGTCCGGTGCGCCCAGGGGCAGGCGTAGGAGACGTAGAGGTGGTATCGGCCCGGTTCCGCCGGGAAGCCACGTTCACGGCCCGCGGCGGGACGTCCGTCCGCCGTCACCCAATCGCGGAACTGCGATTCCTTGCGTTCGAAGCGACCACCGCTCTTTTTGGTGTCGTACCAGCTGTCCTGCCACTTTCCGTCGACGAGAAGTCCCATGCCGATCTCCTTTTCCTTCGGGAAGATAGGTCAGCGCGTCTCGCTTCCCAACGCCGGCGGGTTGAACAGTTCGTCAACCGGGAGCGCTCATACGCGCCTGCCGTCGGCCTGGCGTTGCTCTCGGTGGAATTTGGTGCTAGCGAAATCGCCCCGACTGGATGATGCACATGATCCGTATCGAGCGACGACGAATGGAGCACCGCGCCTGAACCGGCGCCGTTTCGTTATGCCGGCACCGCCGGCAAGCTCTCTCGTCTCACATGGATCGCTCGCGTCATGAAACCCAGCGACGTCGCTTATCTGCCGGAATTGCCGGCACACGACCCGGAAATCGAAGAAATCAACGCCGAGGCGTTCGGGCCCGGCCGGTTCACACGCGCGGCCTATCGCATCCGCGAGGGCGGGCCGCATGACCGGGCGCTTTCCTTCGTCGCGCAATATGACGGCAAGGTCATCGCCTCGGTCAGGATGACGTGGATTGCGGCGGGGGAGGGCCGGGCACTCCTGCTGGGGCCGCTTGCCGTGCGGCCGCCCTACAAGAATCTCGGCATCGGCAAGCGGCTCGTCGCGATTGCCGTCGATGCCGCCCGGCTGGCGGGATGCGGCTGCGTCATCCTTGTCGGCGACGGGCCCTATTACGGACCGCTCGGGTTCGTTCGGGTTCCGCCCGGGCAGATGGAGATGCCGCGCCCGGTCGATCCGATGCGGCTTCTGGCGGCTGAACTTGTTCCCGGCAGCGTGGCGCGGATGACCGGCCTCGTGACGCATGCCGATCAGGTGCCTCATGTCCGGATAGACGGGGGATCAGCGCCCCTCGCGGTACCACATGGAGCCGAGGGCAAGCAGCAGCAGGGCAAGGCCGAAGAATCCGCCAAATAGCGGAACGCGGCTGACTGATTTCAGGATGCTGTCGTCGGTCGTCCGCAGTCCGATCCAGTCGCGGCCGGAAGCCGTTGCGGTGCCGCGGACCGGAACGATGCCTGGAGTGCTGACGCCGTTGAGACGCCCGGCGATCCTGCGAACGCTGCCGCCCGTTTCTTCGGCGAACGGGCGAAGCGTCTCGGTTGTGGAAATCACGTCGGCGAATTCGGGCGCATTGAGTGGTCCGACATGGGCGAGGGTGGTGAGGTCACCGTTCGCAACCTGGTAGAGGCCGATCTCGCTGGTCTCCATCGAGCCGGTGAAAATGCCCGGTTCGTCCTCAGCGAGCGGAACCGTTCGGGCCTGTCCGGACGGCGTGATGACCCGCGCCGCGCCCGGATCGTCACTCATCGACTGGCGGCGGATGTCGAGCGTCATGCCGCGTCCGCCGGACGTCAGCCGTTCCTCCTCGAGTTCGGGTTCCTTCATCAGCCAGTGCGCAATGCGACGGTAGAGCGAAACATGCGGGCCGCCGCCCTCGAAGCCGCGCGCCCAAAGCCAGCCCTGGTCCGACAGGAACATGCCGACGCGGCCTTCGCCCTTGCGCTCCAAAAGCAGCAGCGGCCGGTCTCCCGCCCCTTTCATGACCACCTGGCCCTGGGGGTTGACGACGTCGATCTGGCGGAACCAGCGGCTCCAGCGCGGCGGCTCCTGCGTGGAGCCTTCGAGACCGCGCGTGACCGGGTGGCGCTCGCCGGTTTCGGTCAGGCGCGGGTAGAAGCCCTCCTCGACCACGTTGCCCGTCGGCAATGCGGGAAGCGCGGACATCAGCGGTGTGCGGGCAATGGACCTGTCGGTCGCGTATTCAGGGCCGGCCGCGATCAGCAGGGCACCGCCCTTTTCGACATACTCGGCGATGTAGTCGTAATAGAGGATCGGCAGCACGTCGCGGTGCTGATAGCGGTCGAAGATGATCAGGTCGAAGTCGTCGATCTTCTCGACGAACAGCTCGCGCGTCGGAAAGGCGATCAGCGACAATTCGTTGATCGGCGTGCCGTCCTGCTTTTCCGGCGGGCGCAGGATGGTGAAGTGAACCAGATCGACCGACGCATCCGACTTCAGCAGGTTGCGCCAGGTGCGTTCGCCGGCATGCGGCTCGCCCGAGACGAGCAGCACGCGCAGGTTCTCGCGGATGCCGTCCAGCACTGCGATGGCGCGGTTGTTGGTATCGGTCAGTTCGCCGTCGACGCGGTCGATCGAAAGCTCGACGATGTTGCGGCCTGCATTGGGGATGACAATCTCGAGCGGCGTTTCCTCACCAATGACGGCCCGGTCGACCGAGACCTGCTCGCCATTCACCGAGATGCGGACATCGACCGTGCCTTGCTCGTCGCCCGTCGCGAGAACGCGGTAGGTCATGTCGAGCGGCTTGTCGACGATGCCGAAGCGCGGCGCACGCTCGAAGCGGATGCGGCGGTCGCGCTCCTCTTCCTCACCCGTCACCAGCGCGTGAAGCGGCGCGGTGAACCCGGCCGCGGTTTCGGGAATGTCGTGGACCTGGCCATCGGTGATCATCACCGCCCCGGCGATGCGGGATGGCGGAACGTCGCGGAACAGGCTGTCGAGCGCGCCGAAGAGCCGCGTCGAGGTTCGTTCGTCGGCCGCGTTCGCCTCGCCGGTCTCGACGACGCGCACCTCGAACTGCCGGAAGCGCGCGATCTTGGCCTTCATCTCCTCGACGGCCGCCGTCGTCATGTCGGTGCGGTTGCCGATGTCCTGGCTCTGGCTGCGGTCGACGATCAGTCCGACGACGCTGGTCAGCGGCTCACGTTCCTCGTCAAGAAGGACCGGGTTGACGAGTGCAAGCGCCAGTGCGGCAAAGGCCGCGAACCGGAAGATAGCGCCGCGCTGGCGTGTCACCATCCCGAGAACGGCGAAGGCGAGCACCGGAACGAGCACGATCGCGGTCAGCATCCATGACAGAAGCGGCTCGAAGCTGATCGACCAGTTCATCGCAAGCTCCTACTGTCCGAGCCGCTCGAGGAGCACGGGCACGTGCACCTGGTCGGATTTGTAGTTGCCGGTGAGCATGTACATCATGATGTTGACGCCGGCGCGCAGTGCATAGATGCGCTGCAGCGGGTTAGGCGGCACGGTGGGCAACAGCGCATCGCCATTGGTGTCGACGGCCCAGGCGCCGGCGAAGTCGTTGGCGGTGATCATGATCGGCGTGACGCCGTCACCGGTGCGCACCGGCCGGTCGGCACTGCTCGTCGTGTTGAGCGACGCCTCCACCCACAGGGGGCTTCCGTCATAGCGGCCTGGAAATGCCGGCATGATGTAGAACGACTTGGTCAGCACGTGGTCGTCGGGCACCGGTTCCAGCGGCGGGATATTGAGCGAGCCCAATATGTCGCGCAGGCGCATCGTCGCCGGTCCCACAGCGTCCTGCGGGTCGAAGCCCGCCGCGTACTGGTCACGGGTGTCGAACAGGACTGTCCCGCCCTGCTGCATGTAGGCGTCGATGCGGGCGATCGCGGCTTCGCTCGGCATCGGCGAATCCGGATCGATCGGCCAGTAGATCAGCGGGTAAAAGGCGAGTTCGTCGGTTTCGATGTCGACCCCGGCCGGCGCGCCGGGTTCGAGTGCTGTCTTCTCGACGAGAAAACGCGTCAGGCCGCCGATGCCGGCCCGCGTCACCGCGTCGAGCGACGAGTTTCCGGTCATGACATAGGCGATGCGGGTCTCCGAAATCGCCTCGATCGCCGTCGCATCGTCGACCTGGGCATCCTGCGCGCGGGCGTCGTTCGGCACTGCCAGCGCCGCGCCTGCGGCGAAAATAATCATGGTCGCCGTCGCGCCCCGCGCCGTGCGGCTCGTGCGTGCGCGGCGGAACATCCCGCCCATCCAGAAGACGGCCAGCGTGTCGAGCAGCATCAGGGCGAGCGCCGCTGCGACCAGGGGGCCTTTCAGGTCACGCGACTCGTCGAAGGCATACTGCATGTCGGTCACCGGGAGACCCGCGTCCGGCCGCTCGATCGGCGTCAGGGCATCGTTCTCGCCGAGCAGGTTGTGGGCCACCACGCCTTCCTCGCTGCCATAGAGTCCTGGCGGGTTCTCGACGGTGACAAGCGGTGTGCCAACGCTCGCCAGCGGGCGGGCGTCGGGCGGAGGCGGCGCCAGCGTGCCGTTCGCGGCAATGATTCGGTAGGGGGGCAAGGCGCCGCGCTGGTCGTCTCCGGCGGCGTCTATGCGGCCCTGATTGCGGGAAAGCTGCACGATCCGGCGCAGCATCGCGACGAAGCTGCCCGATATGGGCAGCGTCGACCAGGTGGCCTCCGGCGTCACGTGAAAGAGCACCAGCGTACCGTCGCCGCGCCGCGCGCCGGTGACCAGCGGCGTTCCGTCGGCAAGGTTCGCCCAGCTTCGCTCGACGATGTCCGGCGTCGGTTCGGCAAGCACCTGGCGGGTCACGGAGACATCCTGCGGCGGAGGCAGGTCCGCAAAGGGGCCGCCAGCGGGAAACTCGGCGACCGGCTGCGGTTCGGTCCACGACAGGGCGCCGCCGAGCGAGCGCTCGCCGAGCCGCAGCCTGACCGGCAGCAATTCCTCGTCGTTCTCTGCCGCGGCAAGCCGGGAGCCCGCGAAGCGCACCAGCGTTCCGCCGCCGTTCAGCCATTCGATGAGCGCTTCACGCGCCGTGTCCGGCAGCGTGCCGACATCGGCCATCACGATCATCGCCGGCTTGCGAGCGATCAGTTCCGGAATGGCGGTTGCAAGGTCGGCGCTCGAAGGCTCGACCAGGTCGGCGAAGGGTTCGAGCGCGCGCTGGATGTAATAGAGCGGTGACAGGAGCGGCTGCGCCTGGTCGCCTTCGGCCTGCGACACGAGGCCGACGCGGCGACGCTTCGAGTTCTCGTCGAGCACGCGCGTCGCGGCGGCCTGCTCCTCGCCGTCGATCCGGATCGTCGCGAAATCGTTGCGCAATTCGAACGGCACCGCCATCTCGCCGGTTGCTTCGGTTTCTCCGGTGCCGAACGTCAGGACCGCGTCGGCTATGCGCCGGCCCTTGTCGTCGAAGGCGCCCGCCGTCACGCGGCGCGGCACGGGGTCGCCTGGTGCGCGAACCGCCGTGACCGTGAAGGCGTCCGGCCGGTTCTCGCCGGCGGTCAGCCCGACCATGTCGAGCCGGTCCGGAGCGATCCAGACGAGTTCCGCCGCCGTGGTGCCGAACAGCGCATCGAAAGCGGCCTCGTCGCCCGCCGTCGCGAGGCCGTCGCTGAGGACGGCGACGGTTGCATCGGGCAGATCCTCAAGGGCGGCGGCAACGCGGCCATATGTGCCGGCACGGTCAGGCGGCACCGGACGCGGCTCGGCCGCGTTCAGCCGTTCGCGCGCCTGTTCGCCGTTGAACGGGCCGATCTCGGCATTGGGCAGATCTGCCGTAAA
>JAMLJD010000073.1 GCA_023953775.1 Rhizobiaceae bacterium | reverse complement strand
TTCTGCCCGAGGATCGGTCCGACCGAGCCCGACAGCGCGAAGATCACCCCGAACGCGACCGGAATGAGCCGGCCGATAATTGCCCATCCGGCAACCGCATCGTCGCCGAACCGCGCGATTTCGACGGTGACGAAGGCATTGCCGACCGGTGTGGCGAGCTGGGTCATCACCGCTGGCAGGCCGATCGCGAAGAAGGGCCTCGCGATCTGTCCGAGCCGCGCCAGGTCGGGCAGGCGCACCAGGCGATGGATGATGCCTGCGCCGTACAATCCGATGCTGACCAGTACGAGGCGCGACAGAACGGTGGAGATTGCGGCCCCGTCTAGACCGAGATCGAAACCGAAGATCAGGAGCGGGTCCAGAAGCGCCGCTGCGAGGCCGCCCGCCAGCGTCACATACATGGCCCGGCGGGCGTCGCCGACGCCGCGAAGGATGCCGCTCGCACCCATGCCGAGTGCAACCAGGGGCGACGATGGAATGACGATCTGAAGGAAGCGCGTTGCAAGCGCCTGCGTCTCGCCCGTCGCACCCAGAAGACCTACGAGCGGTGACAGGAACGGCCACAATGCGATGGCGATGATCCCCGACGACAGGCCCATGAAGACGAGCGACGCGCCGCCCAGCCGCGCCGCCTCGTCGCGGCTGCCTTCGCCGAGGGTCCGCGACACCAGCGCGGATGTCGCGATGGTCAGGCCGATGGACACCGATATCGTGAAGAACATCAGCGTTCCCGCGAAGCCGATGGCGGCCGCGAGTTCCTCGACGCCGAGAAGCGAGATGTAGAAGAGGTTCAGCGCGTCGACGATGAAAATGGCGATGAGGCCGACCGAGCCGGTCGCGGTCATCGTCACGACATGCCGCATTGTCGAACCCGTCGTGAACTTGGCCGCCTTGTGGCCGGCCGCGGGAGAGCTGTCGGTCGTATCGCTCACCGTCGTACGATCCGCTCAGGTCCGGAGCCGGATCGCATTGCGATGGCTAAGCCTGTCGGATCGGCGCTAGTCGACGATTTTTTTCTGTTTGTCCCCCTCATGTGGTCCTCCTCCACGCGCGTCCCACCGGAAGTCATCGCCGCCACCCATTGCACATCGCTGGCAGGGACAATAGATGGTGCGTACCATCTGCAATGTACGAAATCACCGCAACAACCGGGATATCATGGCCGCAGCGATAGATGCCAGCGCACTGACCGATCGCGTTTCCTCGCTTGTGGAGGCAGCCCGCCGCGCCGGTGCCGATGCATCTGACGCTGTCGCGATCCGTTCGCGCTCGACCAGCGTCTCTGTCCGCCTTGGCAAGGTCGAGGGGACCGACGCCTCCGAGGCCGACGATATCTCGCTGCGGGTCTTCCTAGGCAAGCGCGTCGCCAGCGTGTCGGCTCCAGCGTCCGCCGATCCCGTCTCGCTGGCAGAGCGGGCGGTGGCTATGGCCAGAGTTTCCCCGGAAGATCCTTACCAGGGTCTCGCCGACCCGGCACGTCTGGCCGGTCGTGTCGCGGATCTCGACCTTGTTGACGACACTGAAGTGCCGGCCGCGGAACTCAGGGATGCGGCACTGGAGGCTGAAGAAGCGGCGCTTGCGGTGAAGGGCGTCACCAACTCATCGGGCAGCGGGGCGAGCAGCGGCTTCGGCGGCCTGGTCCTGGCAACCTCGCACGGTTTCCTCGGCCACTACGTCACGTCGCGTCATTCGCGTTCTGTAAGCGTCGTTGCGGGCGAGGGCACCGCGATGGAGCGCGACTACGATTATTCCTCCCGTCTCCACTATGCCGACCTCGCGTCGCCGCGGGAGATAGGCACCATGGCGGGAGAGCGCGTTGTCCGGCGCCTCGGCGCCCGCAAGGCGAAGACCGGCCGCGTCTCGGTCGTGCTCGATCCGCGCGTGGCGCGCGGTATGGCCGGCCATATCGCCGGCGCGATCAATGGCGCATCGGTGGCGCGCAAGACGAGCTTCCTGCGTGACCGCATGGGCAAGCAGATCGCCGGATCCGGGATCACGGTGACGGACGATCCGCAACGGCGGCGCGGCCAATCCTCAAGGCCGTTCGATGGCGAGGGCGTCGCCGGCGAGCGGCTGACCGTGATCGAGCGCGGTACGCTCGGCCACTGGCTCCTGTCGAGCTCGGCGGCCCGTGAGCTCGGCCTCGAAACCAACGGCAGGGGTGTGCGCGGTGCGTCGTCGGTATCGCCATCCTCGACCAACTTTGCGATCGAACCTGGTGATGTCAGCCCCGAAAGCCTCATTCGCGGATTGAAGACGGGCTTCTACGTCACCGAACTGTTCGGCCACGGGGTCAATATGGTGACGGGCGAATACAGCCGAGGAGCGTCGGGTTTCTGGATCGAGGATGGCGAACTGGCGTATCCCGTCTCGGAAGTGACCATTGCATCCAACCTCAGCTACATGTTGATGAACATGACCGCGGCGTCCGATCTCGACCGCGATTTCGGGACCGCCGCGCCGACGCTTCTGATCGAGGGAATGACGCTTGCCGGAAGCTGATGCAGCCGTCGTTGCCGACGATCTGGACCTGATTGCCAATGCCGCGCGCGAGGCGGGCGAGATCGCGATGCGCCATTTCAAGCGCGATCCGGAAGTGTGGCTGAAAGACGGTCGATCGCCGGTCAGCCAGGCGGATTTCGATGTCGACCGCTTCTTGCGAGAAACACTGACGCGCGCCCGCCCCGGCTATGGCTGGCTGTCGGAGGAAACGGTGGATACTGACCACCGCCTCTCCACAATTCGGACCTTCGTTGTCGATCCGATCGACGGCACACGCGCCTTTCTGGATGGTCGCTCGACCTGGTGCGTCAGCATAGCGGTCGTCGAATCCGGCCATTCCCTGGCCGGCGTTCTGGAATGTCCGGCCAAGGGTGAGACCTACTCGGCCGGTCGGGGGGGCGGCGCGACACGCAACGGCCGGCCGATTGCCGTGCGGGAGCCCGGCCCCGAGCTGGCGGTCGCCGGACCGAAGTCGATGATCGATGCCCTTCCTCCCGAGGACCGGGCGCGAACGCGCCCTTACCCTTACGTGCCCTCGCTGGCCTATCGCGTCGCGCTGGTGGCGGCCGGCGCGATCGATGCGACCTTCGTCAAGCCCAATTCGCACGATTGGGACATAGCGGCCGCCGACCTGATTCTCGGGGAAGCCGGCGGAGCCATACTCGACATGTCGGGCGAGCGTCCCCGTTATGCCGGCATCCGCCTCGTTCACGACGCGCTCGTTGCCGGCAGCGGCGCATTGCTCGCTACGATGCTGTCCACGATCCGCCAGGCCGGCTGACGCCGGACCATGGTTCCAAAGTGGCCGCAATTCCTCTACAGAAAAGCGCTCGGCAGGCCGGAATTTTCGGCCGTGTGCCGGATTTGCGCACAGTACGGATAGAACAATGAGCGAAAACGAAAACAAGAAACAGCTCTTGCACCTTGTCTTCGGCGGCGAACTGGAATCACTCGACAGCGTGCAGTTCCGCGATCTCGACAAGCTGGACCTCGTCGGCGTCTTTCCCGACTACAAGTCGGCCGAGGCGGCATGGAGGGCCAAGGCTCAGGAGACCGTGGACAACGCCCTCATGCGCTATTTCGTCGTCCATCTCCACAGGCTGCTCGACCCAGAGGCATCGCCGGGCAGCCAGTCCTGAGACGATGGAGAACGAAGCCATTTCTTCTTCTCCGGAAATCGGCGGCCAGCCGGTGACGAAGCGTCGTCCGCTCAAGGCGGTATGGAAGGCCATACGGAAGCCGCTGGCGCAGTCGCGCATCCTCAAGGCGGCGTTCGTAAGCCTGTTCACCGGCTACCTGCGGTTCACCAAATGGACCAATCCGCCGGTGGTCGGCTCGCCCGACGAAGATGAAACCGCCGCCGGCCTGATGCCCGGCATCCTGGCGCTGTGGCACGGTCAGCATATTCTGGCGCTGGCGATAAAGCCGACCGGCTTCACCATGGCGGCAATGTTCTCGAAGAGCAATGATGCCGAGCTCAATGCAAAGGTCGCCGAGCGGCTGGGCTATCATGTCGTCCGCGGTTCCGGAGGGCGCGACGGGCTGCACGATCCCGGCAAGGGAGGCGCACGCGCGCTGCTGACGCTCAAGAAGCTTCTCGACCGCGACATGCTTGTGTGCATGATCGCCGACATTCCCCACGGAACGCCGCGCGAGGCCGGGTTGGGTGTCGTCACGCTGGCACGTGTCTCCGGCCGCCCGGTCTTTCCGCTGGCGATCGCGACAAGCCGCCGCTCGGTGATCGAGAAGAGCTGGGACAAGACGACCATAAACCTGCCCTTCGGCAGGCGAGCTGTGGTCCTCGGCGACCCGATATTCGTCGACAAGGACGCCGGTCTCGACGAGCTCGAAGCCAAGCGCGGTGAAGTCACCGCGGCGCTCAATGCGGCGACCGAGAAGGCCTACGCCCTTGTCGACGGTGTGCCGCGATGAGCGAACGCATTGCCCGGGCGCTGCTGACGGCCTACCGCTGGGGCGGTGCCGCGCTCTATCCGCTGATCGGCGGTTACGTCGCCTGGCGGGCCACGCGCGGCAAGGAGGATCGCGCCAGGCGGCGCGAGCGCTACGGTTTCTCCGACAGGCTGCGCCCGCCCGGTCCGCTGATCTGGTTCCACGCGGCCAGCGTCGGTGAGACAAATGCCGTTGCGCCGTTGATCGAGAGTGTGCTTGAGCAACGGATATCCGTGATCCTCACGACCGGCACGGTGACGTCTGCACGCGTTGCGCATGACCGGTTGGGCGACCGGATCATTCACCAATATGTACCACTGGACCTGAAGCCCGCGGTCAGCCGCTTTCTCAATCACTGGCAGCCCGATCTGGCGATCATCGCCGAATCCGAGATCTGGCCGATGACCATCCTCGAACTCGGCGCGCGGCGCGTTCCGCAGGTGCTGGTCAACGGCCGGCTGTCCGATCGCTCGTTCGCGTCATGGTCCAAGCGGGCATCGCTGGCCGAGGCGCTGTTCGAGAACCTGGCTCACGTCGTCGCCCAGTCCGAGACCGATGCCGAGCGCTTCCGTGCGCTGGGCGCGCGTCCGGTGACCGTGTCGGGTAACCTGAAGGCTGACAGTTTCCCGCCTCCGGCACCCGAGGGCGCGGTCGAGACGATCCTCGCACAGATCGGCAACCGCAAGCGCTGGGCAGCGATCTCGACCCACGACGGTGAGGAAATGATCGCTGCCGAGGTCCACCAGAAGCTCAAGACCCGGTACCCTGGCATCTTCACAGTCATCGTGCCACGCCACCCCGAGCGCGCGACCGCGGTCGAGGCCGGGCTTGTATCGGTCGGGCTCAAGGTCGCGCTCCGCAGCCGCGGCGACGAGATCACGCCCGAGACTGATATCCTGCTGGGCGACACGATCGGCGAGATGGGCCTCTACCTGCGGCTCGCCGACATTGCATTCGTCGGGCGATCGCTGACCGCCAAGGGCGGCCAGAATCCGCTAGAGCCCGCGATGCTCGCAACGGCCGTCCTGGCGGGGAAAGACGTCCAGAATTTCAACGATACCTACAAGATGTTGATCGAAAGGGGCGCCGCCCGTCTGATCACCGACAAGGACATGCTTGCCGGCGCAGTCAATTTCCTCCTCAAGAATGACAGCGCGCGCAAGGCCATGTCCGAGGCGGGCCTGAAGACGGTCGAGGAGATGCGCGGGTCTCTGTCGGCGACGCTGCACGCACTCGGCCCATTCATCCAGCCGCTCATTCTCAAGTCCCGGCTCGAAAGTGGTGAACCTCGGAGGCGCTGAGCATGGTCAGTGAAGCCCCGCCCTTTTGGTGGAAGCCGTCGGACTGGCGGCCGTATTTCCTCTATCCGCTGTCCTATGCGTACGGCAGGATCGCCAGCCGCCGGCTGGAGAATGCGAAGCGGCAGCATGTCGACGCGCCGGTCCTGTGTGTCGGCAACCTGACTGTCGGAGGGCAGGGCAAGACGCCGGTTGCCGTGGCAATGGCCGCGGCGGCCAAGCAGGCCGGGTTCAAGCCGGGGTTCCTCTCGAGAGGCCATGGCGGCAGCCTGTCCCATCCGCGGCTGGTCGATGCCGACCATGACCTCGCGCGGCATGTCGGCGACGAGCCGCTTCTGCTTGCCCGTCACGCTCCCGTGGCGGTGACCCCGGATCGCGCGGCCGGCGCCAAGCTTCTGCTCGAGAACGGCATCGACTTCCTGATCATGGATGACGGCTTCCAGAGCGCACGCATCCATATCGACTATGCGTTGATCGTCATCGACGGCCTGCGCGGCATCGGCAACGGGCACGTCATTCCCGGCGGCCCGCTGCGTGCGCCGCTGACCGATCAGATGCGCCTCGCCGACGCCGTACTGAAAATGGGCGAGGGCGCGGCATCCGACCCGGTCGTCCGCAACGCGGCGCGCGCGGGAAAGCCCGTCTACGAAGCTCGTACGAGACCGCGCCGGCCGGCATTTCGGGCAAGCGCGTGCTGGCATTCGCCGGGATCGGATTTCCCGACAAGTTCTTTTCAACCGTCGAGGAGGCCGGCGGCAAGGTAGCGCTCACCCGCTCCTTCGGCGACCATCACATCTACACGGACGAGGACGTCGAGGAACTGTGGAAGGTCGCGCGGTCGGGCGAGCTTCTCCCGGTCACGACGGAGAAGGATGCCATGCGCCTGCGTGGTTCCTCTGAATCCTCCGACGCGTTCCTGAAGCAGGTTCGCGTCGTCGAGATCGAAACCGAATTCGATCTCGAGGATGTTCCGGCCCAGATCGTTGCCGAGACGGTGCAGTCCTACAAATCGCGCCGGCTGCGCTCCGGCGAACGGTAGGATCTCTCAGTTGCCGCGCGGCAGGCCGGGGTTCGCGTCGAGTTCCCGCTTCAGCGACGCTGCTGCATCGGCATAGGGTTCCTGCCTTGCGACGCTCCAATATTTGAGTACGTCGAGCGGGATCGAGTCTCCCGTCACCGCGCAGCGTACGAAACTGCCAGGGCTCAGCACCTGGAAATCGCCGTCGAGGTAACGGATACGGGCCTCGCGCGACCCAGGACCTTCGAAGCGGTTCATCATTCAAATGCCTTTCCGTCACGCCGGCAGCGCGCTTCCCTGGCGGTTGTAGCGCCATAAATCGGATGCGAGGTCAAGCCGGTAGCCGCTACCGCCGTCCGAACAGCCGCTCGATGTCGGCGAGCTTGAGTTCGATATAGGTCGGCCGTCCATGATTGCACGTGCCGGAGCCGGGCGTGGCTTCCATCTGCCGCAGCAGCGCGTTCATCTCCTCCGCCCTCAGGCGGCGCCCCGAGCGGACGGAACCGTGGCAGGCCATGGTCGCCGCGATCGCCTCGATCCGGCGCGAAAGCGTTTCGGCGGTGTCGTTTTCCGCGATCTCGTCGGCGAGATCGCGCACGAGCTGCTGCACGTCCGTTTCGCCGAGCATGGCCGGCGTTTCACGAACCGCGACGGCACCGGGTCCGAATCTGTCGATGCTTAGACCGAAACGCGCAAGAAAAGGCGCATGAGCCGCCAGCCGCTCGGCGTCCTCCTCCGGAAGGTCGACGATTTCCGGCAGGAGCAGCATCTGGGCCGGTACCGGACGTGCCCCGATCGCCTGCTTCAGCGCCTCGTAGACCAGCCGCTCATGCGCGGCATGCTGGTCGACGATGACAAGCGAATCCTCTGTCTGCGCGACGATGTAGTTTTCGTGGACCTGGGCGCGCGCCGCCCCGAGCGGGTTCCGCAGCGCATCCACCGCGGGCTCGGGGGCGTCCGCTCGGGTCTCCCCGCTGGGTACCGAAAGTGTGTCGAAGGCCACCTGGCTGGCCTCCGCGAACCCGCCGGTGAGTGGCGCGTAGGGTGACCAGGCCGGATCGCCATGGAAGGACGGTGCCGCGCGTTCTGCAACCCGGCCTGTGAAAGCCGTAGTTCGCGCAGCGCCGAAGCCGCCCGGCCGGAACGCCGCGTTCATTGCTTCGGCCGCGCTCGTCGACGGCCGGATGCCTGCTTCAGCCAGCGCCTGCCGGATCGAGCCGACGATCAGCCCCCGCACCAGGCCGGGATCGCGAAACCGCACATCCGCCTTGGCCGGGTGGACGTTGACGTCGACCAGCGCCGGATCGAGCGACAGGAACAGGACGGTCACCGCGTGGCGGTCACGCGGCAGAACGTCGGCAAAGGCTCCGCGGATCGCCGAGGCGATCATCTTGTCGCGGACCGGCCGTCCGTTGACATAGGCATATTGCTGCAGCGCGTTGGCCCGCGTGAAGGAGGGGATCGAAACCCGGCCGGACAGCGCGACGCCGTCGCGGACCGCGTCGATCGCGATGGCGTTGTCGCCGAAATCGGGCCCGAGCACCTGCGCGATGCGCGCCAGTATTCCCGCATCGTCCGGACCGGTGGCGGGAAGATCGAGCGTCGACCTGTCGGTTCCGGACAGGGTGAAACGGACGCCGGGAAAGGCCAGCGCGATCCGCCGGATGACGTCGGATATGGCGTTGGCCTCCGCGCGCGTGCTCTTCATGAATTTGAGCCGCGCCGGCGTCGCGAAGAACAGGTCGCGCACCTCGACCAGGCTGCCGCGATTGGCAGCGACGGGGCGTGGCGGCGCGATCCGGCCGCCGTCCACGGTGATTTCGGCACCCGCGTCGGCGTCCCGCGGCCGCGACCGGATGGTCAGCCGCGCGACCGACCCGATCGACGGCAACGCCTCGCCGCGAAAGCCGAGCGAGCGGATATCAGTGATGTCGTCGGAAAGCTTCGACGTGCAGTGTCGTGCGACGGCCAGGGGCAGTTCGTCCGCCTCCATGCCGCAACCGTCATCAGTGACGCGGATCAGGTTGAGACCGCCGCCAGCTGTCGCCACCTCCACGCGCGTTGCGCCGGCATCCAGCGCGTTCTCGACAAGCTCCTTGACCACGCTTGCCGGGCGCTCGACCACCTCGCCTGCGGCGATCTGGTTGATCACGGTTTCGGAGAGCTGGTGGATCGGCATGAGGCGCTTATAGAGGGATTCGGGAACGGCAAGAAGTCGCACCGGAGTTGTTCCCGACGCAGATTCCTCCATAAAGCCGAAGCAGCGGGACCTGACCCTAGGCGCCGTGCAACCGCCGCTGGACGTCCTCAACCTCGCGACGGACACCCCTTCGGATTGCGCGCAGCAACAGGAACCAGATAGTGGTACCGACCAGCCGGCGGATGCCGTATGGCGTGGACCGCAGCGACAGGGTGAAATGACACCCATCTTTCCGTCGTTCGATTACATGGTCGGAATCCACGTCGATGCCGACAACTCGAAATCGCGCCACGAACCGTGCCGGAGGATTCCACTCGACGATGGTGACGGGCCTCCGCACCTTGAATCCGATCAGCCGGCGGTGGTGGTAGAACCGGGTGCCTTGGCCGACTGGGCCATTGGTCAGGAGCTCGATTCCATCGATGTCGCGTATGTGATCAGGTAGCGATTCGAGATGCGCGATCGTCGCAAAAACACGCTCTGGCGTACCGCGCACGGCCGCGCCGAAACTGAACTCAAGCAATGTCTTTCCCCCTGCCCGCCTTTAGAGTGGCGAAACTGCGGCTTTCAGGCAAGTCGCCCGCCGCAAGGCGGTTGTTTGTGCGGTCATGCCCGCGAGACGAGCCAGTCGCGCACGCTCCTGGCTGCCGGGGAGAGTTCGCGGGCCTTCGGCCACACGACATAGAATGCCGATCCAGTGGCCATCACGTGGTTGGTTACCCGCTTCAAGAGACCTCCGGCGATCAGCCGTTCGGTCAGGTGGCGCCAGCCGAGCGCGATGCCCTGGCCCTCCATCACGGCCTGGATGACGAGCGCATAGTCGTTGATGCGCAGCCCGCGCCCGGCGGGTGGGGCGGCGACACCGGCGGAGCGGAACCAGTCACTCCACTCCGCCGCCTCGCGGAATGGTTCCTCGAGATGGATCAGCGGATGGCCGGTGAGGTCCTCAGCGGTTCTGGGCAGGGGGGTCTTGGCCGCGTAGCTGGCGCCCGCCACGGCATAGATCTGTTCGCCAGCGAGAGGTAGCGAATCGTAGCCCGGCCAGCCGGTCGGGTCGCCGCCGCGGATGCCGAGCGGAATACCTTCGGCGACGATGTCGAGATCGCGGTCCGCGGTCTGGATTCTGAGGTCGATGCCGGGCAGCGCGTCGCGAAACTCCTGCAGGCGCGGCATCATCCAGAACGAGGCGAAGGCGGTGGAGGCCGACAGCGTCACATGGCTGCCTGCCGTCGACTTCAAATCCTCGGCGGATTTGCGGATATGCGACAATCCGAGAGAGACGTCGGCGAAGAACCGTTCTCCGGCATCCGTCAACTCCACCTTGCGATGCCGGCGCTGGAACAACGGTACGCCGAGCTGCGCTTCCAGCCCTTTCACCGCATACGACACGGCCGCCTGGCTCATGCCGAGCTCGCGCCCCGCCGCGGTGAAGCTGGACAGCCGTCCGGCTGCTTCGAAAACAATCAGATTGCCCGCAGAAGGCAGGAGCTGGCGCAGGCTTCGCATAAGACCAGCTTATACAAACGATGAAGATTTTCCAGCGTCACAAGGTGTTCAAGCACGCCTAGCCTGTGCTTGTCAGGGAGGACGTCATGGTCACTGCGTTGTCCGATGCCGGAGGAACCACGAGCCGCAGGCGCGATCGTGGCGGGCGTACAGCCAGGCGCGAGATGCGCGCGCACGGCGATGCGGCGCTCGGCCGCCCCTATATCCTGCGCAATATCCCCACCTACGACATCCTGTCTGAGGACAATCTCGCCAGGATCGAGGCTACGGCCGATCGCATCCTGGCCGAGATCGGCATCGAATTCCGCGACGACCCCGTCGCGCTCGATCACTGGCGCAAGGCCGGAGCCCGGATCGACGGGCAACTCGTCCGATTCGAGCCGGGCATGCTGCGCGAGATCCTGAAATCTGCCCCCTCCGAATTCGTCCAGCATGCGCGAAATCCCGACAATTCCGTGCTGATTGGGGGCAGGTCCGTCGTATTTTCGCCGGCCTATGGCTCCCCCTTCGTCATGGATCTCGACAAGGGGCGTCGTTACGGCACCATCGAGGACTTCGAGAACTTCGTGAAGCTGGCGCAGTCCTCGCCCTGGCTGCATCATTCGGGCGGCACGATCTGCGAACCGGTAGACGTTCCAGTGAACAAGCGCCATCTCGACATGGTCTATGCGCATCTGCGCTATTCCGATCGGCCCTTCATGGGTTCGGTGACCGCGGAGGATCGCGCGGAAGACTCCATCGACATGGCGCGGCTCGTCTTCGGCGACGGTTTCGTCGACGAGAACTGCGTTATCCTGGGGAACGTCAACGTCAACTCACCACTGGTCTGGGATGCCACGATGACCACTGCCTTGCGCGCCTACGCGCGTGCAAACCAGGCTGCGGTGGTCGTGCCCTTCATCCTCGGCGGCGCGATGGGACCGGTGACCAATGCCGGGGCTATTGCCCAGTCGCTCGCCGAAACCATGGCCGGTTGTGCACTGACCCAGCTCGAACGGCCGGGCGCGCGGGTCATCTTCGGCAATTTCCTGTCGTCGATGTCGCTGCGGTCCGGCTCGCCCACCTTCGGCACGCCGGAGCCGGCCATCGGCTCGATGGTGATCGGCCAGCTAGCGCGGCGTCTCGGACTGCCGCTGCGCTGTTCCGGCAATTTCACCACCTCCAAGCTGCCCGACGCGCATGCGATGAACGAAGGCACCATGTCGATGTTGGCGGCGGTGCATTGCGGTGCCAACTTCATTCTGCATTCCGCTGGCTTTCTCGACGGGCTCTTGTCCATGTCCTACGAGAAGTTCGTCATGGATGCCGATTTCTGCGGCGCGCTCCATACCTATCTCGACGGGATCGTGATCGACGACAACCAGCTCGCACTCGACGCGTTCCGCGAAGTCGGTCCCGGCAACCACTTCTTCGGCTGCGCCCACACCATCGCGAATTACGAAACGGCGTTCTGGGATTCGCGCATCGCCGACAACGAGCCGTTTGAGAAGTGGGAGGCCGCCGGCTCCGAAGACGCAGCCGTACGAGCCAACCGTCTGTGGAAGCGGACGCTCGCCGACTATGAGGCACCGCGGCTGGATGAAGCTGTTGACGAAGCACTGAAAGACTTCATCGCACGGAAAAAAGCCGCGATGGACGATGCATGGTACTGATCTCCATCTCGTCCAAAACGGAGTATTGACGTGAAACAGCCGACCGTTCTCGCCCTCGCCCTATCGATCCTGCTTCCGACAGCAGCCTTTGCCGGTCCAGCCGCCGATGCCGTCGCCTATTTCTACAAGAAGGGTATCGGCACCGAAGCGATGGAGGAAACCCGTGATCGCTTCACGGGCGCGGCCAAGGCCTTTCTCGATGCCAACGACCGCGTGTTCGATGAACGCGAGGAGATTTGCCTCGACTTCGGATTGGCGGTCGACGGGCAGGACTACGACGAGGCCGAGATCGCGCGCAGCCTGAAACTGCACGAAACCGTCGACGGCGACGCAGCCATGGTCATCGCCCGCTTCACCAATTTCGGCGAGTCGCGCGAGATCGAGTGGACCCTCGTCAAGGAAGGCGGCGCCTGGAAGGTCTCGGACATCGCCAACAACGCGCTTGGATGGCGGGTAAGCCAGTTCACCTGCCAGTAGCACCGTGGAAGGGGCGCGATGAAGATCACGAATGTCAAGGTCACCCATGTCAACGTTCCCTTCGACGCGCCTTTCTGGTGGACGGCCGGCCTCTATGGCGGCGCGTCAAAGTCCATCGTCGAGGTCGAGACGGACGAAGGCGTCGTCGGTCTTGGCGAGGCGCCCTGGTGGCATTTCGGCGAGGTGATCAAGGCAGAGATCGCGCCGGCGCTGATCGGCGCCGATCCGCTGGACCTGGCCGATTGCGAGGCGCGCTGCGTTCCACCATGGCAGATCACCGCCAACACCGGCGAGAACGCGGCCTCGGTCGCGTTCGGAGCCGTCGAACTGGCGCTGTGGGATATTCGCGGCAAGGTCTTCGGCACGCCGCTCCACAAGTTGCTCGGTGGCGCCGTCCGCAAGAAGATTCCGTTCTCCGAATATTTCGCCTTCCGCCCGAAATCCGGCGAGGCCGGTGGCGAGATGACGCCGGAGGCGATCGTCGACTACTGCCTCAGAATGCGCGACGAGCACGGTGCGTCGATCTTCGAGGGCAAGCTCATTCTGGGCGATCCGCAACTCGAGATCCGGACCGTGCGCATGCTGCGTGAGGCGCTCGGTGACGATGCCCAGATCAAGCTCGATTCGAACATGCAGTGGTCGTTGACCACGGCCCGCTGGGTGCTGCGCGAAATCGAGCCGTTCAACATCCGCAACTATGAGGATCCGGTCGCGACCTTCGAGGAGATGGCGGCGCTGCGCCAGCATACGATCATCCCTTTCTCGACCCATGTGCCGGATCTGAGGCGCGCGGTCGCCCTCGGCGCGCCCGACTATTTCGTTTGCAACTTCGCCGCACTTGGCGGGCTGTCGAAGACGCTGAAGTTCATCGCCGCCTGCGAGGCCATGGGCAAGGGCTTCTGGTGCTATTCCAACGACCTCGGCATCATGACCGCCGCCTACCTGCACGTCGTCGCGGCGACGCCCTGGATCACCGAGGCATCGCAGTCACTGTTCCGCTGGCAGATCGGAGACGTCATTCGCGACGGACCGTTCCGCCAGGCCGACGATATGGTCGATGTTCCTGAGGGGCCCGGCCTCGGCGTCGAACTCGACCCGGCCGCCATGAAACGCTGGTCGGCGCACTTCGCCGACCACGGGCCGATGAGCCATTTCGTCGATCCCGCCAATCCCGGCCGCTATCGCCGGCTTCCGCTTCACTGACTGTCCGGAAGCGATCATGACCAGAGATCCACTTCTCCAGCCCTATTCGCTCAGGCATCTGACCTTCAAGAACAGGCTGATGTCGACGGCGCATGAGCCGGCCTATTCCGAGGATGGCCTGCCTAAGGAGCGTTATCGCCTTTATCATGCCGAAAAGGCAAAGGGCGGCATCGCGCTGACGATGACCGCCGGTTCGGCGCTGGTCTCGCGCGACAGTCCGGCCGCCTTTGGCAATCTCCATGCCTGGAACGACGCGATCGTACCGTGGCTCGCCGAACTCGCGGCGGCCTGCCACGAGCACGACTGCAAGGTTATGATCCAGCTCACCCATCTCGGCCGTCGCACCGGCTGGAACAAGGCTGACTGGCTGCCGGTCCTGTCGGCCTCGCCGGTGCGCGAGCCGGCGCACCGGTCCTTTCCCAAACAGGCCGAGGATTGGGACATAGAACGCATCGTCGCCGACTACGCGTCGGCCGCGCAGCGCATGCAGGCCGCCGGCCTCGACGGGATCGAATTCGAAGCCTACGGCCACCTGATGGACGCGTTCTGGTCGCCCGCGACCAACCGCCGTACCGACCTGTTCGGCGGAACGCTCGACAACCGGATGCGCTTCGCGAACATGGTGGTCGACGCGGTGCGCGATGCCGTTGGGCCGGACTTCGTCGTCGGCATTCGCATGGTGGCGGACGAGGATTGGGACAGCGGCCTGTCGCGTGCGGAGGGCGTCGAGATTGCACGGCGCTTCGCCGCGTCGGGCAAGGTCGACTTCCTCAACATTATCCGCGGCCATATCGAGACCGACGCGGCCCTGACCGATGTCATCCCCATCACCGGCATGCGGTCGGCGCCGCATCTCGACTTCGCGGGCGAGGTCAGGGCCGAGACCGGATTTCCTGTCTTCCACGCGGCGCGCATCTCGGATGTCGCAACCGCGCGTCACGCGGTCGCCGAAGGCAAGCTCGACATGGTCGGCATGACCCGCCCGCACATCGCCGACCCGCATATCGTGAGGAAGGTGATGGCCGGCGAAGAGCATCGCATTCGGCCCTGCGTCGGGGCGACCTACTGCCTCGACCGCATCTACGAAGGCGGCGAAGCGCTCTGCATCCACAATGCAGCGACCGGCCGCGAGGCCACGATACCGCACGTGATTTCGAAGACGAACGACCGGTCGAAACATGTCGTGGTTGTCGGGGCAGGGCCGGCCGGGCTGGAGGCGGCCCGGGTCGCCGCCGAGCGCGGACATTCGGTGACCGTATTCGAGGCTGCGCCGGAGGCGGGCGGTCAGGCGCGGCTTGCGGCGCTCAACCCGCGCCGGCGAGAGCTGATCGGCATCGTCGACTGGCGCCTGGCGGAACTGGCACGGCACGGCATCCGTATCAATTACGGTGTCTTCGCCGGCGTGGAAGAGGTCACGGCGCGCGAACCGGACACCGTCGTGATCGCCACCGGCGGCGTACCGCAAAACCCGGCCTTGAGCGCCGGGGACGAACTCGTCCACTCAAGCTGGGATATCATATCGGGTCAGGTGAAGCCGGCGGAGACCATGCTGGTCTTTGACGACAATGGCGGCCACCAGGGCATGAGCGCCGCCGAGATCGCCGCCCGCGCGGGCTCGAAGGTCGAACTCGTTTCGCCGGAACGCTTCTTCGCACCCGAAATGGGTGGCATGAACCATGTCCCCTACATGCGCGCCTTTCACGAATTGGACGTGCGCGTGACGATCAACACGCGGCTCGGCTCCGTCAGGCGAGAGGGTAACGCGCTTGTCGCGGTCCTGACGTCGGATTTTGCACCCGGCTGGAGCGAGGAAAGGCGCGTCGACCAGGTGGTCGTCGAGCATGGTACCGCACCGCTGGACGACCTCTATTTCGAGCTGAAGCCGCTGTCGCGCAATCTCGGCGCGGTCGACTACGACAAGCTCGTGCGTGGCGGCGACATCTTTCCCGGCCCGAACACCGAGGGACGTTTCGACATGTTCCGCATCGGCGACGCTGTGGCATCGCGCAACATCCACGCCGCCATCTATGACGGCATTCGCTTCACCCTGAGGGTTTAGCGTCGGGTCGTGACCCTACGCGACGACGTCGCGCTTCAGCTCGAGAACCCGGCCCTTCGGCGTGCGCTGCGCCAGCCAGTCGCGTGCCTCGTCCTCGGGCATTGGAAACGCGATCGAATAGCCCTGGACCTGCTCGCAGCCGATATCGAGCAGCGAGGTCAGCTCGTCCTCGGTCTCCGCGCCTTCGGCGATGATCGAGATGCCGAGGCCGCGCGCCAGTTCTGTGATCGCCCTGACGATCTTCGAGTTGTCGCCATTGGCGTTGATGTTGTGGACGAAGCGGCGATCGATCTTGAGCCGGTCGATCTCGTTCGGGTTGACGTGGCTGAGCGAGGCGTAGCCGGTGCCGAAATCGTCAAGCTCGAGATGGACGCCGGCTGCACGGATCGTTCGCAGCTTGGCCGCGATTCCGGTCTTTTCGTCGTCCAGGATCACCGATTCCACGATTTCCAGCGACAGCCGCTCCGTTGGAAGGCCGGTCTTGCGCAGTGTGTCGAACAGGAAGGTGACGAAGTCGCCCTCGCGCAACTCGATACCCGAAACGTTGATCGCTAGGCGGCCGAAGTCGATGCCCGCCGCCTCCCATTCCGCCGCGCGCTCGATGGCCTTTTCCATGATGATCCGGCCGATCGGGACCATCAGGCCCGACTTCTCCGCGATCGGGATGAATTCGCCCGGCGAGACGACGCCGCGCTCGGGATGGATCCATCGCACCAGGGCCTCGACGCCTGTTACACGGCCGTCACGCAGCGATACCTGCGGCTGGAAATAGACCGAGAACGAGCGGTCGCGGATCGCCAGCTTCAAGTCCCGTTCCAGCTGCTTGCGATGCTCGAGCTCGGCACGGAGCTCGTCCGAGAAGAAGGTGAACGAGCCGCCGCCCTGTTTCTTCGCCGAGTAGAGCGCGAGGTCGGCGTGGACGAGCAGGTCTGCCGCGTTGTCGGCATCGACCGGATAGACCGCGATACCGGCGCTGGCGCCCGGGAGGATCGTCGCGCCGCCGTAGCTGATCGGCTCGTTGATCTTGTCGAGGATCCGTCTGGCAAGCGTCTGGATGTCCTCGGACGATCCGGCCGCATTGAGGATCATCACGAATTCGTCTCCGCCGAGCCGCACGCAAAGATCCGATGCGCGGCAGGCGCAGCGCATCCGCTCCGCGGTTTCGACGAGCACCAAGTCGCCGGCCGCATGCCCGAGGGTGTCGTTGATCTGCTTGAACCGGTCGAGATCGAGCTGCAGGACCGCCAGCCTTTCGTGTCGGCGATGCGAGCCTTTGAGCAAGGTCTCGAAATGGTTGGTCAGGAATGTGCGATTGTGCAGGCCTGTCAGGCCGTCATGGATGGCGACGTAGGCCATCGAGTTGCGGGCCGCGACCAGTTCCTGCGTGCGATGCCGGATGACCTGCGCCATCGGTCTGAAAATCACCAGCGCGATCAGCACGATGACGCCGATCGTTGCGAAGAACAACCGCCGATGAAGTGTGAGAAGCGTATCGAGCCGCACAGCGGCGCGGTCAGAGATTGCTTTTTCCAGCGCGGTGTATCCAGCCATTGTCGCTGAAGCGACGGTATCGTCCAGCCGCGCGCGATCGGTACCGGCTGGGTAGATCGCATCTGCGTTGCCCGGGTTGAGCGATGCTTCCAAGGCGGCCACGAGGCGCCATCCATTGGCGGCGAGCCCGTTGGAGAAATGATCGAGGTGGTACGGCCTTCCAAAAAGAATGCCGTCGATGCTGCCCGGATCAGCGCGGCCGGCCGAATAGGGATCGGCTGCCGTCTCCTCCAGGAAGCGGTCGTAGTTCTTTTCGAACTCGGCATTTGCCAGTCGCAACGACTGCAGGAGCGGCGCCTTGAGGTCCGGGGCTGCCTCTTCCGCGGCATTGGCGAGGAATACCACGCGTTGCGAGAGCGCCTTTTGCGTGCTTGCCAGTGTTTGTAGCTCGACGTCCCTTCTGTGGGAATCGAGCATCCTCTGTTGCATCAGGAAGGATGCCATGGCCATGCCGGCCATGATGACGAGCGCACCCCAATAGGCGAACCTGAACAGGGTGACGAGCCGTCTTGACCCTCCCGGGCCGCGGGCTGGCGAGGTCTTGTCGTTCTGGTCTGGTGGCGTGGCGGTGTCCATGGCGCCACACTGCAATGGCGAGGTTAACGGTTGAACACCGCTCGCGGGAACGCGCGGCGGCATTTCGCCGATTGGTTAGCGCGACGTTTCGGCTGTTCCCGAATTTTGCTAGGTATGCAGCCGCTAGGGGCGTTTTTGCCTTCCAACCCGGCCGGGTTTGGCAGTAAGTTCCTCGGGAACAACAGCGAAAACGGTAGATACGATGAATATTGAAACGACGGCGCGCGATGTGAAGACGGCGACGTTCGTCTGGGACGACCCGTTCCTTCTGGAAGACCAGCTTTCCGAAGACGAGCGGATGATCCGCGACGCCGCCGCGGCGTTCGCCGCCGACAAGCTCGCGCCGCGCGTCGAGCAGGCCTACATGGACGAATCGACCGATCCCGCCATATTCGCCGAGATGGGCGAGGCCGGCCTTCTGGGCATCACCATTCCAGAGGAATATGGCGGCCTCGGCTCGAATTACGTGACCTACGGGCTGGTTGCGCGGGAAGTCGAGCGTGTGGATTCGGGCTACCGTTCGATGATGAGCGTTCAGTCGTCGCTTGTCATGTATCCGATCCATGCCTACGGCTCGCAGGAGCAGCGCAAGAAATACCTGCCGAAGCTGGCGTCGGGCGCGTGGATCGGTTGCTTCGGCCTCACCGAGCCGGATGCGGGCTCCGATCCTGGCGGCATGAAGACGCGCGCCGACAAGATCGATGGTGGCTACCGGATTTCCGGCTCCAAGATGTGGATCTCGAACGCGCCGATCGCAGACGTGTTCGTGGTCTGGGCGAAATCGCCCGCGCACGACAACCAGATCCGCGGCTTCGTGCTCGAAAAGGGCATGAAGGGTCTTTCCGCGCCCAAGATCGGCGGCAAGCTGTCGCTGCGCGCCTCGATCACCGGCGAGGTTGTGATGGACAATGTCGAGGTTGGCGAGGATGCGCTGCTTCCCAACGTATCTGGGCTGAAGGGACCCTTCGGCTGTCTGAACCGGGCTCGCTACGGCATCTCCTGGGGCGCGATGGGTGCTGCGGAAGACTGCTGGTTCCGCGCCCGCCAGTACGGGCTCGACCGCAAGCAGTTCGGCAAGCCACTGGCGGGTATGCAGCTCTATCAGAAGAAGCTTGCGGACATGCAGACCGATATCGCGCTCGGTCTCCAGGGATCGCTGCGCGTCGGTCGTCTCATGGACGAGGGCAAGATGGCTCCGGAGATGATCTCGATCGTCAAGCGCAACAATTGCGGCAAGGCGCTCGACATTGCGCGCCAGGCCCGCGACATGCATGGCGGCAACGGCATCCAGATCGGCTACCATGTCATGCGCCATGCGCAGAACCTCGAGACGGTGAACACCTATGAAGGCGCGCATGACGTGCACGCGCTGATCCTCGGGCGCGCGCAGACCGGCATTCAGGCGTTCTTCTGAAGCCGGACAAAGGACAAAGGGAACCTCAACAAGAATGGGAGTTACAATATGAGGAAATCCACATTTCTCGCGCTGGCGGCCGCCATCGCAGTGATGGCCGGACCGGCAAGCGCCGGCGAGGTTCTCGACAAGGTGATGTCGGAAAAGAAGCTCGTCATGTCGAGCGATCCGGCTTATCCGCCGCAATCGTTCCTGAACGACAACAATGAGATGGACGGTTTCGACGTCGATGTCGGCAAGGAAATCGCCAAGCGCATGGGCGCCGAACTCGAGATCGTCACTCCCGCCTGGGAAGTGATCACCGCCGGCGGCTGGGCCGGGCGCTGGGATATGTCGGTTGGTTCGATGACGCCGACCGCCGAGCGCGCCAAGGTGCTCGATTTCCCCGCGATCTACTACTACACGCCGGCCTCCTTCGCCGTACACACCGAATCCAAGATGATGTCGGTCGACGAACTCAACGGCAAGGTGATCGGCAGCTGCGGCGGCTGCACTTACGACGCCTACCTGAAGAAGGATCTGGTGATCGACGCGGAGAATGTTCCAGCGTTCGAGTACAAGGTCACGCCGGGCGAGATCAAGGTCTACGAGACTGATACCAATGCCTTCGACGAACTGCGTCTCGGCGAGGGTGTGCGCGTCGATGCGGTCTTCTCCGCCCTGCCGACGATCCAGGAAGCGATCAAGAACGGCTATCCGATGAAGGTCGTCGGCGATCCGGCATTCTACGAGCCGCTGTCGGTCGCCACCGACAAGGGCGATCCGGAGTTCGACGCCAAGATCGCTGAGGTCGTCAAGGCGATGCATGACGACGGAACGCTGACCAAGCTTTCGGAGAAATGGTACGGCGTCGACCTGACGACCGTGAAATAGTTTGTCAGCCCCGGACATAGAGGTCGAAAGACCGCCGGACCCCCTCACGGGGGCCCGGCTGTCCCGCGCAACTCCGCGACCTCTCGACGCCGCCATCTTCGCGGTCCTGGCAGTCCTGTTCTCATGGATGGGTCTCGCAGACACAAGCGCCGGCGGATTGCTGGCGCCGCTTCTCGGCGGGGCGACCGGACCGGGTACCGAGCCGAGCGTGTTCCTCGACATCCTGACCGGCGTTCTTCTTGCCGGTGTCGTGCTGGTCAACATCCTCGTTTTGCGCGTCCTGCCGTTCAGCATCCAGGTCGCCGTCGTCTGGATCGAACTGCTTCTGCTCTTCGTCTGGCTGGTCAACAGCTTCAACCGCGACCTCGGCGTATGGTTCGAAGCCGCCGACGACGGGACGACCAATCTCAGCTACCTCATCACGACCGGCGCGGTGACGACGCTGTACGTGTCGCTGATCTCGATCGCCTTCGCCTGCATGCTCGCCATGGCCGCCGCGCTCGCGCGCCTGTCCAAGTCGGGGCCAGCCTATGCAATCGCGACCTTCTACATTTCCTTCTTCCGCGGCACACCGCTGCTGCTGCAGGTCTACCTGATCTATCTCGGCCTGCCGACGCTCGGCCGGCAGTTCGCGCTCGATGCGGTGCCGTCCGGCATCATCGCATTGTCGCTTTGCTACGGTGCCTACATGGCCGAGATCTTCCGTGCCGGCATCGTCGGCGTCCCCTACGGCCAGCGTGACGCGGCCGCGGCGCTTGGCCTGCCGGGCGGATTGACCTTCCGCAAGATCATCTTTCCGCAGGCGATGCGGCTGATCGTGCCGCCGACCGGAAACCAGTTCATCGCAATGCTGAAGGACTCCTCTCTCGTCTCCGTGATGGGCGTATGGGAACTGACGCGCACGGCCCAGATCATCGGCCGCCGCGACTTCCAGGTCTTTGAGATGTTGATCGCCGCCGCGCTCATCTATTGGGTGATGTCGATCTGCTTTGAGCTGATCCAGTCGCGCATCGAGGCCTATTATGGCAAGGGCGACGTGCGCTGAGGGGACCAGCATTCCGAGGCGGCTCTTAACGGCGCTGGACAGGCGATCATGGCTCGCCGGATGTCCCGCATGATCCACAGGCGACCAACATGGCTACGAGCTTTATCGCGCATCTCGAAACGGAACTCGCGGCACTGGAGACGGCCGGGCTTTACAAGTCCGAGCGCGTCATATCATCGATGCAGTCAGCCGAGATCGAGGTCGGCGGGGAGAAGGTCCTCAATTTCTGCGCCAACAACTATCTCGGGCTTGCCGATTCCGAGGCGCTGCGCGAGGTGGCCAAGGCCGCGCTCGACCGCCATGGCTACGGTATGGCCTCCGTGCGCTTCATCTGCGGCACGCAGGAAGAGCACAAGCAGCTTGAGGCGCGCATATCCGGCTTTCTCGGCATGGAGGACACGATCCTCTATTCCTCCTGCTTCGACGCCAATGCCGGACTGTTCGAGACGCTGTTGTCCGAGGATGACGCAATCATC
>JAMLJD010000072.1 GCA_023953775.1 Rhizobiaceae bacterium | reverse complement strand
GCTGGGCGCGCGATCTGGAGCGGGCCGGCGTGCAGGTCGTGTTCGGCTTCATCGAGCTCAAGACGCACGCCAAGATGTCGCTGGTGGTCCGCCGCGAGGACGGCAGGCTGCGCAACTACGTGCATCTGGGAACCGGCAACTATCACCCGATCACAGCGCGCATCTACACCGACCTGTCCTACTTCACCACTGATCCCGGCATCGCGATGGACGTGGCGCAGATCTTCAACTTCATCACCGGCTATGCCGAACCCGATTTCGACATGAAGATCGCGGTGTCGCCGTTCACGCTGCGCAACCGCATCCTCGGCCATATCGGCGAGGAGATCGCCCACGCGAAGGCCGGTCGCCCGGCGCAGATCTGGATGAAGATGAACTCGCTGGTCGATCCGGCGATCATCGACGCGCTCTACGAGGCAAGCGCGGCCGGCGTCGAGATCGATCTCGTCGTGCGCGGCATCTGCTGCCTGAGGCCGCAGGTGCCCGGCCTGTCGGAAAACATCCGCGTCAAGTCGATCATCGGCCGCTTCCTGGAGCACAGCCGCATCTACTGCTTCGGCAACGGCGCCGGCCTGCCCTCCGACGACGCGCTCGTCTATATCGGCTCGGCCGACCTGATGCCGCGCAATCTCGACCGCCGTGTCGAGACGCTCGTGCCGATCACCAACCGGACTGTGCATGAACAGGTGCTTGGCCAGATCATGCTCGGAAACATCATGGACAACCAGCAGAGCTTCGAAGTATTGCCGGACGGCACCTCGCGGCGGATCGGACCCGAGGACGGAGAGGAACCGTTCAACGCTCAGGAGTACTTCATGACCAATCCGAGCCTGTCGGGCCGTGGCGACGCGTTGAAGTCGCACGCCCCCCGGCGCATCGCGCGGCACCGCCGCCGCAAGAAAGCGAAGACGGCCTCAGCCGAATGATTGCCAATTCCCAGGGGCGGCTGCCGGACCGCCGGCCGCTGTCGATCATCGACATCGGGTCGAACTCGATCCGTCTCGTCGTCTACGAGGGCGTCGCGCGCTCGCCGACCGTGCTGTTCAACGAGAAGATGCTGGCCGGCCTCGGCCGCGGCATCGTCACCACGGGCAAGCTCGATCCCGACGGCGTGCGCCGGGCGGTGGAGGAGTTCCGCCGCTTCCGTGCGTTGTCAGAGCAGGCCGGCGCGGAACAGCTTCACGTGCTCGCCACGGCCGCCGCCCGCGAGGCGGAGAACGGACCGGATTTCATTCACCGTGCCGAGGAGATCCTTGAAACCAGGATTCGCGTGCTCACCGGCCGCGAGGAAGCCTATTATTCGGCGCTCGGCGTCATGTCGGGATTCCACAGGCCGGACGGCATCGCCGGCGATCTCGGCGGTGGCAGCCTCGAACTGGTCGACATCCGCGACAGCGACATCGGCGAGGGCATCACCCTGCCGCTGGGCGGCCTTCGGCTGCAGGACATGGCGAAGAACTCGCTGTCGGAGGCGCAGAAGATCGCCCGCCGCGAGCTGGCGCGCGCCGAATGGCTCAAGGCAGGCGAGGGGCGAACCTTCTACTGCGTCGGCGGCACCTGGCGAAACCTGGCGCGTCTGCATATGACGGCGACGGGCTATCCGCTCTCCGTGATGCACCATTACGAACTCGACGTTGCCGGCTCCGCGGACTTCCTCAAGCAGGTCGCCCGCGGCGACGACCGGATGATCGGCATCGAGCGCATCTCCAAGAGCCGCCGCGCGCTTCTGCCATACGGCGCCGTCGTGCTGCAGGAGATCATCAGGGCGATGAAGCCGTCGCGCATCGTCGTCTCGGCACTCGGTGTCCGCGAGGGCTACCTCTACTCGCTGCTGTCCGACCAGGCCAAGTCCGACGACCCGCTGGTATCGGCGGCGGAGGAGCTTGCCGTGCTCAGGGCCCGCTCCGTCACCCATGCCCGCGAGATCGCCGACTGGACGGGCGTTTCTCTCGCCGCTTTCGGTATCGCGGAGACAGAGGAGGAGGCGCGCTACCGCCGCGCCGCCTGCCTGCTCGCCGACATCGGCTGGCGCGCCCATCCCGAATATCGCGGCACCCAGTCGCTCAACATCATCGCCCATGCGTCGTTCATCGGCGTCGACCATCCCGGCCGCGCCTTCATCGCGCTGACCAACCTGTTCCGCCACGAGGGCGTGTTCGACGACGCCGTCTCGCCCGAGATGCGGGCGCTCGCCACGCCGCATTATGTCGAGCGGGCACGGCTGCTCGGTGCGCTGCTGCGTGTCGTCTACCTCCTGTCGGCGTCGATGCCCGGCGTCGTTCCGCGGCTCAGATGGGAGGATCGCGGCGCGGACGGGCTCGCGCTCGTCATTCCGCGTTCGCATGCCGACTTAATGGGTGAGCGCCCCGAAGGCCGCATGGGTCATCTCGCCCGGGTTTCCGGCAAGACCCTCAAGCTCGTCGTCGAAGAGGCATAAACCGCTCTAGTTTCCCCAGTCCGCGATCACGGCATCGGCCTCGAACTCGACCAGCCATTCCGGATTCACGAACCGGTCGATCGCCATGATCGTGTCGACCGGGCGGATGTCCCTGAAATATTCCTTTCGGACATCGATCGCGGCCTTCCAGTTCTCGATATCCGTGAGGATGACGCGCGTGCGCACGACGTCGCGGAGACCGGATCCGGCCTGTTCGAGCGCCGTCTTGATGATCTCGATGCACTGCCGCGTCTGTGCGGCCACGTCGCCGACGCCGACCGTCTTGCCATCCGGCCCGACGGGCGCGGTACCGCCGATCGAAATGAACGGCCCGACCCTGACGGCGCGGCTGAAGCCGACCACGGCCTCCATCGGATTGCCGTTGGAAATCAGTTCCCGGTCGAATTTCATCGTGCCCTCCCTTGCGCCGCGGTGCGGCTGGTCACATTCCGCTCCGGCAGCCAACACCAAGACGTGCCGCTTGTATAGCGGCCGGGTTATCCCGTGGGGCGGGCAGGCTCTTGCGCGGGGGCCTCGGCGCCGCTCTGGCCGAGCCATTCGGGGGGGCAGGGCGGACGGCAGCCCGGGGCGGCGCAGCCCGGTATCCCAGTTCGTCGCCAGCATCAGGATGCTCGACAGGCCTTCCGGCGAACGCAGCACGGCAAGCGGTTTGGCGAAATCCATTGCTTGTTCAGTCTCGTCCACGATGGCGCGCAGCTCTTCCAGCCAGCTGTGCTTTTCGCTAGCCCAGTCGATCGACAGGCATTTCAGCACGGTGATCCGCGCCTGGTACGCGGCCGATTCGGGCTGCGAAATGTATTGATTTTGCGACAGGCCGGCCACGGCGATGCCGTTGCCGCCGCCATGCCGCCGGTTGCTTCAGGCTACGGTTTCGGGAACCTCGAACACGCTGATCTTGCGGTCCTCGAACTTCAGCGCGATCTCGCCGCGCACCAGCTTCAGCGCCTTGTCGCCGAACACCTCGCGCCGCCAGCCGGCAAGCGCGCCGACCTCGGCGTCCTCGCCGGAGGCTGCGATCTTGTCGATGTCGTCGGCGCTCGCGAGTACCTTCGGCGCCACGCCTTCGGCCTCCGCGACGAGCTTCAGGAGCACCTTGAGCAGTTCGGCGGCAGCCCCGCTGCCCTCGGGGTGCGACGGCTGCTTCGGCAGCCGCGGCAGCTCGTCCTTGGGAATGTCCAGCGCCTGGTTTACCGCCACGAGCAGCGCCGCCGCCGTCGAGGACCGTTCCCAGCCGCGCGGCGTCGAGCGAAGCCGTCCCAGCGCCTCCTGGTCGCGCGGCTGCTGCTGCGCGATCTCGTAGATGGCGTCGTCCTTGATCACCCGGCCGCGCGGCACGTTGCGTTCACGCGCCTCGCGCTCCCGCCACGCCGCGACCGATTGCAGGATCGCCAGCTCGATCGGCTTGCGTACCCTCAGCTTCAGCCGCTTCCATGCATCGTCGGGATGCGGCGCATAGGTCTCGCGCGCCGTCAGCACGGCCATTTCCTCCGTCAGCCAGTGCGCCCGGTCTTCCCGTTCCAGCTCCTGCTTCAGGTGCACATAGACGTCGATCAGATGCGTCACGTCCGCCAGCGCGTATTCGAGCTGCCTGTCCGACAGCGGCCTGCGGCGCCAGTCGGTGAAGCGCGACGACTTGTCGAGCCGCTCGCCGGTGATCTTCTGGACAAGCTGGTCGTAGGAGACGCTGTCGCCGAAGCCGCACACCATGGCCGCCACCTGCGTGTCGAAGACCGGGTGCGGGATCAGGTCGCCGAGGTGGTGGACGATCTCGATGTCCTGGCGCGCGGCATGGAAGACCTTGGTGATCGTCTCGTCGGCCATCAGGTCGAAGAACGGCGCGAGATCGATGCCCGGCGCCAGCGGGTCGACCAGCGCCGTCACGCCCGGCGCGGCCATCTGGATCAGGCAGAGCTCGGGCCAGAACGTGGTCTCGCGGATGAACTCGGTGTCGACGGTGACGAATTCGGATTTGCGAAGTGCGGAGAGGGCGGCTTCGAGGTCTTCTTGGCGTGTAATCAGGTTCATCGGTTCTCTTTAGAGCCTTCGGGCGGGGATGGAAACGCTGCGGTTGACCAATTCACCGCTGTCGAAGCCGTTCATTCGCTCGGCGTGTCGGGCCGCTGCGCCGCGCGGTTCCCGTTCTGGCCCACCAGGCGGGCGAAGATCGGCGAAGTCCGCAGCAATGCGGCGAACCGGCCGCGCTCCTCCACCGGAACGCCGGGGCGGACCCGCATGCGGTAGAGCGTCACCAGGATGAATATCGCGTAGATCGCGGCATTGAACCCGAACAGCGCCTGCGGCCCGAAATGCTCCATCGCCCAGGACGAGGCCACGGGTCCGGCGATCGCGCCGATCGAGTAGAACAGCATCAGGCCGGCCGTCACCAGCACGAATTCGCTGCGCTCGGCATGGTCGTTGGCGTGCGCGGCCGACAGCGAGAACAGCGGCATCGCGAAGGCGCCGAACAGGAACACCAGCACGAAGTTGCGCCCCGGATCGTCGCCGGCGAAGAACACCATGGCGAGCGCCGTCGCCATCGCCAGGCCGGTCGTCACCAGGAGCACCTGCCGCCGGTCGCGCCGGTCCGACAGATAGCCGAGCGGATACTGGATCAGCGCGCCGCCGATGATGCCGATGCTCACGAAGATGGCGATCTCCGTGACCGAGAGCCCGATCTGGCTGGCATAGACCGGCCCGACGGTCCGGAACGCGCTGTTGGTCACGCCGATCGCCAGGCACCCGCTCGCCGCCAGCGGCGAGATCCGCCAGACGCGGCCGAGGTCGAGGCGCACGTCTTCCGGCGGCGTCGGGTTCGAGCGGTCGCCGATCGACACCGGCACCAGCGAGAAGGTGATCATCATCGACATCACCGCGAACACGGTGAAGCTCTCGACGCCGAGCGCCGGGATCACGAACTGCATCCCGGTCACCGCGCCGATGTCGATCATCCGGTAGAGCGCCAGCACCCGCGCACGGTCGTCGTTCGAGGCGCCGGAGTTGAGCCAGCTTTCCATCACGGTGAACAGCCCGGCGAAGCAGATGCCCGAGACGAACCGCAGGATCGCCCACATTGTCGGGTCGAGGGTCAGCACCAGCATCAGCGCCCCGACCGATGCCGTCGCCGCGAGTGCCGCGAAGGAGCGGATGTGGCCGACGGCCCGGATCAGCCGGGTGATGAACACGCAGCCGATCAGGAAACCGGCGAAATAGGCCGTGCCGATGAAGCCGATCATCGCCGGCGAGAAGCCTTCATGCGCCCCGCGCACGGCGATCAGCGTGCCCTGCAGCCCGTTGCCGCCGAGCAGGATGCCGGCGGCGATCAGAAGCGGGATGAGCGGTTTGAGGGAAGACATCAGGCGCGGCCGGGAGGATTCGATCCTCTATGGCCGATTTTGCGCCACTCGTCATGCGCCAATTCGCCGGGCGGGGCGGACCACACCGTTGGCACGCGGGCTGCTCAGGCCGGTTCGGCGTCGAATTCGGCGAGCATGCCGTCGACCAGGTGGATGCGCCGTCCCATGCGCGCCGCCATGTCGAGATCGTGGGTCACGGCGACCACCGTCTTGCCGCGCTCCTTCACCAGCGATTCCAGGATCGAGAAGACTTGTTGCGAGCTTTTCGAATCGAGGCTTCCCGTCGGCTCGTCGGCGAGCACGAGGGGAGGGTCGTTGGCAAGCGACCGCGCCACCGCCACGCGCTGGCGCTGGCCGCCCGAAAGCTGGTCCGGCCGCTTGTCCGCGTGCTCGCCGAGCCCCAGCGCGCCGAGCAGCTCGCCCGCCCGCTCGTGCATCGCGGCGCGCGACAGCCTTCCGAGCTTGCGCATCGGGATCTCGACGTTCTGGCGCGCGGTGAATTCCGGCAGCAGGAAGTGGAACTGAAACACGAACCCGATCGTGGCGAGCCGCGTGCGCGCCCGTTCCGCCTCGCTCATCGGCCCGGTGTCGCGGCCCGACAGCGTCAGCCGGCCCGCGGTCGGCCGGTCGAGCAGGCCGAGCAGGTAGAGCAGCGACGACTTGCCCGAACCCGAAGGCCCGGTGATCGCCACGAACTCCTTCTCGCCGATCGACAGGGTCACGTCCTTCACCAGCGTCACCGGGATCGTTTCCGGCAGCACCCGCGTCAGCCCCTCCGTCTCGATCAGCGCCGTCATGTCGCGCCCCGGATGATGTCGACCGGGTTGAGCCGCGCCGCCCGCCGCGCCGGCAGGTAGCCGGCCACCGCCGCCGAGCCGAGCGCGAAGCCGGCGGCGATCGTGTAGTGGAGCATGCTCCAGGCGATCGGCAGATTGGTGATTTCCTGCCCGCCCGCGTCGAGTTCGAAGCGCACCTGCGCGAGCGCGAAAGTCAGCGCGAAGCCGAGCGCCCAGCCGAGCGCCGAGCCGGCCGCGCCGATCGCCATGCCCTCGACCACGAACATGCGCTGCATGTCGCTCTGGCTGAAGCCGAGCGACTTCATGATCGCGATGTCGCGCGCCTTCTCGTGGGTGATGGTCGAGACGATGTTGAAGATGCCGAAGCCGGCGACCAGCATGATCGCGGCGACCACTGTGTACATGATGACGTTGCGGATCACGAAGGCCTCCATGATGCCTTCATTGGCGTCCTGCCATGCGACCGACTTGTAGCCGAGCTCGGCGCCGATCCTGCGCGCCACCTGCGGCGCGGCGTCGGGATCGTCGAGCTTGATCCTGATGTCGTTGATCGCATTGGCGCGCTCGGCGAGGATCTGAGCGTCCTTGAGCAGCATGTAGGCCTCGCCCTCGTCCCGCGCCGTGGTGCCGGTGTGGAACAGGCCGGCGATGCGGAACCGGCGCGTCAGGCCCGTCGACGAGACGGCGGTCACCGTGTCGCCCAGCCGGGCGCCCAGTCTGTCGGCCATGCGGTCGCCGACGACGATGTTGTTGCCGCCCGTGGCCAGCGCGCCGAAGCTGCCGGCCACGAAATCGCCGACGATCGGAGACACCGCGCGCTCGGTTTCGGGCTCGACGCCGGCGATCGTCGCGCCGGTCTCGCGTCCGGCATAGCGGATCACGGCCTGCGTCCTCAGGCTCGCCGACAGGCGGCCCGGCACCCAGGCATCGAGCCACGCGATCGCCGCCGTCGGGTTGATGATGCCGCGCCGGTCGTCCGGCGGCCGCAGGCCCGAGATCTCGGCCGCCGCGAAGGCGTCCTCGGCGGGCTGGCGGCGTGGCGCGCCCTGGTCGTCGGTGATCTGCACATGCGGCATGGTGTCGATGAGCTGCTCGACGAAATCGTCCTGGCCGCCCTGCATCAGCGCCGCCATCGCGATCGAGAAGCCGACGCCCACCGCCACGCCGATCACCGCCACCAGCGTCTGCCGGCCGCGTCCGGTGATGTGCGTCAGCGCGATGTCGAGGATCAGCCGCATCGCCGCCCTACCGGGCCTCGATCTCGATGCGGTCGCCATCGGCCAGCGTATCGGGGAAGGGCGAGATGACCCGGTCGTCCTTGCCGACGCCCGACACGACCTCCACCGCCTCGGTCCCGCGTATGCCGGTTTCGAGCGTCCTGCGTCGCGCCGTCCCGTCCTGGACTAGGAACACGTCGCTGCCCTGCAGCGCCAGCGTCGGCAAGAGCAGTGCGTTCTGCGAGACGCGGACCACGATGTTGACGTCGACCGACATGCCGATCAGCAGCGGCGTGTCGTCCGGCAGGGCGAGGCGCACGCGGTAGGTCTTGGTCACCGGATCGCCCTTCGGCGTGATGCTGTCGACCGTGGCGTCGAGCTTCCTGCCCGCGAACGCGTCGGACCGCAGCAGCGCCTCCTGCCCCTTTTCGACGCGCGGAATGTCCTCTTCATTGACCTCCGCGATCACCACCAGCGGCGTCGGCCGCCCGACCCAGAACAGCACCGAGCCCGGCTCCGCGATCTCGCCCACCTCGGCGTCCTGGCGCAGCACCACCCCGTCGCCGGGCGCCGTCAGCGCATAATTGGCGAGCTTCGCCTCCTGGCCGGCGACCAGCGCCTCGATCTGCGCCACCTGGCTCTGCGCCCGGTCGAGCTCGCTCTGGTTCTTGACGTTGCGCTCGACCAGAAGTGCGACCCGGTCGCGCTCGTCGGCGGCGAGCTGGTGCCGCGCCTTGAGCTCGGCGAGCACGGCCTGCGCCTCCGAATCGTCGACACGGGCGAGGGGATCGCCCTCGCGAACCGTCTCGCCCTCGCAATTGCACGTCCAGGTGATCCGCTCGCGCACCAGCGACGTCACCTTGGCCCAGCTGCGCGGCTCGATGACGCCGTTGGCGTAGACGATCTCCGCCGCGTCGCCGCGCGTCGGGCCGATGACGGCGACCTTCGGCGGCCGTTCGGTGTACCAGTAATAGCCTGCTGCCGCCGCCGCGATCGCGACGATGAGCAGCAGAAAGCGCAGGAACCGCACGCAGGCCTCCTCGGTTGGGACGGGCGGGGCACTCTATCGCCTGGCGGCGACACAATCCAATCTGCCCGCCGGCGCGGCGACTTGCCTTGATCGAGCACAAGCCGTCATGCGTGCGCGCTCCTCAGTCGCCGTCGCCCGCGACCCTCACCACCACGCTGCCCCGCTTGTGCCGGCCTTCGACGCGGCGATGCGCGTCGGCGATGGCCGCCAGCGGGAACCGGCTGTCGATCACCGGCCGCACCGTTCCCGATGCGAGCAGACCGGCCAGCATCTCGAGGTCCCCCGGGCTGTCGCCGGAAACGCCGATCACCACTTTCGGGCCGCCCGCGATCCGCGTCCACAGCGCCTGCAGCATCTCGCGGCCGCCGAATTCCAGCGGCAGGAAGATGCCATCGGCCGCCAGGGCGCGCCTGGCGGTGGCGAAATCCGTCGTGCCTGCCGTATCGATGATCAGGTCGTAGGTCTCGCCCGTCGCCGTGAAATCCTCTTTCGTGTAGTCGACCACCGTCTCCGCGCCGAGCTCCCGCACCAGCGCGATATTCGTCGTGCTGGCGACGGCGGTGACCGCGGCGCCCAGATGGCGGGCGAGCTGGACGGCCCACACGCCGACGCCGCCGGACGCGCCGGCCACCAGCACCTTCTGGCCCGGCTTCACCCGCGCGAAGTCGCGCAGGAAGACGAGCGCCGACAGCCCGCCGAACGGCACGGCGGCAGCCTCGTCGAAGCTCAGACTTTCGGGCTTCGCGGCGACCGCCCCGTCCTCGGCCACGGCGACATACTCGGCATGCGCCCCGCGCATGGCGAAGCCGAACACCGCGTCGCCCGGCCTGAAGCGCGTCACCTTCGGCCCGGCCGACACCACCCTGCCGGCGAATTCGCCGCCGAGCACCCGGTGTCTGGGCCGCAACAGGCCGGCGATCAGCCGGCCCGGAATGGCCAGGATGCCGGGAAAGGCGGCCGCCCGCATTCGCCAGTCGGCGGTCGTGACCGTCGTCGTGACAATCTGCACGAGGATCTCCTTGTCGCCGACCGGTGGCTGCGCCACCTCCTCGACGCGGAGGACGTCGGCTGGTCCATATCTGTCGTAGACGGCGGCTTTCATGTCGGGTCCCTCGGCTTTCCCTGGCGCTGTTCGTGGTCGAGGCGGATATATCCATGCGTGGCGCCGCCATGAATTGACGAATTTTCTTCTTTTGATATGCATTTTTGCATGGATTGGCGCGCGATCAAGTTCGACTGGAACCGGGCGAGGGCGTTCCTCGTGACGGCGGAGGAAGGCTCGCTGTCCGCCGCCGCGCGGGCGCTCGGCATGACCCAGCCGACGCTCGGGCGCCAGGTCGACGCGCTGGAGCACGAACTCGGCGTGCTTTTGTTCGACCGCGCCGGGCGGAGCCTCGTCCTCACGCCCGCCGGTCTCGATCTCCTCGATCACGTGCGCGCCATGGGCGAGGCTGCCGGCCGCGTCTCGCTCGCCGCCTCCGGCAAGGCGCAGTCGATCGAGGGCTCGATCGTCGTCACGGCGAGCGAGATCTACTCGGCCTACCTGCTGCCGCCGGTCGTTGCGCGGCTGCGCCGCGAGCATCCCGGCATCACGGTCGAGGTCGTGGCCTCCAACGCCACGATCGACCTGAAGCGCCGCGAGGCCGACATCGCCGTACGCAGCTTCCGCCCCACCGAGCCGGATCTCGTCGCGCGCAAGATCGGCGACGACCGCCGCGCCGCTCGCCGCCGGCCCTGCCTCGCCGGGATCGGCGATCCAAATGAGCCGGTAAACCTGTCCCGGGCCGCCTTCATCGGCTTCGACACCAGCGACGTGATGCTCCGCGACGGTCTCAACCGCATGGAGCTATCGCTCACCCGTTCATTTCCCCGTGCTGACCGCCAGCCCTCGTGCATTGGGAGCTCTGCAAGGCCGGCGCCGGCATCGCCGTCGTGCCCGAGGGCGGTCGGCGATGCCGAGCCGTCCGTCCGCCGTGTGCTGCCCGATTTCCAGCCGATGGAGTTCGATCGGCTCACCGCCCACCGCGAGGGTGCGCACCAGCCGCCGGGTGCGGCTGGTGTTCGAACTTCTCGCCAGGGAACTCGGCGAGTAGTTCGAAAGGGCGGCTGACGCGGCGCCGCGCTTGACGCGGGCCGCGATTCGGTCAGCCTTGGGCCGGCACCAGGCAGGAGGATAAGCATGCCGAAGGCGCTTTACGAAAAACGCGGCAGGATCGCCCTACGTCACCTTCAACCGAGTAAGGAGGCGATGAACGCCATCGACCGCGAGATGCACGAGCTGCTGTGGGAGATCTGGCGGGATTTCCGTGACGACGATGCGCTCGACGTCGCGATCGTCGCCGGCGACGAGGCGTTCTGCGCCGGCGCCGATCTGGTCGCATCTGCCCTACTGGGCCGAAGGTACCGACGCGCTGCCGCGCCGCAAGATCGCCGACGGTCTCGGCAGCATCACCTGACCTTCACCGCATCTACAAGCCGATCGTCGCCGCCGTGAACGGCTGGGCGCTCGCCGGCGGCCTTGAAAACGCGCTCGCCTGCGACATCCGCATCGCCTCGGAACGTGCCGCTTCAGCTCCTTCGAGGTCCGCCGCGGCTTCCACCATGGCGATGGCGGCATCGTGCGGCTGAATGTGGTCAACATCTGCGGCGCCGGCATCGCCCTCGAGATGCAGCTCACCGGCGAGCGATCGATGCCGAGCGCTACGCTGCAACATGGTCTCGCGCATCGTCCCGCATGAAAGGCTGATGGAGGAGGCCGAGAAGGTCGCCGCCGGATCCTGCGCAACGACCAGTGGGCCGTCCGCTCCGCCAAGGAGACCGTGCTCAACGTCATTGGCCGTGCGATCGACGACCAGCTCGCCTACGAGGCCTTCACCGGCTATTCGGGTGCCGCCAATCCCGAGATGAAGCGCCGCCTGGCGGCGTTCTACGACAAGTCGGATGCAGGCCGCGCCGGTACGCAACGAGACGCCGCTCGAACCCAGGGAATAGGACGCGCGGGCGTCCTATTCCTCCGGCTCAGTGAACAGCAGCGGAAAGCCCTGCGCCTTGCCGGCGTCAGTCGCCATCGCGCCTTGGTCTCAACGGCGTGGTGAAGACGGCGACGACGCAGACGCCCTTCTGGTGCGCGGTGATCATGATCCGGTAGGCCTGGTCGTCGGTCACCCGGAATTCCCCTTCAGCACCTGCACGACGAATTCGCGCGGTGTGAAGTCGTCGTGACGAGGATCACCTTGTGCAGCTTCGGTAGATTTCGACCTTCGGCGCTGCGTGGTCGTACGCGGTTTCGTGACGTTTTCGCTCATTCGCCGTCATGAGTCAGGATCTGGGAAGCCATATCTTCACTTTGTGCGCCCGTTTCCCGTCCGCGTACCGGCGGCTCGGCGCCCCTTCGCCAGGCCGTGTTTACGATCCTGCCTTTCATTGCTAACCTCCCCGCAGCCGCATGGGGATGTGCTCGCTCCTGGAATTCACCGCCGGATCGCCATTCGCACGAGCCATCAGGATCCTGCTCGACGAGCTCGGGCTTGAATATCGTCGCATCGAGCTCGGCCTTGCTCCCTCTGCAGACCGGCGGACGGATTTCCCGACGCTGCAGGTTCCCGCCCTGCGCGACGGCGGGTGAAGCTTCTGGGAGAGCGGGCTGATCGCGGATATCTCCTGAAGACCTACCCGGCGCGGCGCAAGTCGCGCCGCCGTGCCGGATCCCTGTGGCGCCCCGAGGCGGAATGGCGCGACTGTCGTCTTCGCCACGATCAGACATTCCGGTACCGCGGTGACGACGATCTCGCAGATGACCTGGACGGGCGTGCGGGTCACAGCCAATGGCCATCTGGACAGATGTGCCGACCGGGCAGGTCTCGCCTGGCTCGAAAGCAGGCTGTCGGAGGACGTGCCGGGCTGCCTGCCGGGGCTGCTGGCCGGGACATCTTCCTTGCGTGCCGCCGCATCCGCTTTGTCGAGGCGCGGTGCCGGTCTCGACCTCGGCCTCAGAGCGCCTCCCGGGATCGCTTTGTTGCTGGCCGCCCTCGACCGACGGGAAAGCTTCCTGGCCAATCCGGTCTGGTGGTGGGACGAAGGCCCGGTCTGGCTGCGCCGACGGTACGTGCGCTCTATGACCCGCAACCGTCCGGCGGATCGAGCGGTGGACCACGTTCCCGAGAGATGATGCTATGAGTCCGTGACTTGGCGCACCACAATCGCCGGGTTTCCCGTGACGGTCGTGCCGAGTAGCACGTCCTTCTTCACCACGCCGCGCCCACGATCGCCCCGTCACCCGCTCACCACCGAGGGATGATCGCGCCGCCGCCGATCAACGTCGCAGTAGGTGCAGCCGGCCTGGCGATTTCCGGCCCCTGCCGTCTCAGCGCGGTCCTTGTGATGTTCGGCGCAGTAGATCTGCACCGTCGGCCCGAGCATCATGCCGTCTTTCCCGGTCGTCACCGTTGCCGTGTCGAGGATCACGCAGCCCGCATTGATGTAGACGTCCGCCAGGCTGATGTTGATGCCGTAGGCTGGTGGAACGGCGCCTCGATCATCGCGCCGTCGGCGGTCTTCAAGCGCCTTGAGCCTCGGTCCGATCAGGCCGCGCTCGGTAAGAACATGTTGTGCTCGTGCACGCGAAACCGCGCCGCATCGCGCAGCGCGTCAGTTCGGGGTCGACGCAGCGATACCAATCGCCCGCTTCATCTTCTCGCGTTCAGTCAAAGATGTATGTGGCAACTACCACCAGCCAAATGCCGAGCCGAAAGGAAATACACCACCCAAGAAACTGGTGGCGCCGTAGTCGCAGGGAAGAGTTTCGTATCCGCGAAGATAGAGCCTTTGCTCCATGACGACAGCGTTTCCATGCCAAAATAGCCTCTTGGTCGCTTCATCAACCTCGAGCTTATCGATGTCGTTCCAAGATATCCGGATGCCTTGCCATATTTACCCCCGATGCAGAGATTCGCGTGACGCTAGTTTACGACAGAATCGCGCTTGCCCCTCCTTGACAAACCGCCCCCTCCTGCGCTTTGCCGCGCGATTTCACGCCGCCGCGCGTCTTCGGCAATCCAGCGGTGCACTCCACCATACCGGGGAAAAATTCCATGCACCGCTACCATAGCCACACCTGCGCACAGTTGAGGAAATCCGATGTCGGGGCCACAATGCTGTCCGGCTGGGTTCATCGCGTGCGCGACCATAACGGCCTGCGCTCGCCCCCATCGACCTGCGCGACCATTACGGCATCACGCAGATTGTCGCCGATAAGGCGGTCGCCCTGCTTCAAGACCGCCGAGAAGGTGAGGGCGAGTGGGTCATCCACGTCGACGGCGAGTCAAGGCGCGCTCCGCCGAGACCGTCAACGCCAACCTGCCGACCGGCGAGGTCAGATCTTCGCGCGCGACATGGAGGTCCTGTCGGCGGCGAAGGAACTGCCGCTGCCAGAAGTCTTCGGCATGGCTCCAGACTGTCGAGGACATCCGCCTCCGTACCGCTTCCTCGACCTGCGCCGCGAGGCCTTTACTGCAATCTCGTGCAGCGCACGAGAAGATCATCGCCGACATGCGCGGTGCATGGCCGATACCGGCTTCACCGAATATTCGACGCCGATCCTCACTGCAGCATCGTCGCCCGAGGGCGCGCGCGACTTCCTCGTGCCGTCGCGCGTTATCCGGGCCAAGTTCTACGCGCTGCCGCAGGCGCCGCAGATCTACAAGCAGCTCATCATGGTGTCGGGCTTCGACCGCTATTTCCAGATCGCGCCTGCTTCGCGACGAGGACCCGCGCCGACCGGCTGCGGGCGAGTTCTGTCGACCTCGAGATGACTTCGTCGAGCAGGAAGACGTGTTCCAGACCATGGAGCCGTCTGCGCGGCGTCTTCGAGCGCTTCGCCGACGGCAAGCCGGTGACCGCGGACGCTGCGCATCGCCCTGCCGGCGACGCGATGCGCAAATGCGGCTCCGATGAAGCCGGACCTGCGCAACCCGATCGGATACCGGGACGTCTCTGGAGCATTTCCGCGAATTCGGCTTCAAGGTCTTCGCCAACATTCTCGCTGCTGACGCGAAGCACCAGGTCCTGATGGCGAGGTTTGCAGATGACGCTACGTGTGGATTATCAATGCCAGTCGTTTCCTATTTCTTACAGCCTGAAATCATCTGGGACACTCCAGATAAATTGGGATGATTTGCTATGGGCTGCGATTACGATAGGTCGTCCAAGTATCTACCACGTGTTCCAGCATGGATCATCCTCTTTTCACGAGGCGATTTTCCGCCTTTCGTTGATACGGATGGCGGTGGAGCAGGACTGGCATGGAAATCTCCATCGAACTACGGGGTTCGACTCGCTGGATCCCACTGAGAAGGGCATGGTCAGCTATTTCTTAGGGATGACACTGTGCAAGTTGTTCTCGGAAAAGTTGCTTAATACGCCTTGGCTATTGCATCTCGACGTATTCAAATCACAAATAAATACAAAATTATATGGTAGATCGCGTCCCGATTTGATAGGACAGAACAATACCGGGCAGTGGTGTGCATTTGAATCTAAGGGGCGATCTTCAGTTCCTTCTTATGATGATAAGTTAAAGGCCAAGAAACAAGCCGAGCGGATTGTTGAGGTTGATCAAGTTCCCTGCTCACTTCACATAGGGTCATTCGCCTTTTTCAAATCTGGAATTCTGGAGTTTTATTGGCAAGATCCGGAACCAATTTCCGTCGAGCCTCTCAAATTGCCAGGCCCTGCTGAAGAATGGAGGTACTACTTCGAACCAGCTCTAGCTTTTGCATCGATTGGTGACGATAGCGTGCTGGAATTAGAACGCGCCAGGGCCGATGTAGCGGTGACGTTTCACCCAAAAATTCGCGGGTTGTTGGATGAAGCGCAATGGTCAGCCGCAAGGGAGGCCTGCAAGCCACTAAGAGAAGACTTCAAGAAGGACGGGTACCAGTCTGACGGAATTATGGTGACTGCGGGCGAAAGCTGGTCCAGGTCAGCTCGCTATTAGCCCGTAGGCGTGCTTGGTCGTCATTCTTCACGAGTCTTGGGCCGAAATGCCGTTGACCTCGCGGCATTGCGGAGGCGCTGTGAGGCAGCGAAAATTGCGAATACAGTTTGGTAAACTGCCGCGCCTGCTCGTCACCGGTTTCGGCGTCTTCCCGGGCGCCCCGGTCAATCCAACGGAAAAGCTGGTCCGCGCCCTGCGGGAGGCGCCGCCGCCATTGGACGGCGTCGGTACGTTCCGGGCCGAGCTGCTCGACGTCGACTACGCGACGATCTCCGGCCGCCTCTCGGAAATCGGCCGGTCCTTCTCGCCCGACATCGCGATCCATTTCGGCCTCGCGCGCGAGTGCTCCGGCTTTAGGCTTGAGCGCACGGCGCGCAATTCGCACCGCGACGCCCGGCCCGACAATTCGGGCGCGCTGCCGGTGTCGAGGCGCGTCTGCGACGGCGAGGAAACCTATCCCTCCTCGCTGCCGCTCGGCGACATCCACGCCGCGCTCGCCGGCGCGGGCCTGCCGGTCGAATGGTCGGACGATGCCGGCGGCTATCTGTGCAACACCGTCTTCACGCTGTCGCGCGCCCATGCCTGCGACGGCCTTGCGCCCTCAATGTCCGGTTTCGTCCACGTGCCTCCGCTGCGCGAGGCCGAGCCCGAGAACCCGCGCACGCTCGCCTTCGACGACCTGATGCGCGGCGCGCTGATCATCATCGACCTGTGTGTCGCGAGGCTCGCTGCGACACGGGCATGGTCGTCACATCTCCCGCTTCAGCGCCTTTAGAATTGCGTTGGTGAGCCTGGCCGCGCGTTCGGTCGAGATACGGTCCTCTTCCAGGCTGAATCCGAAACTCACGACCACCAGCTTTTCCGCGGGTGCGATGAGGATCGTCTGGCCGGAGTGACCGCTGGCGAAATAGGAACCCGGCGGCATCCCCCAGCCGCGCCGGAGGGCCGCGCCTTCGCTGTCGCCTGCGTTTGTCCAGAAGCCGGCGCCATAGCCCGCATCGGCGACCGGCGTCGGCCTGGCGGAGTATTCGGTCCAGCCTGCCGGAAGTATCCGCTTGTCGCCTGCACGTCCGCCGTTCAGGTAAAGCAATCCGAACCGCGCCCAGTCGCGCGCGCTGGCATAGACATGGGTTGCGCCCATCGGCGATCCCGATTCGTCGAATTCCTGGGTCACGTGGACCATTCCGATCGGTCCAAAGAGCATGTCATGCGAGAACCGCGCGATGGTCTCGACGTTGCCGCCGATCGTATCGCGGATGATTCCCGAGAGGATGGCGTAATTGCCGTCCGTGTAAGACCACTGTTTGCCTGGAGCACCGGAAAATTCGGCATCGGCGGCAAAGGCGGCCATGTCGCTCTCTTTGAACAGCATCTCCGTTGCCCGGTCGAAGCCGCTGTTGTCCGAACCGAATGGTTGGCCGCTGGTCTGGCGAAGCAACTGGTCTATCGTGATCGTTCGTCGCGGATCGCCTTCGCTGCTCCAAGCAGCGACCGGCGCCGGCATCCGGGGATCGAGGCGTCCCTGCTGGACCAGAACGCCGACAAGGGCGTTCGTGACCGATTTGGCGACCGACCAGCTCAGCAACGGGGTCTCGGGTGTCGTGCCGGGCGCATAGCGCTCGGCGATGATTTTGTCGTCCTGGACGATGACGATAGCGCGTCGGCCCTTGCGCGGCGCGCCGGGCTCCTCGGCGAACGCGATGTCCAGCGCCGCCGCGATCCCGGGGTTTCGCGGCACCACCGGCTCTTGCGGAACCTGGGACAGAAAGCCTGAATCGCCGTCCGCCAGGTCGGCATGGCGGGCTGCCTCGGGGGGATTGGCGCCATGGATCAGGGTGCAGCCTCGTCCCTCCGCGAATACTGCGCGGCTTCGAAATGCTCCGGCAAGTCCGACGCGCACCTCCTTGTCCTCTTCGTCGACGGCATATGCGGTCAGCGTTGAAGCGATCCGGCCGATCGTCGGCGCGACATAGTCGTCGTAGACCCGATCGGGATCGCGGCCGGCTATGAACCTCTCCGAGCACAGCAGATGTGCGGTAAGACCTGTTGCGACGCGGAGGGGTTGCGTCGGGGCCAGCATGAGCGCGGCCAGGACCGCCAGGGAGACGATAACGGTTCTCAATCTTATGCTCCGCCGCTTGCGTTCGGATGAGGACGACTTCAAAATACGAGCAATATTCGTGTTTTTGTACTCGCGTTTCGGGGATTACGGGCAGGCCATGGCAGGAACCGAAAAAGCCAGGAAAAACAAGCGCCGCAGCCCATCGCAAGCGCGGTCGCGGGAGAAGGTGTCCTTCATTCTGGAAGCGGCTGCTCGCATCTTGCGTGAGGAAGGGTCGGCGGGTTTCAACACCAACCGGATAGCGGAGAGGGCAGGTGTCTCTGTCGGAACGCTTTACGGCTACTTTCCCGACAAGGAAGCCATTCTGGTCGCTCTCGCGCGGAACATTCTCGTCGACGACATGGAGGCCCTGCGCAGCGCGCTCGACGGCCGGCAAGGCGGGGACCTGATCCGCGCCCTTGTCCGCGCACTGTTTGAGCGCCACCGTCACGATGGATCCGTGCGGCGGGAAGTCATGCGCGCGCACATTGGCGCCGGACACGGTGGTGAGCATGTCGCCCAGGTCCAGACTGGTGTCGAACTGCTCCTGAGGCATGACGGGGCGCTGTTCGGAGGGAGTGCCCCGCCTCCGGACGCGGCGCGCCTTTTCGTTGTTACGCGGGCCGTCCTCGGCATCGCGCGCGCGCTGGCCGAGGAGGGCGCCGGCGCGCAGGTGAGCGTTGCGGAGGTCGAGGACGAGACGGTCGCGCTCGTCCGTCAGGTCCTGGAGCGCGCCGGCGCGCAATGAGGAAGGCCCGGCATGGGCCGCGCTGCGGCGCGGCCCGTGCGATGATACTCGACAGACCCTATTCGTTGGCGGTGATCGTCACGTTGAGCTGCTTCGGCAGGTCCTGCGGCGAGGTCATGCCGGTCTGCATCAGCGCCGAGAACGGCACCGGCGCGTCCGGCGTCGCGTCGATGGTGATGTTCTGCGGATCGTCGAGGAATTTGCCGATCGCCTCGCCGGCGGCCGTCGCCAGTTCGGGCGAGCCGAGCTGCATCACCACAAAGGGCGCCATCACCTTGGCCTGCGCGACGAGCTGCGCCCGGTCCATGCCCTGCTGCTTGGCGAAGAAGTCGATCAGCTTGCCGGTCAGGCTGTCGTCCTCGAAGCCGATCGAGGCGCTGCGGAATTCCAGCGTGCTCATCAGCGCCATCATCTCGCCCTGCTTCTGGTTCGCGCTGTCGGGATTGGCCGTCATCTCGGCCTGGATCGCCCGCATCTTCTTGTTGAACTCCGCGGTCAGCCCGCCGACATCGACCGTCATGCCGAGCGTTCCGGCATCGTTGACGGTGATGTCGTATTGCGACAATTCGAACTTGCCGTCCTCCGGCTGCCACAGCCCCTCGATCGCCAGGCTGCCGGTGATCTGCTCGTAGCCCAGCGCCTTGGTCGTCTGGATCGTCTTCGGGTCGCCCGTCGCCGCCAGGTCGGCGAAGAACTCGCCCGCCGAGCCCGAGAATTCCATCGGATTGCCGCCTTCGGGCAGCCCCACCTCGAGCTCCAGATCGTTGAGCGTGAAGACCTGCTTGCCGCCCATGCCGACGGTCAGCGTCTCCATCGCTGCGGTCTCGTAGAGCATCATGTCGCCCAGCGGTCCGTCGGCGTCGTCCGGCGGCATCGTCACGCCCGTCATGCTGACCCCGGTGATCTTGAGGTCCGTGCCGTCCTTCGAGCGTGAATATTCGGCCAGCGAGGCCGTGCCGATGCGGAACGTGCCGTCGCTGTCCTCCGACACGTCGTCCAGCGTGATGTCGCCGATCGGCTGTTCCTTGCCCACAGGGCCGGCCTTCACGCCGACGAGCACGATCTGCGAGCCGGCGCCGGAGATGCTGTCCCAGGTGATGTTGCTGCCCTGTTCGACGAGCCGCGCCTTCAGCCGTTCCGCGACGGCCTCGGCGTCCTGCGCGGCCGACGGTGCGGCCGAAAGCATCAGAATGGCGGCTGCCGTGGCGAGTAGTCCAGTCGTTGCCCGTGTCGTCGTCATCGCGTGTTCCCTTGTTTCGCCCTTCCCCGAGGGCATGGATTAGCGGCTTATCTGTCCCGCCACAACTGGACGGTTTGATGACGCGCGCGGATATTCCGCCCGGCATCCGCCGCTCTTGCCGCGAATCACCCGGTTCGCTAACCCGTTCGCATGGGAAAAGACCTGATACCGCCGGGCGGGCCTGACGACGACCACATCGAGCCCGTCGACCTGAAGAAGGCGCTGGAAGAGCGCTATCTCGCCTACGCGCTGTCGACCATCATGCACCGCGCGCTGCCCGACGTGCGCGACGGGCTGAAGCCGGTCCATCGCCGCATCGTGCACGCCATGCGCCTGATGCGGCTGGTGCCCGACCAGCGCTTCGCCAAATGCGCCTCCATCGTCGGCGAGGTGATGGGCAAGTTCCATCCCCATGGCGACCAGTCGATCTACGACGCGCTGGTGCGCCTCGCGCAGTCCTTCTCGGTGCGCTATCCGCTCGTCGACGGCCAGGGCAATTTCGGCAATATCGACGGCGATAACGCCGCCGCCATGCGCTACACCGAGGCGCGCATGACCGAGGCGGCCGCCGACCTGCTGGAAGGCATCACCGAGGACGCGGTCGATTTCCGCCCCACCTACAACGAGGAGGACGAGGAGCCCGTCGTCCTGCCCGGCGCCTTCCCCAACCTGCTCGCCAACGGTTCGTCTGGCATCGCCGTCGGCATGGCGACCTCGATCCCGCCGCACAACGCCTTCGAGCTGTGCAACGCCGCGATCCACCTGATCGACCATCCCGAAGCCTCCGTCGCCGACCTGATGGCCCATGTCGAGGGGCCGGACTTCCCGACCGGCGGCATCGTCGTCGACGACCGCGCGACGATCCGCGAGGCCTACGAGACCGGCCGCGGCGCCTTCCGCCTGCGCGCCCGCTGGAGCCAGGAAGACCAGGGCAGGGGCACCTGGCACGCCGTCGTCACCGAGATCCCCTACGGCGTCCAGAAGGCGCGGCTGATCGAGAAGATCGCCGAGCTTCTCATTGCCCGCCGCCTGCCGCTGCTCGAGGATGTCCGCGACGAGAGTGCCGAGGACATCCGCCTCGTGCTCGTCCCCAAGAGCCGCGCGGTCGACCCCGGCCTGCTGATGGAATCGCTGTTCAAGCTCACCGACCTCGAGGTGCGCTTTCCGCTCAACATGAACGTGCTGTCGCGCGGCAAGGTGCCCGGCGTGCTGTCGCTCGCCCAGGTGCTGCGCGAATGGCTCGACCACCGCAAGGACGTGCTGGTGCGCCGCTCGCGCCACCGTCTCGGCGAGATCGAGCGCCGGCTGGAGATCCTCGGCGGCTATCTGATCGCCTATCTCAACATCGACGAGGTCATCCGCATCATCCGCGAGGAGGACGAGCCCAAGCCCGTCATGATGGCGCGCTGGGACCTGACCGACCTGCAGGCCGAATCGATCCTCAACATGCGCCTGCGGGCGCTGCGCAAGCTCGAGGAATTCGAGATCCGCAAGGAGTTCGACACCCTCACGGCCGAGAAGAAGCAGATCGAGGCGCTGCTCGGCTCCGACGCGCTGCAATGGAAGACGATCCGCTGGCAGGTCGAGAAGACCCGCGACAAGTTCTCGCCCGAGGCCAACCCGGAGCTCGGCGCCCGCCGCACCACCTTCGACGCCGCGCCCGAGCACGATCTCGGTGACATCCACCACGCCATGGTCGAGAAGGAGCCGGTCACGGTCGTCGTCTCGGAAAAGGGCTGGCTGCGCGCCATGAAGGGCCATCTGGCCGACTTCTCCACGCTCGCCTTCAAGGAGGGCGACGCGCTCAAGCTCGCCTTCCACGCCCAGACCACCGACAAGATCCTGGTCTTCACCACCGGCGGCAAGTTCTACACCATCGGCGCCGACCGGCTGCCCGGCGGGCGCGGCCATGGCGAGCCGATCCGCATCATGGTCGACATGGACAACGACCAGGCGATCCTCACCGCCTTCGCGCACGATCCCGCGCGCAAGCTGCTGCTCGTCTCGTGGTCGGGCAACGGCTTCATCGTGCCGGAGGCCGAGGTCGTCGCCAACACCCGCAAGGGCAAGCAGGTGATGAACGTGAAGGCGCCCGACGAGGCCAAGCTCTGCCTGCCGATGCCGGACGGCGCGGACCATCTCGCGGTGGTCGGCGAAAACCGCAAGCTCGCCATCTTCCGCTTCGCGGGCGAGGGCGCGAAGGACACCGACCGCATCCCCGAAATGCCGCGCGGCAAGGGCGTGCGGCTGCAGAAATACAAGGATGGCGGCGTCTCCGACGTCCGCCCCTTCACCGGCTCGGAAGGCCTGTCATGGACCGATTCCGCCGGC